>NZ_CP020472.1:1350000-2002500 GCF_002075795.1 Shewanella japonica
TCATGCCTCTTATCGGATGTTGCCAACGAACCAATGCCTCTACATGGGTTACTTTATTGAGCTTGAGGTTCAGCTTAGGTTGGTAAAATAACACTAGCTCATCTTGCTCAATTGCCGGTTTTAGGTCGTTGACTAATTGCAGTCTGTCTACGGTATTAACATCAATTTGCTGGTGGTAAATCTGTAAATGTTGATGATGTTTCTTCGCATACTGTAAGGCGGTGTCGGCTTGGCGTAATAGTGTTTCGAGATCACTTGGGTAATAAACAAAACTGATGCCGATAGTGGTTTGTAAATGCAACGAAATGTCTTGATAGCAGTAATTGGCTTCAACAGTTTGTTGGACATGATTAATTAATGCGGTAAGTGATATTTGCTCTGTGTGCTCAATAGCAAGGACAAATTCATCGCCGTTAATACGGCAGACGAGATCTATTTCATCAAAGCTTGCTAATCGACGGCCAACTTCTGTGATCACCATATCGCCAACAACATGACCTAAGGTACCGTTGATTTCAGTCATACGACGAATATTAATCAGGCATATTGCTAATGGAGATTTGCTTTCGAACCAGCTCGAGGTGATGCGGATTAACTCGTTTTTATTACCTAGATTGGTCAGTGGGTCATGGTAGGCTTGAAAGGCGATTTTGTTTTCACGGCTTAATATGGCTTGTTGCATGGCAGTGATTTCTTCAGCGAGTTCTTTCATCTCTGCACTGTTGCCAACTTCTACCTTTGAATTGTAATTACCTTTTGCAATAAATCGAGCTTGTTTTATCAATAATGTAAGTGGCTTAGTGACACCTCGAGCAATAATGTAGGCCACAAATAGTGACATCGGCAACATTAATAAAATCAATAATAATTGTTGAAACCAATGATCTTGTGCTGATTCAAGCGCAGCATTGCGACTCAAATACATAAAGGCATGTAGTTGAACATTGTCTTGGCTATCACGCTTAACCTCACCTAAATCTGATTGCCATAAAATGTATTCATCATTGGTTTGATCGTGTTCAATAAAGTCACTGATGACTTGATGGTCTTCGTGGGTGAATCTGGTATTGGAGAGGCTAATTAATTGGTTACTTTTTTCAGATGTGAGCAAAAATCCAGTGTTCAAGCCGGTTTGCTCCGATAACGAATGCGTTAACTCGTCGCCAATAATAAAGCCAAAGCCCACCCAGCCAATAATGTTTGCTGCGCCACTGGTTAATGGTGAAAACCTTAACTGATAAACATGCTCGCCAAGAGGGTATATGGGGCTATTGGTTTCAAATTCTGTTGCGAGCGGGAATCTAAATGGCTGACCTTGCTCTGGTCCAACATTAACTTTGCCTTTGTTAGGTCCTTTTGCTGTCGTTAACAGCTCGCCAATCACATTCCCTTGATGATCAACTGCAATAGCTAAATCTGCATTGATGCGTTTTCGATGATTATTTAATGCCACCAAAAAACTGCGGCTGTCGCCATCAATAAAAATATCTTTAAGGCCAAAGTCTTTTGCAGCCGTTTCGGCAAAAGCGGATAAATAGTAATTTCGGTTGTCATATTCTGACTTAAATACCAACTCAGCTACTGATAGTTGGTTTTCTAACTGCTGTTTTTCTAAACGTTTATTCGAATAGTAATTAATGGCAAAAGAAATAGCTTGAACAGCTATTAATAACACCATGAAAAAGGTGAATATACGAGTTTGAATACTATTGAACGTATTTCGCATTAATATCCATCCAGAAAGTCAAAGTCATCCAAACTTTGTTGAGTTGGGATGTCGTCCATTGATGCAGTTATTTGTATGGTTAATGCCTCTGCTAAAGGCGTTGTTATCGTCTGGCTAAATTGATTGTTATCTGCCCGTAATTGCGGGTGCCAGACAACGAGTTGATATTCAGAATCAGGTAGCTCATCGAATGTGACGTTACCATTTGAATCAGTCACGCCGTAATAAGGAGTATCGACCACCAACACATGTCCGCTCATCCAGTCATGGATGTTACACCCCATTGAAATGTGGCCTGCTTGATCAAATAACATATCTTGTTGAGTGCTATCTTTGCGTAGTTTAAACGAAAAGCGTTTGGGGCCTGATGCCGAATAAATGTGGTGAGTAATATCATCATCATTAACAAATTTGAGTTGGTAACCTTGTTGAATAACCGTGATATATGGGCTGAACTGTTTGTTTTCTTGATGTATTTCAATTGGAGGCTGAGTTGATTCAGGGGCTATCTTTTTTGCTGAAGAGGGAGAGGTAGGAGTGAGATATACTACCATATTTGCCATAGGAGTATGGTTACTGTTGACGAGACTAAATTGTTGACTCATGACGGGCCAACTTAGGGTAGCGCAGCACAAGATGCCCGCCGTTATCAAGGACTTTACTGCTATGACTGTGTTCACTCTGACCTCTAGTATCACGTTGGTTGATTAATTAACCTGTTGATAAAAGTGTTGCCTTTTATTAAGCACACTATGACTGAGTATAATAAGAACGAAGTTAAGCTTATAATATTTCACAAAATAAAGATATTTTCATAACAAAAAATGGAATCAAAAACATGTTTTGATTCCATTTTTATTGTTCAAGCTAAAGTGGTGCTTAGTGTGTCGCTTTAAGCTGTCCTAATGAATTACTTAAGCCAAGACATGATTAACCACAGCACTTTTTGTATTTTTTTCCACTGCCACAGCTGCAAGGATCGTTGCGGTTAATTTTTGCTTCGGCTGTTACTGCGGTAGGCTTATTGATAATGCCCTCTAGCTCAATAATATTTTCAGCGTTATTTTCATCAACAGTCATGTTCGCAAACAGGTTTTTGTCATCTAGTATTTGCTGTACTTGCGCAGCTCTTTCTGCGGTTTGAACTGACAAGGTTAGTGGCTTAACTTTAGTACCAAGCTTAGCCTGACGTTTAGTATTGTAACCACTTTCGCCATAGGCAGGTTTAGGCGTTTGACGGCCTTTGAAGAAAAATTTGTCTGACATAATCGTACCTGCCCATCTTATAAATATGAAAAATTGAATCTTTATATTGATTGACTTTTATAACGTGCAAGCTTGTTGGCTTTGATATTTGCAAACAAAGTGCTTGGTTAAGAAAGTTGAAAAATATTCTAGAGGCGATGCTTATACAGGAAATCAGAGCAATTGACTAGAAACACTTGCCAATATGCGAGTATTGTTTAGCACTTACAAATAAAGAGCTGTGAAATAAAGAGTCATTGCGTTGTTTTGTCGGTTAGTGATAATTCACTTCAATGGTGTATGACAATTGCTGTTGCCCAACATTTTCAACGTTAAGCACATCCACTTTGCCACCGACATTGATAATTGTTGCTGTTTCAGATAAAGCAAATGATTGCTGCTGATTGCCATTGGGCAGAATAGGGGTAAATAATACGTTGGACGTGGAAGTTGGGTATACCCTCACGTTAATGGAAGACTCGCCATTACCTTGAATTTTAAATTGACCGAGTTGATTATCGGAAGTGAGGCAGCCGTTACCTTGACGGTTAAATTGATCTAACTGGCAATTAACGTTGGCTTGGTTGTATATCATTCCAAGATCCATTGGTCGAATTTGCTCAATAGACACAGGGGTCACTAAGTTAAAATGGGCTTGTGAAACGGCAACCACCAACATAAAGAGTGACATGCTTTATTTGTTTCCACATCAATAAATCCATAATTTATTCTAGTTGTTGCTGAATAAATGCGCACTTATTTATCTTGTTTTGGTTTAACGAGAAATGGTTTGTGTGGCGAGGGTCACATATTCACCTGGCTTCAGTTCGATTGGTGTGGCTTGGCGTTGTTTATTGATTTCAATTTGATAGCGACCGGGTACCAGTTGCTCAAAGATAAACACTCCATCGTACTCTACTCGGGCATGATATTGATTATCAGCGTCATCAATTAACGTCACCAGCACACCTTTTGCCGCAACCCCATCATCATAAAATATCTCGCCATCTAGCTCTGCAGTAAATAACACAGGAAATAGCACTTCGGCTACATTCCCTGGATGAGCGTTTACTAATAAAATGCTGTTTTGAGGCAGTAAAAATGGGTCAGGTAGTGATTGCTCATTTAGCACAAGGCGATGTGGTCTTGAAGTTTGTATGTGGGTAATTAATAACTGGCCGCGCTCATCCGTTGCGCTATCAGCTTGACTATGGCCTGAAAAACGTAGACCACTGAGTGGTAATTCATCTTCATCATATAGGCCGTTGTTGTTGTCATCTTGAAAAGCGATAATTTTTACACTTCCAGTATTTAAATGGCTAACTCTGTCGAGTAACCAAGTGTTATCGGGTGCAATTAATAGCGCAGAACTACTCCACTTAAATTGTGCAAACCAATCACCTTCAGAGTCATTTTCTAATGTCAGCCTTAAGGTAGTGGTATCTAAAAAATAAGATAAAGAGTTTCTCACCGTAACTTCTGCTAATGCCATTGGTTGGTAACGAACTTCAAACTGATAGTTACTTTGCTCGCTTAAAGACGTACTGGCATTAGACACTAACTGGGTGAGTTCTGTTGTGGGCAGCAGTGCAATATCTGCATAGCTACGTAAGTACCAGTCGGAGACTCGACCTGAAAGGGCTAATCGATTGGCCCAACGTTGTGTATCGGCGATGTTTTGCCAACTTAACTCGTTACTCAATGCTAGGTGCTGAAACTGGCCTGCTACAGTTGCTCCAAGGTAAATACTGTCTGTACCAAAGTTTTGTTCTTGCCATGAGCCATTGAGCCCCCAGCTCATATTCGTGTGGTCTAGGTTGCCATTCACATTAATATTGGCCAGTTGTTTTACTTGGTTATTTGGATTCTCCCATGATTCAAAGTCTTGGTAGTGTGCCCATTCTGCTTGCCAGTCAATTAGGCTATTACTCCCTTGGGCAATAATGTTAGCTGCTGTTCCAGTTTCATTTCCTGTGAGATTAAGTTGCCAGACACTGTTGTCGGTTAACATACTTAAAGTCAAAGAAGGGTTAAACAGCCATTTGTTATCACTAACCTGTTGCTCAATTAAGGCAATACCAGCCGAGAAGTTATCAGATACCGCCCAGTTTGCACTCGCATAAACTTGTTTTAAATCATCTTGCTCTCGTTGCATCACGCCAAAGTTCATTCCGAAGCTGTCGGCTTGCATTAAAGAAGGGTCGAGCAGTTTACTAAAGGACTCTGTTCGTGTTTCACCATTTGGCCCAAATAAACGTAATTGGTATTGGTTAGTTCCAATATAATAGGGGACTTGTTCAAAGCGATATTGTCCATTGTCACCAACACGTTGGACACTGATTAAACCGCCATTTCGGTATAATTCAACATCCCACCCTGGCTCTAACTCACCTTCAACGACAATGTATCTAATGTCATCTGAAAATGCGTCACCAGCATTAAGAATGAGACCTTCACCAGAGCTGGCGCCTGAAACCAACGCCAAGTTATGGGAGTCGATACTGCCAAGTCGATAGTATTTAACCCAAGTGTCGGCCATTGCTTTTTCTATATAGGCGTTAAATGTTTCGCCGTATTCCGACCAAGAGTAACCAGCATAGGCACTATGTCCGAGTAAATCAGTCCTTGCTTGGATAAAACCATCAACTTTCGGTTGTTGGGTTTCTATTTGTTTACGCTGCGAGACGCCGACATCTGCATGTAACGCCAAATCGCCAATCGTGGCATATTCGCTAGTTACTTGACGCATTCTTTGTTGGTCATTGGCATTTTTTTGATGATTAAATTGCTGGTGGCGCTTTTGCCTCTCAAGCAGCTGACTAAGTGGAACTAAGGTATTTTCATTCACCGCAAGTAACTGACGAGCATGATCAAAGTGAATTTCTAATCCCAGTATTTGCTCTACCACCTCAATATCGACATAGATGTCCCAATCATCAAAATAGACGTCAGTTGGGTTTTGATTACAATCACTATTTTGCGCAGTAAATTGCATGAGGTGTTGGCTTATATCGACAGTGTTTTCCGTGGTCAAATACCAGCCGCTCACGCTTAATGGTTGCATGTTAACTTGTAACGGTAGCATCAAATTATCGGCTAAAAATTGTATTGGCAGGTATAGGGTTGCTTTATCTTGATAGATAAAAATCTCATCGCTTAGCTGCTCAGAACCATAATTAAACTGCCCGACAAGAAATTGCTCTTCATTTGCTGCAGAGCTTGTGTAACTTCGAGTCAGTCGTCGAGAACAATTCGCTAATGCTATTTCAGGATCATTTGCTGTTGAGGCTACAGTCACTGGGGAGATAGCCTGAATGAGCTTTGGCGCGTCAGATAGTGTCACTTGTTGGCTAGTTTTTTGACTAGATTGTTGACTAAATTCTTGATTAGTTGGCAGGTTGCTAAGGCCATTAATAGGGGCTGAGTCAATTGTTGGTGCTCTCTTGGAAGAGACTGTTTCGGGCTGAATGTTAACTTTTTTCTTGCTCTCAGAATTCACTATGATGGGTTTGACTAACGCTGAAGTAGAAGCAACAGTTAATACTGTTGATGTAAGTGCTATCGGCTTTGATGTGATAGTTAACTCAGGTTCTGGCTTAGTTGTTATTGATTCTGACGCCATTGTCTTTGATTTGGTTTGACGTTGAAATGAAGTGCTTTGCTGTAATGATGAGGTCGTTTTCGTTAACGAGTCATTGACGGTAGCTTCTTTGTCAGGGATTTCCCTTTCTTTATGTTGGGATTGGTTGTTTGAGGCGGCGAGATTGAGATTGGCAATAAAATCAATTGAATCGGTTCTCCAGGGCGTTGATGATTCAAGCCCTGGATTGATTGTTTCTATGTATAGCAATAATAAACAAATACAAAAAGTATATTTTGCTATACGGTTGATATGCCGAAAAAGCATAATCTGCCGAGATAAAGTAGGTGTTTTTCAGTCACACTGTCCTTATAATTTGATCACAGATTCGATTGTTTTAGCCTCGAATAAAGTGTCATTTTCAACATATCTAATCAGTAGATCCGTCCCAGGTTTTACTGCTTGGTTAAGTGTTATTGCAAATCGACGTTGATCGTTTTCAGTATAGATGGATGCATTTTTTAAACTGCCAACTAATTGATTAGATGCACTGTCATACACTTCAATATCACCGTAACTGCTACGTTGACCGCTACGGCTTATATCAACAATTAGTTGTTGCTGATTATCTGGGCTTGCTAGCAATTCTCCGTTCACTGTTAATTCTGCGATTAAATCACCGACTCTCATGATCACCGGAATGGCAATACGTAAATAGGCTGTGACTGATAAGTTCATCGTGTCATTGGATTCAGTGGTGTCTGAAACTGTGGTCGGGGCTAAAGGGATTTGATGAAAAACGATGTAGCTTCGGTATTCACCAGCTTTGATGTCTTTTGGCGGACGCACAGCAAGCCTTACTCTTGCACCTTGCTCAGGGGATAAACTGACTCGTCGAGGAGAGTAACGGGTGAAACTGGTAAGTGAAGTAGGACTTGTTTTAGGCTCTAAAGTTAAAAATTCGTCATTGGAGAGTAACTGTTTGTCTTCTAAGTAAATTTCGTAGCGAGCGGTGTCGCTGCTTTTATTAACTAATGAAAAAACGGCGCTTTTGTTGCGCTGGTTATCAAGTTCGACACGGGTTGGTGTCACGAGTAAGTTTGCACTCACACTTGGTATAAGACTTAACACCAAAGTGGCTATAAGTAGTAAATTTTTCATATTGTTGCCCAGCTAAATTTTGATGCATTAGATGCAAATTTATTAATTATTATTGCTAGCTTACTTCGAGCTTATTTTAATTTTGTTTGTTAGTGGGGTGAATATAATCCCGCAAACTCGTTGCGGGATTCATCAATGTTACTGGTGATGTAAGCAATATAGGTTAGGGTAAATTGCTTACATCAGATAACACAGGTTTAGTAAACCACTGAAAGAGTGTACGACAGTGCGTGAGTCCCTTCAGTTGCTGAAGCTGCAACGATATCAAGTGTTCCAGCAACGTCAACGTCTAACGTATTACCAGAGACAGTACCCGTTAGACTAGCAAGAGTTGGGGTAAACGTAACGCCAGAAACAGACGTATCAGGACCAGATACTGAAAGGTTTACTGTTCCGTCAGCGGCAGCCACATTGAAAACACCAGTACGTGCAGCATTACCACCAGCAACACATGCAGCTCCAGAAGTTGTATCTGAGTAATCAAGAGCACACTGGCCATCAGCAGCGATTGATACATCACCAAATTCCATTTGGGTCGTTTCAGATACAGTGATTGGGTAGATTAAGTTGAAGTTAGCAGTACCTGTTTCGTCAGCGGCACCCACTTGAGTAGAAAGAAATAGTGTAGAGGCGATAACAGATGATAATAGTATTTTTTTAGTCATTTTATTGTTCCCAGGTGTAATATTATAATTTTAATAGCCCATAATTTTTATGTGGATATTTGTCGCTTTTAAACAAGGACTTAATCAATGGGCAAAGTCAAAATAGCAGTATTGAAATAATTTGCAACACTTTGGTTACAATTGTGTCTTGCATTTCTTTATATAGCGAAGAGTTATAAGTTATTGCTAAAGTTTAATTTAAAATGCTAGCTACAAAGTATTAGATTTCAAACTAGCGTTTAACTCTATGAAAATTAGAATAATATCGGCTATGAAAGATCTTATTTATTAGTTGAGTAGTTTAGTTGGTTTTTTGATGCTGTTGATATAACGGTATTTTTTGTTTAATTTGTGGTCAGTCAACAAGGTTTCATATAGACGATCTTTTGATTTAAAAATGTACAACATTGATCTTATGCTGGGAATTTTACAGAATTCAACGAAAAATTGAGTAGACTGAACTCGTCAACATTGTCTGGCTTTCTTAAATGAGTTTGTTGATTTTTTGTAACGTTATTGAGATGATGCGAGAAAATATTGATAAGACTACTTGATACAAAATGTTTTTATAGACTTAATTTAGCTTTTGTTTGCTTAAGATTTAATAATTACATTTTTGTTTTTAAAATATCGTAAAATCAATGACTAATAAAAATAATAATAAAATTGGGTGTCAGCGGTATGCCGACTTGTATTGACTCTTCCAGATATCTCAAGCTCATAAAGTTAACCTTGCTTGCTACGTTAAGTGTGCTGTGTTGTTCTTCAGCCTTCGCACAAATTGTTATTACAGAAATTCAGCCTATTAAATTTCCTACGGTGTTACAAAATAGTGGAACAAGTTCTACTGTGGTAGTGAACTGGAAAGGCGGGATTGGTAATTCAACCAATGCGACTTTGCTTGATGATGATTATTATCAAGGGCGCTATTTTATTACTTCTGATACTAGCGATCCCATAACGATTAATTTTATTAGTTTGAATAATGAGCCGCTAATCCAAATAAAAAACATTAAAATTCGCTATAAAAATACCACTTATAAAACGTTTCCTGCAATGGGGTTAGACAATCCTGGTGTCGATGGAGAGTACATCGAAATAGGCGCTAAGGTTGTGGCGAATAAAAAATCTAGCCAAGGGGCTAAATATCCGCAATATACCTTAAGCGTCAATGAGCAATAAGTTTCCCCATCTAGCATCTAAGATCGGGAGCCGTTCACAAACAGGGCTTTGACTGTGCAAGTCAATTTAGACATAGAAGAAATAAAAAAGGCCATCAACTTTTGTTGATGGCCTTTTTCGTATTACTGAGGTTAACTTTCTAGTTTAGCCAGTTCAGCTTTTTGTTCGGTTAGCTTTTCAATATCTCGTTGGTATTCCGCTTGTTTAGCACGCTCTTTTTCAATCACGGCTGCAGGTGCTTTAGCGACAAACCCTTGATTCGATAACTTGCCTTCAATACGTTTGAACTCGCCAGCTGCTTTTTCAAGTAGCTTGTCGATACGAGCCACTTCTTTAGCAACATCAATTAATCCAGCCATTGGAATTAACAACTCCATATCGCCTACAAGCTGTGTTGTAGACATTGGCGCTGTTTCACCGTCGGCAAGAATGGTCATAGATTCAAGCTTAGCTAGGGTCTTGAAGAAGGTTTGGTTTGCTTCTAGACGTGCTTTGTCTTGTTCACTCACGCCGCGTAGTAGGGCGTTAAGTGGCTTAGAAGGAGCAATGTTAAGTTCTGCACGAATATTACGTACAGCCGTAATCACTTGCTTAACCCACTCAAGATCTTCCATCGCTTGAGAGTCTACTTTAGTGGCATCAAATTCAGGGAATTCAGCCAACATTAACGTCTCTCCGTCAACTCCTGCTAGCGGTTTAATGCGCTGCCAGATAGTTTCGGTGAGATAAGGCATCATTGGGTGCATTAAACGCTGCATTTGTTCTAGTACAGTGACTAGAGTATGACGTGTGCCACGAAGCTGTGCTTCGCTGCCGCTTTGCATTACAGGCTTCGTTAGCTCTAAGTACCAGTCACAGAACTGATTCCAAGTGAACTCATAAATAGTGTTAGCGGCTAAGTCAAAGCGGTAGTTTGCCATATGCTCGTCATAAGCTTTTACCGTTTGATTGAACAAACCGATAATCCAGCGATCAGCAAGTGACAGTTCCATTTCACCAGGCTTGCCGTCAACAAGTAATTGACCACAATCTAGGGCTTCGCCAACCGCATCTTCATCAGCGCCTTCAGCTTGTACTTCGGTGTTCATTAGTACGTAGCGTGAAGCATTCCAGATTTTGTTACAGAAACTGCGGTAACCGTCTAGGCGTTTCATGTCCCAGTTGATGTCACGTCCTGTTGAAGCCATTGACGCTAAAGTGAAACGTAGCGCATCAGTACCATGTGCTTCGATACCGTCAGCAAACTCTTTACGTGTGCTTTTTTCAATTTTAGCTGCAAGTTTAGGCTGCATCATGTTGCCAGTACGCTTAGTCACAAGTGACTCAAGGTCAATACCGTCAATCATGTCTAATGGGTCAAGTACGTTACCTTTAGACTTCGACATTTTGTTACCCGCTTCATCACGGATAAGACCTGTCACATAAACAGTCTTGAACGGGACTTGTGGTTTGCCATTTTCATCTTTAATGAAATGCATGGTCATCATGATCATACGGGCAACCCAGAAGAAAATAATATCAAAGCCTGTAACCAACACATCTGTTGGGTGGAAAGCTTTTAATTCTTCGGTGTTTTTTGGCCAACCTAATGTTGAGAATGTCCATAACGCAGAGCTAAACCATGTGTCTAATACATCATTATCTTGGCGTAAGACAATAGACTCATCTAAGTTATGCTTTGCACGAACTTCAGCTTCGTCACGACCCACATAGACTTTACCTGCTTCGTCGTACCAAGCTGGGATACGATGTCCCCACCAAAGTTGGCGAGAGATACACCAGTCTTGAATATCGCGCATCCAAGAGTTGTACATGTTCTCGTATTGTTGTGGTACGAACTTGATGTCGCCATTATCAACAGCTTCCATCGCAGTTTTAGCCATTGGTGCAACAGAGACATACCACTGATCTGTCAGTAAAGGTTCAATGACAACACCTGAACGATCGCCATAAGGCACTTTCAATCCGTGAGGGTCGATTTTTCCAAGTAAACCTAATGTTTCGAACTCTTCAACAATGGCTTTACGGGCGGCAAAACGTTCAAGACCGGCATAGCGCTCAGGCAAGCTGTTATCAAGTTCATTATTTGCTGTACCATCTGTATTGACGACTTCTGCAGCACTGCGGATTTCTGCATTAATCGTTAAGATGTTGAACATAGGTAGGGCGTGACGCTTACCGACTTCATAATCGTTAAAGTCATGTGCAGGTGTGATTTTTACACAACCTGTACCAAATTCCATGTCGACATAATCGTCAGCTACGATAGGAATAAGACGGTTTACGATTGGCAATAAAATGAACTTACCAATCAGTGATTGATAACGTTCATCGTCAGGGTGAACTGCAACAGCACTATCACCTAACATGGTTTCAGGACGTGTAGTGGCGACTTCTAAATAGTCTTTACCATCAGCAGTTAATGCACCCTCAGCAAGCGGATAGCGGAAATGCCACATGCTGCCTTGCTTTTCTTTGTTTTCAACTTCAAGATCAGAAATTGCAGTGTGCAGTTTTGGATCCCAGTTTACTAAGCGTTTACCACGGTAAATCAACTCATCATCGTATAGACGTACAAACACTTCTTGTACGGCTTCAGACATGCCTTCATCCATGGTAAAACGTTCACGGTCCCAATCAACTGATGCGCCTAAACGACGTAGCTGTTTAGTAATAGTACCGCCAGATTCATTTTTCCAATCCCAAATGCGTTCAATAAAGTTATCGCGGCCTAAGTCGTGGCGGCCTAATCCTTCTTCTGCAAAGACTTTACGTTCAACCAGCATTTGAGTTGCAATACCCGCATGGTCAGTACCCACTTGCCAAAGGGTATTTTTACCCTTCATGCGTTGGTAACGAGTCAAGGTATCCATGATGGTATCTTGGAATGCATGGCCCATGTGCAAACTACCCGTCACATTCGGTGGCGGGATCATGATGCAATAGTTACCTTTTGACTCATCGCCATGTGGTTTGAAGTAGCCTTGCTCTTCCCAGTTTTGGTAAAGAGATTGCTCAATTGACTGTGGATTATATGTTTTTTCCATGGGATTTTTGTTTTCTCAATCTAAATTAATAGTTGGTATTGTTAACGAATCAACTGACTTAAACGCCAGTGAACTCAGTTGTTGTGAGTTCAATGCCTAATTGCTTATATTCGCGATAGCGAGCACGTGCAATTTGTTTAAGCGCATCATCATTAGCAACAAAATCGATAATATGCGGAAAGTTAACCGCAAATGATGGCACTTGATCTGCGAGGTTAATGAGTAAATGGCGGCTTTTATTCGCGCCTAATTTATCAAAACCAATTTCCACAGGTGAACCGGTTACCGGTCCTTCCCCTTTTAAATTGTGGGGAACAAATGCCGTTGGCTCAAATTGCCAAAGTAATTCGTCAATTGCGTATGCCTGCTGCTTGTCTTGGCAATGAATATAAATTAATTGCTGCTGACGATAATGCTTTTCTGCTAATTGGCAGGCGCTTAAAAATACACTTTCGATTGCACTTGGCTGCGTATTGATGGCGGGCATTAAGTAAAACAGAGTCTTTGGCATGCTTTTACTGTATTTGACGAAGTAAAGACGGATTTTACACTAAAAGCAACTCATGGGGCTAGGGCGGACAGCGGTTAAATTAACATTTAGATGTGATTAGTTTTAAATCATTTATAAATAAAAAAGGTGAAGAATGATTTCTTCACCTTTTTTTATAAAACGCATTGTCTAACTTGGATAATAAGGCTTATTCGCCTTGATCAACACCAGCTCTGTTAATTAAGAACTGACTTAATAATGGCACAGGGCGACCTGTAGAACCTTTATTTGCGCCGCTGTTCCAAGCTGTACCTGCCACATCGATATGTGCCCAGTTATATTTCTTAGTGAAACGAGATAAGAAACATGCAGCTGTGATAGAACCTGCTGGACGACCGCCTAAGTTAGTCATGTCAGCAAATGGGCTCTCAAGCATTTCTTGATACTCATCCCAAATCGGCATACGCCATGCTCGGTCACCTGATTGCTCACCCGCATTTAATAGTTCGTGAGCTAGCGGGTTATGTGAAGAGAATAAACCAGAGGCATGTTTACCTAAGGCAATCACACAAGCGCCAGTTAATGTTGCGGTATCGATAACCAATTCAGGGTCGTAACGTTCAACATAAGTCAGTACATCACAAAGCACTAAGCGTCCTTCTGCATCAGTATTTAATACTTCGACAGTTTGGCCTGACATAGTGGTTAAAATGTCACCTGGACGGTAAGCATCACCTGATGGCATGTTTTCACAGCCAGCAAGAATACCAATAACGTTTATAGGTAAATTCATTTCACATAAGGCTTTCATTGCGCCAATAACACCTGCTGCGCCGCCCATGTCATATTTCATCTCATCCATGCCATCACCTGGTTTTAATGAGATGCCGCCTGAGTCAAACGTCAGGCCTTTACCAATGAGGACAATTGGCTTTTCTGTTTCATCAACAGCGCCTTTGTACTCCATGATTGTCATAATGGATTCATTGGCACTGGCACGGCCAACTGCTAGGTATGAGTTCATGCCTAGCTTAGCCATTTGTTCTTCACCGACAGTCGTTACTGTCAGGTTTTGGTGAACTTCACCAATCTGACGTGCTTGAGATGCAAGGTAAGCAGGATTACAGATATTAGGTGGCATATTGGCAACGTCACGACATAAATCCATACCTGATGCGACAGCCATTCCATGATCGATTGCACGTTCACCAATCGTTAGTTCACGACGTGTCGGTACATTAAACACCATTTTACGTAATGGACGACGAGTTTCGCCTTTACGTGTTTTTAAGGTGTCAAAACTGTATAAGCTGTTATAAGTCGTCTCAACGGCTTGGCGAACTTTCCAGTACGTATCGCGACCTTTAACGTGCAATTCAGTCAAGAAGCAAACCGCTTCCATCGAACCTGTTTCGTTTAAAGTATTGATGGTTTTGGTGATGATTTGTTTGTATTGGCGTTCATCAAGTTCACGCTCTTTACCACAACCAACCAATAAAACGCGCTCACTTAGCACATTCGGAACATGATGTAATAACAACATCTGTCCTGGCTTGCCTTCTAAATCACCGCGTCGAAGTAGGTTACTGATGTAACCTTCACTGATTTTATCCAATTGCTCCGCGATACCAGATAAACGACGTGGTTCGTATACACCGACAACGATACAAGCTGAACGTTGCTTCTCGGGGCTGCCGCTCTTTACGCTAAACTCCATGAGCACTCCTAGATTATTAAAGACAAATTTTTATATTTATTAGATAATGTTTTAATTAGGCCTGTTAGGCCATATTTACAACCCTTTAAGGAAATAAATCCTTGGTAATTTTCTGCTATAGCTGCTAAATGAATTACACTAAAGGAAGCTCACGAGCTGGTCAGAAAACTATCAATAACTGCTAAAAGCAGACATTTTATAGTGAACTTACTCTGATACCAGCAAAAAGACAAGTTTAGACAGTGGATCCTACCTGTGATTGTATTTAGATACTTGATCGTTGAAGTTTTAAAAGCGCAATTTGCGATACTTTTGGTGCTATTAACTATTTTTATTAGCCAGCAATTTGTGCGTGTATTAGGGGATGCCTCAAATGGCGAATTTCCCGCCACATTAGTATTGACCTTATTAGGTCTAAATTTACCGCAATTGACGGTATTGGTGCTGCCATTAAGTTTTTTCTTGGGCATTTTACTTGCTCACGGGCGAATGTATGCCGAAAACGAAATGGTGGTGCTTCATGGCGTTGGGATCAGTGAGTGGTATGTTACTCGCGTTACCTTACTTATTGCCGTGGCCAATTTAATATTCACAGGTATTTTATCTGTGTATGTTGGACCGTGGGCGGAAGAGAGGCAAAATCAAGTATTAGAGCAGGCCCAGTCAGAAGCAGGCCTTGCTGCGATTGTTCAAGGCCGTTTTCAGGCAAGTCCTAATGGTAGGGCGGTTCTTTTTGTAGAAAAAATATCTAAGTCCAATGAACTTGAAAAAGTATTTGTTGCGCAACTTCCCGATCCAGAAGACGAAGAAGGCCTAACTAATATTGTTGTTTCTGAGCAAGGTCGTGTGGTTGAAGACAGCTTTGGCAGTCAACAATTACAGTTAGATAATGGTATTCGTTATCAAGGTAGCGCTCAAAACCTCGACTATCAAATGATTGAGTTTGGTGGTTATCGGATGGAAATTAAAGAGCAAGAAGTGGATGAAAGGCGGCGTAAAATGTCTGCTCTGCCAGTGGGTGAGCTACTTGATACACCTGGGCCAGAGGCAGTTGCAGAGTTCCAGTGGCGATTAGCGTTACCACTTGCTATTCCACTGATGACGTTAATTGCTGTGCCATTAGCTCGTGTCAATGTAAGGCAAGGTAAGTTTGCTAAAATGTTCCCTGCTATTTTGCTCTATTTGGGTTATTTCGGATTAATGGTTGCAGGTCGAAAAGCCTTGGAAGATGAAGTTATACCACTTGCTTTAGGCATGTGGTGGATCCATGGGTCTGCATTAGTGATAGGATTATTTTTGTTAGGTAAGGAACGTCCAAGTGGCGCCAAATTACTGCAAAGCTTTAAGCGCAAGCAGGTGGCATCATGAAAATATTAGACCTCTACATTGCTCGCGTTATTATTAGTACATCTGCCTTATGTCTACTTATCTTGACAGGTTTGTCAGGAATTATTAAATGGGTTGATCAACTGCGAGTTGTGGGGCGTGGTGCTTATACCATGTTAGATGCAGTGATTTATGTGCTGTATTTAATTCCACGTGACATTGAGTTGTTTTTCCCTATCGCGGTATTACTGGGTGCGTTAATTGGTATGGGGATGCTCGCCTCTAATTCAGAATTAGTTGTGATGCAGGCTTCAGGGATGTCTCGGTTACAAATCACTGTTTCTGCGATGAAAACAGCTATTCCCCTCATGATTATTGTTATGGCATTAGGCGAGTGGGGCGCTCCAGTTGCTGAACGAAGTGCTAAAGAGCTACAAGCAACTAAGGTATCTGGTGGTAGTTTGATTAAGTCTCATCGTGGTGTATGGGCGAGAGACGGTGATTTATTTGTCAATATTGGCGAGGTAGAGTCCATTAACACCCTCAACAATATCACTTTTTATGAATTTGATGATGACCTTAAATTAAAAACCATGACCCAAGCGATGCGAGCGAATTTCGCTAATGGTGTATGGCGATTAATGGATGTGAAAAATACGCACATCACAGAAGAAAAGATTACCCTAGAGTACCAAGAAGAAAGAGTGTGGAACTCAACACTCACCCCAGATAAGCTAAGTGTCGTATCGGTAAAACCTGAAGCCTTGAGTATTCAAGGACTCATTGGCTATTTGGACTACTTGAAAGTAAATCAACAAGATCCTAGTCGTTATGAATTAGCGCTTTGGCGTAAAATTATGCAACCAGTGACGGTCGCAGTGATGATTTTGGTTGCCTTATCTTTCGTATTTGGGCCTTTACGAACGGTAACAATGGGCGCACGAGTGTTATTAGGCGTGGTGGCTGGGTTTAGTTTTTATATCTGTAGCGAAATCTTTGGACCATTGAGTATTGTTTATGGTCTGCCAGCATACATCAGTGCTGGGATGCCGCCGTTATTATTTAGTTTAGGTGCGCTTTACTATATTCGTAAGTAACTCAATCGCGCCAAATACAAACGACATCTTATTTAAAAAATAGTCCTAAAAGCCAGCCGTTGCTGGCTTTTTTATTTATGGAATATCAACAAAGAACGTTAATGATGGGAATAGAAATGTAAATGGCTAGGCTATTTTGTCCACTTTGGGATAGACACTATCACGTCCTTCTTCTTTAGCTTGATATAAATGTTCATCGGCTTGAGATATTGCCGAGTCAACAGAATGATGGATATCAGCTTTACCTATACCGATACTGACCGTTATCTCAATCGTTTTATCATCAAATGTTATAGGATTTTGTTGGATAGTTTTCCTGATTTTTTCTGCCACTTCAAATGCGTCATTAAACCCCGTGTGAGGCAATAAAATCAGAAATTCTTCGCCACCCCAACGTGAAATCATATCTTGCTTACGTAAAGTGGCAGTAAAGGATTTTGCCAACTTAATAAGCACTTCATCACCACATTGATGACCGTATTTGTCGTTAATCTTCTTGAAAAAATCCACATCAATAAGCAGTATGCTCATATCATAATTATTTCTAACGACTCTGGCATACTCGTAATTAAGTTGCTCCATCATGGCTCGTCGATTAGGAATATCGGTTAAGTGATCCCGTAAAGCTTGTTGTTCAAATTTGGCGCTCAATTGCTTTACATGCTGAAATGATTGATGGCGAGAGTATTCGTAATAACCAGATAAGAAAGTCAGTGTAATTAATGAGTACAGCACACGGGTTTTAAACTCGTGTGTGTAACTCGCTTCAAGTAATTGATTTTCTGGATAAAACATGATGATGCAGTAACACGTGATAAACACACTGGTATTGCGTAAACCACCTTTAAGCCCGCCAAAGAACATCATGACAGGAGGGACTAAAAAAACCCATAATGGCCCAGTGTTATTGGCCCCACCGCTATAAACTAAATACAGCATTAAGGCGAGCAAACTAAGCTGGATGAGTGTGGCAGAGGTTTCAAACCGATACTGTTTTAAAAACTTCCAGTGATTCAATAAAGATAAGAAAAAAAGAACGCAAGATAGCAGCAGAACAATGGCAAGATGGTCGTTATTTTGAAAGTAAGCGTTGATACCTAAAATAAATGTAATCGAAAACCCAACCATCCCGAACCAATTGATAATGAGTATTCTATGACGCTTTTCTGGATCGTCATAAAGCTCAGTACCTCGGTTAAGATAATTGACAAGCAATGTTTTAATCGCTGGTAAAAATTTCAACTGTTAATCAGCTTCCTTTTGAGAACTTAATATTCCTTTATTAAGATGTCACTTCACAGAGTCACTTAGACTACTCAACACCTTGTCCCCTAAGATAGCGTAGTATTTAACCAACGCCAAGTTAGATTGAACTTGCTGTGCAGGAATTGTTGGTCAAATAGAGTATTTTCGACTTCTTTTGAGAGGACAACACCTGTCACAAAGGCTTTTTTATCGGATAAGGCAGTAATTCCATTAAAAAAGCCAACTGAAAATTCAGTTGGCTTATGAAGATTAAGCAGGTTTTCTCGTTAGCTAATATTGCGGTTAAGCACCATGCCAGTTGCGCATTTGATTAGCCTCAACCGATAGCACTACAACTTCGGAGCGTGTCATTTTATCTTGCAGGGCAAGCTTGTCAGGATTAATTAAAATAAACAGGTTACTAACCCCTGCAAATGACCATACAACCCGAGCTACGGCTGTGATGAAACTTAAATTTTGTCCGTTAGGGTGCTGAACTTTCAAGCGCCACGCTCGCATGCCGAGAGTTTGGCCACCACGACTCCAAAATAGCGCATAAAAAGCCACAACACACATCACCAACCAAAGCTGGTAAATTCCTTGATAAAGCGGTGTTTGATTTAGTAGGTCTGATACATGCTCGTGACCATTCATGCCGATAACACCTGTGCTGGTTAGGCCTAAAAATATACCAAAGCCGACAGCTCCTGCCACCATATAAACGGCAACGGCTAATAGGCCGTCATAAATCATTGCACCGCAACGTCTCGTGAAGCTGGCTCGAGGAAAGTTTGCGTGTTCTGTATTGATCATGTGATTTCCTATCGATTAGCTATTTGATGTTTCTTCGTCGTCTTCGCGCACAAACTTAATGCTTGAAAAGCCAAAGCGAGCAAACTCAGTTTTACGGAAATCCTTCTCGGCGCGAGCCCCTTTTTTAGAAGTGAGCGCTATTTGCTGTTCCATCGCTAAAAAGCGGCTTAAGTCGATACCTTCAGCTTCTGCAGCAGCTTCGTAAAGATCATGATGTTTGTCGTAACTGAATGCGATAGTTTTGGTTTGACCTTTAAAGGTATAAATGACTTGGCGAGCCATGGGAACTCCTGAAACAAATGCTGTAGGTATAAGGTTTATGGCTTATACAAAAATAGTGTATGACAAAGTAAGTTCACAATAACTACTGTCAACAGGCGCCATTATAACCAAACTGATCTGTGCAAGATAGTTTTGTTATTGCTCAGCTATACGCATACGCTCGGCAAATACCGACAGCTTATCTATTGCTTGTTAAATCAACATTAACTGATTAGAGTTTGAAAGGTTTATTACGCATCTTCATAAATCGTATTATCACAAGGAAGCAGATTAAATGGTTAACTATTATCAGCAGGTTTTCAATGTCAGCACAGTGCTATTTATTGGAGCGCTTATGCTGATGTCACCGTCAGCCATTGCTGGCAAAGAGGCTTTTAAATCCGGCACGACCATAAAAGAATACGGTAAGATTGCGCCAGTGACGTCGAGCTTAGTGATCCCAAAAGGTATGGTATTTAAAGTGGCCTTTGATATGAGCAAAGCTGCTAAGCCCAGCGAAGTTAATCGTAGCCTAAATACCTTAGCACGGTTTATTAATATGCATGTTGAGGCAGACGTTAAGCCACAAGATATTCAATTAGCTATGGTCGTTCATGGATCGTCGATAACTGACTTGGCTAATGATGCTTTTTACCAACAGGTTCATGGCAAAGATGTTAGTGAGGGAAATCCTAATAAAGAGTTAGTGCAGCAGCTGATAAATCATGGCGTTAAAATTTATATTTGCGGCCAAAGCGCTGCTTATTATGGTTTAGAACACACGGCATTATTACCAGGTGTCGATATGGCTTTGTCGGCAATGACAGCTCATGCCGTATTAGCCCAAGAAGGTTATAGTCTTAACCCATTTTAGCCAAGGTGTCTGGCTACCTTAATTTAGAAAATAAATAGTAAAGCCCTCGAAAGGGCTTTATTTTTATCCAAATACCGTTGATTTAACGACAATGACGTCAATGTGATCACTATTTATTGACTGGTGATATTACTAATCTCGAACTTGACCATCACCTGAAACTAAAAATTTTTCAGCCGTTAACGATTCCAGTCCCATTGGACCATAGGCGTGTAATTTTGTCGTAGCAATACCTATTTCAGCGCCTAAGCCTAATTGGCTACCGTCAGAAAATCGCGATGAGGCATTCACCATCACGACTGAAGCATCAACACTGCGCTGAAATAACTCACCACGCTGTTTGTCTTCAGTGCAAATAACCTCGGTATGATTACTGCCAAACTGATGGATATGATCCAGTGCTCCATTCAAACTATTGACAGTTTTAACCGCTATTTCAAGGTCGAGATATTCTGTACCAAATTGGTCATCTTGCAATAATTGAGCTTGGTTAAAAAATGGGAGGCTGGTTTGGCAGGCGTTAATCAAGACATTTTGCTCTGCCATATGTTTAGCAACTAACGGCATAAAGTCATTTAAAATGGCTTTATGAACGATTAATCCTTCTAGCGCATTACACACGCCTGTTCGTTGTGTCTTACCGTTTAACAGTAATTTAATGGCTTTGTCGAAGTCAGCATATTTGTCTATATACAAATGGCAGACTCCTTTAAAGTGCTGAATCACAGGCACTTTACTGTTATCTGTGACAAAGTTAATTAACCCTTCACCGCCTCGAGGAATAATGACATCAATATATTCACGTTGTTGCATTAAATCCATTAATAAGGCTCTGTCAGCGTTGGGCACGACGCTAATGAGTGCTTCAGGTAAATCAAATTTGACTAAGGTTTTTTGTAGTATTGAGGCAATGGCTTTGCTTGAATGCAATGCTTCTTTACCGCCACGTAAAATAATGGCATTGCCTGATTTAAAGCATAATGCGCCAGCATCAGCGGTGACATTGGGTCTTGCTTCATAGATCATGCAGACAACGCCAAGTGGGATGCGCATTTTACTGATCTTGATGCCATTAGGCTGCTCACCTAAGTCGCGGATTTTACCAACAGGATCGGGGAGTAGTGCTACCTCTTCTAGTCCTTTTGCCATTAGTTCAATTCGTTGTTCGTTTAATAGCAATCTGTCTTGCATGGCACTGGCTAAGTTATTTTGTTTTGCATTGTCCATATCCAGTTGATTCGCTTCGAGGATCGTGGTCACCGCATTGCGCAATTCTGCTGCCATAACGTTTAGAATATGGTTTTTAGTTTCGGTGTCTAAGTTAACTAAAGAGCGTGAGGCCTGTGAGGCCTGCTTTGCAATATCTGTAATTAAATTCATTCGTTCTCCAATACGGTTAAGTGCTCTTTCGAAATAATAGAATCGTTTTGCGCAAAATAGCTTTGGCTTGTATTCTCGTCATCCTGTTCTTGAGCGATATAATTAAGTAAACAGCTACTGTAATTGGTTTTAGCTTTAGCCACTTTGGTGCCATCATCGGTCGATACTAAGATGGTATCTCCTGCCGAAAACTGCCCCTTCACCTCAAGGATATTGCCACTTGTGAGCATATCTTCATCACTTGCAAAGTGGGTGGTTGTGGTGTCATTAATGATGACTTCACCACGCTCTTTGACAGTGTGCGTCATCCAATGAATCGCGGGTGAGAGTGGCTCGATATTAGCTAGGAAGTGGGTGCCAGGGTTTTTACCTGCCAGTAGTTGTTCGAAAGAGGCATTCTCAAACCCATTAATAATTAAGGTATCAATACCCTGTGCAGTGGCTTTTTCTGCCGCTTGGATTTTAGTTAACATCCCTCCTGTGCCAGTTGCGCTTACCGCGCCTCCCGCCATTGAATATATTTTGGAGGTTATCTCATTCACTTGCTGAATAAGTTGGGCGTTGTCGTATTGATGTGGGTTTTTATCATAAAGGCCGTTAACGTCTGTGCACATGATAAGGGTATCAGCATCAATTGCCGCCGCTGCCATCGCTGCTAGGTTGTCGTTATCACCCACTTTAAGTTCTTCAGACGTCATGGTGTCATTTTCATTAATTACAGGCAGTACATTGTGCTCTAACAATGACTCAATGGTGTCTTTGATACTGACGTAGCGTTCTCTATTACATAAATCTGCATGAGTTAACAGGATTTGGGCTAATGGCATATCGAGTAACTTAGCCCATATTGCCATCATGTCATTTTGACCTGCCGCTGCCATGGCTTTCTTTAACGCTTTAGTTGGCGAATCAACATCAAACCATTGTCGCCCAGCAGCAACAGAGCCAGATGAAACAAGTATTACTTGTTGTCCTTGCTGGCGACAGTTTTGAATAAACTGAGCAATATTTTTAAGGTATTTAGCGCTACAGCCATCGTTTCCTGGTGCAATAAGGGCACTGCCAACTTTGACTACGATGCGCGTGTTGTGACGTAAAGACATAGTTCCTCTTGTGATGTGCTTTTGACAAGCTTTCGATTAACTAATTTAAATTTAAGGGTTATTTGTTGAGGTAGTAGACGGCTAAAGAAGAAAGCGACTTTTGTGGCTAGTGCGTTAATGCTTAATTTAAGTCGTAAAAGAATGGCAAACCGAATAACTGAAAAACTACCTTGTAGCACTGTAAAGCAGAACCAGTTAATCAAAACACTGATACTGATAAATGTGTTTTTGAATGAAGTGGAATATGAATAATATCGTTGGGATAAATTGAAAGTAGGGCCTGAAAGCTCGGCAACGAAAGCTGTAAAAACTAAGCTAAAGTAAAATTGTGGTGTGAACTTGAAACCAAACACAGCAAAAGAGCTGATAAATAACCCAACAGCAGTATTGGTTTTCTTAGAGCTAAAAAAATACTCATACAGTCTACTACACGCCTGTAAACAAGAGTGTATAGGCCTTTGGGCACAGCAAAGACGATTCAGCTTGTTGTGTTTACGCTGAATGAGGGATTTGCTTGTACTGGGGTAATTGATCGTATTGCCAGTTAACATCAATATCAAAAAATAATTTAATGCGAATGTTAAATACGAATTTTTCATCACTTTATATTTTTATCGTTTGAGTACGATTTATATATTGTATACAAAGGGCTAAATATATAACTTGCGAGGATTAACCAAAAACAAACGAATTCCAGTGAATTTCTTGCTGTTAGTCTAGATTTTGAGATTGAAAACAGTGACGACTTTAAAACGCGTGGTTGCAACATGTGTTTACTACTAATAATTAGAATACAAACTATTATGATACGGAGTTGTTAAATAAGATCAACCTATGTTGCATGAAAAGTTTACAGGTTCGTGCTTTATTAAGACTAAAGGCGGTATTTAGGATTGATTACGCATTTGATAGAATTGAAATCATTAGTATTGAACTGAGTTTGTCTTATGAAAAAGTATGAAGAGTTACTCGTCTCTTTGCGGCAAGTGATTCGAGCCATTGATTTATATTCAAAAAAGCTGAGTAAAGAAACTGGATTGACTAGCCCACAATTATTAGTGCTCCAAGCAATTGCAGATCATGATAATGCGATGGTAAAAGAGGTCGCACTGACAATTAATCTCAGCTCTGCCACGATTACGAGTATTTTAGATAGATTAGAAAAACGTGAACTGGTGACGCGCACAAGGTCATTAACGGACAAGCGTAAAGTGGGGATTAGTTTAACGGAAAAAGGCAAAGACATCATAAAAGACTCGCCAACACCGCTACAAGAGCACTTTATTACCCGTTTTGAATCAATGGAAGAATGGGAACAGTCGCAAATGCTGGCCACTATGCAGCGTATTTCAAGTATGATGGATGCTGAAGATTTAGATGCATCACCTGTCTTAGAGGTGGGTCAGTTACATACCCACGAGCATCAATAAATCCAATCTCAATAGGGCGCTAAAAGTTTGTCTAAAGCGCCCATATCTTCATGGCTATTTCGTTGTTACTCATCGCTTTGTTTAGCGTTAAGGCGTTATCTTATTGAGGTGACGACTAAATAGAGACAAGTAAGCAAAGCTCACCTAATTGATTGTTTGGTGCAATTAAATAAGTTTTATGGTGCTTAATCATACTGGTTTTTTTATTTCCAGGGCTGACTAATAAGCCTTTATCTAACGCCTTTTGTGCAAAATGCTTTTCGTCACCTCGAACATAAATTGGCAATGCTTTAGTGAGTTTATCACCTTCAAAGTGCTGCGCTAGTTGATCTTCACATACCACCAAACTTGATTGACCATTTCCTGCAAGCTTTAGTTTAGTTTTAGGATCATTTGAAAAAGCGCTATCTGCGATAACAAACCAGTCGTCCGTTTCCAGTTCTGCAAGTAACTCCTGTACTGCTTGATGTTGGGATATGGCAGGTTTTTCAACTTGGCGGTATTGAGTCGCAATAGCATCAAACAGCTGCGGAAGCATGGCGCCGGCGCCTTTACTACGAGCTAACGTAATCCAGCCAGAAATATCATTGGCAACGATTTTAGGGAAACGTTTAACTTTAAACATTTCGACTAACCAAGCACACAAGAAGTGGCTTTCTTGGGCGGATGTTCTTTTGGCTTTTTGTTTTGCTGCAGACTCTGCTAATGCGATTTGAGCGGCTTCTGCCACAGCTAAAATGGCTTGGTTATAGGTTTGGGTTTGCACTTTGTTTACACCGTTAGGTTGAATTGCCGTATCAGATAAATCGTTCAGTGATAGGGCGTTGTCATCAGACGAATAATATAAGATGTATTGTAGCAGAGGAGCTTGAATTGCTGCTACCAACTTGGCTTCAGCGATTAAATAATTGTTATGTCAAAACCTTTTGATAAGGTGATAATGATTGTGTTTAAAAGAAAAGAAAACGGCTAAACCAGACTGATTAAAGAAGAGGGGAGTAGGCGACAACAATAAGTTATCGCCAAGGTTGACGCTAAGATTCAGGTTACTGATTTTGCAGTAATTCTGCAGCAGTCAAAATTAACTCTGGCGCCGGACGGACTTTGTAATTCGGATTAATATATTGAAAATGCACTAATCCACTTTTATCTGCAACATAAACCGCAGGAACAGGGAGAACTAGGCGTTTGTCACCTTCAGGTGTCGTCCATAAGGTATTGTCCACATTAAGTTTAGCTTGATACATGCTGGTGACTTTTTCGCTAGTATAGAATGCAATACCAAATGCTTGTGATGCTGCCATTTTTTCATCAGAAAGCAGCAAGTAATCTAATTCATTATCAGTCATTGATGCTTTTAATTTAGCGGGTGAGTCAGGTGAAATCCCCACTAATTGAAAGCCCATTTCAATTAGCTTAGGCTCAATCGCTTTTAGCTGACCCATTTGGATATTACAGAATGGACACCAGCCACCACGGTAGAAAAAGAAAATGGTTGGCTTTTGCGCTGTTAGCTCAGCTAAATCTACTTTGTTGCCTTTCACATCTTGTAAAACAACACTTGGGATCTGCTGACCATTCATTAATGGCATGACGTGGTATTCATCACTGGCTATTGGTTTAGCCAGCGAAGGCAAACTAAACAAGGTGATTGCTGCGGCTAACATAAGTTTTTTTAACATGCTGAAATCCATATTCAAATAAAAAGGGTTAGTCTTATTGAATGCCAAACAAGGCATTACTTCATTGTTGTCTCAATTTAAAGTGTGCATAGCAGTGACTTTACTTTCACAATCTACTAGACCCGAGCATAACAGTTTTTATTTCATGATATAGGCTTAAAAGTGAATTTAAATTTACATCTTAGGTGTGTAGCGATAAAAATGACAGCAATTGAACTTTGAGGGGCAATAAAAAAGGCGCTTGTAGCGCCTTAATTTAGATAAGCTTTGATATTAAGTTAATGAACTATTTTAGTTTTTTATACTTAACTGTGCTGGTTGATTTACCAACAGTGACACGGCGTCCTTGCATGTTTCGCTCTGCAACAACTTGTGCACCCGCATTGTCAACTCGTTGCTGTTTTTTGGCAAAGCTACGACGTTTTTGAATTTGTTTTAGCAATAACTCTCTGCTGCCGACTTCGTAACCTGGCATGGTAATTCTGCGAATAGGCTGATCGATTAACTTTTTAATATCCGCAAGAGTTCGCTCTTCTTCACGGCTAACAAATGAAATTGCAGTGCCAGATTTACCAGCTCGACCTGTGCGACCAATACGGTGAACATAATCTTCAGCAAGGAAAGGTAAATCATAGTTAACAACATAACCTAGGTTTTGAATATCTAAACCACGGGCTGCCACTTCTGTTGCAACTAGCACACGAACTTTACCTTCAACAAATTCACGTAATGCACGGCGACGGCTGCCTTGGCCTTTTTCACCATGAACAACTGCAGATGGAATCCCATCTAAATTCAGTTCTTTAACCAATACATCGGCGGCATCACGTGTTGCGGTAAACACTAATACTTGTTGCCAATTCTTGGTACCGATGAGCTCTGACAATAACTCACGCTTACGGCGCTGCTCTACGGGGTAAACTACTTGGCTTACTGTTGCTGCTGTGGTGTTTTGCTTATCAGCGGTAATCACTTTTGGCTTATTAAGCATTTCATTGGCTAACTTTTTCACTGATGTTGAAAAAGTAGCTGAGAAGAGTAAGTTTTGACGTTGCTTGTTAACGGCTTGCAGTATTTTTTGAATATCAGTGCTAAAGCCCATATCTAACATACGATCGGCTTCATCAAGCACTAAAAATTCCACGTTTGATAAACTTAAATTACAGGCTAATAAGTGTTCTAAAAGGCGACCAGGGGTGGCAACAATAATATCTGCGCCTCGCTTTAGTTTTTGCGCTTGGGTTGCCACTTTTACACCACCATAGATGGTCAGCACTTCAATGTTAATATTTTTACTGTAATCGGTGATGTTTTCAGCAACTTGTGCAGCAAGCTCACGTGTCGGCGTTAAAATAAGCGCGCGGGTGTTTGAGTGTTGCACTTCACGTGGGTTCTCAACCATTTTTTGTAGTAAAGGCAGTGCAAAAGCAGCTGTTTTACCTGTGCCCGTTTGCGCACTTGCAAGTACATCTTCACCACGGCGGATAGCTGGAATAGCTTGTTGCTGAACGGGTGTCATAGTTTTATAACCGCAATCAGCGATCGCACTTAATATTTCAGGGGCGAAGCTAAAAGATTCAAATTTCATCGGTATATGTTCCTATCATTATCACGTCGTTCAACGGGTTATTTACAAGCTCAGTATAACTGCTATAAGAAGCGGCGGCGGAGTATAACAAATATAATTGATTAATTCTTAACTTAATCTAATGACATTTTGAAGAAACAGGCAAAAACACAAAAAAATACCAAGTTTTTGTTCAAAACTTGGTATTCAGTGCTCGTTAGCGTTGACTTATGGCGTTGTTATAACTCACTAGTCACTTGAGTAAGCCAAGTTAAATCTTCGCCCTGCATGAGTGGCGATAACGTGTTAAATACTTTGGCATGGTATTGATTGAACCAATTGATTTCGGCTTTAGTTAACAGTGATTTATCAATTAGGCGTTTATCCATCGGAATTAAGGTGAGTGCATCAAATTCCATCATCTCACGTTCAGCATTAACCAGTGTCGGTGAAGGGATAACTGCCACCAAGTTTTCAATTCGAATACCAAATTCATCAGCACGGTAATAACCTGGCTCATTAGAAAGCACCATTCCTGGTAATAATGCTACGCCATTAACATTTTTACCTATGCGTTGTGGGCCTTCATGAACACTTAAAAAATGTCCCACGCCATGACCCGTGCCATGATCATAATCAAACCCATGTTGCCATAAATACTGGCGAGCAAATCCATCAAGTTGTTGGCCTGATGTGCCTTTCGGGAACTTAGCTTGATCAAGAGCAATATGGCCTTTAAGCACTAAGGTGAACATTTTTTGTTGTTCAGCAGTGACATGACCAATTGCGATGGTGCGAGTGACATCAGTCGTACCGTCAATGTATTGAGCGCCAGAGTCAACAAGGTAAATGCTGTTCATGGTCATTTGGCTTGGCGTGCCATCAAGGTGATTGTAATGGCACATCGCGCCGTTACCACCCGTTGCGGAAATGGTGTCAAAGCTAGGCTCACGGTAAAGTGGATCCGTTAAACGAAATGATTCAAGCTTATCAGCGAGCTGTGCTTCATCGTGCATCACATTAGCGGCCACCTCACGGTCAAGCCATGCAAGGAAACGACTAACGGCTACGCCATCTCTAACATGGCTTGCGCGCATTCCGTTAAGTTCTGCTGCATTTTTTTGTGCTTTTGGTAAAGCGACAGGGTCGCTACCTGCAACTAATACTGCACCCGCTTGTTGGGCCGAGAGTTGGCTCCACGCATTGGCAGTATTTGGGTCAGCTAATAGTTTTACACCGTTAAGTTGCGATAAAGAATCAGCTAGAAGTGACTCATCTTTGAAATCAACACCAGCGCCAACATGTTCAATGAATCCAGCTGGCATTTTGGCAATATCAGCAAATAAGGTCATATCACCATTGGTTGATAATAATGCACAGCCCAATGTGACAGGTAGACGTGGAACGTCATTGCCACGGATGTTAAGTAGCCAGCAGAAAGAATCTAACGCAGCAATCAATGCCATATCTGCGCCTTCTTTAGCGACTAGTGCACCAATCTGTTGACGTTTTTCAAGGCTATTTCGCCCGGCGCCTTCATGGCTAAATAGGGTAATAGGTTCACTAGGTAATACTGGGCGGTCATGCCAATGAATATCAATTGGGTTTTCTGCAACACTGATTAGCTCAAGTCCCGCTTTGGTAAGTTTATGCTCAGCTTGTTGGTACCAAGCTAATGTATGCAGTCGAGTGTCGATTCCAACACGTTTACCTGAGCCTAATTGATCAATGAGCCATTCAACTTGCGGGGTATCGTATAAGCTTTCGTAACTAAATAGTTCGCCATTAACCTGTTGCTTAACTTGTACGGTATAGCGACCATCAACAAAAATTGCCGCAGCATCTTTTAAGACAATTGCCATCCCAGCAGATCCAGTAAATTCCGTTGCCCATAGTAGGCGCTCATTTCGCTCAGGGACATATTCTCCGAGGTATTCATCAGCTCTAGGAATAATAAACGCATCGAGATTATGTTTAGTTAGTTCTTCACGAATGGCCTGTAGGCGCTGATTAATAATGTCTGACATGATAACTCCGTTGGAGAGGGCTGATTGATTCAGTCTTATTGATGAAAGGCGATTATCGCAATTGCCCGAGGCGCTTTGCAAGTTAAAGACTATATTGGGCAAATGTTACATGAGCGATAAGCCAGTAAATACTGATATGAATTTATATTGTATACATTTTCAAATTGCAGTTTACACTAAGACAAAAATCTCATCACCCTTAACTTTTTTTGGAGTCATTTATGACGATTGGAGTTGGTACTCAAACTCAAGAGCAAGCGCTGGCAAGTTTATCGGACATGACAGAGGATGTAGTTAGTATTGCACTTGTGGAATTTGAACAACGTATTGCTAAAGCGCAACAGTTAATGCAGCAGCAGGGTATCGAAGCCATTTATGTTAATGCTGGTACCAATTTATACTATTTTACTGGGACTAAATGGTACGCCAGTGAGCGCATGGTTGGGGCCATCATCCCAGCAACAGGTGACGTTGAATATATTGCACCTGCGTTTGAGCTAGATACTTTAGAAGGCTTCATGGCGATTAAAGGTAAGGTAAATACGTGGCATGAAGATGAAAGCCCTTACGCACTTTTTGCCAACACAGTCAGCCAGATGGGTATATCTTCCGGTAAAATTGGCATCGATGAGTCAACTGCATTTTTCATTTTTGATGGCATGCGTTTAGCGAACTCTGAGCTTGAGTATGTCAATGCTAAAAGCATTACAGCTGGCTGCCGGATGATTAAGTCAGCATCAGAGCTTGCTTTATTACAACGTGCCAAAGACATGACTTTGGCTGTACATATTGCAGCAGCTAGCATATTACGTGAAGGGATCACGACTGCTGAAGTGGAGCAATTCATTCATGAAGCGCATAAAAAGGTTGGCGCCTCTGCTGGTTCTTATTTCTGTATTGTGTTGTTTGGTGAAGATACTGCTTATCCTCACGGGGTTAAGTCGCCTAAATCTCTTGATGTAAATGATACGGTACTTATTGATACTGGCTGTCAGCTACAAGGCTACAATTCTGATATCACTCGTACTTATGTTTTTGGTGAGCCTAATGAGCGCCAACGGGAACTATGGCAGCTAGAGCAACAAGCTCAGTTAGCTGCTTTTGAGGCTGCTCAAATTGGTAAAACCTGTGCGAGTGTCGATAAAGCCGCGCGTGAGGTTATTGTAAATGCGGGGTTTGGCCCTGGTTACGATGTACCAGGTTTACCCCATAGAACTGGTCATGGTGTTGGACTAGACATCCATGAGTGGCCTTATTTGGTATTAAATGATCATACTGAACTGACTGCTGGAATGTGCTTTAGTAATGAGCCTATGTTATGTGTGCCGGGAGAGTTTGGCGTGCGCCATGAGGACCATTTTTACATGACCGAAAAGGGAGCGGTTTGGTTCACTGAACCCGCTAAATCAATCGATGATCCTTTTGGCCTAGCGTAGATTTAGTTATCGTTTTGATTAAATAGACATCAGGCAGTAAACGTTTATATTTACCTAATGCTGAAACGCCCATTAGCAATGACTAATGGGCGTTTTTGTTAAGTATTAGAGTGATAATTGAGTTAATACTTTGATTTAGTTGAACGCTTGATTTAGTTGATCGCGAGTAATTCAACTTCAAAAATTAACACTGAACCGCCTTCAATTTTACCTGCCGCGCGGTTACCGTAAGCCAAGGTGCTTGGTACAAAAAATTTAAATTTATCACCAACTGTCATTAGCTGAACACCTTCAGTCCAACCTGGAATTACACGATTAAGTGGGAAATCGATACTTTGACCACGCTCCACTGAGCTATCAAACACTGTGTCATCAATCAAAGTGCCATGATAATGCACAGTAACTGTGTCCGTTGCTTTAGGATGCTCAGTTCCTTCACCTTTATGCATGACTAAATATTGAAGCCCTGATAGTGTTGTTACAACCCCTTCTTTTTTCTGATTTTCTAGTAAGAACGCATCACCTTTAATAATGTTTTCTTGAGCTGCTTTTTTATTATTTGATTGAGTAAAAAAGTAAAAGATGAGTCCAGTGATGACGCAAATAGCCAATAAGACTTTCATAGTAAGTTCTCGTGTGTATTCTGGTGGATTGTCGTTTTACGCATGTTACTGATTGATAGTGCTGGGGTAAAGTCTCACGCTTGCTTAAGGTGATTTTGCGTTAATTTATGTCTGTGTGTCTTAACTGCAAGTAACACATGCTTATAACTAATAAAATATTTAAAACAATCATCACCCAATAAATCCACTTAAAGGGCGTTTTTTGCGTTTTATGGCGGAAATATTGCTGCGCAAGAACGCCCGCTGGCCAGGCGCCAATGAAGGCTAAAATATATAAGGTACGCTCTTTTACTCGCCATGTTTGCTTACTGGCAGCACGTTTATCATGCCAAGTCACGGCGGCACAAATCAGGTTTATGAACAGCACGTAATAACCCAAATAGCTAGATAGGCTAAAGCTTGCAATGATGAGTGCTAGGCAAGATATCAATCTAAATAGTTTCATTGGTGCTCGTTTGGTTAAATGTTCAAGGCGATGTTAATAAGGGGTACTTTACATAAGGGATGCCATAAAAGGGCTATTTTAAACAAGAGCCGCTTTAAGCAAGAACTATTTTAAAAATTCAGCATAAATTTCTAAATCTATTTCATCACCGACAATCGGTATATAACTGCTCATGTTAAAGTCAGAACGCTTAATGCGACCTATGGCACTAAACCCTACAGTGTACTTACCTGTCATCCAATTATCTGCGCCGCCATGAAAAGTTGCTTTGAATGTGACGGGTTGAGTGACCCCTTTAAGCGTTAAGTTACCTGTAAAATTAAATTGGCTCTCAGATATTGGGGTGACTGTATGGCTTGCAAATACCGCTTGAGGAAATGTTTTAGAATCAAACCAAGTGGATTCTTGTAGGGTCTCAGCTAAGTCTGGATTGTTGATATCAACAGATTGTATATCGACTACGGCGGTTAAGCTCGCTGCGGCCATATTGTCTGGGTCAAAAGTCAGTTCAGCATCAAACTGATTAAAACGCCCCACATAAGTCGATAAACCAAGATGCTGAATTTTAAATAGCAACGCGGCATGATTCTTATCGAGTTGATATTCACCGCGCTGCAGTGCAACCAGTTCAGATTTAACATTGGGAGCCACCCAGCTGACGCAGCTTGATAACATCAATATTGCGCCGATTGAGCACACAAGCGACTTGTTAATAATCCATTTATTCATAAGGTAGCTCACTGTGAGGTCATCTTGTTTTGACTATGGCGAACTCGATTTCGCCATAATGCTTCTAATGGCCCTTGCTTGAAGAACCGCAAATACAATGGGCCAAACACTAGCTGTAATCCAATGATTATCCCAGCAATAAAGACGTAATCAATTCTATTCATTATCAAATGTAATTCAGGTGCATAGTATTGAATAATATAGCGAAATAATATCACGCCAATAACGGATTGGATAATGTAACAACTCAAGGCTAGTTTACCGACATCTTGCAAACGACTTAATGCATGTGGACTGTTTTTGCACAGGTTAACGATCAAATGGATATAAATCATCGCCATGGGAATGGCACTTATTATCACTGTGGCTGCGGAGAGCTCTTTTGGCACCGGATTAGATGAAAAACCCAATAAAGTATCAATAACAGAGAATATAATGGTCCACGTAATGCATTTTAGTAACGTGACTCTATCTAACCCGTGTTCAAATATTCCTTGCCTGTAAAGTGCCATTCCCCACATCATCAAGCCGCCAATAAACCAAACGAGTGTAAAGGGCGTTATGATAAGCATGAATCCCACTTGAATAAGCTGCAATATTACGGTGTTGAGATAGCCAGCTGACCATTCTTGTAATTGCTCAAGGTGCAGTTCGGAGCCCCGAAAGTAAAGATCATCTTCAATTGTTAAACTAAACAAAGCGACTAAAATGAGTGAAAGAGCAACAAATTGAGTTGCGCGCTTTTTGAGTATTTCGAGATCGCTATTGATATATTTAAGCGCTAAAAAAGCGCTGATACCGTAAGTTAATAATATATCGCCAGCCCAAATAAATACGCCGTGCATTAGCCCAATTAACATAAGCCATGAGAGGCGTTTTTTCATTAATGGGTAAGCAGGTAGACTTTGCGATTCATAGCGCTGAAATTGCACCAATAAACCTGCACCAAATAAGATGGAAAGAAGGCTTAAAAATCGGCCTTCCAGAAATACATTACTAACTACCTCTATGAATATATCCATCTTTGGCTGTATTAAATGCGGGGCATAACCGTAAAAACTATCATTCATAAAAAATATATTCATGAATAAGATGCCAAGAATAGCTAATCCCCTTAAGGCGTCTATATTATGGTTACGGTTTCCATGGCTTTCGTTGATGGTATTGACTTGATTTGGGCCAGTATTGGTGACGCTGGTAGGCGTACTAATATGAGCTGCAGAATCCATTTCGCTATTCATATTGTTTTTGTGTGGTGATCGATGATTAAAAGCCTAACAGTCACTGAATCAAAAAGATAGCAACAGCTAGGCTGTAATAGAAAGGCTTATTTTTGTGGTTTTTCAGAGATCCACAATTTAATTGTGCCGCGAACAACCACATTAGCATCGGTGTCATAGGCATTGACAGGAACCAGTAAGTCACCAACTTGCCATTGTTCGGGTGTGACTTCTGCAACACATAAAATATCACTGCCTGCCTTGGCGGTATAATCGACTGTCATTCCTTTTGGGATCCAGCGTAGGTGCTTAGGTATCGATGCTTCGGCCATCACACCCATTGCCATTTCTAAGCCATTACAAATAGCAATCACATGTACAGTTTTAATATGATTGTGCACCGCTTTGCGCTTTTTGATTAAACAAGCACAGCGATTGACTTTTAGTTCAGTAACGAGAGGCTTTACCGTGGCAAAATAGGGAGCCATACGTGACACCATAATCGAGAAAATTTTATTCCCGAATGGGTATTTGGTTACTTTGTTATATAAAGCTAATACATGGTTAGGCTTGTTGCTCATATCGATCCTTCTCTTATTAGAATTATTTTAACATCTGGTCTGATGAGTTGGTTTGGGTTAGTTTAACATCCTTGTAACGCCTTGCACATATGCCAATGAAATTGAAAAAAGATTAATGACAGAGATTAGAGAATATCGAGGTATAATTTATTTAAATTAATGATGAGGTTTGAGAGCTTTACTCATAGGCCTAGGTCATAGGACGCATCAAGAACATCATACAAGGTACCACTGAGTCAAAGCGCATGTTTTGACAAGGTAATGCAATTTTAAATAATTAAATTCAGCGTTTTATTAAGGATTAGCTTTGCAGCAACTATTAAACTTTTTCAAAGGAATGGCGATGGGCGCCGCGGATGTTGTACCGGGCGTATCAGGCGGCACGATTGCGTTTATCACAGGGATTTTAGATCCACTTTTAGACGGTATTCGAAAGATCAATCCGTCTTTGTTTGGAGTGATAAAACAACAAGGTATCAAAGCGGCTTTTTTACATATTAACGGTCCATTTCTAGTCGCTGTTTTTGGCGGTATTCTGACCAGTATTTTTACACTGGCTAAGCTCATCTCATGGTTACTGACAAATCATCCAATCCCTGTGTGGTCGTTCTTTTTTGGGCTTATTCTCTTTTCCGTTGTGCATATGCTCAAACAGGTGAGCAGGATTAATTTGATACGTTGTATTTTGTTTGTACTCGGTGTGGCGTTCGCCTGGTTTATCACCGTACTTAACCCTATTGAACTTGATGTCAGTTACCTTACCTTTTTCTTTGCAGGCTGCATTGCCATTTGCGCCATGATTTTACCTGGGATCTCAGGTAGTTTTATTTTATTACTTCTAGGACTTTATCCTGCGGTATTAGCGGCAGCTAAAAGCTTTGATGTGCTTATGCTTGCGTGTTTTGCATTAGGCTGTGTGGCAGGTTTATTGAGCTTTAGCCACGTATTGTCTGCCATGTTACGTAAGTTTCATGATGAGACATTGCTATTTTTAACTGGATTGATGCTGGGCACCTTAGGGAAAATCTGGCCATGGAAAGAAGTACTAACTTGGCGTGAAAATTCGAAAGGTGAGCAAGTCCCTCTAACTGAGCAAAATTTATCACCAATGCAGTTTGAGCTGTTAACTGGGGAGTCGTCACAACTGCTTGCCGCTATTGCCTGTTTATTGGTCGGTATTGGACTGGTGTGGGGCTTGGAAAAATTTGGTAAGCATTCTGCTAAGTAGGCAGACTAATATTGAGAATTGGCCGTAATGGGCTAATTCTCGCTAATGTTACTTTGAGAATAAATTAATTTTACTTTTTATTATAATTTAATGAGTTAAAGACTAATATTTAAAGACACAAGTGATCTCAATAGCATGACATGACGTAATGCTTATTAAGCCACAAGGAGTTGTATCGTGAACAAAGAAATCTTTAACCCTGAAAAAATTCAAATTGGTATTAGCAGCTGCCTATTAGGTCAAAAAGTGCGTTTTGATGGCGGCCATAAAAATTCTAACTATTGTAATATCGATCTAGCCCCATTTTTTGACTACATCAGTGTATGTCCTGAAATGGCGATTGGAATGGGGGCTCCACGAAAAAGTATACGTCAAGAGCGTGATGGCGATAAAATCTTCGTCAAAAGTGCAGACGGTTCAATTGATGTTACTGATAAATTAAACGAATACAGCGAAAAACGAGTTGGCGAGCTCGATTTTATTGGCGGATATATTCTCTGCGCTAAATCACCGACTTGCGGTATGGAACGTGTTATCGAATATAAATACGGCACCAATAACGGGACTAAAAGTGGCGTGGGTGTTTTTGCCAAAAAGCTGATGGACAAATATCCTCATCTTCCAGTCGAAGAAGAAGGGCGTTTACATGACCCTTTACTCAAAGAAAACTTCATTACTCGTGTTTATGCATATCATGAATGGCATTGTTTACAGGCTGAAGGTTGGACAAAGCACAAACTGATGCAGTTTCATGCTCGTTACAAGTATTTACTCATGGCGCATAGCCCACAATGGTATCGAGATTTAGGTCCAATATTAGCCAACATAGAAGATCTAAATGAGTCAGCTCAAACTTATTTTGAAGGGTTTATGACGGCGCTGAAACTTATCGCGTCACGAAAAAATCACACCAGCACACTGCAGCATATTCAAGGATACTTTAAAAAACATCTGTCAAAAGAGCAAAAGCAAGAGTTGAGCGAATCAATTATGAAGTACCGTGAAGGTGTGTTGCCTTTGTTGGTACCAATAACCCTGATTAACCATTACTTACGTGAGTACCCAACGCCATACATTGAAGGCCAGGTGTACCTAAATCCTCATCCTGAGGCATTACGACTACGTTACGCCTACTAAATTTATCTCACTGATAATATTAATAATTGTTCCTATTGAGATAGAGGCTTAATGATGAAAACACTCATTTGGTTTAGGCAAGACTTGCGTCTTGCTGACAACCTAGCGCTTTGTGAAGCATTTGCTTACGCGAAATCTGCGTTGTCAAGTCCAATAAAAGCGAACAACGAACAAGTCGAAGCCTTGTACGTTGTCAGCACAGAGCAGTGGCGCCGCCATGATGTTGCTCCTATTCAAATTGATTTTATTGAACGACATGTCAATATTTTAGCCAAAGGGTTAGCAACACTTGGGGTTAAACTTCACGTAGTGCACCTTCCTTTATTTGATGATGTTGTTGAGTGGATGCCATCGTTTTTGGCGCAACATCAAATAGAAAAAGTGTTTGCGACTCAAGAACCCGAAATTAATGAACGTCAACGTGATGAGAAGCTGCTTAAATTAAGACTTCCAATTGATTTTGTGGCTCAAGATTGCATTGTTAACGCTGGTTGCGTGAACAACCTATCAGGGCAAATGTATAAAGTTTTTACTCCCTTTTCTAAAAAGTGGCGTGAGATTACTGCAAGTATGGCTATAGCACCGCTTGCTGTTCCGAAACCAATTGCTGCGGCCTTACCCGAGCCAAGTGCAATTGTCTTTGATGCAGAAAAAAAGTCGAGTCATCTTTGGCGTGCTGGAGAAGGAGAGGCGAAACGCATTTTAGAGCAATTTTGCTCGCAGAGTATTCAAGATTACCAATTAGAGCGAGATTTCCCTGCTTTAGACAGTACCAGTAAATTATCCCCCTATTTAGCGATTGGAGTGATTAGTGCTAAGCAGTGTTTAGCCTCTGCCCTTAATCGATTTCCTGAAGCGCTGGTGGACGACACCAGTCCTGCGAAAACTTGGATTAATGAACTGGCATGGCGTGAGTTTTATCGTCATTTATTAGTGGCTTTTCCAAGGCTATCAAAAGAAAAAAGCTTTAATGAGAAAGGAGATTCCGTTCAATGGCGGAATAACATTGAAGAGTTTTCTGCTTGGTGTGAAGGACGAACAGGTTACCCGATTGTTGATGCTGCCATGAGGCAACTTAATCAAACTGGTTGGATGCATAATCGATTAAGAATGGTGGTAGCAAGTTTTTTAACCAAGCACTTACTTGTAGATTGGCGGTGGGGAGAGCGCTATTTTAGACAACATTTAATTGATGGTGATTTAGCCGCGAATAATGGTGGTTGGCAATGGTCGGCAGGAACAGGTTGCGATGCACAACCTTATTTTAGAGTGTTTAACCCGATGAATCAAAGCAGTAAGTTCGATCCCGATGCGAGTTTTATTAAACACTATGTACCTGAATTGAAAGATGCGCTGCTAAAAACAATTCACCAACCTACCTTTACTAAAGACACTCAAATGTTTGATGATTTGTTTAGTGATAAGCAAGCCAAGTCAGTGAACTATCCTTCGCCTATTGTTGAGCACAGCTTTGCACGCAAGCGAGCTATAGAAGTATTAAGTTCGCTAAAGCGTTAATGCCTTATCTAATTTTGATCAATACAAGCCACTTTTAAGTGGCTTTTTTTGTTAACACTGCCTTTTCAAATCTAACTTAAACCGAAGTCATCAAGATAGTTCATTGCCTTTATTTGCGAGAGATCACAGTTTCAACTAGGTTAGTAACACTGACCATTTTTAATGATTGCTGGAATAGAATTAACAACATACAATAAACATATATTTTAAATGCATCTTTAAAGTGGTTCCTCACGTTAAGTTCAAAGGTTTGAATATCATGCTAAATATTGACGATCCGGCAGAAACTGAAAAAACCGCAGCAATATGGCGATTAGCATTTAGGCCTTTTTTCTTAGGCGGTGCGGCGTTAGCTATGCTTTATATTCCATTGTGGTTAATGGGTTGGTACATTCCCGAATACAGTTTGTTTAATAGTCAATTTTGGTCAAATGTATTGCCTTTATGGTGGCATCCACATGAACTGTTATTTGGCTTTGCAATGGCTATCGTGTGCGGTTTTTTACTGACGGCAGTACAAACTTGGACTAATCAACCTAGCTTGAAAGGGCCTATGTTGGCTTTAACATTTACCAGTTGGTTTTTAGCCAGACTATTGTTGTTATTGCCTTTTGATATTCCACTATTTTTACCTGCTTTTTTTGATAGCGTGTTTTTAGGCATTGCTGCCTTCACCATGTGGCGGAATGTTTATCGTGTGAAGCAATGGCAAAATATTGGTTTTTCTATCATGCTTACAGTGGCGCTTGTGGTTAATCTTGTGAGTTATTACGCATTACAAGAACGTAATTTCATTTTAGCTAATCAAATTTGGCAAGGAATGTTATTTTGGCTGGCTTTGTTGATTACGATAGTAGGTGGTCGAGTCATTCCTTTTTTCACGGCGATGAGAGTAAAGCTGCCAAAAGCTGAACCAATTTTTGCCATTGAGAAAAGCTTACTTGTGTTAATGATTGCGCTTGTTATACAAGCCATTTTTAAAATCTTTCCAATAGCGGTTGAGCAAGTGCTATTGCTAAGTGCTGGCGTATTGCACTTAGTGAGAATCAGCCGCTGGTTACCGCACAAAACAGTGAAAGAGCCAATGCTATGGTCGTTACATCTATCGTATCTATCCTTGCCTATTTCATTGTTGGGTTTAGGTTGGTTTATCAATGATGAATTTGCCTATCGGAGTTTATTGCACCTTTTTGCCATTGGCTGTTTAGCTTCATTGTGTTTATCAATGATTTCAAGGGTGTCACTTGGACATACCAGCAGAAATATTTATCAAGGTCCAAACATGGTATTAGCATTTGCGTGCCTACCTATTGCAGCTTTATTTCGAGCGGTGATGCCGTTACTTATGCCGGCTAATACACAGGTTTGGTTATGGATTGCGGGTGGCTTTTGGTTTACGGCCTTTGCGCTATTCGTTTGGCATTATAGTCCTATTTTATCTCGTCCAAGAATTGATGGACGACCTGGTTAATAGCCTGATGAGCTATGACATTTTATTACGTTGGAAGGAAAAACTGTGAATAAGCAATTAGCTTTGTTTAAACAAAATAACAGCAAGGTGTTGGGGATGACTAAAAAGTGTGTAGCGAGTTTTGTTGCTGTATTGGGCTTAGCTTCATGCTTCGCAGCAAGCGCCAAAACAGATATCAATCAAACTAAGTTTCCTGACCAATATAAAACTTGGGCCGAAACAGAAGAGCAAACAGAGCGAGAAGATATGTTAGCAAGTTACCCTGCTAACATTATCTTATGGGCAGGCTCTTCATTTGCCAAAGAGTATCACAGTCCCCGTGGGCACCAATTTGCGGTTGCAGATGTCACCCACACATTACGCACTGGCGTGCCACCTAAGGAAGGTGAAAAAGGCACGTCAGCAAGCTGTTGGACATGTAAAACACCTGATGCACCTCGTTTAATTAAAGAGATGGGGTTTGAAGGGTATTCAGCGTCTAACTTTACTGACTTAGGTACGGAGATTAATAGTGTTGTTTACTGTACTGATTGTCATGTAGATGGCAGTGCTGAACTCGCACTACCTCGTCCGCATGCTCAAAACGCAATGAGCAAAACAGGTATTCCTTTTGAAAAACAAGATGCATCAATGCAAGGGGCACAAGTATGTGGTCAATGTCATGTGACTTACTACTTCCAACCTGAAAAAAGTAACGTCGTTAACATGCCATGGATTTTTGGCAGTGATACTGACAACATTTTAAAATACTACGACACTCGCCGATTTTATGAGTGGATCCATCCTATTTCTAAAACGCCGATACTCAAGGCGCGTCACCCTGAGTTTGAACACTGGAGCCGCAGTAAACATGCAGAGGCGAATGTGACTTGTATTACTTGCCACATGCCAGTTGAAGAAAATGCAAAAGGTGAAGAGTTTACCAACCATAAAGTTGATAAAGCATTACCGCACTTTGATAAGACATGTATAGCGTGCCATGAAAGCAAAGAAGCGATCACAGCCCAACTTGATGCTGATAAGCATGAAATTGAAGCTATGGCTCGTGAGGTTGAAGGCTTGTTAGTGAAAGCCCATTATGAAGCGAAAGCAGCTTGGGATGCTGGTGCTAATTGGGAGCAAATGAATAGTGCGATTATGTCTATTAGGCATGGTCAATGGCACTGGGACTTTGCGATGGCTTCACACGGTTTATATGCCCATAACCCAGACGAAGGCCGTATGCTACTGAGCCGAGCAACATCTCAAGCTAAAATGGCAAGAGCGGTACTTGCACAAGTATTAGCAGGTCTTAAAGTGGACAAGGTTGAGTATCCGGATATTAGCTCGAAAGAGTCAGCACATGCCGCTGTGGGAATTAATGAAGCTAAACTAAGTGAAGCTAAACAAATGTTTATTAAAGATGAAGTTGAAAAGCATTGGAACCCAATCGCGGTAAGAGGCTATCAATAAGCTGTTCAGTCAATTTTGGCAAGCTGGTGAATCAATACTAAGTTGATCATTTAGCTGAATAGCATTAGTAAAAAGCACCTAGGGTAACCTAGGTGCTTTTTTTTGATCTTTAGAAGCTAATCCAACGTACTTAAGGGTATATAAAATATTTAGGTTTTGTTTGATTATTTTTAAGACAAATCCAGTAACTAAGCTTATTATCAATAGATAACTATTCGTTTTAATTGCTTTTTGTTTACTGTACTTCAGCTTTTAAAAATTAAACATGATGTTTAGTGAAATGGTTCAAGGAGAGTTAAATGCACAGTAGCACTAATACCGTTAGTGAGTTACCTGAGCCGATGAATTTCGATACGCCTGTTCAGGCGCAAATTGTTGATGACTTCATTAACATGTATCAACAGCTCAATAAGAATACTTTGCACCTTCTGAATCAGGTCTACAGTGAGAATATCGTGTTTCAAGATCCACTACATAAAGTAGAAGGATTAGCTGATCTGACCCAATACTTTGCGAACATGTATGCCAATGTTGAGGCTATCAACTTTGATATACAGCAAGTAAGTGCCTCTGCAAGCCAAGCTTCAGTTTTTTGGATCATGACTTACCAGCATTCTAAGCTGAATCATGGCCAGCCTATTAATGTTGAAGGCATGAGCCATCTGCAATTCACAGATAAAATCTATTCTCACCGTGATTACTTCGATCTTGGCCAGATGCTATATGAACCCATTCCACTATTGGGAAAATTGATTCGGATGGTTAAGTCTAGGGCATCGTCATGAAAACCAATACAGCTAAACAGGAAGCGATTTTAATCACAGGTGCAAGTTCTGGTATTGGGCTTGCGTTAGCACGTCATTATATTGAGCTGGGATACCATGTGTTTGCGTGTGGTAGAAATGAGCAATCGCTCAACACCATTGGCGGTGCATATCCGTTAGTGTTTGATATCAATGATAAATATCAAATAGAACAAGCATCAATGCAACTTAGCACTATGCTGAATAATAAAGGATTAACGCTAACAACCGTTGTTCTCAATGCGGGGAGTTGTGAGTATATCGATAATCCGCTTCAATTTGATGGCGCTTTATTTGAAAGAGTGATTAACACTAATCTGATTGCAATGGGGTATTGTTTACAGTTTTTTTTACCACTTATTGCTGCTCATGGCCGTATCGGTTTAATGAGCTCAAGTGCGACCTATTTACCTTTCCCTCGTGCGGAAGCTTACGGCGCGTCAAAAGCCGCTGTCAATTACCTTGCAAGTAGCTTGCGGTTAGATTTAACGCAACACGATATTGGAGTCAGTGTGATATGCCCAGGCTTTGTATCAACGCCACTAACAGATAAAAACGATTTTTCGATGCCGATGAAAATCTCTGCGCAACAAGCGGCTATTGATATTTTTAGTGGGTTGAAAAAAGGTCGTGATGAGATTCATTTCCCTAAACGTTTTACCTATATATTGAAATGTTTAGCTTGTTTACCTTCGGGATTGATTAACAATTTACTTGCGCCTAAAGCGCAGAAGCACTCTTAAAATGGTTAAAACTGAGATTTTGACCTCTAGAACAGTATAAATGGTCTAAAACAATAATAATCATAAAGGATTAATATGAAAAAAATTGCAGTGGTTGGATCAGGTATTTCAGGGTTAACATGTGCTCATTTACTCAGTCAATTACATGAAGTGACTGTATTTGAAGCGAATGACTATATCGGTGGGCACACGGCAACAATTGATGTCGAGGTGGGAGGGAAACCTTACGCTATTGATAGTGGTTTTATTGTATTTAATGACCGTACTTATCCAAGATTTCAGAAATTAATGGCACGATTAGATGTAAAGTCTTTGCCTACAGAAATGAGTTTCAGCGTTCAAAACACCCAAACAGGTTTAGAGTACAATGGCCACACGCTTTGGAGCATGTTTGCTCAGCGTCGTAACTTATTAAAACCTGATTTTTATCGATTTCTAGCTGAAATCGTTAAGTTTAATAATCAATGTAAAGCCATTTATGATGCAGAAGACTATCAAATTGACACGTTAGGCGAGTTTTTAGATAGCCAAGGGTTTTCTGATTTTTTCAGTGAACACTACATTTTACCAATGGGCGCCGCCATTTGGTCTGCCAGCATTAACGATATGCGTGCCTTTTCGTTACGATTTTTCATTCGATTCTTCCATCACCACGGATTGTTGAATATCAGCGATCGTCCGCAGTGGTATGTACTTGAAGGTGGCTCTCGTAGTTATATTCCTGCACTTATTGAACCATTCAAACAGCGCTTGTTTCTCAATTCTCCGGTAACGTCAATTGAGCGTAAGCATGATGGGGTCAATATAAAAATTAACGATGGAGAAGTGCAGTACTTCGATGAAGTCATATTGGCTTGTCACAGTGACCAAGCGCTAGCTATGCTAACTGACGCTTCTGAAGATGAGCGTCAAGTTCTGGGGGCGATGGCTTATCAAGATAATGAAGTTGTATTACACACCGATGTTAACCTATTGCCAAAGCGAAAAGCAGCATGGGCAAGCTGGAATTATCGTTTACAAGGGGTTGATGCGAGTGATATTGCGAATAAACCCGCCAGTGTGACTTACAATATGAACATATTGCAGCGTCTTCCTAAAGATGCCCCCACCTTTTGTGTCACCTTAAATCAAACTCATTTGATTGATGAGAGTAAAATTCTTCGCAAATTTAACTATGCTCATCCGGTATTTAATGAAGCGAGTATGGCAGCTCAAAAAGAGCGAAGCCGAATTTGTGGCGTGCGTCATACTCATTTTGCTGGTGCATATTGGTATAACGGCTTTCACGAAGATGGTGTGCGCAGTGGCTTAGATGTATGTAATAACTTCGGTATTAGCCTATGACATCAGTGGTAGAGTCTGACAAATTCCATAGTGGTATTTACCAAGGCGAGGTAAGCCACAGACGGTTTACGCCTAAATCTCATTCTTTTGAATATGAGATGGCTTTGATGGCAATAGATTTAGATGAGGTTAACCAACTAGAAAAAGTCAGTAAAATTTTTGGTTTATCGAAATGGAGTTTGCTGAAGTTTAATCCAAGTGATTATTTAAACAATCTTACTAGCCAATTTTCTAATGAAGCAGTGATTGAATTAATGGTAGATTGTGATGTTATGTCTCCTGAGGCCGGCTTAAAGCATCGAGTGCTTTGGACCATTACACAGTTGGGGGCAAGCACTCAATGTGACTCGGTTATCTTTGCTGGGCAAATCAGGCATTTTGGCTTTTACTTCAGTCCTGTTAACTTTTACTTTTGCTATCAAGACGGCAAACCTATCTATATGCTCGCAGAGGTGAGTAATACACCATGGGATGAGCGACATTGTTATTTAGTGGACCTGCAGGATACACAACACACTGATAAAGTGTTCCATGTTTCGCCTTTTCTTGATCTTGATATGCATTATCAATGGAAAATTACCCCACCCAGTAAGCGACTTAACGTCACGATTCAAAACCGAGATGACGCTAATAACAAACTATTTGATGCGAGTCTTTACTTAAAGCGTCGAACATTTACTGCCGCAAACATTCGCAAGATGTTGATAGGGTTTCCTATTATGACAGTGAAAATAATGTGGGGTATTTATTGGCAAGCTTTAAAACTGTTTGTAAAGCGGATCCCGTTTGTGGTTCACCCGCAAACTTAAATTAAACCAAATGACAACTTGTTACGTATATCAACATCATAATGATAAACAGATTAACGTAGGACGCGGAGAGTGATATGGAAAATACAGCAACAGGTGCCAACTTAGCTCAAGCAACTATTTCCGAAGGTTTTGCCAAGAAAATTTTATTAAAAGCATTAACGCACCTTTCTGATGGCTATCTAACGATTGTGAGCTCCGATGATCAAGCTAGCGCAGAACAAAGTGTGAGTTTTGGCAATTTTGATTCAGATTTACATGCCACTATCCAAGTCTCTCATCCTAGTTTTTACAAGCAAATTATTTGGGGTGGTTCAATTGGCGCTGGTGAAGCCTACATCCAAGGGCATTGGTCTAGTCCAGACTTGACTAAAGTGGTTCAATTGTTTGCTCGAAACCTTGCACTTTTAGACAATATTGAGCGCTACTTTTCATGGTTTAGTGTTGGTGTTAATCGCATCAAACACGTATTCAACCGTAACTCTACATCAGGCTCTAAGCGTAATATTCTAGCGCATTATGACCTAGGTAATGCAATGTATGAGCAATTTCTGGATAAAGAAATGCTCTATTCAAGTGCGTTATATCCGCATAACAGCGCCAGCCTAGAAGAAGCGCAACTACACAAATTGCACACCATTTGTGAGCGATTGGATTTAAAATCTGGCCAAACATTGCTTGAAGTGGGAACGGGTTGGGGAGCGTTAGCGATTTACGCAGCGAAACACTTTGATGTCAATGTCACCACAACCACAATTTCAGACGCTCAGTATGAATACGCAGCTAACAGAGTCGAGCAAGAAGGCTTGAGTGATCGTATTACGTTACTTAAACAAGATTATCGATTATTGACAGGTGAATATGACCGGGTTGTATCGATAGAAATGATTGAAGCTGTGGGTCATGAGTATTTACCGAGCTTCTTTAAGAAGCTTGAAACCTTATTAAAGCCTGAAGGAAGAATGCTTATTCAGGCTATTACTATTGCCGATCAGCGCTATGACAGCTACCGAAAAGGTGTTGATTTTATTCAACGTTACATATTCCCTGGTGGCTGTTTACCATCAGTAAGTGAAATGGACAAACATGTTGCAAAACAAACCGATATGGTTGTTTGGTCAATTGATGACATGGGGAAAGATTACGCACAAACATTACTTCACTGGCATCAACGTTTTGATCACGCGCAGCAAAAAGTTAAACAGCTTGGATACGGTGAAGACTTTATTCGTATGTGGAAGTTTTATCTAAGTTATTGCGAAGGTGGCTTTTTAGAGCGCACGACTAGTGCGGTGCATTTGGTGGCTGTTCGTCCCAAGTATCGTACTGCTTTAGCAAGCGGTGCTTAACAATGAAAAGCCATACTAACATTATTAATGCTTGTGCATTTCAGGTTATTTGGTGGGCCGGTGTATTAGCCGGAAACCAATTAATTGTCATACCCGCATTGTTAATCGTATGGCATTTTGTGGTGAGTCAGCAAAAGAAGTGGGACCTTAAGGTTATGCTGGTAAGCGCCTTAGCGGGCTGTTTAGTCGACTCATTGCTGACGGTATTTGGAATATTTGAGTTCGCTTCATTCCCTATTTGGTTAGGGCTACTTTGGGCATATTTTGCTATCTCATTAAATTACAGTCTGGCACTGTTTAACCATTTGCCCGTTGCTATTCAAGCACTGCTAGGTGGCGTGTTTGGCAGCTTAAGTTATATCGGTGGTGCTAACCTTGGGGCAGTGACCCTACCTCAAGGAACTGCTACAACGGCGATTGTATTGTTTGTAATTTGGTTTGTGTTGTTTCCATCTTTTTTGCATCTAGCAAAATCTATCGGTCTAAAGCAAGCCAAACACTATTCAAATAACGTCTTTAATCAGCTGTCATAAAGGAGGAAGGAGCATGAAACTATATAGTAGAACGGCAATGTTAACGTCATCAATAACGACAAAAAAACGTTGGTTAGCCAGTTTTAATATTAAACATGATACTAAGAGTTCTTTGCGAACAATCGCTGCTATTTTATGCCTGACTCTGAGCCCATTTTCTTCAGCAGCAGTTACCGCTGACTTTGAAGCTGCAACGACAGCTATAACAGTTCAAGAATCAATGCCTGCGACTAAACAAGATACTAATGAATCAAGTGTGTTGAAAATGGTAGGGCAGGCAGATATGGACTTACTGTGGTTTTCTATTTATAGCGCAAAATTGATGTCTGTAGATGGAGAATACCAACAAGACCAATTTCCGCTAAAGCTTGAGATTGAATATCACCGCGATATTGATGCTGAAGATTTAATTGAAGCGACGGTCGACCAATGGCTGCACATAGGTATCGACAGTGAAGAAATTGTGCGATTGCAACAGCAGATCGAACAAGCATGGCCAGATGTTAAGGAAGGCGATAGATTAAGTTTTATGATGCACAGCCAAGATAGAGGCCAGTTTTACTTCAATGAGCAAGCATTACCAATTATTCAAGAACCGGGTTTTGCTGCCGCATTTTTGGATATTTGGCTTTCGGAGCAAACCAGTAGACCAGAACTTAGACAGCAATTAATTGGAGCCAATAAATAATGACTCAACTAAATAGAATAAAGTCATTTTGCATAGCAACCTTGGCAGTTTTATCTTTAATGTCTTGCTCATCGGCTTCAATCGAGGATTACGATAAAACTACTCCTGTATTGGACTTGCAGCAGTTTTTTGCTGGTAAATTGACAGCTGCCGGCATTGTTCAGGATTTTTCAGGCACTGTGACCCGTAAATTTGCAGTCTCGATGGATGCTAGCTGGCAAGATAATCAAGGTATTATTGACGAGCGATTTATTTATGATGATGGGGAAAAACAAACCCGAATTTGGCATATTACCGATTTAGGTAATGGCCAATATGAAGGAAAGGCTAACGATATTTTAGGTATTGCTACAGGTGAAGCGAAGGGCAGTGCGTTACGTTGGGCTTATGACATGAATTTGATTGTAGATGAGTCAGAATATGAAGTGCACTTTGATGACTGGATGTTCTTAGTGGATGAAAATACTATTATTAACAAAAGCGATATTATTAAGTTTGGGGTAACAGTTGCCCAAGTGACTTTGGTTATTCAAAAGCAACCATAGTTATTAAAAGAGTTATTTAAAAGAGTTATTAAAAAGCTAGCTAACAGTCTAAAATATCTATAGTAGATTGAGCAAAACTAAGGTTATTAAGAAGACAATAACCTTAGCAGTATCGCAATTAGCCTTTTAATTTTGAATTATCAGGCTGTTTTTTATCGTAATATTCAAATGGAAACACATTTCTAATTCGTTGGGTTGACTTATCTGATACGTTGGCAGATACGTGTAATCTGACATCACCTTGCTTTTCAGCACGTACTGTACAAGTTAACTTTTCAGCTTTTGCTATGGCTTTACATTCTCTTGAGAAACGTTCAGGTATTTTGCCCGAATGTTTATTCAGTTTCCCTTCTTTGAAATGCATTTCAAATATTGTTAGTCCACGAGAACCTGAAAAAATAAGTTTGTAAGCAATGACAAAAAAAACTAATACAAAGAGGACTTTAAAACCCGTTTCAAGCATATATCGATCCTTTTAATTTCAATCCTTTAAAGACACACTATCAATAATAAAGATACTCCGCTGATATAAGATTGCAATCCATTTAGGGCATTAATACGTTGGATGACGGTTAGATCACATCGCTGAAGCACGACATTTTAAGCATCACTGAATACACAATTGATCTTGGGTCGTTATGTCTATGAAACTTAGTTACTATTAACTTATTCGAGTAAGCCATCCCAATTATTGATGAGTCAGTTTTTGAGTGTTGGTTAGGTACTTATTTTCGTTAAAAGGTCATGCTATGCACCGAGTTCAAGATGCCTCTCTTTTTCGTCAACAAGCTTATGTTAATGGTCAATGGATTGATGGGGATTTAGGTTTCACTCAAGATGTAATCAATCCCGCTACCAATGAGCTTGTTGCCTGTGTGCCACAACTTAGTGAATCACAAGTTCATTCTGCGATTAGCGCAGCGCAGCAGGCATTAGCCCCTTGGCAAGCGTTAACGGCTAAAGCACGCCAACAAATACTGCTCAAGTGGCATCAGCTTATACTGCAGCATAGTGACGACCTTGCCAGGATTATGACGTTAGAGCAGGGAAAACCCCTCGCGGAAGCTCAAGCTGAAGTGAATTATGGCGCATCATTTATTGAGTGGTTTGCTGAGGAAGCAAAGCGAGTCTATGGAGAGACAATTCCGGGGCACCAAGCAGACAAACGCATAACCGTCATAAAGCAAGCCGTAGGTGTGACCGCGGCTATTACGCCATGGAACTTCCCCTTAGCAATGATTACTCGCAAAGCTGCACCTGCATTAGCCGCAGGCTGCAGCATGATTGTCAAACCTGCACCACAAACGCCATTAACTGCGCTTGCCCTAGCCGAGCTTGCTCATAGGGCAGGAATTCCTAACGGGGTGTTTAATGTGGTTATCGGAGAGGCAAAGAAAGTAGGTCAAATCTTGTGTGAAAGCCATCAGGTAAGAAAGTTATCTTTTACTGGCTCAACAGCCGTGGGGGTTAAATTAATGCAACAATGTGCTCCCACAGTAAAAAAGTTATCACTAGAGCTTGGCGGCAATGCGCCTTTTATTGTGTTCAATGATGCAGATATTGAAGCTGCTGTAACTGGGGCGATTCAAGCTAAGTTTAGAAATGCTGGGCAAACATGCGTTTGTGCAAACCGTATCTATGTGCAATCAGGGATCATAAAACAGTTTACTTCGAAGTTCGTCAAAGCGGTTACAGCGCTTAATGTAGGCGATGGCTTTGATGTAGAGACTGATATTGGACCGCTGATAAACCAAGATGCCGTTGATAAAGCCAAATCGCACATTGCTAATGCCTTATCATTTAATGGCAAAGTTTTAGTTGGTGGTCAGCCACTTACAGACTCTGGTCACTTTTTTGCTCCCACAGTGATAAGCAATTGCCAGCAAAACATGTTAGTAGCAAAAGAAGAAACCTTTGGACCCATCGCCCCTATTTTTGAGTTTGATGATGAAGCACAAGTGATAGAAATGGCTAATGATACAGATTTTGGTTTAGCTGCATATTTTTATGCAAACGATATTAGTTTAGTTTATCGGGTTTCAGAGGCGTTAGAGTTTGGCATGGTTGGGGTTAATACAGGGCTTATTTCAACTGAAGTTGCTCCGTTTGGTGGGATTAAGTCTTCTGGTATTGGTCGAGAGGGATCCAGACACGGTTTGGACGAGTACCTTGAAATGAAGTATGTTTGCGTTTCAATATAAAGCGTTTCTCTTTTTATCGAGCGTTTAGCGTTACATGCAGTCGCGCGTTTACAGCAAATAGATTGAATACGTAACACTAACCGCTCAATTAACCGAATAATGTTTTATTAATAAAGCGGTTTAAGCGTTAGAGAATGTGATGCATAATTAAACACATCACCAATAACCAATTGAGAGCGATGCTTTTTTCTTTATTCGATATTTTAGCGCTTGTCTGTTTCTTCCTTTGTTGGGTGGGATACACCATTTTTGCTCGAAAAAAAGCAAAAAATACTAACTGTATTGCTCGATGCTTACACCAACACCGAATTCATTGGATGGCAGAGGTTATGACCAAGGAGATCCGCGTAGGTGAAGCGTCTTTATTGGCCAATTTAGAACGAAATATCGCATTTTTTGCCTCGACAACCTTACTGGTCTTAGCAGGTGTGTTAACGCTGTTTGCGCAAGTAGAGCGACTTGAAGACGTCATTAGCTCGATACCATTTGCTGCAGAGCCCAATCATGCATTAGTGCAAGTTAAGCTCGCTTTGCTTGCGGGTATTTTTGTATTAGCTTTTTTTCAATTTACTTGGTCAATGCGTCAATATGGCTTTTTGAATGTGATGATAGGCGCAGCACCTATAGACCCAACAGGTCAAAATAAAAATTTAGCAGCCTATTCCCGACAAATGGCCACTGTAGGTGATCAGGCTGCTCATTCCTATAATTATGGTCTACGCTCTTATTATTTCTCAATGGCGGCGCTGTGTTGGTTCTGGAACCCTATGCTATTGATTGTGGCGAGCTTGCTGGTGGTATATACCCTTTATCAACGAGAGTTTAAGTCTAGAGCGGTCAGAGCCATTACCGCAGCGCAAACACATCTAGAGGTGGCTAAATCATTGAAAGAAAAACAGCGCCAAACTAAGTTAACAGGCTAATCTTGATAATGCTTAATATTCTTTATAGCCATTGTTTTGCGACGGTTTGTACCTAAATAAAATTACGAGTTAAATTGAGGAACAGGCTACTGGAAATTAATTCTTGTCTATTCAGTTTATAGGAAACAAAGCTGCGGCGTTTTCCTTGATACTTTGCGCCTTGCATTTTTTCTGTCAAGGTTTCACCTAAAGAAACAACTTCACCGCTTAAAAAGTCCATTAACTTAACGCCGATATCAGAGCGAGCTTTGTAGCCAAAAGCAATGTTGGTTTCAGTCTTTGCCAATGTAACGAGTAATTGTGAAAGAAAATCTTCAGTAACGTGCTTACCTCCTAAATAAGTACTTAACATATAAAGGCAGCCTGGCAGCTCTTTATCGACTAAGTGTTCGGGTGTTAACTGATTATCTTTAAGAGAGTTATCGGATAGTTTTGCAAAGGTATTTTCACTGACTTTTACGATAAAGATATGCCCAGCAAGTATTCCATTAACTAAATAAAAAGACACTTCGGTTGAATCTTTTTCGGCCAAAGCTTTTATAAAGTCTTGAGTCCAGAACTCGCGACCTTTGGTCAAGTTAGAGTGATAGTTGGCTATCCAGCCATACATTTGTTCAGCCTCATCAGCTTGCTTACAAAGCTTGTCGAAACTGACTGTGTCTTGTGAGATATAAGGGTGGGCTCCCATTACATGGTTATAATGGAATTGCTGTTCGATCATTTTATTAAAGCTATCTAAAGAAGGAAGTTGTTTTAACTCAAAAGCTGCGTCGCACAATAAATGCTGAGGTTGATCGTTAAAATACTCTATTAGTGCCACTTGTCTTCTAAGGTTAGGGCTTATCTTGGCTCGTTCCCAACGGCTGATTGTGAGCGCATCGACATTCTCAAACAAAGAGTCGTACTCTGCTAGTTTTAAAGCAAGAGACTCCTGTGAATCTCCAGCCTCGTTGCGTCGCTGCAAGATATATTCTGCAATATCGCTAAAACTCTGAACAGTCATCGCATTCCTCAAATTAGCTGATAGCCTTGTGAAATAGCCCTTCGAATACTACTCATTAAATTATCATCGACAATAGTTCATTATCTAGGCATTAGGTAAATTTTTTTTCCGCATCATGCCCTCATTTAATCATGTTGTATTTGCTCTAATGACAAACATTAAACAAGCAGCAACATATTTGAGGTAAAACTATGAACAAATCGGTAAAAGTTTTAGTGTTAGTGGCAAGTGTGTCATTACTGAGTGCTTGCGCAAATACTGGTGCAGTAAATGAAGATGGCACTGACAGCAATCGCGGATTAAAAACAGGAGCAGCGGGTGGCGCTATTTTAGGACTTGCTATGGGCGCTGCTGCAGGTGATGCGAGCTTAGCGTTAAAAGGGGCAGCTATTGGAGGTGCAGCAGGTGGTTTGGCTGGGGCAAGTGCTGATTATGCTAATGATAGAGAAGATTACCGCAATGAAAATGGTAATAAAAATATCAATATTAATGGACTCTCTCAAAACAAGGTGAGTGATGCTCAAACTGTTGTTAATCCTACACCGCAATCTTGGGACAAACTTGATCACTTTAGCGGACAGTGGCAAGTCAATATTTGGGCGCTAAATGATCAAGGAAACAGAGTCGAAGCTTCAGCGCGTGCGAATGGGTCACTATTAAAAACAACCCAAACGCAATTGAGTGTCGATAATGTCGAAATGAACGGAGAAGTACAGTCGTTAAGTGGCAAAGTCGATTTAGCGTATAGTCCAGAAGACGGTTATCAGATAATGACAGAGTTTAACGGTAACGAAAATATGCGGTTTGTCGGTGAAGCCGATGAGCAAGGCCGTTATAGCTATTACCCTGTTGGGGTAAACGGCTCTACCTATTCAGGTAATGAACGTTCAACAATGAGACTTGAGCTAAGATTTGTTGGAAAAGATGTTTTTTTAGTAGACAGTTTTATTCAATCGAAAGGCGAAGAGGTTCAAATCCAGTCATATCGTTTTACCCGCCAAAGCTAATTTAGCCGAACTAAACATTGAAGCATTAAAGCCAAATTATAGATATGAAAAAGCCGCTTAAATTTCTTTAAGCGGCTTATCAAAATTGGTGGCCCCTCCCAGACTCGAACTGGGGACCTGACGATTATGAGTCGTATGCTCTAACCAACTGAGCTAAGGGGCCGACTTAAGTTAGTCGTCACTACCAAAAGCGGAGGGAAGTATACGAAGTTTATTGTTACTTGTCACCACTGAATTTGCCAGAAATTGACTTCTGAGTATCGTTTGGTTATCTGTTAAGCAATATAGGAAGGCTATTGAATAGATATTGCTGATTTATAACAACAAAAAAGCCCGCTTTATGCGGGCTTTTTAATCTTTCGATTATCTTAGTTCTATTAAGACTTACTCGTCTAAGAACGACTTTAAGATTTCTGAACGAGAAGGGTGGCGTAGTTTACGCAATGCTTTCGCTTCAATCTGACGAATACGTTCACGTGTTACGTCAAACTGTTTACCGACTTCTTCAAGCGTATGGTCGGTGTTCATATCGATACCAAAACGCATACGTAATACTTTAGCTTCACGGGCTGTTAGACCAGCTAATACTTCGTGAGTCGCATTCTTTAAACTTTCGCTTGTCGCTGAGTCTAAAGGAAGCTCTAAGGTATTATCCTCAATAAAGTCACCTAAGTGCGAATCTTCATCGTCACCAATTGGTGTTTCCATTGAAATCGGTTCTTTAGCGATTTTTAACACTTTAAGAATCTTATCTTCAGGCATTAGCATACGCTCAGATAATTCTTCAGGTGTTGGCTCGCGACCCATTTCTTGTAACATTTGACGTGAAATACGATTTAATTTGTTAATCGTTTCAATCATATGTACTGGAATACGAATAGTACGCGCTTGATCAGCAATAGAACGAGTAATTGCCTGACGGATCCACCATGTTGCATAAGTCGAGAACTTATAACCACGACGGTATTCAAACTTATCTACAGCTTTCATCAAACCAATGTTACCTTCCTGAATCAAATCCAAGAACTGTAAACCACGGTTGGTGTATTTTTTAGCGATAGAAATTACAAGACGTAAGTTTGCTTCAACCATTTCTTTCTTCGCACGACGAGCTCTAGCTTCACCGATTGACATGCGACGGTTGATGTCTTTAATAGCACGGATGATTAAGCCGGTTTCTTCTTCGATTGCAGCGAGTTTAGTGCTACAACGAACAACGTCTTCTTCAACCATTCTTAAGCCTTCAGCGTAAGGCTTATTACTGTCTTTTTCAGCGTGGAACCAAGCTAAATCAGTTTCATTGCCTGTGAAGAACTTAACAAAGTTTTTCTTTGGCATTTTAGCTTGTTCAACACAAAGCTTAAGGATTAAACGCTCTTGAACACGAACACGATCCATCATGGTGCGCATGCTTTTAACTAAGCGATCAAACTGTTTTGGGATTAAACGGAATTCTTTGAAAAGCTCGCCAATCACGAATAAAGCGCCAATGGCTTCAGGGTGATCACGACCTTTCTTTTCGATTACCAATAAGCCTTTTTCGTAAGCTTCACGTAATTGGGTGAATTTTTCTTTGGCTTCTTCAGGATCAGGACCTTTTGGACCTTCTTCTTCATCGTCCTCGTCATCACCGTCATCATCTTCGTCTTCTAGTTCTTCTTCTGATAACTCAGAGCCTACGTGTGTTGCTGTTGGCGCAACATCGTCATCATCTGGGTTAACAAAGCCTGAAATAATATCAGTTAGACGAAGTTCATCAGCTTCATACTTATCAAATTGCTCAAGAATCATCGCAATGGCTTGCGGGTATTCAGATACAGAGCTTTGAACCGTATTAATGCCTTCTTCAATACGTTTTGCGATGACAATTTCGCCTTCGCGGGTCAATAGCTCAACCGTTCCCATTTCACGCATGTACATACGGACTGGATCGGTTGTGCGACCTAATTCGCTCTCTACCGTTGCAAGTGCAGCTGCTGCTTCTTCTGCTGCATCTTCATCGGTGTTGTCCTCAGACATCATCATTTCATCGGCATCTGGCGCTTGTTCATAAACGCGGATACCCATGTCATTGATCATCTGGACAATATCTTCAATCTGATCTGAATCGACCATGTCAGCTGGCAAGTGGTCATTGACTTCAGCATAGGTTAAATAACCTTGCTCTTTACCTTTAGCAAGCAACAATTTAAGTTGCGACTGCGGAGTATGCTCCATAGATATCATCCAAGTTGGGTAACTGAAATAACGACTGGACACTAGCCGAAGCATAAGTGCCAAGCAAATCGTCAATTATAGCTGTATGAACTAAAGTACGCTAGTCCATGACATTGCTTTACTGAACATTTTTGAAATAAAAAATGTGCTTACGCAATGCCTTTCATGATAGAAATCAGCTTCGTTAGCTGAATTTTTTCAGCTTTTGTTAGAGTTTGTTTAAGACTCAGTTCTTGATAGCGCTGTTCAATATATTGATTGTTCAGCCAGATCAAGGTTTGCTTAAACTCCTGAACTAAGTTTTCATCCGCCACTTGGTGGTCCCATTGGGCCAATTTTATCAAGGCACTTTTTTGTTCGTGCTCTCGATACATCTCAAGTAGTTGTGCGCTGTTAAACTGTTGTTCACGAGTTAAGTTTAGCAAATCAATGAGCAATGCAATGCCAGGGATTTGCAAATGGGCTAATGCGGGTTGAGCAGCTAGGCCAAACCCTAATTCAGGACGTTGCACTAATAATGCAATTGCTAATCGCAATGGCGTACCACGACCTTGTAAGCCCTTTTTATTCATAGGCTGCTGTTGTTTAACAGCAAAACCCAATTTTTTCTTTAAATCATCTGCGCTATTCATACCAATTTTATGCGCAAGATTCTCTAAGAGTAAATTCTGTAGAACGGTATCTTGTACTCGTTCAATGAGTGTAATGGCTTGTTTGGCCAGTGCACTTTTATCTGTGCCATATTGGGCTGTTAATGTCTCAAATAAGAATGCGGGCAAGTCGAGCGCATCGAGCATTAATTTTTCAAAACCGTCTTTACCAACTTGACGAACCATCGTATCTGGATCTTCGCCTTGGGGTAAAAACATAAACCGAACCACATCACCTGGCTTTAATAAGGGCAGTGCAGTTTCAAGTGCACGCCAAGCAGCGGCTTTACCTGCTTTATCACCGTCGTAGCAACAAATGACTTCTTTAGCACTACGTACAAGTAACTGAAATTGTTCAGCTGTTGTCGCAGTACCTAATGAAGCAACAGCATAATCTACATCAAATTGGGCTAATGCAACAACGTCCATATATCCTTCAACAATCAACACTTGTTGTGGATCTCGATGACGCTGTTTTAACTCATAAAGGCCGTAAAGCTCGTTGCCCTTATGAAATATGGGCGTTTCTGGCGAATTCAAGTACTTTGGTGTTCCATCGCCTAAAACTCGACCACCAAAGCCAACTACACGACCTCTGCGGTCGCGAATTGGAAACATTAACCGATCTCTAAACCGGTCATAGCGCTTACCGTTATCATTGGCGATTAGCATGCCAGCAGTTAGCAACTTGTCTTGTGCAGCTTGGTTTTGACGGTATCTACCTAAAAGGCCATCCCAGCCATCTGGCGCAAAGCCTATTCCAAATTGTTCTACTACTTTTGAAGACAGTCCGCGAAAATCTAAATAGTCGATGACTTTTTGTTTGTCTGAGTGCTGGCGCAATTGACTTTGATAGTAAAGATTGGCTTCTTCCATCAATTGATATAAATCGCGACTCAAACCTTGATCTTTTTTGGGACCCGTACCTTGTTCTCTTGGTACATCTAATCCCAATTTACCAGCGAGTTCCTCAATGGCATCAACAAACTCCAATCGATCATATTCCATAATAAAATCGATGGCATTGCCATGGGCACCACAGCCAAAACAGTGATAAAACTGCTTATCTTGACTCACGGTAAATGAAGGTGATTTTTCGCTATGAAAAGGACAACACGCAGAGTGATTTTTCCCTGCTTTTTTCAAAGGAACACGATGATCAATCAGATCAACAATGTCTGTGCGAGCTATGAGCTCATTGATAAAGTCACGAGGTATCGCCATAAATGCTATAGGTCTCGCATTACCATGTAGATAAAACAAACAAGCCGCGCAATAATGCACGGCTTATTCAACATTAAAATTTAACTAGTTTAATTTAGCACGAATTTGGCTGCCAATGGCACCCATATCTGCACGGCCTTGAACTTTAGATTTTAATGCTCCCATTACTTTGCCCATATCCGCCATGGATGATGCACCTACCTGAGCGATAGCTTCATCAATAATTGCCGCAACTTCTTCTTCTGTTAAAGGAGAAGGCAAGAAAGTTTCAATAACTTGAATCTCTTCTGCTTCAGATGCTGCTAACTCCGGGCGACCTGCTGACTCATATTGAGCAATAGAATCGCGACGTTGTTTTACCATTTTGGTTAAAACGGCTATTGTTTGTTCGTCAGTCAGAGTTTCGCGGGTATCCACTTCAATCTGTTTAACGGCAGACAATGCCATACGAATAGTCCCCAAACGTGCCTTATCTTTGGCACGCATGGCTTCTTTCATTTGGTCTTTTAGCTGTTCAACTAGGCTCATAATGAGATTAGTATAAACGTACGCGACGTGCGTTTTCGCGAGAAAGCTTCTTAGCTAGACGCTTAACAGCGGCAGCTTTTGCGCGCTTACGTGCAGAAGTTGGCTTCTCGTAGAATTCACGAGCGCGAACATCAGCTAAGATACCTGCTTTTTCACAAGAGCGCTTGAAACGACGAAGAGCTACGTCGAATGGTTCGTTTTCACGTACTTTAATAATTGGCATACGCCATCACCCCTTAGGTGTAGTTAATTTGGCACTACCATCAAAGGTAGATTAACCAAGGCTATTTAAAATGGTGCGAAATTTTACACCGATAATGATGCTTTTGTAAACCCCCTTTATGGGCGACTTTGTGTAATTGGCTTGTCATATTTTGCAGTTAGTCCCTTGATGACTGGAATAACCTCTCATCAAGAGGTAGAATTGCCGCCCTTACATTTTTAGGAAGATGAGCTGCTATGCGGGTTTTAGGTATTGAAACATCTTGTGATGAAACAGGAATTGCTGTGTTTGATGACGAGCAAGGATTGTTATCACATGCTTTATATAGTCAAGTAAAGTTACATGCTGATTATGGCGGCGTTGTACCTGAGTTAGCCTCACGAGATCATGTTCGTAAAATTGTCCCATTAATTAAGCAAGCGTTAAAAGAGGCCAATTCAACGGTCGATGACATTGATGGTATTGCCTTTACCAAAGGCCCTGGCTTAATTGGTGCTTTATTAGTGGGGGCATGTGTAGGTCGCTCTTTAGCCTATTCATGGGATAAACCTGCGATTGGTGTACATCACATGGAAGGGCATTTACTTGCGCCGATGCTTGAAGATGATGCGCCAGAGTTTCCTTTTCTTGCTTTATTGGTATCTGGCGGACACTCGATGCTTGTTAAGGTCGATGGTATCGGCCAATACGAAGTGTTAGGCGAATCAGTGGATGATGCGGCAGGTGAAGCGTTCGATAAAACCGCTAAATTAATGGGGCTAGATTATCCTGGCGGACCTCGCTTAGCTAAGCTTGCATCAAAAGGTGTCGAAGCGGGTTACAAGTTCCCAAGACCAATGACAGACAAACCAGGCTTAAATTTCAGTTTTTCAGGTTTGAAAACATTTACTGCCAATACAATTGCTGCAGAGCCTGATGATGAACAAACACGTGCTAATATTGCGCGTGCGTTTGAAGAAGCGGTAGTGGATACGCTTGCGATAAAATGTCAACGAGCCCTTAAATTAACCGGTTATAACCGACTTGTCGTCGCAGGTGGAGTCAGCGCCAATACTCGTTTAAGAGAAAATCTCGCGACTATGATGGCAAAGCTCAATGGTGAGGTATTTTATCCGCGTGGTGAATTTTGTACCGATAATGGCGCTATGATTGCTTTCGCTGGTTTACAGCGCCTAAAAGCAGGACAAACCGAAGATTTAGAAGTGAAAGGTCAGCCTCGCTGGCCTTTAGATACGTTAGATGCCATTTAATATTTATAACGTGTAATAGGCTTGGTGCTTTAAATGTAAGCGGCTAAAGTACCCGTAAAAAAACCTAAGCTACGGCTTAGGTTTTTTTATTTGATTTTTTATCTATCCAGTGTGAAGGGGATTAAATCAATTGTGTTCAGTTGATGCTTTCTTTTTTCTCGATAACTTACTTTCTTCACCAATACGTAAGCGCTTTATGTTGTCTTTATGCCTAATTACAATTAGCAGTGACAGCATAGCAACAGGAATGGTAAACCTGTCATCAAGCCACCAAGTATAAACGGGAGCGAGTATGGCGGTTAAGATAGCTGCAAGAGATGAATAACGAGTCAAAAAGACAAAGACTATCCATGTGGCAATTAAACATAATGCTAAATCCCCGCCAATCGGTGCCATAGCACCAAATGCTGTAGCAACACCTTTACCGCCTTGGAAATTAAAAAATATCGGGTAGATATGGCCTAAACAGGCTGCAATAGCGATTAAGCCTAACGAAACGGCATCTTGTCCTAGCACATAGCTAAAATAACTTGGGGCTGCTCCTTTGAGCATGTCAAAAAATAACACTAATGCCGCTGAACTGGCACCACCAATCCTGAGCACATTTGTTGCGCCTGGATTCCCCGAGCCTTCCGTGCGGGGATCTGGCAAACCACGTAATTTACATACGAGAATTGCACTTGAGATAGAACCGGCTAAGTAGGCGGTTATAATCATCAAAATAGTGATTGTAACTGCGCTCAAATTGGTTTCCTTTCACTTCTTAGGGTATCATCGCCCATTAATTTATTTCACTTGAGACGTAACCTGATAATTGGGTTAATACGCTCTGTTACATCGTGACACGTTCAAAGATTACAGCCGTTATCCTACTGCGTAAATCGCTTAGGAAAAAGACGAGATCTATAATAACTGCTATTTGAGTTAATTTTCAGCCTTTTCAGCTGAAATATTTATGAAAAGACGTGTAAACCGTGGAGTTCACATGGATAAAGTATTAATACGCGAACTAAAAGTTGAAACTGTTATCGGTATTTATGAGTGGGAAAAGAAAATACACCAAACATTACTGATAGATTTAGATATGGCTTGGGATAACAAACTGGCTGCCGCTTCAGACGATTATCAACATGCTCTGTGTTATGAAACTGTCTCTAATCGTTTAACTGCGCTAATTACTGAAAAGCCGATAGAGTTGATTGAAACCGTTGCTGAAATGGTCGCTAATTGTTTAATCAATGAATTTAATGTTTTGTGGGTAAAGGTCGCTGTTATGAAACCGGGTGCAGTACCAACGGCAAAATCAGTCGGCGTAGTCATTGAACGTGGTCATATATGATGTCCATCGTTAATGGACTTTATTTAAGTGGTAATCACATTTAATTGACAGTTAACATGTTTCAATTAATCAATATTCATAATCGCTCTGTATAATTTCGGATGAGTTAATGGCACGTATTTATATCAGCTTGGGCACCAACATTGATCCTGTTGAGCACATGCAGTCGGGACTAATTGACCTACACGAACAATTTGGTCAATTAACCCTATCAAGAATGTTTGAAAGTGAAGCTGTGGGCTTTAATGGCACTAACTTTTTAAATATGGTTGCTGCAGCAGATACTGAAATGAGTATTGCGGATGTGGTTGCCACTTTTAAACGTATTGAAAAACAAAATGGACGTATTCGTGGCGAGAAAAAATTTAGTCCGCGAAGTTTAGATATCGATTTACTGCTTTATGACAACGAGGTTTGCCAATTTCCAATTGAGCTTCCCCGTGGTGAAATTCTTTATAATGCCTTTGTATTATGGCCGCTTGCAGAAGTTGCGCCGAGTTTACAGCATCCAAAAAACACTAAAACATACCAGTCATTGTGGGAAGAGTACGATAAAACGAGTCAGAATATCTGGCCTGTAGAATTTGACTTTCCAGCAATACTGACTCGTTAATTATATTTAAAGGAACAACATGGAAACGCTTCAGGTTATCTTTTTAGCGCTTATTCAAGGGCTAACAGAGTTCTTACCCATTTCAAGTTCAGCTCATCTTATTTTACCTTCGCAGATTTTAGGCTGGGAAGATCAAGGTTTAGCCTTTGATGTTGCAGTGCATATAGGTTCATTGTTGGCTGTTGTGATTTACTTTAGAACAGAAATTTGGGCCATGTTGAAAGCCTGGATTGCCAGTATAACGAAAGGTGTTCACACCGATGACAGTAAATTAGCTTGGTGGATTATTCTAGCGACACTTCCAGCGGTATTTTTTGGCTTCATGGCAAAAGACTTAATTGAGACTTACTTACGTGGCCCTGGTGTGATTGCTATTACGACGGTTATTTTTGGTCTGCTTTTATGGGTAGGTGATAAAATGGCTCGTAATGAACTCACTGAATATCAAACGGGTTGGCGTAAAGCGTTATTAATAGGCTTCGCGCAAGCTATGGCAATTATTCCGGGTACTTCACGTTCTGGTATCACCATTACCGCAGCATTGATGCTAGGTCTTAATCGCGACGCAGCGGCTCGCTTTTCATTTTTAATGTCTATTCCTGTCATTTTAGGTGCGGCTATTTTAATGAGTAAAGACGTGATTTCTGGCGATCTCACCATGGATTACACTGAATTACTATTAGGCGTTGCCGTTTCTTTTGTTGCTGCATATACCTGTATTTTCTTCTTCCTAAAAATCATTAGTAAGATTGGTATGACACCATTTGTGTTGTATCGATTAATGCTAGGCGCCGTATTATGTGGCTTTATTTTCCTGTAAAATAAGCTATCTTGAAAAACGGGTGCTAGCACCCGTTTTTTGTTTCCTACACTTTTTCTTCGAAAAACTCATACCCAATACTGCCACTGTAAGGATGTTTTCTCGTTATGGATTCAATATTAGTTTGCCCGATTTGTGCTGAATCGCTGCAGTTACATGAGCAATCTCAAGGTTATTATTGCAATAACAAACATCACATTGATAAAAATGCTCAAGGCTATTGGTCGTTTGTCACATCGCCTAAATTTAAAGGCAGTTCCGAGAGTAGGCAGCAGCTTAGAGCAAAACGTTTTTTGAAGGCATCAGGTATTTTATCGCCGTTAGTTAAACAAGTATCGAACGTATTTTCTGACGTAGCGGAAGGCAAAGACGAAGTTAATCATCTGAATTATCAGTGTAATGATGGTTTTTATATTCGATCATTATCAACACTATCAACACTATCAACACTATCAGCACAAGCTGAAGATAATGTTACACATTGGGGCGTATCTGAGGCGGACAATGCCTTATTTGCAGCGAGTAAAGATACCACTCCAGCAAATTTATTGTTAACACCGTTTAAAAAGCTTCCTTTTAAATCTGACGCAATAGATATTGTGACTGTTTTTGAGGCGCAGCTAAAAGGTAAAGAATGTTTACGAGTGTTAAAGCCAGATGGCGCTTTATTGTTACTTGTACCAGGCGCGAGACATTTATGGCAGCTGAAGCAAAAAATCTATCAAAATTTGCTTGAAAAACCGCAGCAACTCAATCTACCGAAAGATGTTGAAATAATTAACACAACCGAGATTAAGTTTAATGCAGATGTATCGGGTGAACAGGCAATAACTTTATTAGATATGAATAACCTTAGCTGGCGAGTAAACGACGAGTTGGCGCATCAAATTAAACAAACAAGCTTTGAACAACTAGAGTTTGATTATGTGTTACTGCACCTAAAGAAGCGCTGATAGGGTTATGTTGTTACTATTGAATTACTGCTAGTGAAGATGAATGAAATAGCAAAAAAGATGTCGCACTAGAAACAATTAAGGCTTGAAATATTCAATGACGGTTAAGTCAAATCAGTATTATCAAGCCTTAATAATCAACCTAAATAAATAAGCTAATTTTCATGTATTCTTACTTTTTGTAAGAAGAAGCCATGTTGTCGATACGGTCGTTAGCACGCTTAGCTTCTGCTTGTGCGTCCATTGATGCAGCTTTTGCATCTTTAACATCAGCAGCGATTTTGCTTTGATCAGATTTTAAAGAGCTAACTTCAGCAGATAGTTGATCTACTTTGTTACCTAGGTTAGCAACACTTTCTTCAAGAGCAGTAGTGTTAGCACAGCCACCTAAAAGAGCAGTCATAGCAACACCAGCAATCATTAATACTTTCTTGTTCATGGAAAATCCCTTCATTATAGGTTGTATAAATTGCTGAGGTACAATACCCAGCAGCCGTTTAATTATGTCACAGCTTTTAAATTTTGCTATACCAAATAACAATAAAAGTGACAAAAAACATCGTAAATCTAATGGATTGAAGCATATTTACTTATCATTTAGGCTAAAACTGCTTAAAACGGCACCAGATTCAGATTTTAATGGCTTCAACATTTAGCTGATTAGTTTAGGTATTGAATTCATTGAAAGAATACATCAAGGCGCCATTGGTACTAAGTTTGGGCTTGCAAAGTTTGCTTAAATTGCTTTATTGCCTCAATTCTTCGAACCGATAATTGTTGTTTGATCTCTTTACCTTGAAAGCCTGCTTTAATCACCTCTTGTACATTGACTTCTTGTGCAAGAATGAAACACTTTTTCAGGTAATCACTTTGAGGGTAATCAGCATTTTCAAACCCCGTTCTGCCTTGAATATCCGCTTGGCAGCAAATTAATAAGTCATCTAAGCGATGTGGTTTACGCCAAAAATCTGCTTTATCAAAAATTTTGATAATGGTTTCAGGCCTTAGCTCATCAGCATTGTGTATATTTTGATGTTGGTCACTACACAATAGTGCAAGCTCTTTGAATTCATTGGGTGTTTTAAGGCGCTGACATAGCTTTTTGATAATAGGTAAGCCTTTTTGACCATGACCATGATGCTTAGGCCATAACTCTTTTGGTGTGATGCCTTTACCTAAGTCATGAACCAAGGCTGCAAAACGTATTGCTTTATTAGTGCTCAGTTTCGTCGCTGCCTGCAATACCATCATAGTATGAATACCACTGTCGATTTCAGGGTGCCATTTTTCAGGTTGTGGAACGCCAAATAAGCAATCGATTTCCGGGAATAAAACCGCTAAAGCGCCACACTTTCTAAGTTGTTGGAAAAACACTTCAGGTCGTTCGGTTGATAACGCTTTATCTACCTCTTGCCATACTCTTTCAGGGGTGAGAAATTCAAGCTCTCCAGACTCGGTGATCTGAGTCATCAATGCCATTGTTTCACTCGCAATGTCAAAATCTAAATGAGCAAATCTAGCGGCAAAACGGGCAACCCTTAATACCCTTAACGGATCTTCAATAAATGCACTTGATACATGCCTAAGGACACGCGCTTCAATATCTTTTTGGCCACCATAAGGGTCGGTAATGTTACCTGACTCATCCTGAGCCATCGCATTAATCGTTAAATCTCGTCTGAGTAAGTCTTCTTCTAATGTCACGTTTTGGTTGGCATCACAACTAAAGCCTGCATAACCTTGTCCGTTTTTTCGCTCAGTTCGTGCTAACGCATATTCTTGTTGAGTCTTAGGATGTAAAAAAACAGGAAAGTCTTTGCCTACTTGGCTATAGCCTAAGTCAAACATTTGCTCTACGGTACTGCCTACAACGACAAAATCTTTATCTTTGATAGGAAGTGATAAAAGTGAGTCACGTACCGCGCCGCCCACAAGATAGGTTTTCATAAAGTGACATATCCAAAGTATGATAATGAAACAGATAAATAGAAGCAGGTTGTGTTACTGGCTTCGTCATTATAATTTTATACCTAAAGCTTATCACGAGTAACATTTCTACGGCTAAATTTTGACAAGTATCAGCGCAAGCTATAACGTGAGCCGTCAGTTTTAAATAAGGATTTTTGGCCAGATGTATAAAGCATTTTATGGATTAAATGATAATCCATTTTCAATCGCACCCAACCCGCATTATTTGTTTCTCAGTGATCGTCACAGAGAGGCCTTAGCGCACCTGACCTATGGACTAGGTGAGACTGGTGGCTTTGTATTATTAACGGGTGAGGTTGGAACAGGGAAAACGACAGTATCACGTTGTTTGCTGAAACAGCTTCCTGAAAATACCGATACAGCCTTTATTCTTAACCCATCGCTGACTGAACAAGAATTGTTGGCAACCTTATGTGATGAGCTAGGTATTAGCTATGGTGAGAACCCATCCATTAAGCAGTTAACAGATTTAATCAGTCAGTATTTGCTAAATAATCATCAAAATAATCGCAACACAGTGTTGATTATTGATGAAGCACAACATCTTCGTGCTGAGGTACTTGAGCAACTGCGCCTGTTAACAAATTTAGAAACGGACACCAAAAAATTATTGCAGGTCATATTAATTGGTCAGCCTGAGTTGCAGCAATTATTAAAACGACAAGAACTCCGTCAATTAGCACAGCGTATTACAGCGCGTTATCATTTATTACCCTTAACAGTTGAAGAAATTCAATTGTATGTTCAGCACCGATTACAAGTAGCGGGACGTTTTGAGCCGTTATTTACTAAAAAAGCGTGTAAAGCATTGCATAAATTCAGTGGCGGGATCCCTAGATTAACCAATCTGTTATGTGAAAGAGCTTTAATGGCGGGTTATGGCCAATCTAAAGTGCCGATTGATCACCATATGGTTAAGCTAGCTGCTGCCGAAGTTTTAGGTGATTTACCCACTGAAAGTTCAAATAAATGGCCGATGATTATTGCTGCTTCTTTAGTGTTAGCTTTTGGCTCATCTTTATACTTCTTTATTGGCAATTCATCAGATATGTCTTCGAGTGGTGAAAGGGCTAAACAGTCAATTCCTCAAACTCAATCAAGCGAGTCATCTCGACAGCCAAGCGGTAATCAAACCATATTACGAGCAGCTATGTCTCAAAGCCGCAGTATTGATAACGCCTTCGCGGGTTTATTTGCCTTGTGGGAAAAACAACCCATTATCGGGCTAACCGCTTGTCAGGCTGCGCAGCAACAAGGCTTAATGTGTCATCAGCAGCAAGGCAATTGGAATAGTATTTCAAGGTTAAATTACCCAGCAGTGGTATATCTTCAAGATCAACAAGCACAGCCTTTTTACGGAGTTGTGGTTGCAAGAGAAGGTGAACAAATTTTACTGCAACTCAGTGAACAACAATTGTGGGTGAGTAAAGACTGGTTTAATCGATACTTCAGTGGCACCTTTGAACTGTTATGGCACTCAGACAGCACGTTGCCTCGAGAAATAAGCCGCACATCGAGCTTGTCTCAAATACAATGGTTAGAGAACAGTTTGGCATTGATAGAGCATAGAACGGCAAGATTAGTGAATGATTTTGATTCTACTCTAGAGCAAGCCTTGATGGATTTTCAAAGATTGCATGGTCTAAAGGCTGATGGTATTGCAGGGAATCAAACATTAGTGCAACTTAACCTGTATCTGAGCCAGAAAGGGCCAAGGTTAACTCAAAGATCAGGACGTAGTTAATGTCTATTTTATTAGATGCTGTGACGAAAGAAAAACAGCAACAAATGGGTGAGCTTCCTGATGCAGTATTAACTCCAAGGGCAAATTACCAGCAAGTTGGCGCTGCTAAATCTTGGGTTAAATATTTACTATTAATTGCGGTCATTATAATAGGTATTTTGGCAGCGTGGGGACTGGCAAAATTATTAAAGCCTGATGTGTCCGGCACGCCTGCTGTTACAAGCTCGCAAGTTAACGTTAATTCAGCTGAAGAAAAGCAAGCTGAAATTAGAATCGCTAATAAAGTGGCTTTACCAGTTGCAAAGCCGCTAAACCAACCTGAATATCGTTCAAGACAGGCGGTAAATCAAAGAGAAGAACAGTCTGTGACTGATGTGGTCTATGATTATCGGTTGAGTGATAATCGAGGCGTTGTGACGGCGAGTCAAGCAGAGCCAAGTTTATCTGCGCCAGCAAAATCTCGAGCTGAACCAAGAGATACCACATCTAACTCATCAACAGAAACGCTTGCAGCATCGGTATCAAGAGCTGCTCAAGCGGAAACTCGTCTTAATGAATCACCTAGCGCTAATGCTGCCAACAATGACATTCCGTTAACGGCTGCTGAGCTGCAAGCACTGTATGGTGAAGATGCAATTATTCTTGGTGCAAACTCAAATTACAAAACTGCCTCAGACTTAGATGCCCTGAAATTAAAAGTGAGTGCTGCGGCAAGTGATGTCAATTTTGAGCAACAAGCTCAAGCGCCACAACAGGCGTCAATCAACCCAGATGAAAATGCCAATGTTGTAGATAATTCCAATAACTTAATGGCAGCGTTTGAAGCTGCTTTAAAAGAAGTTGAATATGAGCAATCAGCGAATGCACCTGTGACAGAACAAAAGCTTGACCCGATCCCAGAACCGAAAAAAGATGAAATCCCTCGCTATGGTCAATTACCTGCCAGTGTGCAACTACAAGTTCCAGAGTTTTCTATTCAGGCCCATGTGTATTCTTCTACAGCAGAAAATCGTTGGTTGAATGTTGACGGTAAAGAGCTTCAAGAAGGTGACAGTATTAAAGGCAAGTTAAAGGTCATCGAAATTAGACCAAGAGATGTTGTACTTGAGATTGATGGTGAGCAGTTCAAGGTGCCAGCGATATAATCATTTAACTGAATGGCTTGTGAATCAGCAAGATTTAGCAAAATAAAAAAGGCGCATAATGCGCCTTTTTTCTATTTTAACTCATCGCTCAAGCAAAGGGTTATAACGCCTTTAATGCAGCAAATGCTTTATCTGCAGCAGCAAGTGTTAATTCAAGCTCTTCTTCACCATGAGCCATAGATAAGAAGCCAGCTTCATAAGCACTTGGTGCTAAGTAAACGCCTTCATCAAGCATTAAGTGATAGAAATGACGGAAATGATCCATGTTACATTGAGTCACTTGGTCAAAGCTGGTGATTGGGTTTGTGTCTTCAGTAAAGAAGAAACCAAACATACCGCCCACTTGGTTAATGCTTAATGGAATACCATGCTTATCAGCAGCCGCTTTAAAGCCTTCAGCAATGCGCTTGGTCTTAGCGGTTAATTCTTCGTAAAGGCCAGGCTGACATAATGCGTCCATTTGCGCTAGACCCGTAGTCATGGCAATAGGGTTACCTGATAACGTACCAGCTTGATACACAGGGCCCGTAGGAGCAATGTACTGCATCACATCTTTACGGCCACCAAAAGCACCGACTGGCATGCCGCCGCCAATCACTTTACCTAGCGTCGTAAGATCTGGCTTCACATTGTAGTGGCCTTGTGCACCGCTTTTAGATACACGGAAACCCGTCATGACTTCGTCAATGATCATTAATGCACCGAACTCATCACAAATTGCACGTAAGCCTTCAAGGAAGCCCTCAACAGGAGGGATGCAGTTCATGTTGCCAGCAACAGGCTCAAGAATGATACAAGAGATAGCCTCAGGATGTTCATTGAAGATAGCTCTAACTGAGTCTAAGTCATTATAAACTGCTGTTAGTGTGTGCTTAGCAAAGTCTTCAGGAATACCAGGAGAGCTTGGTTGACCAAGGGTTAAAGCACCAGAGCCAGCTTTAACTAATAAGCAATCAGCATGACCATGGTAACAACCTTCGAACTTTAAGATTTTGTCACGGTTGGTGAAACCACGTGCTAAGCGAATCGCACTCATTGTGGCTTCAGTACCAGAACTGACCATACGAACTTGTTCGATTGATGGCACCATTTCAATAACTTTTTCAGCCATTTTTACTTCAAGTTCAGTTGGCGCACCAAATGATAAACCGTTCTCCACCGCTTCTAATACTGCTTGGCGGATTTGCGGGTTGTTGTGGCCTAAAATCATCGGGCCCCAAGAACCAACATAGTCGATATATTTTTTGCCATCAGCATCGTAAATATAAGCACCATCAGCTTTTTCGATGAAAAGTGGCGAGCCACCAACACCATTAAAGGCACGGACTGGTGAGTTTACGCCACCAGGGATGGTTTGTTTTGCTTGTTCAAAAAGCGCTTCTGAGCGGGTCATGTGAAATCCTTCTAATTTCTTCAGCTGACTATCTATCAGCTTTTCGTGAATACCAATTAACTGGGCACTCGTGTTGTTTTAACTCGTTTTCAACACCAAGCGTTAACGCAAAAAGTGCCATTCGAATAAGTAGCCCATTGTCCGCTTGTCTGAATATGGCCAGACTTGGGTGGCTATTTAAATCATTATCTAATTCATTTGCTGCCGCGCGTGAGTCACGAGGTAATGGATGCATAATCACAGTATTGGATTTACAGTGTTGCGTGTAAATACTGTGGTTTAATCTAAACTTACCGCGATATTTGTCCGCTTCATCTTGTGATGGGAAGCGTTCTTCCTGAATACGAGTCAGATAGAGTATATCAGCTTGATGTAAATTACCTTCTAACTGATCTGTTATTGTGATCTTATGACCAGCATTTTCAATGTCACTGATCACATAGTCAGGCATTGCTAGGTCAGTTGGGGAAATTAATGTGAATTGAATGTCTTTATACATGCAAAGTAAGCGTGATAAAGAATGCACAGTTCGCCCATGTTTTAAGTCACCAACCATCGCGATATGCATTCCGCTGATATCTTGTCCATGATGGCTTAATTCTTTTTGGATGGTAAATAAATCCAGTAGTGCTTGAGTTGGGTGCTCGTTTGAGCCGTCACCACCATTAATGACCGGTACTCGACTGCCTTCGGCAAACTCTTTTACTGAAAAAGGTTCAGGGTGACGCATTGCAATCACATCGGAGTATGTCGATAACACTCTTGCGGTATCGTATAACGACTCACCTTTAGATAAAGATGATGAGCCCATCCCGACTGTTTCTCTAACATGACCGCCAAGTAAGTTAAATGCACAACCAAAACTGACTCGGGTACGTGTGCTAGGTTCAAAAAACAAATTACCTAAAATTGCACCGTCTAACACCTTAGTGCGCTTTTCTCGTAAAGCGTAAGGCGTCATGTCTTCAGCGACATTAAAAATAGTATTGATTGCATCAAGATCCAGTTGATTAACTGAAAGAATGTGAGAACCGCTAAACTGTGTCATCAGCCTGATTTCCAATTATTAGGAGAATAAATAGGGCTATTTATTCTGTGGTTATGTAGGGTGGCTGAGGCGAGATTTTAACAGAGAGTGAATGAATATCAAATCTCGCTAATGATTATTTATCACTTTTTAGACATAACACAGATTAGCGATACGAGAACAATAGGTAATGACGATGAACTAAGAGCAATTCAGTGTTTTGATATACTGATTACACCTGACCTGAGCGGATTTCTTGCCATAGGTTTGCCCAGCTAATAACCCCCACAATATGCTGATTATTGTCTCGGTAAATATACACTTCACCACGACGCTTAATCGACAGCAACTCATATACTTCATTGAGAGTGGCAGTATCTGGAAATCCTTGCATAACATGGCGTGACAAGGTGGTTGAATCTTCAAAGGATTGCATTTCAAGGCTCAACATTTGAATTTGAGATTCTGCATTTCTGACTAATACCGGTCTGCCTTCTGCCCGTTTCATGACTTCTAGCAATAGATCGTCATTATCATTGACGATAACAAAACGTCTATCCATTAAAGCACGCACGCCTTTTTTCTGTAATCCTTGATTCACCGGTGGGACTTTATATCCAAGCCCCATAATATCCAGCTGTTTTAAAAAGACCGAGCTGGTATTAAAGCCCTGATAGGCAATCAAAAATGCAGGAATGGTCACAAACATTGCAGGAAGGATGATTGAGGCGTCGTTGGTCAATTCTAATAGTGCAACTAAAGCTGCTAAAGGCGCACTGAGACATACGCCCATCATGGCAGTCATGCCAATGACGGTATATAGGCCCACATATGGTGCAATAGATGGAAAAAATATCGCACTTACTAGTGCGAGTATTGCCCCAATAAGCGCGCCAATCCCGTAAAGCGGGCCGATTAAACCACCTGGAATACCAAAGCCTATTGCTGCAATAGTGGCAATAATTTTACCCACTAATAGTGCGAGTAAAAACAGTAAACTCGGATTATCAATAATGGTTGCCTGAATCGCTAAATCACCAGAGCCTAACGCTTGAGGCAAGAACAGTCCAATAAGCGTTGTGACACTTGCTGCTATCATTAAGCGATAAATAAGTGGCCAATGTTGGCCAATTGCCGTCATCTTTAATAATGAATGATTAAACCCTGCGGCTGCGCAGCCAAGTACGATGCCCCCAAGCGCTAGGATGGGGTAATGATCAAGCGGGATACGAGTCACCGTAATGAGATCGTATTCGTGGATGTTACCAAAAACCAGTTGGCTTGAAAGTGCTCCGCAAATTGCTGATAGCATAATGGGGAAAAAATAATGGATTTTGTATTCACGGACTATGACTTCAAATACAAATAACACGGCAGCCAGTGGAGCATTGAAAGTGGCGGCGATACCAGCAGCAATACCGCTAGCGCACATAATACGTACACTGTTATCAGGAAGCTTGAATTTTTCAGCAAGGTAACTCGCGCTGGTCGCTCCTAGGTGAATCGCTGGGCCTTCTTTACCCACTGAGAAGTTGGCGATTAAAGCAATGAGCGCTTGAAAAAACTGTCCAGGAGCCGATTGAAGCGGCACTTTGCCATAATGTAGCTTGAAACGATGCAGTACATAAGCAATGCCCATTCGACGGTACCGCTTTGAACCAATGCCTGCCACAACCCATATGAGTAAGGCGCCAACAATAGGCAAATAAGTTCGCCAATCACTTACAGCGCTTGAAAAATCTGTTGCTTCAGGAATGGTATGTTCTTGAGCCCAACCCAGCGCAAGCCGAAATAGGATAATGACCCCAGATGCAATAATGGCAAATAGCAGCGCTATGACGCAAAGTTGCGCACTAATCTTCGCTTGAGAAAGCTTATCTCTCAAATCATTACGAAGATATTTGCGTGTCGCAGCTTTGGCGTGAATAATAGCGGCTTTATTTATCTTAATTTGCACTGTATTGCCTAAGATCCATTTAAGGGCGAATTGTTGTCATTGTATTTTATTAAGGGCTTGTTACCTAATGCTAAATTATCATCGCTTGCTTGACCGCTTGCAAGTTCAAGAACGTAAATTTCGTTCGTCTGGCTTATATCTAACTGCACTCATTGCCGTGAGCTTTCTTATTGGTGTGTTAAGCCACACGGTGTTTATAGCTGAGGTGGTGGAACCAGAGCAAACATCGGCAGAAATCACTAGCCTAAATACTGAACTTAAACGTCAATCCCATGTGGTTTCTCGTCTTGAAATGGCATTAGCGATTGAAAAAGAAGCCAATGCAAATATGAAGCAAATGTTCAGTAAACAAATTCAGAAACAGAAAAACCTAGAGCAAGAGTTGGCATTTTATCGCAGCTTGATGTCGCCGGAGAAAGAAGTCGATGGCATTGCCATTCATGGTCTTGAACTTTCTAAAGGTTTATTGCCAAACCGTTATCAATTACGCTTGATTTTAACTCAGCTACAAAAACGTAAAAATAGCGTGAAGGGTGTAGCTGATGTGGTTCTTGTTGGCGTTCAAGATAATGAACAAATTGAAATTTCATTAAATGATCTCGACATTGAAAAGTTTAATTTTGGTTTTCGTTACTTCCAAATGTTTGATGCAGAGATTAGCTTACCTCAAGGGTTTGATTTACAGAGAATTAAAGCTGTCGTTCAAGTCAATGCAACCCGAGGAGTGAAAGGGGGTCGTATTGAGCAAACGTTTGAGATCGCAGAGTTACTAGAAAGCTAAAAAAGAACTAAGAGTAATACTTGAACAAATTAGTCAGGTAATAGATAATTCCGACCTGAAACTGAAGTAAGAGGTAGTAATGACTGAACAAACAGATGCAGCAATGCCAATTCAATTTACAGACGCTGCGGCAACGAAAGTGAAGGGACTGTTAGAAGAAGAGCAGAACCCTGAATTAAAGCTTCGTGTATATGTAACAGGTGGCGGTTGTTCAGGTTTTCAATACGGTTTTACTTTCGATGAAAAAGTGAACGAAGGTGACTTCACGATTGAAAAGCAAGGAGTTCAACTGGTTGTCGACCCTATGAGTCTTCAATACTTGGTTGGGGGCGAAGTTGATTACACTTCTGGCCTTGAGGGTTCACGCTTTTTTGTTAAAAATCCTAATGCAACAACCACCTGTGGTTGTGGTGCGAGCTTCTCGGTTTAAGCTTTTAACAGTTTACGAGTCATAAAAAAGCCGTCTAAAGACGGCTTTTTTCATATCTGAATGGCAGGGTTTAGCTGTTATTAGCTGATAATATTAAAGTTCATTCTAGGTTTGAACCACTTTAAAACTGCTTTATCAAAACTTATCCATACCTGTATTAATGCAAGTACGATTAAAACTGTAAAGATGACCCAGTCAGATAACACCATTTGCATAAATCCAAAATCAACAGTCGTGGGGCCTGCAACGATATTATCGGGATCATACATGATGGCTGGTAAAGCGCTGTATAACGCGAGTTGTAATATGGCATAGGCTCGCAGCATATAAAGTGCAGCTTTTTGTCTACCAGCAACACCTAGCACCATCATCAAGGTCAATATGCATAATAAAACCCCTTGTTGAGCCATCAAACCGCTGACAGAGGTAATAACATACACACACATTAACGCGATGAGTCGCTTAGGAAAGAGAGGTTTGTCTTGCTCTTGAGGTGCTGGTGCGCTGTCTGTCACTTCTGAAAGTTGATCAGACGTACGGTTGTCAGTGTTAAGTTCAGTTTCTTGTTGAGGGTTGTTTTTATTATCAGTCATAACGCCTTAACTTTATTGTTTATTATTCTTTTGTTTATTACTTCGACAGTTACGCCTTGTTTTACTTCATCATTTGCGCTGCAACGGCTGAGGGCATTAAAAACTAAGCTTATTAAGCACGCTTCATAAATGCTCATTATAAGTGCTCTGATTGAGCATTTAGCCAGCTACAGCGTAAATGATAAAACTCGATTAGTGTTTAGCTTGCTTCTTTGGCGTTAAACGTTGATCAAGTTCATAAGGTGGGATAACAACCCCCAGATCTTCTTGAACGGGGAAAACGGCAACAAATAGGTCATCTTCTTCCATACCAGACACCCAACGTTGTTGGAATTCACTTAATGGAATTGATAGTGGTTCACAATCTTTCCACTCTTCAACAGCCCAAAGTTTTGCCGCTTCTTCAGATGGCCACATCGGGATACAATCTTCATCTTCTGTTGTTAGCATGACACAGCCATCTTGATCTTGCAGGCTCCAGATTTGTTGTTCTTGTTTAACTTGCTCAACTAAATAGTCATAGCGTGCTTCAGGGGTCATATTAAGTTGGTCGGCAATTGATTTCATTTTGCTGCTCATGGTTGGCTCTCATAACAAGGTGTCGCAAATGTGGCGTACAGTAACGCAATTGGGTCATGATAACATTGACTGTTAAATTGAAAAAGAAAAGAGCACACTCGGTGCTCTTTGATAGATATAGCCTCACTCAATATATTAATGCTCGGCGGGTTGCTCAAAAAAGCGGAAGATCATACCTGCGAGAATCGCCCCAGCGATTGGCGCAACCCAGAATAACCATAACTGCGACAATGCCCAGTCTCCAACAAAAAGCGCAGGACCAGTACTTCTAGCTGGATTTACAGATGTGTTAGAAACAGGAATACTGATTAAATGGATTAAAGTTAAGCCTAAACCTATGGCAATGGGAGCAAAGCCAGCTGGAGCACGTGCGTCTGTCGCGCCAAGTATGATTAATAAAAAGAATAAGGTCATGACCACTTCTGTGATCAGCACGGATGTCATGCTATAACCGCCTGGTGAATGTTCGCCAAATCCATTTGATGCAAACCCACCTGCAAGACTAAAACCATCTTGACCACTCGCGATTAAAAACAACACCCCTGCACCTGCAATCCCCCCCGCGACTTGGGCAAGGATATATGGCGCTAGTTCCGCTGTCGGGAAACGACCGCCAGCCCATAATCCAAAAGATACAGCTGGGTTTAAGTGGCACCCTGAAATATGACCAATTGCGAAGGCCATCGTAAGAACGGTTAACCCAAATGCCAAGGCAACACCTAATAACCCAATGCCGACATCCGGAAATGCCGCAGCGATAACGGCACTACCACAACCTCCTAATACGAGCCACAAAGTACCAATGAACTCTGCTAACATTTTTTGCTGAATACTCATTTAAATGTCCTTATAAAAATTGAATACTGCTGTTTAAAACACAATTAACGTCCACAAAGAGTTAAGCAGTAAAACTTTATAAATTCAATTGAACATCATTGATAAATTGATGGGAGCTTGAGTGATGAAAATGGGAAGGCTGCTGCGATGTATTTTCATTCGTCGCTGCATCATGTTATTGAGTGAAGGTAATGGTTAATAAGCGCTGTAAAAATTACCTAAAATAGCGGCTCGTTTTGCCCCTGTCACAGCGGGTAAGCTTCCTGTTTTTCCTAAAGCATGGCGCATTGCAAGCCATGCAAAAGCGATTCCTTCAACCCATTTAGGGTCGATACCAATGTCACTGGTGGTAGAAAGTGACAATTGAGGCAGTAATTGCTTAAGTCGCTTCATTAACTCTGAATTTAAAGCGCCACCACCGCAGACAAACACTTCTCCATTTTTAGCAATGGCTTGAATGTCGTTAGCAATAGAGTGACAGGTTAAGTCAAGTAGCGTGGACTGAATATCAGCAGGTTGTAGATGAGAGAAGTTAGCCAATTGCTGTTCAAGCCACGCTTGGTTGAATAACTCTCGGCCCGTACTTTTAGGGTAATCCAATGCGAAGTAGGGGTGAGATAAAAGTTGCTTCAGAAATGCTGGGTCGGTGTTACCAGAGGCTGCCCATTGTCCTGATTCATCAAAAGGGCGTTGTAACTCTTGATTAATATACGCATCCATCAAGGTATTACCTGGACCTGTGTCAAACCCAATGACTGCTTCACTGTCTCCATTGAGGTAAGTAATGTTCGCTATGCCTCCAATATTGAGAATAAAGCGGTGACAATCTTTCTGAGCAAAGCTGGCATGATGAAATGCTGGAACAAGCGGTGCGCCTTGTCCACCTAAAGCAATATCTTTACGACGAAAATCGGCAATAACATTAATATCGGTTTCAACGGCGATGGTTTCAGGATCGCCAATTTGCAGCGTAAAGCCTTGCTCTAAATTAGGCATATGCCTAATTGTTTGCCCGTGACTGCCAATGGCAATAACTGCTGACTTATCAATTCCCGCACGGTCGACTAGCTCATTAACTGCTTGGGCAAATAACAGCCCCATTGCGCGATCTGTTCTTCCCATAATATTAATTTCATCAGAATTTGGGGAACATAAACGATGTAGGTTATTTAATATATGAGCAGGAATTTCAAGGGTATGAGTTGCTATTAGCTCGATTTGATTATTTGAGAAGTCAACCAATACAGCATCAATGCCATCCATGCTAGTGCCAGACATTAACCCTATGAAGTAACCTGACGACTGCTTGTTGTTGCCGTCAGTTTGAGTTGTGTGAGTTTGTTTCTGAGATATAGCGTTCGTTGCATTCATGGTAATGCTCATTATCTGTGTAGTCATAAAAAAGGCAGCCAATACTCATGGTAAATACTCGCCGTAAATATTAACTTCTAGTATTACGATAAGAGGTGGATTCAAGGCTGCGCATTGAATGCTAGTTTGTCGAGTTACTGGCGTAATGCAATTGCTTGTTTTGCTCGATTTTAGCCATTAATTGCTTACTTAACGCATCAAACTGTGACTTCTCTTTTTTATCAATAGGCTGTGATTTTGGCAGCTTTATTGTGCGGGGATTACGGTGCACACCATTAACGATAAATTCATAATGCAAGTGTGCGCCAGTCATGCGGCCCGTTTTACCTAAGGTACCAATAATTTGACCTTGTTTTACGGTATCGCCACGTTTTACTTTTCTTTTGGTTAAGTGCAAATACTTGGTTGTGTAAGTATCGTTATGCTTAATGAAAACATAATTACCGTTGTACTTGTTGTAGCTAGCCTCAACCACTTTACCACGACCTGCAGCTTTAATTGGGGTACCAATAGCGGCAACATAGTCGACACCTCGGTGCGCTTTCACTTGCCCTGTCACAGGGTGTAGTCGGCGTGGATTAAAGTTAGAGCTGACGTACTTAAAATCAACTGGAGAGCGTAAGAATGCTTTACGCATGCTATCACCTGATTCTGAATAATATTCTCCGTCAGTGTATCTAACTGCGGTATATCGTTCGCCTTGGTTGTAAAACTCAGCAGCAAGAATATTCCCTGTGCCGATAAATTGACCATCAACGTATTCTTCTTCAAACATCAGCGCAAAATGATCGTCCTTACGGATATCCAGTGCAAAATCGATATCCCATCCAAAAATGTTTGCCAGTTGCATAATGTGATTTGCTGATAACCCAGCAGTGGCGGCAGCATTCCAAAAGTTACTGCTTATATTGGCTGTGATAAATTTAGTTTCTAAGGTGATGGTTTTAACCGTTACCTTTTCTTCGAATTTATCTTGGTTCTTCGTTATCACCAGGGTGGAAATCTTATCCATCTGATAACTCAGTTGCGTCACTTCGCCTTGAGCATCCTTTGTCACAGTGAGCTCTTCACCGGGCATAATTTTTAATAAATTCTTCTTCGACTTTGGCAAGCGAGTGATTTGATAAACATCTCGCGGTGTTAATCCCGCTCGGTTTGCTAGTCCGCCAAAGGTATCTCCTTTGGCCACTTTATAGCTTTTATGGGACAGTAAGTCAGCTTCTCGGTACGGGACTGCGTTTTCTTGGTCTTTTGGGGTTGATAGTAGGGTATTATCCGAAACCGCTAATGGGTCAAGGTTGGCAATAGGATTACTGTCTTTAGATGGCGTTAAGGTATCCGTCTCTTGTCGTGTCATTTCAGACGTAGTGGATTGACGAGATTGGCCTGGCGGAGTGGGCGTTCTAAATGCAAGTGGCACAGAATATTCAGACTGTTTATTTGGTGATGATGACTGAGTATTATCTTGATTAGTGTGTTGTGCATTAATGCGAGCAGAGATATCAACACTACCAGAAGTGACTTGTTTTGACGCTTGGACATCATCAGAGGGGAATAGCACGATAATCATCGTGAAAATTACTAATAAACTGAGTGCAATTTGATGCGCTTTTGGCAGTAATTTGAATAAAGTGATTAACTTTGCCATTGACCTGAGTACCAATTTCTCTTTTTCGTTGTAATCCCCTTAGTGTACACACTTTCAATTAATGTGGCTAACAAGTAACATAGGCCTCTTATTTTTTTAAAGCTGCAGGAGTAGGTGCCGAAATGGCTGATTTAGACCAAGTGTTAGCAGAACTTAAACGTGGTACCGACGAAATATTAGTCGAGTCTGAGCTGCTAGAAAAACTTAAAGAAGGGCGTCCTTTAAGAATTAAGCTAGGTGCAGATCCTACCGCTCCAGATATTCACCTAGGCCACACTGTTATTTTGAATAAGTTACGTGCTTTTCAAGAGCTAGGTCATGAGGTTATTTTCTTGATTGGTGACTTCACCGGAATGGTAGGTGACCCAAGTGGTAAGAATAATACTCGTCCTCCGTTAACTCGTGAAGATGTACTAGCAAATGCTGAGACTTACAAAGAGCAAGTTTTCAAAATCCTTGACCCAGCCAAAACTCGCATTGAGTTTAACTCAAGTTGGTTAGAGCCATTAGGTGCTGCTGGTATGATCCGTCTAGGTTCTAAGCAAACCGTTGCACGTATGATGGAACGTGATGATTTTAAAAAGCGTTATGCAGCCGGCCAGTCAATTGCTATTCACGAGTTTATGTATCCTTTACTACAAGGTTACGACTCTGTCGCATTAAAGGCAGATGTAGAATTGGGTGGTACCGATCAAAAATTCAATTTATTAATGGGCCGTGAGCTACAAAAAGCGGAAGGGCAAAAGCCGCAATCAGTCATTATGATGCCGCTATTAGTTGGACTTGATGGCGTTAAGAAAATGTCTAAGTCTGCTCATAACTATATTGGTGTGAGTGAGCCTGCGAATGAAATGTTTGGCAAAATCATGTCTATCTCAGATGATTTAATGTGGAGCTATTTCGAGCTGCTTTCATTCCGTCCATTACAAGAAATTGCCCAGTTTAAAGAAGATGTTACCAATGGTCAGAACCCGCGTGATGTGAAGATTGCTTTAGCAAAAGAAATCATTGCAAGGTTTCATGACCAAGCACAAGCTGATGCAGCACATCAAGAGTTCATCAACCGTTTCCAAAAAGGCGCGATGCCGGAAGATATTGATGAGCTAGACCTTGAAGCTGGTGAAGGCCTAGCGATTGCTAACTTACTTAAAAATGCAGGTTTAGTAGGTTCTACGTCTGATGGCATGCGCATGGTTAAGCAAGGCGCTGTGAAAATGGATGGTGAAAAGCTGACTGATACTCGTCAAGTCTTTGAGGCGGGCGTGAGCGCTGTGTTCCAAGTTGGTAAGCGTAAATTTGCTAAAGTGACTCTGGTTTAATTTGAACTAAACGAGAAACGTTAAACTAAAAAACGACTCAAATGAGTCGTTTTTTTATGTCTTGCTGCCAATAAACCCTTTGGCTACTGTGATTGTAATTGATCAGACATCGTTTGGTAGTCCATTAAATCAACTTGTTCTGTCATTCTTTCAGTATTCAAATCAAATTTAAGCGTGGTAACACCGGGCACTGCTATTTCAATTATTTTACCTGGTTTGCCAAATTGATCACCTGGACCACGTAAATGATAATTACCAATTAGGACAACCAACGAGCCAGTATTGAACATATGCTCGATATTGAAACGATACTCTAATACACCTTCGTGAGCACGCTCTAAAAACTCAATGATATGTCGACCGCCAGTGTAAGTGACGTTAGCCGTTTTATCGTAAAATACACTATCACGATTATAAAAACGCCTTAACTGACGATAGTCATGATCGGTTAATGCTTGAATATATTGCACTGCTAATTGTTGTACTTTTGGCATCTCGCCGACAGCGGCTTGTGATGAAAAGCTCATCAAAAAAAGATACGCACTACATAGTAAACCAATTAATCGCACTCAGGGCCTCTTACTTTTTAAATCAAATGCAGGTAAAGACAAATGCCAGCGAATAGCACTTAGGCGAATAATTAAGGTGCTAAACATTGCAAAAAATAATGCGTCAATGCTATCCATTCCGACTTCAATACTCAAGGTATAACAAATCCCGCCTACAATTGATGCAGTCGCATAGATTTCAGTTCTTAAAACCATAGGGACTTGGCGACATAATAAATCACGAATTATACCGCCGCCAACGCCTGTAATTAATCCCACTATCACTGCAGACATACCGGATAATCCGAGCATTAAGGCTTTCTCTGCACCGATAACGGTAAACAGTGCTAATCCAAGTGCATCAGCGACAGGTAAAGTAAGAGTAGGGAGCTTATGAGGTTTTCTAACGAAAATAAAACATGCAAGTACTGTCGCAAGAATAACAATGATGTAATTAGAATCAGTAATCCAAAAAACCGGTGTTGAGCCAGTTATCGCATCTCGAATGCTACCTCCACCAACAGCGGTAACAGATGCGAGAACAATAACGCCAAAAGGATCCATACGGTGTTTACCTGCTGCAAGAGCGCCAGAAAGGGCGAAAACAGCAGTTCCACATAAGTCGAATAGGTATATCCACTCTATGTTAATCATGGTTTCGCTCTGAACTTGCACGTTGCTTTTGGCTAAATTCTTCAATATGGATATTCAATGCATCCACGGATATACGGATTTCGATAACCGATAAGATTAAAGAATAGAGCAAAAACAATAAGCTAACGCCAAAAACAATAGAGCCTGTATGGAAGAAACCTAAATAAATGAAAATCATGCTGATCACACAGATAGCAAAACTTACAACCCCCGCTTCTTGCATGCGTCTAATGATACTGATGCGTTGACGTAAATTCTTAATTTGCTCGTTATCAACAGGCTTGCCTGAGGCACTCAGGCTGCGGATCAGTGCAGCAAGTGAAAAAAAACGGTTGGTATAGGCTAACAACAATAATGAAATTGCAGGAAATAATAAGCCGGGTGTTGTTAACGAAATTTGGATGTTATCTAACAAAAAGGTTTGCCTCTAAATAGTGCTAACGCACGTCTAAGTCCGATATGATAACGCTTTTTCGCTAAAAATTACATTGATTGAACCCACCTTAATGCGGTCCATAAAATAGGAATAGCGATGGTAAATGATAACCAAAAAGTGACAGCCCAAGTCGTTAAGCTAATTGCATTACGGACATCTGCAATGGTAGGCACTCTTGATGGGTTAATCTTAGTAATACTGACACGATATTCAGCATTTCCTATCGTCATCTTCTGGGGGCCACCAAGTTCAATTTGCAAGATTTTTGCGCCAAGATACAAGCTAGAAGCGCCATACACGCCTTGAATGTTCTTTGATTTTTTAAACATCGCGCCGAGATTACTAAGGCCGCCCTGAAGGACTAATGTTAGATTCCATAACCACTGAGGAACAGCAAATGCGATACGGTTAATCCAGTATACTGCTGCACCAAAGTAACGGTACTGCGGAACGTAATTAGGCCAACAGTGTTCAAGTTGTTTGAATAAATGCAGTAATAATACTAACGGAGTACCGCCTAACGCATAGAACAAAATTGTTGCGACAGTGCCGTAACTTGGGCTTATCAGCAACCGTTCTATTGTGGCTTTACATATCCCCATTTCAGATAAACTGGCTGTATTTTGCATCAACCAAGGGGAAAGGTAAGTTTTAGCTAAGCCTTTTTGTCCGTGCTCTAGTGCGCTAATGACATCTTTTGCAACGGGTTTAAATCCAGCGTCACTGATACAGAAATACAGCACGAGAAAGTCAAAAAACCAAGGGTAAGCAGCTAAAGAAAGAATAAAGTAAATAATAAACCAAATTGGTATAACTAATAGCGTGGTAGCCATTATTCCAGCAATTAATTGCTGCTGAGCTGAACGCTGCGGATGGTTTACTTTTTTACTGAGTAGTAAAGCAAATTGATGAAACCACACAATAGGATGTAGGTGGCGAGATAAAGGCGCAACTCTTGAAATGAGCAGCGCCATAAAGAGCACCAAGCAGCTTTTTAGTAAGTTGCCATCTGAGCGAAGCAGTTGTTCATAAAACGTGTTATCAGTGATTATGCTATCAAACATTCATCTTCACCCAGATATGCTAACAATGAATTGCTACAAGACAATTATAGTTGTTTTAATAATGCGATAACCATTAGCGCTGAGTAATGGCCTGCTTTAACAATATAAGAGTCAAAATCAACAGGTGAGTCATTATTTGCATTGTCTGATAATGAACGAATCACGACAAATGGTACGTTAAATTGATGACAAACCTGTGCAATCGCCGCCGCTTCCATTTCACATGCTGCCATTGTCGGGAAATTGTTTAACATGACTTTAGTGCGTTCAGGATCGCAAATAAAGCTGTCACCAGTCGCAATTAACCCTTCAATCACTTGTGCTTCACCTAGGGATGAAATTGCAGATTTAGCGGCATTAACTAACTTTTCATCAGGAATGAAAGCGGCTGGTTGAGAGGCCATTTGGCCAATTTCGTATCCAAATGCGGTAACGTCTACATCGTGATGACGTACTTCTGATGAAATGACAATATCGCCAATATTTAAGCTGTCGACAAAACCACCTGCTGAGCCTGTATTGATAACGGCATCAACCTTAAAGTTATTAATCACTAGTGTCGTTGCAATACTGGCAGCCACTTTACCGATACCTGAACGAGTAACGACGACGTTTTGTCCCGATAATTGACCTTCAACAAATTCGATTCCAGCAACAGTTGAGTGAACTGGATCTGTCATTGTCTCAATTAAATGAGCAACTTCTGGTTCCATGGCGCCGATAATAGCGATTTTCATAATTAAACTCTCAGTATGTGTAATTAGGCCAATGTTAAATGAGAATTGGCAAAAGGATAAAAGGCTTAAATTTGCTAAGGAAGACCGTCAATGGTTCGAACAAGGTTAAGCGGAACTTAATGGGGGCTAATATAGCATAAATGAAATTTGCAGAAGTGATATAGGTAAATTATTTCTAATAAAAAAGCGCATTTCTCAATGCGCTTTTTAGGGTGTTTTAGGTGGATTAACACATTAAAACATGATGTGTTTTTGTTTAAGCATCTTCAAAAGCGTTAAGTATTCCTTGGGCCGCATCACGACCTTCAGCAATGGCTGTTACCACAAGATCTGAACCTCGAACCATATCACCACCGGCAAAGACTTTCGGGTTTGTGGTTTGGAACGGATTATCATCAAACTTACTCGCTTTCACTAATCCCCATTCATTGGTTTCAATACCGTAGTCTTTAAACCAAGGGGCAGGGCTTGCTTGGAAGCCAAACGCAATAATAATGGCATCAGCTTCCAGTACTTGTTCACTACCTGGAATGATTTCTGCTTTTTGACGTCCAGATTCATCTGCAGCGCCCATTTGGGTTTCGACACATTCAATTCCAGTTACAACACCATCTTGTTCTTTAATCGCGACAGGTTGGCGATTAAATAAGAAGTTTACCCCTTCTTCACGAGCATTTTGTACTTCACGGCGTGAACCTGGCATATTGGCTTCATCACGACGGTATGCACAAGTGACGTTTTTAGCGCCTTGGCGAACGGCTGTGCGGACACAATCCATGGCAGTGTCACCACCACCTAGTACAACTACATTCTTGCCTTCAAGGCTTTGATATGGATTTTCTGTGCATTGAGTTCCCATTAACTCATGGGTGTTGCCAATAAGATACGGTAAGGCTTGAATAACACCTTCACTGTCTTCTCCCGGAAGACGTGCTTTCATTGCTGTATATGTGCCCATACCTAAGAATACTGCATCGTATTCATCTAATAGGGTTTTGAATGGGATGTCTTTTCCTACAGTAACGCCCATCTTGAACTCGATTCCCATTCCTTCAAGAACACCTCGGCGAGTCTGCATGACATCTTTATCTAATTTAAAGGCTGGAATACCGTAGGTAAGCAAGCCACCAATTTGTGGATATTTATCGTATACAACAGCTTTAACACCATTTCGACTTAAAATATCTGCACAACCTAAACCAGCAGGACCAGCGCCAATGATTGCTACACGTTCTTTACGTGGAGTAACCTTGCTCATATCTGGTCGCCATCCTTGGCTAATTGCGGTATCAGTAATGTACTTTTCAACATTACCAATAGTGACAGCACCAAAGTCATCGTTAAGGGTACAAGCACCTTCACATAGGCGGTCTTGCGGACACACTCGACCACAAATTTCTGGTAGCGTATTGGTTTCGTGGACTAAGTCTGCCGCTTCAAGGATACGCCCTTGTTCAGCTAACTTAAGCCAATTAGGAATATAATTGTGAAGAGGGCACTTCCATTCACAATATGGGTTACCACAATCTAAACAGCGATCAGCTTGCTCTGCCACTTGGGGCTGAGAAAAAGGCTGATAAATTTCGATAAACTGTGTCGAACGCTCTGCTGCAGAGTGTTTAGTGGGATCTTTACGATCTACCTCAATAAATTGAAAATCATTACTCATCTAAATTACCCCGCCTTAACAGCTAGTTCCGGGCTCTTTTGCTCTATTTTCAGCAAGTCGGCAACGGCAATATTCTTAGGCTTAACTAAAACAAAACAGTCTAACCAGTTTTCGAAATCACTTAAGATCATCTTGGCATGCTCACTTCCTGTTGCAGCGACATGGGCTTCAATCAGTTCTTTTAAGTGTTGCTGCTGGATTGGCGATTCTAATTTTTGAGTATCGACGAGTTCGTTATTAACGCGACGACTAAAGTGATTGAAACGGTCAAATATATAGGCAAAACCGCCAGTCATACCGGCACCAAAGTTAACCCCAGTTTGACCTAATACCACTACAATACCGCCAGTCATGTATTCACAGCCGTTGTCACCCACGCCTTCAACCACCGCGATAGCGCCAGAGTTACGAACAGCGAAACGTTCACCTGCTTGACCAGCTGCATAAACACGTCCGCCTGTTGCACCATACAAACAGGTGTTACCCATAATGGCACTTTCTTCACTTTCAAATGGACTACCCACTGGTGGATGAATAATAATTTCACCACCTGACATGCCTTTACCGACATAGTCGTTGGCATCACCAATCAATGTGAGATTCAGTCCTGGGCTATTCCATACGCCAAAACTCTGACCCGCACTACCGTTAAACTGCAGTGATAACGGAGCTTTAGCGCCCTTAAGGCCAATGTTCGTTGCAATAAAGCCTGATAATGAGGCGCCTACTGAACGATCGGTATTATTAATATTGTACTGTTTAGTGAAACTTGAGCCTTCAAGTACCGCTTGACTGCTATCGGCAACAATTTGTAGATTTAAGTCACCTTTGTCATCCGGTGGATTAAGCTCTTTCCAAGTAATATCGGTGCCAGCTGGGACTTTAGGTTGATAAAGAATAGGGGCTAAATCTAATCCTAGTTGCTTGGCTGTTTGACCTTCAAGGGCATATAACCAGTCGGTTCGACCGACGAGATCTTCAAACTTGGCAACACCAAGTTTTGCCATCCATTCACGAACCTCTTCAGCAACAAACTCGAAATACGTCATTACTCGCTCAGGTAACCCGTGATAATGGTTGTCACGTAGGTTTTTATCCTGTGTTGCCACACCTGTTGCACAGTTATTTAAATGACAAATTCGTAAATACTTACACCCAAGCGCAATCATTGGCACTGTACCAAAACCAAAGCTTTCAGCACCTAATAACGCAGCCTTGATGATGTCCATACCTGTTTTTAAGCCGCCATCAACTTGCAGGCGGATCTTGTGGCGCAATCCGTTTTCAACAAGTGCTTGATGTACTTCTGCTAAGCCTAATTCCCAAGGAGAACCTGCATACTTAACAGACGTAATTGGACTAGCACCAGTACCACCGTCATAACCAGAGATGGTAATCATGTCAGCGTAAGCTTTAGCTACACCCGTCGCAATTGTGCCTACACCCGGCTCTGAAACGAGCTTGACTGAAACTAATGCTCTTGGATTGATTTGCTTTAAATCGAAAATAAGCTGGGCTAAATCTTCAATTGAGTAAATATCATGGTGTGGAGGCGGTGAAATCAACGTAACCCCTGGTCTTGCATGGCGCAGACCAGCGATTTCTACACTGACTTTATGACCAGGAAGTTGTCCACCTTCACCTGGTTTAGCGCCTTGTGCCACTTTAATTTGCAATACATCAGCATTCACTAAGTAATGAGCTGTCACACCAAAACGACCGGATGCAATTTGTTTGATTGCTGAATTACGTTCGCTATTAAAACGACTAGGATCTTCTCCACCTTCACCAGAGTTAGAGCGTCCTCCTAGACGGTTCATAGCTACAGCTAGTGCTTCATGCGCTTCAGGACTTAATGCACCAATACTCATTGCAGCACTATCAAAGCGCGGGAATAAGTGCTCAGCACCTTCAACGCTTGCAGCATCGATTGCAGCTTTGTCACCTTTAACACCAATTAGATCTCTTAATGTCGCGATTGGTCGATCATCAACGAGCGCTGCAAACTTCTTATATTTTGGATAATCTTTATCTTTTAAGCTTTGTTGAAGTGTATTAACCACATCAGGGTTAAAGCTATGGTACTCGCCGCCCTCAACATATTTCAGTAAGCCACCTTGTGGTAATGGCACATGGGCTCGATAGGCCGCTTTATGAAGTGCTTTTTGATCTGCAGCTAAATGCTCAAAGCTTGCCCCTTCGATACGGCTTATGACACCTTTGAAACATAATTCAATCACTTCAGATGACAAACCAATAGCTTCGAATTGTTGGCTGCAACGGTAAGAACCTACAGTACTGATGCCCATTTTGGACATAATCTTACGAAGGCCTTTTTCGATGCCTTGGCGGAAGTTCAGCATCAATAAACTATCATCTTCAACTTGGTTCTTTTTCGCCATCGCTGAAATAGATTCATATGCTAGATATGGGTAAATAGCGGTCGCACCAAAACCAAGTAACACAGCAAAATGATGTGGGTCACGAGCCGAAGCCGTTTCAACAATGATGTTAGTATCGCAGCGTAAGCTCTTATCAACTAAGCGTTGCTGCACTGCGCCAACAGCCATAGCTGCTGGAATGACTTGTACATTTTTAGCAGTGGCTCTGTCAGATAAAATAAGTAGCGTTGTTCCGCTTCTTGCCAAGCGCTCAGCATCATCTGTTACACGTTCAATGGCTTGCTGTAAGCTTTCGTGTGCATCGTAATTTAAATCAACGGTGTTTGCTCGGTAGTAAGAACTATCTAAGCCTAATAATTGGTTGAAATCACTGAATAGCAGCACAGGTGAGTCAAACATCACTCGATAAGCAACACCTGTAGTCTCGCAAAATAGGTTTTGCTCACGCCCCACACAAGTGGTTAATGACATTACGTGTTTTTCACGTAGAGGATCGATTGGTGGGTTAGTTACCTGGGCAAACTTTTGACGGAAATAGTCATATAAAGAACGAGACTTCTTAGACAATACAGCCATTGGGGTATCGTCACCCATTGAACCGGTTGCTTCTTCGCCTTTTGATGCCAATATCCAAATGACTTGTTCGAGCTCTTCTCGGCTATATCCAAATTGCTTTTGATATTGAAGCAATACTTCAGGTGTAAACTGACTAGCACCTTGTTGAGCTGCTTCAATTTGATTTGCAGGGATAAGTGTTTGACTATTTTTAGCCATCCACTCTTTGTATGGATGGCGACGTTTTAAATCATTATCAATTTCAAATGATGAATATAAACGGCCGTTCATCGTATCTAGGACTAATAGTTCACCTGGACCAACACGACCTTTTTCTACAACCTCATCAGCTGAGTAATCCCAAATGCCGACTTCTGATGCCAAGGTTAGAATTCTGTCTTTAGTAATCACATAGCGAGATGGACGCAGACCGTTACGATCGACGGCACAGGCAGCATGGCGACCATTACTCATCACGATACCAGCAGGTCCGTCCCAAGGCTCCATATGCATTGAGTTGAAATCGTAAAATGCTTTTAACTCGTCATCCATTTCAGGATTACTTTGCCATGCAGGTGGAATCAATAAGCGCATCGCACGATATAAATCCATGCCACCAGATAATAGCATTTCTAGCATGTTGTCTAATGAAGAGGAGTCAGAACCCGTTTCATTCACAAAAGGTGCGGCTTGTTGTAAGTCAGGTAATAGTGGCGAGTTAAACTTATAAGCACGCGCACGAGCCCATTGGCGGTTACCAGTAATGGTATTGATTTCGCCATTATGAGCTAAGAATCTAAATGGTTGTGCAAGTGGCCATTTAGGTGATGTATTAGTTGAAAAGCGCTGGTGGAAAAGACAAATTGTACTTTTAAGACGAATATCAGCAAGATCGGTATAAAAAGACGGCAGATCTGCAGGCATCATTAAGCCTTTATAGACGATGACTTGTCCTGACAGACTCGCGACATAAAAATCCTTGTCATCGACAATTTGTTGCTCAAGTCGGCGTCTAGCCATATATAGACGACGTTCTAAGTCTTTTTCACGCCAGCCAACAGGGGCGTTAATTAATACTTGGTAGATCTCTGGTAAGCTCTTGCGACCAATTTCGCCGAGCACGTCAGGATTGACTGGTACCTTTCTCCAGCCTGCAACACTTAATGTTTCACGTTGTAGTTCTTTTTCTAATATAGCTTTAGACGCTTCAGCTTTAACTGGGTCTTGGCTAAGAAACAGCATACCAACAGCAAATTTACGACTTAGATGCCAATCATTTTCTGTTGCTACAGCAGCAAAAAAGTCTTTTGGCATCGACATTAATAGTCCACAGCCATCACCTGTGCGACCATCCGATGCAATACCGCCACGGTGTTTCATTCTGTCTAAACCGTGAATAACAGTACGGACAATACGATGGCTAGCATCGCCATCCATTTGGGCTATTAAGCCGAAACCACAATTGTCCCGCTCAAAGCTGGGATGATATAAGCTCATACAAAAACTCCCTAAACCTAACTTAATACGACTCGGATAATGCGGAGAAGTTCTCATAGATATGCACCCGAACCACTCAAATTAGCTCGATAATGAATAAAGGTCAAACTTAAATTACTCAACAAAATGAATTGTTATGTCTATTACAGATGTTAAAAAAAACCAGCCTTACGTTAACGTAAACTGCATTTTTGTTCGTATAACCTTATGAATAAAAAGAATTTTAAAAAAGTCGGCTTTTTGATTTTACTTTTTGTTAACACTTTAGTCTAATTGATTTAGTTTTATAAATAGTGAATTTATTTTCAAGCACAGTTGCAGTGAACTATTTATTTAATTTGCGTATTTATTCACTTTGATAGTTGATTTTAAATTAATCAAATTAACCATTTGTGAAGTTGTACTGACATTGGTTGAAATATAATCGCATTAATTCATCATTTCTTGATATAGCACCAAGTATTTACTCTTTAAGCTGTATATCATCGGCCACTTTTTGAAAATTGAGGATTGGCAGTGGGTTTAGATGATTACGTGAATACATTTGGTGCTGTATGTAAACAGCAATACGGTGGACGGATCAGAAAGCTGACTATCGATGCCAAATTCACTTGCCCAAACAGAGATGGCACCCTTGGTAAAGGCGGCTGTACATTCTGTAATGTTTCTTCGTTTAGTTATGAGCAAGGGACTGAGGCCAGCATCTCAGAACAACTGAGCCAAGGTAAGCAACGTTCAGTATTAGCAAATGCACCCGCTTCTACCTCTAAATATATAGCATACTTCCAAGCCTATACTAGTACTTACGATGAGTATCAGGTGTTAAAGCAAAAGTATGACGAAGCGATAAAGGATGCCGACATTGTTGGATTACATATTGGTACCCGTCCAGACTGCGTACCAGATGATATATTGGACTTACTTGTCAGCTATCAAGATAAAGGAATTGAAGTCTGGTTAGAGCTTGGTTTGCAAACGGCGAATAATGGAACTTTAAAAAAAATTAACCGCGGCCATGATTTTGATAGTTATAAAGACACTGTTATAAGAGCAAGAAAACGTGGTATTAAAGTCTGTGCTCATTTGATTCTTGGTTTACCTGACGAGACGTTTGAAGATTACCTTTCCAGTTTAACGCAAGTTATATCAACAGGTGTTGATGGTATAAAATTACATCCATTACATATTGTTGAAGGAAGTGTCATGGCTAAGGCTTGGCGACATAAAGGAATGCCTTTATTGAGTCTGGAAGATTATGCTCACTACGCGAGTGAGTTAATTAGACATACTCCAAAAGAGATAATTTTTCATAGAGTCACAGCATATGCTAAAAAACCGATGTTACTTGCTCCAGAGTGGTGTGCTTTTCGTTGGGATGGCTTAGTAGCAATTGTCAAAAACTTAGCCGAGAATGGCGGACAAGGCCATTATGTTACCGGCGGAACAGTGTGAAAAGTAACCAGTTTGCATGTTTTGCAGTGATTTATATGGGCGGATTTTAATTTTTTGTTAAAATCATGTAATTAGTTTACGAAAATTGGACTTGAAAAGCGCTGAGTTGTTGCATAGGCGATTATTGCGAGTATTATAAATTCCAATTTTACAGAAATAAATTAGAAAGAGGTGCCACAATGGCCACAGTCCAGCTAGAGTCTATTTTAGATCTCAATACTTTAGAGCAATATTGTAGTGCTATTGGTGCAGGTACTTTATTAAAAAGTGTTGTGTTATTTGAGCAATTAATGCCTGAGTATGTAGGTAGTTTAGTTAAAGCAAATGATGTGAATGATAAAGATACATTATGCGCAGAAGCTCATAAATTTAAAGGCGCTGCTGGTTCAGTTGGTTTGAAGCGCATTCAGCAGTTTGCACAAAAACTGCAGCATGGTGAAGAGTCATCATGGGAAGCTGAGCACAACGCTTGGTTAGCTGAAATTGTTGAGCATGCTGGTTCAGATTTACAGCAATTAAAAGCATTCCTAGAAGCCAAAGCATAATCACTGCTGGTTTATAGCGACATTAAAAGTCCCGCAAGGGGCTTTTTTTTTGGTCTTTTTTTTGAGAATAGTAAAATTGAGCTATGGATCGTGCAGCTGTGATTGTTATTTGTTGTGACTTAATTCATTATTTAAATGAAATCTTCTTAGGGTAATCGATTAAATGAAAAACCTACCGAGTTTAAAAAACCTATTCTATTTGGTTAACTTGCACCAAGAGCAAAATTTTAACCGAGCTGCTAAGTCATGCTTTGTTAGTCAATCTACTCTATCGAGTGGCATTCAAAATCTTGAAGAGCAACTGGGCTACCAATTAATCGAGCGAGATCATAAATCATTTATGTTCACAGCAATAGGTGAGGAAGTTGTTGAAAGAGCGAGAAAGCTGCTTACTGATGTTGATGACTTAGTTGAATTGGTTAAAAACCAGGGTGAGCCTATGACTGGAGAGATCCGCTTAGGTTGTATTCCAACTATTGCACCTTTCTTATTAAGCCGTGTAGTAAAGCAATGTCAGCAAGATTATCCACAATTGAGTTTATTGCTAAAAGAAGACACTACCGACAGCTTATTAGACTCATTAGGAAAAGGGGAGCTGGATTTATTGATACTTGCATTACCGGTAGATACTACTGGATTTCACAGTATGAAAGTGGGTATTGATCCTTTTAAAATGGTCGTTCATGAAGAGTTATCGGGTGGGATAATAAACCCAATTGATTATCAAAAAATGCCAGATGAAAGTATTTTCTTACTGCAAAGTGAGCACTGTATTACTGGTCATGCTATTACTGCTTGTCAGTTAGGCAATAGTGCCAAAATTAATCCTTTTGCTGCGACCAGTCTACATACATTAGTTCAAATGGTTGATAGCAAATTAGGCACCACATTCTTACCGCAAATGGCAATTGATGCTGGGATCTTAAAAGATACTGAGTTGAATATAATGAACCCGCCAGGTGAAAGCCCTTATCGAGATATCGGCTTGGTGTGGCGTCAAACAACTAGCAGAATCGCCACATTCAGAACATTAGGCTTAATGCTAGAGAACTTACTTGCTAAACCTGAGTAGCCTGTTGTTGAAAGGGAGTTTATTAGCAAGTTCATCTAGATAAATACCTTGTTATCGGTAAGAAGCGGGTAGAGAGGTACTTGCTTCTTACAAACCATGATTGTTCCGTTCGAACCCGTTTTACATCGTAGCTAACGGGTTTACTTTTTATCTGGGAAAATCAACAGGAATAAGAAGTTTATAAGGCGCGCTTAGTACTTTTGAGTAAGCTAAGGTGAACTGGAGGAGCAAAGGCAAGAGGCGCTAACTAGGGATATTCAATTATATTCCTTAAGTTGCTTGTTTAGGGTTTTTTAGGGCTCACACCATACACTTCAATTTCATGCTTTTTGCCTTTGAGCTTCATGGCGCCTAAATCTGATAACTCAAATCGACTATCTTGTCTTTCTAGGCGGTGTGCAACTTCCCCAGAAATAAGCATTCTTTGACCTAGCGGATTACATTGGTCTTGTAGTCTTGCCAAGGTATTTAACACATCACTGAAAAAGCTAATTTCTTGCTTTTGAACACCAACCACGGCAGCAACAACTTGGCCGCAATGAGCTGCCGCTTTAAATTTAGGCACAAAGCCATAGTGTTCTTCAAAGTAAGGTCGATGCCAGTTAAGTTGTTGGCTAAATTCGTAGTAAATATTCATACAGCGATCTTGCTTGATCCCATCTTCAAGAGGCCAATGAATTAAAACTGCATCACCCATATAGCGATAAATTTCAGCATCATTATCAGTTACTGTATCAGCCAGCATACTAAAACTGTCTTGAATTAATCGACTAAAGCGATAGTCGCCTAGTGTTTCAGCGTGCGCAGTTGAAGATACCATATCAACAAAGGGGAATAGTCGATGTTCATATCTTGGCTGATGGTACTTACCTAAGCCAATGTTCATCAATACACGAGGGCCCACAAGTAGTGCCATTTGTTCGATAAAGGCAAGGCCTACACGTACAGCGACTAGATATATGATTAATGCTTGAAAAGAAGGACTATAAAGGATGTGAGCTGTGAGCATTTGTCTTAGCGTGACAAGATGATTTTCAATAGCCCACATATTGAGGAATTGGGTAACATAGGCAAGCGTCATTGCGCCTAACAGTAGAAACAAGCCTTTAAAAATAACTGAGAAGATATAGGGTAAACGACTGATTGCACTAAAGTCAGCGATTAAATTCGACATCCAATGCAGACAACCAAACACAAAACCCATGAAGATGGCTAATGTGGCAAGGTCTGATTTTCCCATAGCCCATTGGGGGAGTTCAGGGCTTGTGAATAACGAAAAAAGACAAATGCGCCCATGGCTAAACACCATGCTAATATCGCAAATAATAGCTTTCTCGTCTGTCGACGTGCTTTCACTGGTTTATATCTGATCCGTTGATATTTTGAGACAGGCTAGTTTATAGAAAATTACCCTACTTGTCATAGTGGTATTCTAATAACTTTCAAAATAGATTATGAATGTTGATTTATTGTAATGTTATCCAAATGCATTTGTTAGTATTTGGTGGGTGAAATTGATCTTTAAATAAAAACCTCTTGGATTAGATAGTTTAATTAAGCCATTTTCTGCAATTGATTCAGTTAATGAGTGACTATTTGCAGCCTTAGGTCTTAGTTGTAATGCTTCTCCGTGTCGAGCTGTCACTTTTTCAACTTGCCCTAATGCAATCATCTCCATTATCTCTTCCCAGTCTTGTTGTAACGCGGTTAACTGTTCAGGGTTTGGGCTCCATAGTACAGGGGTGCCTATTTTTCTGTTTGCTACCGGAATACTTCGATCACCTTGTACTGGTATCCATAAGACTTGTTGTAGCTTATGAAATACGACACTGTTTTCCCATGTAAGGCCCTGGATATTTGTTAACGGTGCAACTGTGACATAAGTTGTTTCAATAGGGCGACCAGATTGGTCTATGGGAATGGTTTTAAGTTCGACTCCTAAGTGCAAAAAATCTTGCTGGGGTTTAGAACCTGCTGTTGCGCCGAGTTCCATCTCAATCAATTGACCAATCCAGCCTTTATCTCTCTTCAAATTATCAGGTACATTGAGTTGATGCTCATTTGCAATATCTCCTAATGAGACACCGGCCATATCATTGGCTCTTTGCATTAATTCTGCGATGGAATTTGGCTGGCTATTCATCATTATTGCTTACTTTCCCCTAAATAGGCTTGGTCATTATAAGTTTACTTGTTTGGCAGTTTTTACGCATCTATTGTTATTGGTTATTAATTGTGCAGCGATTTTGTTGAAAGTTATTCACTGAGTAAAATAATCCCAATGTACTGATTAATATGTTTTTTTGTTTAAATTGGTCAATCTGTTTTACCAATTTATTAAGTTACTCTCCTTTTGCTCTACTATTTCACACATACTTATCCACAGATTTGATGGATAACTTTAAAAAAGTATCACTTAACGGATAATTTTTTGTTCGTCAATGCTTAAAAATAGCTTTATTTTAATATTAATGAAATAAAACTCTTGTTTTTTGTGTATAACTTAAAACCCGTAAAATGAATTTATTAATAAGTAATTTACCTGGTTAAAAAGTGACCTTTGGTCATCTAGGATAACTATAGTTAGTCTTGGTTTTGGGTTATAGTGTTGAATTTTATAGTTTTATTTTAGTTATTTGACTTTTTTATTATGCGGTAGCTTATGTTCTTTAATGTAGGTTTTACTGTTATTAGTGAGTTTCGAACAGAGATATCCACAGATTTTGTGGATAATGTGCATTAATATTTTTTCCTTCTGTTGATAAAAGTAATAATTCTTAAATTTTATCCCAAGTTATGCCGTTATTAGTTGATTGCCCGTAGCCGTGCTTTATGAAACAATCTAATCATTAATTTGTAGTGACATTGGAGTCCATGTGATTGATAGCGACGGCTTTCGCGCAAATGTGGGCATTATAATCTGTAACAAATTTGGTCAAGTTATGTGGGCCAGACGGTTTGGACAACATTCATGGCAGTTTCCACAAGGTGGCGTTGATGACGGAGAAAGTCCTGAACAAGCTATGTACCGTGAATTGTATGAAGAAGTTGGTTTAAAGCCGGAAAATGTACAAATTTTAACGTCAACACGCTCATGGTTAAGATACCGTTTACCAAAAAGATTGATTAGACAAGAAAGTAAACCTATTTGTATTGGTCAAAAACAAAAGTGGTATTTATTACAGCTCAAAGATAGCGATGACAGTATTAATTTGAACTCCTGTGGACACCCTGAGTTTGATGACTGGCGTTGGGTGAGTTATTGGTACCCAGTAAGGCAAGTTGTTTCTTTCAAACGAGATGTTTATCGTAAGGTTATGAAAGAGTTTGCATTCACCACTTTAGCGTTTCAAGGACGTGAGCCTAATCGCAAACGAGGGCGACACCGTAATTAATGTAAACTGATAGGGGATAAAATCGTGTTAAACACGCTCAGGGATATAACTCAAGCGGTTGCTGGAGCTAGCAGTCTTGAGTCTGCACTGACACAGTTGGTTTCGCAAACAAAGTTAGCGATGCAAACTCAGTGCTGTTCAGTATATATTCTTGAGCAACAACACCTTGTCTTATCGGCGACAGACGGCTTGGCTGTTGCCGCCATCAATTTTGTTAAAATGCCCCTTTCTGAAGGACTGGTGGGGTTAGCTGCTGAAAAAGAAGAAGCCGTTAACCTTGCCGACGCCAAAACACACCCACGCTTTAAGTTTTTCCCTGAAGTAGAAGAGGAAGAGTACCGAGCGTTTCTTGCTGTTCCTATTATTTTTCAAAAACAAGTGGTTGGAGTTATTGTCGTTCAGCAGCCACAGCCTCGACAGTTTAGTGAGAATGAAGAAGCCTTTTTAATGACGCTGGCAGCGCAGCTGGCGGTGGTCATTCGTAGTCTCAAGAACAAAGCGGCGATTAGCAATGTTCAGCAACAAGTCGTTTTCAAAGGGGTTAGCGCATCTAAAGGGATCGCCATTGCAGATGCATTTGTATTAGGCGGCGCGATATCTTTAGTGCAGCCAGATCAACAATGTAGCGATACCGAGCAAGAAACCCTTAGACTGAAAGCTGCAATGCAGCGTTGTAAAGATGCAATCAGTGCCTTGTCCCAGCGTTTTGACCGTGAAAACGTGGATGATATAGCATCTATATTTTCAGCGTTACAACTCTTGCTTAATGAGGCTAGTTTAGGTGGTGAATACATACGAGAGGTGAGTTTAGGCTGGCAAGCTGAATCTGCCGTTAGCCGCGTTTCAATTCGCTATATTGATCAGTTTATGGCAATGGAAGATCCTTACTTAAAAGAACGCGCTAGCGATATTCGCGAACTCGGACAAAAAGTATTACGCCAACTTATAGAGCCAGATAAGTTAGATTTAGCCCCTTCAAAACCTGTTATTTTAGTTGCTAAAGAAGTGGATGCTACACTACTAGCTGAATTCCCACGAGGGAAACTAGCAGGGATCGTCACCGAACTTGGGGGAGTTAACGCCCATGCCGCTATTTTAGCTCGTGCATTAGGCGTGCCAGCCATTGTCAGTGTTGATCAAGTCATTGCGGCTAATATTGACGATAAAAAACTCGTTCTTAATGCGACTAGCGGTCAGCTTCTTGTTTCTCCTTCAGAATCCGTGCTTCGTGAATATTACACTTTAATTTCGGAAAATCAGGAACAGCAACGCCAATTCTCAGCTGAATTGTCATTACCTGCGCAGACAACGGACGGCCATCGTATTCAGTTATATCTGAATGCTGGTCTATTAAGTGGGTTAAGTACCGACATGGCCGAGGGTGCAGATGGGATTGGGTTATATCGTACGGAAATTCCATTCATGCTACATCAGCGATTTCCGAGTGAAATTGAGCAAGTTCATGTGTATAAACAAGTGTTATCGGCTGCTCGTGATAGACCTGTGGTTATGAGAACATTAGATGTGGGAGGAGATAAACCCTTACCTTATTTTCCTATCAATGAAGATAACCCCTTTCTTGGCTGGCGAGGTATTCGATTATCCCTTGACCATCCAGAGTTATTTTTAATGCAGCTACGGGCAATGTTAACGGCAAATGTAGACTCATCACAGCTACAAATTTTGCTACCTATGGTCAGTAACCTTGATGAAATTGATAGGACTTTATTATACCTAGAACAAGCTTATTCAGAATTAACTGACGAATTACAGCGTAGAATCCCTAAACCTAAAATTGGGGTTATGTTAGAAGTGCCTTCGTTACTTTTTCAGTTAGAAGATGTGGCTAAGAGAGTCGATTTTGTTTCAGTTGGCAGTAACGATTTAACTCAGTATTTACTCGCCGTTGATAGAAATAACCCCAGTGTTAGCTCACTTTTTGATAGCTTTCACCCTGGTGTGTTAAGAGCGTTAAAATGGACAATTACTGATTGTAAACGCTATAAATTGGATGCCAGTATCTGCGGAGAGCTAGCTGGTGAACCAATGGGGGCATTACTCCTTGTCGCTATGGGCTATGACAAATTGAGTATGAACCAAGGCAGTATTGCTCGAATTAATTATTTATTACGCCGGATTGATAAACAGTCATTAGAACAAATTTTGGATACCGCCCTGACACTCTCTAACGGGGAGCAAGTCAGGACATTACTCAATGACTTTTTAGCTGAAAACGGCTTATCTGCCATTTTGCATTAGCCGATTTAGCTATACACGGATAAGGTTTTACTGTGGACAATCTTTTACTGATTTTTTCAATCTGCTTGTTACTGGGCTCATTTGTCGGTTTCATGGCTGGCTTATTAGGTATCGGCGGAGGCTTAATCATTGTCCCAGCTCTTTTATATCTTCTTCCTTGGGTTGGTGTTGAGTCATCTCAGTTAACCCATGTTGCTATTGCAACCTCATTAGCCTCTATTATTTTAACTTCTTTTTCGTCTGCGTTAGCTCATCACAAACGTGGAAATGTTCCATGGAATCTATTTAAACCCATGTTGCCGGGTATCATGTTAGGGGCATTAGCGTCTGGGTTTATTTCAGAAAAAATTCCATCTGCTGATTTACAAACCGCATTTTCGATATTTGTGATACTTATGGCCATACAAATGGCGTTCCCATTCAAGCCCAAAGCAAATGAGCAAATGCCTGCATTTACCGTGTTATTTTTGGTTTCCTCGATTATTGCTATCGTTGCTGGATTAATGGGTATTGGTGGTGGGGTACTGTTTGTGCCATTTTTGAGCTATTGCGGCATTCAAATGCGCAGTGCTGTAGGGTTTTCTTCGGTAACGGGTTGTCTTATTGCACTAGCTGGTACCACTGGATACATCATTGCAGGCTTAAATGCACCTGACTTACCCCAAGGTACCATTGGCTTTATATACTTACCCGCTTTGTTTGGGATCGTTATCAGCTCAATGTTAGTCGCACCATTAGGGGTAAAAATGGCAAGCGTATGGCCGACTGCTGTGCTTAAAAAGATATTTGCACTGTTATTAATGGTTATTGGATTAAAAATGGCGATAACCGCATAAAATTCTTGTTATCATCTACCCAATAATCGGAGACTGTCTCTTCAGGTAACCGAAACTTATCGAGCTTTTATATAGGAATGTACAATGCGTCAGTATTTAGATTTATGTCAGAACATCGTAGACAATGGTCATTGGATAGAGAATGAACGCACTGGAAAACGTTGTTTAACCATCATTAATGCTGATTTAGAGTACGATGTTAAAAATAACCAATTCCCAATTATTACCACTCGTAAAAGCTTTTATAAAGCTGCGATTGCTGAGCTTATTGGCTATATTCGAGGTTATGATAATGCTGCAGATTTTAGGGCTTTGGGCACTAAAACTTGGGATATGAACGCGAATGATAATGCTAGCTGGCTTGCTAATCCACATCGTAAAGGAGAAGACGATATGGGGCGGGTATATGGCGTTCAAGGTCGACGTTGGCAGAAAACCTCAGGTGGTACTGTCGATCAGTTAGCCAAGATTGTTGATAACTTGTCCAAAGGAGTTGATGACCGTGGTGAGATTATTACATTTTATAATCCAGGTGAGTTTGATATGGGTTGTTTACGACCATGTATGCATACACATACCTTCTCATTACTAGGTGATACTTTGCACCTAACGAGTTATCAACGTTCATGTGATGTGCCATTAGGTCTTAACTTTAATCAGATTCAAGTGTTTACCTTTTTAGCATTAATGGCACAAATTACCGGTAATAAGGCGGGTACCGCATACCATAAAATCATTAATGCACATATTTACGAAGACCAGTTAGATCTAATGAAGAATGAGCAGCTAACTCGCGAACCATTTCCTTCACCACAATTAAAAATTAACCCAGACATTAAGAGCCTTAAGGATTTAGAAACTTGGGTGACAATGGATGATTTTGAAGTTGTGGGTTATCAGCATCATGAAGCGATTAAGTATCCTTTTTCGGTCTAATGCTGATCAGATAAGCTAACTCATTGTATTAACGGTTTTTCACTTATGATAAACCGTTAAAATCATTTGGTTATTGTAAATTACACTGTAATGACAGCTAAACTCCCTCAAATTCACTTCATAAACTACTACACTGATTCGTGTTAACTCACTTCATTTTTTGTCTGAGATTGCATCTGGAAGCCTAAAAAACAAGCTAAACTAGTTGTATCCTACTTGGTTAGCATTTTTTGCGCTTTTGACACTGTATTTCACTTCTGTTTAAAACTCACAGTGAATTCCTATACTGATTTCATATTAATAGTTATTCAATGGGAAGCAGTCATATTAGCTTAAGTCTGTTTGGCTGATTATGTTAATAAATAGCCTTTTATTCTTGCTGGATTTTTTCGATAGTTTTTTATTAATAATTCATCAGCTAAAACAGTGTAATGTATGTTATTTCGTCAGTTGAGCAATTTATTGTGAATAAATAAATATGCGCCTAAACTTGAATAATGCGCATATTCCGAGTTAAACGTCGATCTGCTTCGCGTTTAGCGGATGTTGTGTGATTAATCTCACTGCGTTTTGATACATACCTCGAAAATACCGAGGTATTAATGCGAAACTAACGATTATGATTGTTTGAAAAATTCCGATAGACTCGAATTAATTGTTTTTTTTGGAGTGAATTATGGAACGTGCAATTAAGAATTTCTTAAGTCAAGAATCTGCAGGGGGTATCATTTTAATGATCTCTGTAGCACTGGCTATGTTAATGGCAAACTCGCCATTAGCTGGTTTATACAGTGGATTCCTTGATACAGAAGTCCAAGTGCGTATAGGTTCATTAGATATTGATAAGCCATTATTATTATGGATTAACGATGGTTTGATGGCACTTTTCTTCTTATTGATTGGTTTAGAAGTAAAGCGTGAATTATTAGAAGGTGCACTATCTAGTGTTGCTAAAGCTTCATTACCAACTTTTGCTGCTGTTGGTGGCATGGTATTTCCAGCTTTATTTTATCTAGCATTTAACTACTCAGATCCTGTTACTCAGGTTGGTTGGGCTATTCCAGCTGCAACAGATATCGCCTTTGCATTAGGTATTATGGCCTTACTTGGTAGCCGTGTGCCTGTTGCTCTTAAAGTCTTTTTATTAGCCTTAGCTATTATGGATGACTTAGGTGTTATTGTAATTATTGCATTGTTCTACAGTGCTGATTTATCAATGACAAGTTTAATTGTTGCTGCTATTTCTATCACATTAATGGTGGCGCTAAATCGTAAAGGTGTTAGCTCGTTAATCCCTTATGGTTTGTTAGGCGTTATCCTTTGGGTAGCTGTACTTAAGTCTGGTGTACACGCGACATTGGCTGGTGTCATTATCGCATTCTGTATTCCGCTGCGAGCTAAAGATGGCTCATCTCCTTCAGAGCATTTAGAGCATAGTTTCACCCATGGAGCACATTCTTTATTTTACCTGTGTTCGCGTTCGCTAATGCTGGTCTATCGCTATCGGGAATGAGTATCACTTCATTAGCAGAGCCTGTGACTATCGGTATTATTTTAGGTCTGCTACTTGGTAAGCCTGTAGGTGTATTACTGTTTAGCTTTGTTGCAGTAAAATTAAAATTAGCTGAGCTACCTCCTGGGATTAGCTGGAATCAAATTATTCCTGTTTCAATTATGTGTGGTATTGGTTTCACTATGTCAGTGTTTATTTCATCACTTGCATTCGAATCAGCTCCAGCACAATTAGGTGACTTTGCTCGCTTAGGTATTCTAATGGGATCTATGCTAGCTGCGGTTATCGGTTATGTATGGCTTGATAAAGTACTTCCTAAAGCTAAAGCTGAAGCAAAGTAGTATCGGAGCAAAAAATGAAAACAAAACTGTTGATGTTAGCCTTAGCAATGGGTGCGATTACCGCACCCGCTCAAGCAACCTCGTTTAATGTTTGCCAAGCAAACGTTGAGTCAAGCGAATGTAAAAGTTATTTAGACGGCGTTGTAGATGGTGCGTTGATGTATCACACTGATGCATCAAGTAGCCGCCTTGAAGCTGATAGTGGATATGAGTCTCGTGCACTTAAATATCGAGCTGGTAAACGTTATCAAGAGGCTAATCGCAGTTATTGTGCAGACAGAAAACCGCATAAAGATGAAATCGTTTTAGCTATTCAGGAACAAACCGCCGCTAAAAACGTTAACAACTTAAATGAGTTATCGATATTAATTGATAGCTTGTTGGACTGTCAGCGATTAAAATAAACCAACGCTCTTAGCTGGTTTATTTACATGCAACATTTAAATTATAACCATCTATATTATTTTTGGATGGTTAGAAAGAAAGGTTCGGTGGCTAAGGCCGCCGAAGCTTTGTGTCTCGCACCTCAGACCATAACAGGTCAAATCCGCTCATTAGAAGATCGTCTCAACGGCAGTCTTTTTAAACGAGTCGGCCGCTCGCTAGAACCCACTGAACTTGGTGAATTGGTATTTCGCTATGCAGACAAAATGTATAGCTTAAGTTATGAGATGCTGGATTTACTGGCTTACCAAAAAGACGAATCAATTCTATTTGAAGTTGGCTTTGCTGCTGCTCTATCAAAAGCACTTGCGAGTCGTGTCTTACTGACTGTTATTCCAAATGATGGTTCAATGCACCTAAGTTGTTATGAATCGACCCATGAAAATCTCATTCAACGCTTACGAGAACACAAGTTGGATATGATTTTATCTGACTCGGCTGGTGAATCTTTAAAATATCCTGAGATTTTATCTAAGAAACTAGGGCAGTGCGGCATCAGCTTTTTTGCGGCATCTAAACCATCTTTAGACTTCCCTGCATGTTTAGAGCAAGAAAAGTTACTTATTCCAGGTAAAAGAACATCGCTAGGTCAGCAGTTACATCGATGGTTTGCTGAAAAAAACCTTGATGTCAGTATTCTTGGTGAATTCGATGATGCTGCGATGATGAAAGCATTTGGTTTATTTCAGCGAGGAATTTTTGTCGCTCCATCTATTTATCGACATGATATACTGTCCCAAGGCATGGTTTTGATTGGTGAAACTGAAGATATACATGAAGAATATCATGTGATGTTTGCTGAGCGAATGATTCAGCATCCGGCAGTTCAGCGTCTTTTAGACACTGACTTTACTGATTTATTTGCAGGTGTCGATCCCCAAATACAAGATGTTGAATACAGAAGTTCGCATCAAAGATAAAGTATCCGCAGAAGATGTTAGGAGAATAGCGTTGGAATTAATGAATATTGCTAGAGTTCGTTGGGCTTGTCGTCGTGGGATGTTAGAGTTAGATGTCTTGTTTCAACCTTTTGTTGATTCACAATATGAAACACTTTCCGATACCGATAAACAAACCTTCATAGACTTACTAGCATGTGAAGATCCGGAATTATTTGCATGGTTTATGGGCCACGAAGTTTGCCCCGACCCAGCGCTAAGAGAAATGGTCAATACTGTCCGTGGTCGTCCTCAACCTTAAACATTCTATCCATTTATTCGCCATGAGACTCCCAGATAGCCTGATTAATTTCGGGCTTAATTTCAGGAGTATTGTATGCCGTTCACGTTAACAACCTCATTCAGCCAAGTGCTTTCTCATCTTGTGCTTATCGCTATTTGTTTGACGAGTTTTATTCTTTGGCCGGATATCCATCATTGGGCTTATCAGCTTGTATTTGCAGTAACGCTGACAATAGCATTGATTTTTTTCATTCAGCATTTGTTTACTTTACGCCAATTTCACACTCAATTTGTGTTACTAGAACAAGGTGTGGGGAAGCTAAATCATCAATATGAATTTATTCAATGGCGAGCGCCAATAGTGACTGTTTTTGCATCCGTAATATTTATTGAGTTCGAAATAACGGCGGCTAAAAAGCTTAAAAAGACCAGGCAGTTAGTGATTGTTTGGTCTGATATGTTGAGTGATAAAGAGTACAGAAGTTTGTGTAGAGAGTTAGTGAAACTGCAGTCTATGCTTTGACATTAAATGGGCTAGCAGTTTGCTTTAGCTGTTTGCTATAGAACGCTGGCTTATTTTAACAGAGAAACAAGCCAGCATTACGAGCTTCGATTATCGCTCTGGTTGTAAAATTGTCGGCTGAGGATTATCTAATTGCTCTGGGTAATCAGCATTATAGTGCAGACCACGGCTTTCTTTTCGCTCCATGGCGCAGCGAATAATTAATTCAGCAACTTGAACTAAATTACGTAACTCTAGTAAGTTATTACTCACTCTAAAGTTACTGTAATACTCTTGAATTTCTTGTTGTAGCATGGCGCAACGTCGTAATGCTCGTTCTAGCCTTTTATCGGTACGAACAATACCGACGTAATCCCACATGAATAATCTTAACTCATGCCAGTTATGGGCGATAACCACTTCTTCATCTGAATTACTGACTTGGCTTTCATCCCAATGGGGTACGGGACCTGGGGCTGGAATTTTACTGAGTAAACTTTCAATATCTTGTGCAGCAGCACGGGCAAAAACTAAACATTCTAATAACGAATTACTCGCAAGGCGATTCGCGCCATGCAGTCCAGTGTAGGCCACTTCACCAATGGCATATAAACCATTGATGTCTGTCTGACCGTGTAAGTCAGTCATTACACCACCACAGGTATAATGCGCCGCTGGTACCACAGGAATAGGATCCTTTGTTATATCGATGCCAAATTCTAAACATCGTTTATGTATGGTAGGAAAATGCTTGATGACAAAGTCGGCAGGCTTATGGCTGATATCAAGGTACAAGCAATCGGCACCTAATCGCTTCATTTCATAATCTATCGCACGGGCAACAATATCGCGGGGTGCAAGTTCGGCGCGTTCGTCAAACTCAGGCATGAAGCGTGTGCCATCGGGACGTTTTAAGTAAGCACCTTCGCCACGTAAAGCTTCAGTAAGCAGATAGTTGCGAGCATCAGCATGATATAAGCAAGTTGGGTGGAATTGATTAAACTCCATATTCGCTACACGGCACCCAGCACGCCAAGCCATGGCAATACCATCACCACTGGCAATATCGGGATTTGAGGTATATTGATAAACTTTCGAGCTTCCACCTGTGGCAATCGCGACAAACTTGGCTGTGACAGTTTCAACGTGCTCAGCATCTCGATTCCATACATATGCGCCAACAACACGATTTCCAGGGCGATTAAGCTTTCTCGTCGTAATTAAATCAATGGCGTTATAACGCTCTAGTACCTTGATGTTCGAATGCGCTAATGCCTGATCTTGAAGTGTCGTTTGGACCGCTTTACCCGTTGCATCAGCAGAGTGAAGAATACGTCGATGACTATGACCACCTTCTCGAGTTAGATGATAAGGTGCTGAACTTTGGTCGCCATCACTGGTTTCTTCTTTATCAAAAGCAACGCCGCATTGAATTAGCCATTTCATCGACTCTTTGGCATTCTCAGCGGTATAAGTCACCACATCTTTGTCACAAAGCCCTGCACCAGCGATAAGGGTGTCGCTCACATGTGACTCAATCGTATCTGATTCATCAAATACAGAGGCGATTCCGCCTTGTGCATAATAGGTTGAGCCTTCAGCTAGAGGTCCTTTCGAAAGGAGAATAACTTGTGACTTTTCAGCTAGATGGAGTGCAAGCGTGAGTCCTGCTGCACCACTACCTATAACCAAAATATCAGATTGGTGTTCAACTGCTTGTTTCATAAGGTATCATGGGTGACTTAATATGGTTCTATAATGGTAAATCAAAACCGCTTTATTGGGTACTGAGACATTACTATTAAGCGAGATTTAGCCATTTTTTATAAAAAAATTAAATTTTTTTCATTCAATATCGAACTTTTTCAAAGCATGCGAGTCTACTTTAATGTGAATATGATTCGAGCGACTGAGAAATCAGTATTATAGATTTAGGAGTAGTCGGCTCGGATGAGTGGACAAATAAGTGATCAACAGTTAGTTGAGCGTGTACAACGTGGCGATAAAAACGCATTTAATCTGTTAGTACAGAAATACCAAAATAAAGTAATGAGCTTGATCTCACGCTATATCAGAAATCAAGCAGACATCAGTGATGTGGCACAAGAAGCCTTTATTAAAGCTTACCGTGCATTACCTAATTTTCGTGGTGAAAGTGCTTTTTACACATGGTTGTATCGCATTGCAGTAAACACTGCAAAAAACCATTTGGTTTCTCAAGGCAGAAAAACACCGGCTAACAGTGTTGATGCAGAAGAAGCTGAATACTATGAAGGCAGCGATGCATTAAAAGAATTTGCATCACCAGAACGTCTCGTTTTGTCTGATGAAATTAATAAGGTGATTTTTGAAACCTTAGAAACGTTGCCAGAAGAATTGAAGATAGCAATTTCTTTACGTGAACTTGATGGTATGAGTTACGAAGATATTGCCAACATCATGGATTGTCCTGTTGGTACAGTAAGATCACGTATCTTCCGTGCTAGGGAATCAATCGATAAGAAACTCCAGCCTTTGCTGGAACAGTAATAGTCTTTATTGACACAGGTGAAAAATGCTTAAATCAGGTCAAGAATGGGTTTCACCAGCAGTTGATGGCGAAGTTGATGCTAAAACATTAGCAGAGTTATCAGCAGACGAAAGCTCACATAAGCAATGGCAAAACTATCACATGATTGGTGATGCTATGCGCGGAGAGTTACCGCAGACAATTGATTTAGATCTAACAGCAAGCATTGCTGCTGCTATCGAACTCGAACCTGCGATAATTGCACCGCAAACTGATACCGTTTCTCAGCATGATGAAAAAGTCACAGAAGTAGAAACCAAGAAGGACAATGTTGTTCCTTTCTTCAAGCAATTTGGCCAGTATGCGATTGCGGCTACGGTTGCTATGGTTGCTATTGTTGGCGTTCAAAATTACGGTCAAGATCAAAATGCTGATTCGCCACTACCAGTACTGAATACTCGTCCATTGATTGGTACAGCTTCTCCAGTTAGCTTGCAAACAGGTGCAGTACAGAGTCAATCGGCTGTAAACAATGATAATGTTGTAGAGCAACGTCGCAGAATAAATTCATATATTCAGGACCACATGCTACAACAAAGGTTGAATTCAGGTGTTGTTGTACAGCACAATAACGATACTGATAACAACATTAATAATTAATCTGGAGTTAGCTTGCGTCTAATCCTGTTAGTACTTGCTGCAATGGTATTCCCTGTTGCAGCAGAAGGTATCCCCGAAGAAGAAATGTCTGCGAAAGCTTGGCTTGAAAGTATGAGCCAAGCACTTCAAACCAAACAATACAAATCTTCCATTATCCAGTTACAAGCGGATCATATCCGTCCTCTCGTTTATCTACACGGAACGGTTAACGACAAAGAAGTCGCCTTTTTAGAATATTTGAATGGTCCTCCTAAAAATGCTGTGCGAGTAGCTGATACCGTGACGTTTATCGAACACGATCAACCTGCATACAGTATCAATGCCCCCCGCATTCAAGGGATTTGGCCAACGATTTTTGCGACAGATGTAGCATCACTTGAGCGTGGCTACCAATTTGTGCTCGGAGGTCGCAGCCGCATTGCTGGGCGTCCAGGTCAAATGATTAGAATCATGCCTGTTGATGAGCATAGGTTCATGTCTCAGATATGGATTGATATGGAAACCCGTCTGCCACTTCGTTATGACATGATCAATCAAGATAAACAATTGATTGAGCAAATGATGGTGATTGAACTATTAGAACTTAATGAACCCGCCAGTATTTTAATTGAAGCTGAACGTCAGGGCTTGCCGCCAGTGATGAATCCTGCTGAGCGTATTGCTGGCCAAAATTGGCAATTTAGCTGGTTGCCCGCAGGTTTCCATATGGTGGTTAAGGATCATCACCGTTTGTTAGGTAGCGACGAGTCGGTTGAATATATCGCATTGACAGACGGCTTGGTTAATATCTCTGTGTATGTTGCCAGAATGGGGGACGGCCCTATGCCTGATGAGTTGATTACACGTAATGGCTTAACCATGGTGGTTGAGCAAGTCGGTAATGTTGAAGTTGTTGCTGTCGGTAAAGTGCCTTCTGATACCTTAAACCGTATCGCTAAAAGTCTTATCTTAAAATAAGTCAGATTATGGCCAATCAATCTACGCCACCAAAAACTACCCCAAATGACAATGCGTCAACGCAGCTTGAATCAAACGAGTTGCTTGATGCAAGTCGTTCTGCATCACTATCACAATCTATGTTAGAAGAAGTGGCGACCGTTATTGCATATGATGAAACGGGGTGGGTAACGGTTGAGATTGAACTTAAAAGTGCCTGTAATCATTGTTCAAATAATGAAAATTGTGGCACTTCGACTGTGGCTAAAGCTTTTTCTATTAAGCGTCAACAGTTTTCCCTTAAGAGTGACAAAGCTTGTGAAGTAGGGGATTTACTCAAACTTGCGCTGCCAGAGAGCGTGATTCTTAAGGCCGCATTATTAGTTTATATTTTCCCTTTAATCGGATTGTTTATCGGTGCGTTAATAGGACTTTGGTTTAGCCATTTACTACTGATTAACCCTGACTACAGCTCGATAGTGATGGGAGCCTTAGGTGGAATAGGCGCGTGGCTTCTTGGTAAGCGACAAGCATCAAAGTTAGAAGCTGAATCCACCCCAGTTATTACGGCTTACTTGGGCCAAGGTGTGAGTTTGCAACGCGGTTAAATGCGCATTCTTATCCGTTATTAGGTGCTTTTTTATATTCATTTCTACAGTGTCATTTATTCTGATTGGTATTAACCCCTTATTCAGGTACAATTTGGCACCATTATTTCCATCATTTTAGTAGTAGTCATTTCAGCCAAATGAAACACATTAGAAACTTCTCAATTATTGCCCATATCGACCATGGCAAATCTACATTGTCTGATCGCCTTATCCAATTTTGTGGTGGTTTATCAGACCGTGAAATGGCCGCTCAGGTTCTCGATTCTATGGATATCGAACGTGAGCGTGGTATTACCATTAAAGCACAGAGTGTTACACTCGACTATAAAGCTGATGATGGCGAAACCTATCAACTGAACTTCATTGACACACCAGGTCACGTTGACTTCTCTTACGAAGTATCACGCTCACTTGCTGCATGTGAAGGTGCATTATTAGTTGTTGACGCTGGCCAAGGTGTCGAAGCCCAAACTCTTGCTAACTGTTATACCGCTTTAGAAATGGACTTAGACGTGGTGCCGATTTTAAATAAAATCGACCTACCTCAAGCTGATCCTGAGCGTGTAGCTGCAGAGATTGAAGACATTGTCGGCATCGACGCTATGGAAGCTGTTCGCTGTTCAGCGAAAACAGGTATTGGTATTAAAGATGTACTCGAAACAATCGTTTCAGACATTCCACCGCCTGAAGGTGACATTGATGCACCGCTTCAAGCGCTTATTATTGACTCTTGGTTCGACAGCTACTTAGGTGTTGTCTCTTTAGTGCGTATTAAACATGGCGTATTGAAGAAAGGCGATAAGTTTAAAGTCATGTCAACCGGTCAGAACTACAATGCTGATCGCGTAGGTATTTTTACACCAAAACAAACTGACACCCCAGAACTTAAAGCGGGCGAAGTGGGTTTTGTCATCTCTGGTATTAAAGAGATTCACGGCGCTCCAGTCGGTGATACCTTGACCCATGCTAAGCACGGTGCAGAAGAGCCGCTTCCTGGTTTTAAAAAGGTTACGCCGCAGGTTTATGCTGGTGTATTCCCAATTTCTACCGATGAGTACGAAAGCTTCCGTGAGGCATTGAATAAATTAAGCTTGAATGATGCGTCATTATTCTTCGAGCCAGAATCATCTTCAGCATTAGGCTTTGGTTTCCGTATTGGTTACCTAGGCTTATTGCACATGGAAATCATTCAAGAACGTCTAGAGCGTGAATACAATCTAGATTTAATCACCACAGCTCCAACAGTAGTTTATGAAGTTGAGATGACACGTGGTGAAATCTTGTATGTGGATAACCCATCAGATTTACCGCCGATCAATAACATTGCTGAAATCCGTGAACCTATCGTAGAAGCAAACATGCTTGTACCAAAAGAGTACTTAGGTAACGTCATCACCTTGTGTATTGAAAAGCGTGGTGTACAGACCAATATGGTTTATCACGGTAATCAAGTATCTGTGACTTATGAACTGCCAATGGCTGAAGTGGTTATGGACTTCTTCGATCGCCTTAAGTCTACCAGTCGTGGTTATGCATCACTTGAGTATAACTTCATCCGCTTTGAGCCTGCTGACATGGTACGTTTAGATATCATGATTAATGGCGACCGCGTAGATGCGTTAGCTATGGTTATTCACCGTTCTAATATTCGCCATCGTGGTTTAGCGCTTGTGGATAAGATGAAAGAGCTTATTCCAAGACAAATGTTTGATATTGCGATTCAAGCCGCTGTTGGTAGCCAAATTATTGCCCGTTCTAACGTCAAAGCAATGCGTAAAGACGTAACTGCTAAGTGTTACGGCGGCGATGTTTCACGTAAGAAGAAACTCTTACAGAAACAAAAAGATGGTAAGAAACGTATGAAGCAAGTCGGTAACGTCGAAGTGCCTCAAGAAGCGTTCTTAGCCGTGTTAAAGTTGAATGACTAAGCTCTTAATTTGTCGGTGAAAACTGATTTAACATTAAGAGTGATAACAACGCCGCTGCTTGCGGCGTTGCTATTAAAAAATCATTAAAAACGTGAGTTAAAAAATGATTATTAACCGGCATTAATAATCGTTTTTATCGTTTGATGAGCAAAAGTTAATTTTCCATATGAAGTGATTTTATATACTTTGTAACATTACTCAGAGTGAACCTAACAGCACGACATAGGATAATCACTTTTTATTAGTGTCATACACTGAACTATATACAGTGTTAAGGCAGGAGCTTAAACCCTAATGGCAGCCCATTTTTCTCTTATATTAGTTATTGTAACCTTAGTCAGCGGTCTAATTTGGCTTGTTGACGTAATAGCCTTCGCCCCTAAACGACGTGAAAAGTTAGCACTGGCTGAAGCGCAAACGCCTGATTTATCAGACGAAGCAAAAGAAAATATCACACGTGAATCAGTGGTCGTTGAATTTGCTCATTCTATCTTCCCTGTGATTGCCTTTGTATTGATCCTTCGCTCATTCATTTATGAACCATTTCAAATTCCTTCAGGCTCTATGAAACCGACACTGCTTGTTGGTGATTTTATTTTGGTTGAAAAATTCAGTTATGGTTTGCGAGATCCTGTTTGGCGCAGCAAATTAGTTGAAACAGGCGAACCAGAACGCGGTGATGTGTTTGTATTCAAATACCCTAAACAACCAGAAATCGACTATATTAAAAGAGTTATCGGTTTACCGGGCGACAGAGTTGTTTATCAAAATAAACAGTTTCTGATTCAACCTAAATGTGAAGATAAGTCAGCGTGTCCTGGTGCTAAAGCGATTAAGTTAAGCAGTGTTAATCGTGGTGAGTTTACTCAAGAAGGAATTCCTTTATCTCGTTACACTGAGCAATTAGGCGACGTTGAACATGATATTTTAATTAATCCTTCGCGCCCTGACTTTAGTAATCACTTCTTTGAACAGCCTGGTACAGCAGTAGGCGAATTTATTGTCCCTGAAGGACAATATTTTGCCATTGGTGATAACCGTGACAACAGTACAGATAGCCGTTTTTGGGGCTTTGTTCCTGAAGCCAATTTAGTCGGTAAAGCGGTTGCGATTTGGATAAGCTTTGAGTTTGAACGTCCTGCTAGTAGTTGGTTACCAACTTGGGTGCCAACAGGTGTTCGTTTTGACAGAGTAGGTGCGATTAAGTAATGGAACCAATTAAAAATTTACCCCGTTTATGTCGCACATTAGGTTATGAGTTCAAGAATATAGATTTACTGACTCATGCTTTAACTCATCGTAGCGCATCATCAAAGCATAATGAGCGTTTGGAGTTCCTAGGTGATTCGATTTTATCTATTGTGATATCTGATGCTTTATATCACCAGTTTCCGAAAGTCACAGAAGGCGACTTAAGCCGTATGCGTTCAACCTTAGTGAAAGGTGAAACGTTAACCGTGATTGCAAAAGAGTTTAAATTAGGTGATTACCTTTATTTAGGGCCTGGTGAGTTAAAAAGCGGTGGTTTTAGACGGGAATCTATTTTAGCCGATGCTGTAGAAGCCATCATAGGTGCGATATACCTGGATGCCGATATCGAAACGTGTCGACGCTTACTACTGACATGGTATAAGCAACGATTAGCTGAGATTAAACCTGGTATAAATCAAAAAGATCCTAAAACCATTTTGCAAGAGTACTTGCAAGGCTATAAAAAGCCATTGCCCGAATATAATGTGGTTGATGTAAAAGGTGATGCGCATAATCAGACGTTCACGGTCGAATGTCGTATTTCTGAATTAGATAAAGTAGTGACGGGTGTCAGTACTTCAAGAAGAAAAGCTGAGCAGCTTGCAGCCGCTCAGGTATTGGAGTTAATTAATAAATGACCAAAAAAACAGACTTGCCAGAAAGCTCGCCAGTAGAGCCAAGCTTAGATGAATTATTGGCAAGGATGAACGGTGCTGCACCTGCTGCAAAAGCCAAATATGAAGTGACTTTTTGTGGCATGGTTGCAATTGTCGGTCGACCAAATGTAGGTAAATCTACACTATTAAACAAGTTGCTTGGGCAGAAGGTCAGTATTACTTCTAAAAAGCCTCAGACAACTCGTCACCGTATTATGGGTATTCATACTGATGAAGAGAAACAAATCATCTTTATTGATACCCCAGGTCTTCATATTGATGAAAAACGGGCTATTAACCGTTTAATGAACCGTGCTGCTGCCAGTTCTCTTGCTGATGTGTCTATGGTTGTATTTGTTGTTGATGGTATGACTTGGACTGAAGATGACGAAATGGTGCTTAATAAGCTGCAACAAGGCAGTGGTAAGCGTAAAACGGTTTTAGCCATTAACAAAGTCGATAATATTAAAGATAAAGAAGCGTTATTTCCTTATCTAGCTGAGCTGTCTGAAAAGTTTACCTTTGATGAGATATTGCCAATATCTGCAACCAAAGGCACCAATGTGCAGCGCATTTTAGATTTAGCGCAAGCCTCGTTACCTGAGGGGCAGTTTTACTTCCCTGAAGACTATGTGACAGATCGCTCTCAGCGTTTTATGGCATCTGAAATTGTTCGTGAAAAACTCATGCGCTTTTTAGGTGACGAGTTACCTTATGATGCAACCGTTGAAATTGAACAATTTAAGATGATGGATAACGGTGTTTATCAAATCAATGCGCTAATCCTTGTGGAACGCACAGGCCAAAAACGCATGGTAATTGGTAATAAAGGTGAGCGAATTCGTACAATTGCCACCCAAGCTCGATTAGACATGGAAACCTTGTTTGATAATAAAGTCTTTCTCGAAATTTGGGTCAAAGTTAAATCGGGTTGGGCTGACGATGAGCGTGCACTTCGCAGTTTAGGCTATGGCGAAGACTAACCAAGTGTCAGTACCAATTTTGTTTAACGCTGTTCATAACTAACATGTTACGCGGATATATACTTCATCATCGACCATACAGAGAATCCAGTGTGATTGTTAATCTGTTAGTCGATGGTGTTGGTCGCATAGATGCACTTGTTCGGGTGGGCAGTGGTAAAAAAAATCTTAAAAGTATCATTCAACCTTTTCAGCCACTGATATTTCAATTCAATTCAAAATCTGATACTTCAGATTCAAGCCTTAAATTTATAACCCAAATAGAGCCTGCTGCCCCTGCATTACCGTTAACTTCTTCCAGCTTGTATTCTGCGATGTATCTTAATGAGTTGTTAGTAAGGGTACTTGATTCTGGACAACATGCAGAAGGTCTATTTATTCATTATCACCGTTGCATTATGTCGCTTGCGAGCGAATTTAGCTCCGAGCATCTGCGATATTTTGAAATGGAATTATTAGCTGAACTAGGGGCGTTACCTTCATTAGATTATGATACTCAAGGTGAAAAAATTGAACCAGTGATGAGTTACCGTATTATCGCTGATGAAGGTTTTTTACCTGTTGCTCAGCAAGCGAGCACGCATATTACCCACAGTAAGCAACTGTTATCAGGCGAAATGCTGATTAACCTTAAAGCTAAGACATTGACGCCTGAAAACTTGGTACAAGCAAAAGGGCTAATGAGATTACTTTTGTCACCGTTATTGGGGACAAAGCCATTACTAAGTAGAAAACTATTTATTAAAAAATAAGCTAAGTGAATTTATAGAAGTCATTTAAGCTAGGTGAATGAGGTTAATAACCCATTTACGCTAAATATTATTGTGATTAAGGAGCGCTACCGTGAGTGGAATTTTATTAGGAATTAACATCGACCATATTGCTACTCTACGACAAGCGCGTGGTACAGATTATCCGGATCCTGTACATGCAGCAGCAGTCGCAGAACATGCAGGTGCAGATGGTATTACTATTCACTTAAGAGAAGACCGTCGCCACATTGTTGACCGAGATGTATATCTTTTAGCAAAGACGCTAAAAACCAGAATGAATTTTGAATTTGCTGTGACTGAAGAAATGATTTCTATCGCCTGTGATGTTAAACCTGCTTATGCGTGTTTAGTTCCAGAAAAGCGTGAAGAATTAACGACTGAAGGTGGTTTAGATGTTGCGGGGCAGATGGATAAAATCACTGATGCAGTGACGCGTTTAGCAGCCCATGGGATTAAGGTGTCTTTATTTATTGATGCTGATAAAGCGCAAATCGATGCAGCTGTGGCCTCTGGTGCTCCATATATTGAAATTCATACCGGTTGCTATGCTGATGCTAAAACTGATGAAGAACAAACATTGGAGTTAGCTCGTATCACTGAAATGGCTAAGTATGCGCATAGCAAGGGCTTAGTTGTGAATGCGGGACACGGTTTGCATTATCACAATGTCAAAGCGATTGCTGCTATTCCTGAACTGTATGAGCTGAATATTGGTCATGCAGTGATTGCTAGAGCTGCAATTGATGGCTTAGCTGTCGCAGTTAAAGATATGAAGAAACTGATGCTAGAAGGTCGCAGAGGCGAGTAATGGCAATCAAGGGACTTGGCACAGATATTGTTGAAATCAATCGCATTGAACAGCAGTATGCCCGTTTGGGAGATAAGCTGGCAAAGCGAGTTCTCACACCGGTAGAGTTACAAGTGTATATAGCCTCAAGTGCGCCTCATCGTTTTCTTGCAAAGCGATTTGCAGCAAAAGAAGCGGCAGCAAAAGCATTAGGTACAGGTATTGGCCGAGGTGTATCGTTTCAACATATTCATATCAGTAATAACGATAGTGGTGCACCGCAAGTGAGCTTTACCGACGGGGCGCTTGCACGAATGCATGAACTCGGCGCCACAAGCGGGCATCTGACAATTGCTGATGAGCAGCACTACGCAGTTGCTACCGTGGTTATTGAGTCCTAACGAGTTGTATCGTCAACAACTCATTTTAGTTTTTATAAAAGCGCTTCGGCGCTTTTTTTATTTGTGCTGAAAATTAAATATCTAGTCTAAAGGTATTGATTGAAAAACCTAGAGCTTGAGCTCCACTGCTAACTTGAGGTAAGTTAACAAGGTGTTACATAATAATGATAATAAGGACTCAAGATGAAATCGGCCGTAGAACAGCTCGCAACCTATAAAAGTGTGCATTTAAACCCGAAAAATATTCGAACCCACTTTGTCGGTGTACCGTTAATTATTTGGTCAGTCTTTTTGTTGCTTAATCTTATTCCTGTTAATTTTGTCTTATTCGCTGAAGAAGGGATTAAGCTGAACGTAGCTACTCTATTCGCCATAGGCACTTTAGTTTACTACTTTATATTACACAGAGGGTTAGCCTTAGGTTTGACGATTTTTATTATTCCTGTGTTAATCACATCCTCATTAGTGTCACAAATTAATGGCGCATGGTTGATTGGCGTTGGCGTATTTTTTATTGGTTGGGTAATTCAGTTTATTGGTCATAAATACGAAAAAGCAAAACCTGCTTTTATTGATGATTTGAATCAGTTATTAATAGGTCCGTTTTTTTTAATGGCTGAACTGTACTTTATGCTGGGTATGAATAAAGCACTAGAGCAAGAGATTACGCCGATTGCCCGAGACAAACGTCGCGCACTTGAGGCAAAAAGAAAACAAGCAGCGTAAACGCCGCCGTTCTCCCATAAATAAAGGCGCATTTTGCGCCTTTATTTATGGGATGAAGAAAGCGTTGGTGTTTTACTCTTCAGCTTCCTCATTGGTGGGTTCTTTCACTAATGGAATGACCTTAACCGTTTTTATCATATTATCTGAGACATCTATGACTTCGATATGGTAGCTATCAATCGTTAAAGTGGTACCTGCATCAGGGATATCTTCAAGGTACTCAATAATGATTCCATTCAGCGTTTTTGGTCCCTCTGTCGAAAAGTCCCACTTCATTTCTTTATTTAAATCACGAATGTTGATTGTGGCATCAATAATGAAGCTACCATCTTGTTGAATATCAATGTCTTCGCTGGCAGTGGTAATCATCGAAGTGGTAAAGTCGCCGACAATTTCCTCTAAAATATCTTCAAGGGTGACTAAGCCTTGTATATCGCCATATTCATCAACAACTAACCCAAAACGCTCTTTGTTTTGCTGAAAATTCGATAGCTGCACAGTCAGAGGAGTGCCTTCAGGGATGAAGTATAATTCTTTAACGGCTCTTAATAGCGATGACTTGCTGAATTCTTCTTTTGACTGCAGGCGTAATGCATCACGTAAATGAATAAACCCGACAGCATCATCAATATTATCTCGATATACCAAAACCCTGGTGTGTGGGCTTTGGGTGACTTGTTTATTGATGGTTTTAAAATCATCATTAACATTGATTGCGTAAATATCTGAACGAGGGATCATAATGTCTTCTACCGTGACTTTTTCTAAGTCTAAAATCGATATCAGCATCTCTTGATGTCGTTGTGGAATAAGGGCGCCAGCTTCATGAACAACTGTTCTTAACTCTTCTTGGCTTAAGGCATCATTTACACTGACATTTTTAATGCCGAGTAAGCGAAGAAAACCAGAAGTGATTAAGTTAATCGCTTTAACAAATGGCCATAATACTGAGAGTAGGGCACGCAACAGCCAGCTTGATGGAAAAGCAATTTTTTCAGGGTGTAAGGCTGCAACGGTTTTTGGGGTTACTTCTGCAAAAATCAGTACCACTAATGTGAGTACACCAGTGGCAATGGCTACGCCCACATCACCAAATAAGCGTATTCCAATGATCGTAGCGATTGCTGAGGCAAGAATGTTAACTAGGTTATTACCGATAAGAATTAAACCAATAAGCCTGTCTGGTCGCTCCAACATTTTTAGGGCGCGTTGTGCCCCTTTATGACCATTTGCTGCAAGATGGCGAAGTCGATAACGATTTAATGTCATCATCGCCGTCTCTGAGCCTGAAAAGTAAGCTGAGATTAGGATTAATACCAGAAGAGAAAGGAAGAGTGCGCTGGTAGAAATAGCGTCCAAAAATAGCTCCAGTTAATGTAGTAAAAAAAAGACGAATGATGAGTATCAATCATTCGTCATAAGTGTCAAGTTTGCTTGCGGCTAATTAAATAATTATCGGGTTATCGCAAAATGAGCTCGGTTACTATTCGTGCGCCAAAATAAGCAAGCGATAGCAAGGCAGCCCCTGAAAGCGTATAAATAACGGCAGTGCGAATACGACAACCGATAGTGTAATGCTGCCATAACATGATGCTGTACACGACCCAAGCGAGAATAGATAAAATCGCTTTATGGCCTTTACCGTCTTCAAACATGTCTTCTAAAAAGATAAAGCCTGTTGCTAAAGATAAAGTAAGTAACATCACACCAATAGTAACCAAGTGATATAACTGCTTTTCAACCGTCATTAATGGCGGCATACCAGGGCTCATCATGGTCTTTTTGTTTTTTAATTTATTTTGAATTAGCCATAGTTGAATCGCATAAAGTGCGGCAATCATCAGGGCACTATACGCCATTAATGATAAAACAATATGAGCGAGTATTTCTGGGTGGCCATCAAAATGAATAATGTACTGTGGTGGAATTAACCAGAGTACGGCAACTGATATTACCGAACAAGCATAAACCACAGGCACGACAACAATCACTTTTAAACGGTGCATTATGATGGTGAAGCTAAAGGCAATGATCCAATTAACTAACGAAATGACATTCGTTAAACTAAAGTTCTGCCCTTCAGCGGTATAAATGGTTTGTGATAGCGCTATGCCATGAAGCACAACTGCAATAGAAGCAAAGATTGCGACTAATTTACGGTTGGGTCCTTCTGCATGAAACAATCGACTCGTAACAAGTACAAGTGCGATGCAGTAAAACAACATAGCCGAAGCTGAAAAAATGACCATCTGGAATAAACCTATCAAGTTAGTAGTGCAGGTTGTTTTTAAAAATAAAATCAGCACAAAATTATTTATCTTAGATTAACATGAACCAAGGTCATTAGGGCAGTGACCTAAGACCCAAAATTTAACAGTTTCCTCCATTTAACGCCAAATAATTTACGAATAATGACCTACATCAATACTCTGTCTGAAGGCTAATCTCGCATCTTGAAGTAGTTTGGGTATAATAGGCGCCAATTATCGAATCGTTTTAAGGTAAACAGCAGAGCATGTTTGAGAATCTATCCGACAGACTGTCGCGCACCCTCAAGAATATTAGTGGTCGTGGTCGCTTAACCGAAGACAACATTAAAGAAACCTTGCGAGAAGTGCGTATGGCACTACTTGAGGCTGATGTTGCATTGCCCGTTGTACGCCAATTTGTTAATAGCGTAAAAGAGCGTGCCGTAGGTCAAGAAGTCTCTAAAAGTTTAAGTCCAGGACAAGCATTCATTAAAATTGTCCAAAATGAACTTGAAAAGGCAATGGGTGAGGCGAATGAAGCTTTAGATTTAGCCGCTCAACCACCTGCAGTATTAATGATGGCCGGCTTACAAGGGGCGGGTAAAACGACCAGTGTCGCTAAATTAGCGAAATTTTTGCGTGAGCGTGAAAAGAAATCTGTACTGGTGGTCAGCGCTGACGTCTATCGTCCTGCAGCGATCAAACAGTTAGAAACACTAGCAACTGAAGTTGAAGTTGAATTTTTCCCATCAGATGTTAGCCAAAAGCCTGTTGATATCGCAAAGGCGGCTATTGCTCATGCGAAATTAAAGTTCATTGATGTGGTGATAGTCGATACTGCGGGTCGACTCCATGTTGATGAAGCGATGATGGATGAGATTAAAGATCTCCATGCCACGATTAACCCTGTTGAGACTTTATTTGTTGTTGATGCAATGACAGGTCAAGACGCAGCTAATACGGCAAAATCATTTAATGAAGCGCTACCGTTAACGGGTGTCATTCTGACAAAAGTTGATGGTGATGCTCGTGGTGGTGCCGCACTATCTATCAGAAACATTACCGGTAAACCAATTAAGTTCTTAGGTGTTGGTGAAAAAACCGATGCACTAGAACCTTTCCATCCTGAACGTATAGCATCACGTATTCTTGGTATGGGCGATGTATTGTCGCTGATTGAAGAAGTTGAGCGTGGTGTTGATAAAGAAAAAGCGATGAAGCTGGCTTCGAAAGTGAAGTCGGGTGGTGGATTCGACCTTGAAGATTTTCGTGAACAACTGCAGCAAATGAAAAATATGGGCGGCATGATGGGCATGATTGAGAAACTGCCTGGTGTAGGCCAACTTCCACCAGAAGCATTAGCTCAAGTTCAAGATGGTAAAATGACCAATCAAATGGAAGCCATTATTAACTCTATGACGCCTGGCGAACGCCAACGTCCAGATATTATCAAAGGATCGCGTAAGCGCCGCATTGCATTAGGTTCAGGTACTCAAATTCAAGACGTTAACCGTCTATTGAAACAGTTTACCCAGATGCAAAAAATGATGAAAAAAATGTCTGGTAAAGGTGGTATGAAGAAAATGATGCGCAGCATGGGCGGAATGATGCCACCTGGAATGAAGTTCCCAGGGCGTTGATTCGTAGCCTTATTCAATAAAGACTTTTCAATTTGTCCCGTAAAGATTGAGTTTTCATTGATGCAACCTTAAATGTCTTGGTTTAAAAAACGACGGATTTGGTTGCATTAATTGTAAAATCAGGTAAAATCTTGCGGCTTTCTCTGGGGCCCTTCGCGAACACGGAGTCCCAGTTTTTATTTTGCTAACTAGCAAATCATTAGAGGAATTAAAACGCATGGTTACCATTCGTTTAGCTCGTGGCGGCGCAAAAAAGCGTCCATTTTACAATATCGTTGTTGCTGATAGCCGCAATGCTCGTGACGGTCGTTTCATCGAACGTGTTGGTTTTTTCAACCCTTTAGCTAAAGGCCAAGAAGAAACTTTACGTTTAGATCTAGACCGTGTAGATCACTGGGTTGCTACTGGTGCAGCAACTTCAGAACGCGTAGCAAAGTTGATCAAAGACGCTCGTAAAGCTGTTGCTTAATAGCGTTAAGGTATAAATAGATGAGTAGTAATCAACAACCCATCGTACTAGGAAAAATTGGTTCTAGTCATGGTATTAAAGGTTGGATGAAAATCACTTCTTATACCGATTCTGTTGAAGGTATTTTTGATTATTCGCCTTGGCTAATTAAAGAACAAGGTGAATGGCGTGAAGTTAAGGTCGCTCAGTGGCGTTATCAAGGTAAAGCAATTGTTGCTTGTCTTGAAGGCGTAAACAACCGAGAAGATGCGCAACTGCTTACTAACTGTGAGATTGCCATCCAGCATGACCAAATTAAAGACTTGTCAGAGGATGAATTCTACTGGCGTGACTTAATTGGTTGTACTGTGACAAACACTAAAGGCTATGACATGGGCAGTGTTGACCAGATCGTGGAAACAGGATCTAACGACGTGTTACTTGTTAAAGCTAACGTTAAAGATGCTTTTGGCAAAGCGGAACGCATGATTCCCTTTGTCCCTGAGCAGTTCATCCTTGAGGTGAATGTGCAAAGTAAACAGATATTAGTGGATTGGGATCCAGACTTTTAAGTCGAGGTACAACATATGTGGTTAGGGGTTGTAACCCTGTTTCCTGAGATGTTTCGTGCTGTTACAGACTTTGGAGTGACGGGTCGAGCCGTTAAAAACGGACTGTTAGAGTTGCAAACATGGAATCCTCGTGATTTCACACATGATCGACATAATACTGTTGATGACCGTCCTTACGGTGGTGGTCCTGGTATGTTGATGATGGTGCAACCGTTACGCGATGCGATTCATGCTGCGAAAGCAGCTGCAGGTGACGGTGCGAAGGTGATTTACTTATCGCCTCAAGGACGCAAGCTGGATCAGCAAGGTGTCAGTGAGTTAAGTCAATCATCGAGTTTGGTACTGGTATGTGGTCGATACGAAGGTGTTGATGAACGTATCATCCAATCTGAAGTTGATGAAGAATGGTCAATTGGTGATTATGTGCTTTCGGGCGGAGAATTACCTGCGATGACTCTCATTGATTCAGTTGCAAGGCTAGTACCTGGTGTACTAGGTAAGCAAGCATCAGCAGAGCAAGATTCTTTCTCTGATGGTTTATTGGATTGTCCTCACTATACTCGCCCTGAAAACTTGGATGGTGTTGGTGTTCCGGCAGTGTTGTTAAGCGGTGACCACGAAAAAATTAGACTCTGGCGGTTGCAACAAAGTCTTGGTAGGACTTTTTTACGACGACCAGAATTATTTGAAAATCTAGCTCTGACTGGCGAACAAAAGACTCTTTTAGCAGAGTTTGTTAACAATTTAGACAAGCCTGTTTAGTCGAAGCTCAGTTAATCCTAGAACGGAGTAAGTTATGAACAATATCATTAAAATGCTCAACGATGAGCAAATGAAAACTGACGTACCTGAATTTGGTGCTGGTGATACAGTAGTCGTTCAAGTACGTGTTAAAGAAGGTGAAAAAGAGCGTCTACAGGCGTTCGAAGGTGTGGTAATCGCTAAGCGTAACCGTGGTCTTCACTCTGCATTCACTGTACGTAAAATCTCTAATGGCGAAGGTGTTGAGCGTGGTTTCCAAACTCACAGTCCACTAGTAGCTAGCATCGAAGTTAAGCGTCGCGGTCGTGTTCGTCGTGCTAAGCTTTACTACCTACGTGAGCGTTCAGGTAAATCTGCACGTATCCGTGAGAAGTTGGCAACTAAGTAATAGTTACCCGCTTGAAAAATTAGATGCAGTGTTCGCACAACAACCCGCCTATATGGCGGGTTTTTGTTTTATTAGTCAAAATTAAAAATTTTTAGGTTGCCAAGTGAACTTGAACAAGGCATAGTTAGCTCAACTTTGTAATGGTGTAGCGTTACAGTGATATTTTGAAATAGAGTTAACACGAACAGAAGTGAGTATAGAGCATGCAACAAGATACGATTAACAACGTCCACATTAGTTCTGAAAAGGTGTTGGTTACGCCAGCTGAGTTAAAAAATGAGTTACCGTTATCTGATCATGCTTATCAGTATATTTTAGATGCTCGCCAAACGGTGGCGGATATTGTTCATAAGCGCGATAATCGTGTGCTAATCGTGACAGGCCCTTGCTCTATTCATGACATCGATGCAGCAAAAGAATATGCATTAAAACTTAAAAAACTTCACGATGAGCTAAGTGGTGAATTTTACATCTTAATGCGAGTGTACTTCGAAAAACCTCGCACAACAGTAGGCTGGAAAGGGCTTATAAATGATCCTGATATGAATGAATCATTTGATGTAGAGAAAGGTTTAAGAATGGCGCGTGAGCTGATGATTTGGCTTGCAGAGCTTGAATTGCCTGTGGCAACAGAAGCACTTGATCCTATTAGTCCGCAATACATGTCAGAGTTAGTTACTTGGTCTGCTATTGGGGCAAGAACGACTGAGTCGCAAACCCACCGTGAAATGGCATCAGGCTTATCTATGCCGGTGGGATTCAAAAATGGTACTGATGGCAAACTAGATGTGGCTATTAACGCATTAAAGTCAGCTGCCAGTAGTCATCGCTTTATGGGGATTAACCAACAAGGGCAAGTATCATTATTGCAAACGGCAGGTAACCCAGACGGGCACGTTATCTTACGTGGTGGTAAAACCCCAAACTATGACGCAGAAAGTGTCGCCGTTTGTGAAGAGCAATTACATAAAGCCAAACTGAATGCGCGATTAATCATTGACTGTAGTCATGGTAATTCATCTAAAGATTACACAAGACAAACCTTAGTCTGCGAAGATGTGTTTCAGCAAATCGCCGACGGAAACCGCTCTGTAATTGGTGTGATGTTAGAAAGCCATTTAAATGAAGGAAATCAAGCTTGCGATAAACCATTACCCGAGCTTGCTTATGGCGTATCTGTCACAGATTCATGTATCAATTGGGCGACGACTGAGTCATTATTGCGTCGTAATGCTGAATCATTAAAAGCAATTTTACCTACTCGCTTTGCGGCTAAGTAGTTGACCAATACTGCAGAGATTGAACTACCATGAACGAAAAAACGACATTAGATTTAGAAAATTTACGAGAGTTAATAGATGGCGTAGATAAGCAGTTATTGAACTTGCTACGAAAGCGCTTAGATCTTGTCGCGCAAGTCGGCACGGTTAAGCATGCTGCAGGTGTCCCAATTTATGCTCCGCAACGTGAAGCTTCAATGCTGGCTAAACGCCGTAAAGAGGCGAGTGAGATGGATATTTCTCCTCAACTTATTGAAGATATTTTGCGTCGTTTAATGCGTGAGTCTTATTTAAATGAGAAGGATGTTGGTTTCAAGCAAGTGAAAACGGATCTTGGTCATATTGTAATTGTGGGTGGCGAAGGTCAATTAGGTGGGCTTTTTAGTCAAATGCTGACGCTGTCTGGTTATCAAGTTAAAAGCTTAGATAAAGATGATTGGCACCGTGCTGATGAACTTTTTGATGGTGCTGGAATGGTGATTGTCACTGTGCCTATCAAGATTACATGCGATCTGATTAGAGACAAATTAAATAACTTACCTGAGCAGTGCATATTAGCTGATTTAACATCTATTAAGTCCGAACCCTTAAATGCAATGTTAGCAGCCCATAAGGGCCCTGTAGTTGGCTTACATCCAATGTTTGGTCCTGATATTGGCAGTTTAGCGAAACAAGTTGTGGTTGTCTGTGATGGCCGTGGAGCGGAGTCTTATCAATGGCTACTTGAGCAAATAACCATTTGGGGGGCTCGAATTGTCAATGAAAATGCCGAAAAGCATGATAAAGCCATGCAGTTAGTTCAAGCAATGCGCCATTTTTCCAGTTTTGTTTATGGGGTGAATTTGTGTAAAGAAGAGGCTGATATTGAGAGTTTATTGCAGTTTAGTTCTCCGATTTACCGTCTTGAGTTAGCTATGGTTGGTCGCTTGTTTGCTCAAGATCCTGAGTTGTATGCCGATATAATATTTGCACAAGAAGGCAGCCAAGTTGCGATTAGTGATTATCTTGATAATTATCGTGATGCGCTGACATTACTTCAAACTGGTAATCGTGAGGCTTTTGTTGCCCAGTTTAAAGATGTGGCTAAATGGTTCGGTGATTTTGCTCCACAATTTCAACATGAAAGCCGTGCAATGTTGCAGTCAGTTAATGATATGAAAACGAATTAGTTTCAATTCGGTTGTAAAAGTCAGCTAAATATTGCGAAATGACGAAACTAGGATTATGGTTATAAGGGAGTTACGCTGAGTAACTCCCTTAAATTTAACGTGAATAGGAGTGAAGTCTGATGACAGAGACTGAGGTTTATACCGCAGAAGATTTATCACTCGGCCACTTTTTATACGCGCTCATGAGCGCATTTCCATTGTTCTTTTTGCCTGTTTTCTTTAGTTTATTGATTAACCTGTCACAAACTAATATAGCGACACATTCATTGCTGTCATCGCATTTACGTTGGCAACGTAACAGTATTACTGGGTTAGTCACTTTATTGTTGATTGGTTACTTTATTCCTTTGCTCTGGCTCAGCATCCCGATTTTTTTGGCTGCTTTAACTTGGTTTAGCTACCGTATTTTTAAAGGTTGGTTAGGGCTAAATGACAGTGTGAATATGTACTAAACAACGGTTAAAGCCTTGCACCTAAAGTAAGGTCAAATACAGTAAGACTAAAAATAAAAAACCGAACTCTTTAGTTCGGTTTTTTGTTGCTTGTTAATTTAGCTAGCTAAAGCCAACAGAAGCTAGATTTTAATAACAAGTTTGCTATTGATGCAATTGATGTAAAAGTTCAGTCTGTTGTGTTGTGTCAGTTAGTTGCTTATTGCCTATAATCAGTCCACTTGCACTTAGCTGTTTAATCGCTTTAGCTTGTTGACTGACGAGATTATCTTCAACTGCAAAACTAGTGTTCCCTAGTATTGGTAAGTGACTTAGTGCGATAACTTCGATTAACCCTGCAAGGTCTAGAGATAATTGCTCCGGTGTTGTAAAGCTTCTTACACCAGCTTCAACGAGTATTAATTGCTGATTACCTTGCGTCAGGATTTTGTTTGCCGATGCAAGCCAGTCAGCGGTGCTTGCCATCGTATTTCGTTCTAACAATACTGGTGTTGTCACTGAGCCCGCAGAACATAACAATTCATCGTTATACATTTCTTTGCCTGAAATGTAGACCATATCAGCTACTTTCACCGTGTCGTTAATTTCGCTGACTGAATTTACTTCCACGACGCTAGTTAAGCCTGCTTGGTCTAGTAAGTGACAATATTGCTTTATCTCAGATAAGGAAACACTTTCTGTTGCTGTATTAAGCATTAACACTGCTTGATATCCAGTTTCTTTGATTTGTTTCACTTGTGCTGCAAAGGCATCATTCGCCATTGGAATATCAAGTTGTTTAATGGCCGCAAACTCGCCTTTTCCGACGTTGAATTGTTTAACCTCTATGACCGTTTTTTGCTGGCGATATAAAGTTGAATGTTTTGGGGCATCATCGAGAGTGTTGCTTTTTTCACTGGTTTCTTTTGAGCTGACGGGCTCGATAAGTAATTGACTATTATTTAATTGAGTCGGTTTTACCGTTTCGCATGGGTAACAACCTAGCACTTTAATAAAGCGTGTTAAGCGTTCTAATTCTTTAAGCGCTTGTTGAAGCTCTGCAGTCGCTAAGTTTGCATCAACATCTAAATAAAACATCTCTTCCCAAGGGGTTCCAGGAATAGGGCGAGACTCTAATTTACTCATATTGATATTATGAGCTTTGAGTACGAGTAGCGTTTCAACTAGCGCACCAGGTTTTTGGCCTGTAGCCATAATCAAGGTTGTTTTAGCGGGTAACTGAGAAGGCACATCGACCACTTTTCTTGCCACAACAATAAAACGGCTTTGATTTATTTTTTGATTTGCTAAACCATTTTCAGCCGCACTTAGCTGATAAAGCGCTCCGCCTTCTGCACTTCCAATAGCAGCAACGCTATTATCGTCAGCATCAATGACATTTTGCATCGCTTCAGCACTACTTGAGCAATATGCCAAGGTTAATTTAGGGTGTTGTGATAGCCAGTGACTGCATTGGCTAATGGGTTGCGGGTGAGCAAATACTGTTTTGATATCTTCTAGGCTTGCTCCGTCTTTGGTCAATAAGCAATGACCCACTTCAATGGTCGTTTCACCGACAATAGAAAGAGATGTGTGTTGTAAAACATCGTAAACTTCATTGATGGAACCTGATGAAGTATTTTCTATAGGCAGAAAACCTAAGTCAGCATGACCAAGCTCTACGGATTTTACGATTTCATCAAAGCTCTGACAGCCTAAATCAATCATTTCCACTTGTCTGCGCTGGCAAAAACGACTGGCAGCTAAATAAGAATAAGAACCGCGAGCACCTAGATACGCAATAGTCGATTGGGGTTGTTGAATTTCAGGGTTAGCCCGACCGTGAAGATATGCTTGCTGATTAAGTACAGAGTCTTCGATAATGCTTTGATATAAAGAGATAACAAAATGTGCGTCTAAACCGTGTTCTCGACCTTGTTGCACCAGTCTTGCAAGTAACTCTTTTTCACGTTTGGTATCTCGGATAGGTCTGACATCGACTTCCTTACTACGTGCAACATCCAAGCTTAAACTTCTTCGCTTTGAGAGAAGTGATAGTAACTCTTTGTCTAGGGCAGTGATTTGCTCTCGGGTTTGATTTAATTCTGGCGCTTTTTTCATTATTGCCTCTATAAAGACTGCTTAGAGATACTTACTGCCGTATGCATCAGGAATAAATTAATAAAAAGCCCCCCAAGTGGGAGGCTTCTAATTTCATTTTCGTTTTTACACAAAAAATCCGCCTCAATGTGGGGGCTGAATAAAAAAGAAAATAAAATTGCTTGGAATGAATTTGTTCATGTCATTAAAACTAAAGTGCAGAGCAGGTTGTGTCAATTAAATTATGCTCAAGATTATCGATAAACTGAGGTTATTAATGCTAAAGACATAAAAAAGCGCATCCGAGGATGCGCTCTTGGTTGTTATGTAAATTGATCGTCAAGCTGCTGTTTCCTCCTTGTAGTCATACTCAAAATCATTATCGGTTTCAGCCATTGGCGAAACGTGACGTTGAGCTTGTGGTTTGTGGGTCAGGCGATTTAGCTGTTTTTCCAGCTTTTTACCCATTGCAGTAATTGCTGCGTAAAGGTTCTCGTTTTTCGCCTGGGCAAATAATTCTCCACTTGGCAAGCCTACAGAAGACTCAATTTTAAAGATCTGCTTTTCCTGAGTGATGATAACGTGTGGGTTAATTAATTGAATATCGTGTCGTGTGAGTTTTTCAAACTGTCCTTCAATACGTTCAAGAATTGGTGCAGTGACTTCAAGTTGCTTGCTAGTGATTTTCAGCATATTTCGAACCTTCTGTTGTTTGCTTAAGTTCAGATTACCAAGCTTATAAACAAAAAGCGTGATCTAAATCACGTTTTCAATCCAATAATAGACTGTTTGATTCATATTTGATCGCTTAGACGTTTTTGGTAAAAAACTCAGTAAAATTGCTTGAATTCCTGTTTTAATCGGCTCATATTGGAATGGATTACATGACTTACGCCTCCAAGTGATGATTCATTTTTGACCCACTTTTTATAATAAAATGACCTCATAAATCCTCTCTTGCTCCATCACTTCTTTTTCTTTGCTTATGAGTGTCACTCTTTTTGCTGATAGTTGACCGATGTTACTGTAAAAGTGAATGGGCAAGCATGGAACTCACCTAGTTTGTACAGCCTTGGCTAAATAAGTTGATAAGCGGTTAAATTGACATAAAAAATTACGCTTCTTTACGCAAGACCTCTATGAGAGCAGGTCTAGTGTCTTTATACTGCTAAACAATCTATGAACTTTGATGACTAATAATATGAGTATAGAACAAAAGAAAATTAAGGTATGGGACATACCAACTCGATTATTCCATTGGTTAACGGTTGGGTTATTATTTTCACTTTGGTGGACTGCTGATAGTGGAGAAATGGAGTGGCATCAAATATGTGCCTATAGCTTCATGGTTTTGATTATATTTAGGCTGTTATGGGGGGTTATAGGCAGTGAAACCGCCCGTTTTAGTGACTTTATTGCAGGCCCTAAAAAAGTTATGGCCTATGTTACTGGAAAAAAGACTTCACCAGTCGTTGGTCATAACCCATTAGGTGGTTACATGGTATTGTTTATGCTGGCTGTGTTAAGCCTTCAATTGGTCAGTGGTCTATTTTCTAGTGACGACATATTTACTGAAGGTCCCCTATATTCAATGGTTTCTTCAGATGTTAGTCGTTGGTTTACATGGTTGCATAAAGTCAATTTTAACATCATTTTGGCTTGTATCATCCTCCATATTTCAGTCATATTGATTTATGCCATTAGAGGCAATAATTTAGTTTCTGCGATGATTTCTGGTAATAAAAAGCTGTCAGATGAAGAGTTAAGCATGTTATCAAATACGCCGAAAATGGCTTCATCTATCTTAGCGATGAGCTTAGTGCTTATATTAAGTGCTGTAATTGGATATTGGCTGATTGCACCTATTGTTGCTTTCTTATAAATCGATACTTAATTATTCTGCTATTGATTTGTTAAGATCAAAAAGCCCACTTTAATAGTGGGCTTTTAATTTGTATTGATTAACTAAATTAATCTTTTTTATACATATCGTGACAACCTTTACAGCTCTTGCCGGTATTACCAAAAGCCTGCTTGATTTGTTTTTTATCGCCACTTTGAGCAGCAACTGATAACTTAGCGGCATTCTCTTGGAAAGTCGTCATTTTGCTATCAAAGTCAGCTTTGTTTGACCAGATTTTGGCTAGCGCTTCAGTATCGCCCTTGTCAGATCCATCAATGAAGCCTTCATGTGGTATTTTTGCTAACGCTTCAAGGTTTGCTGCACGAGTTTGAAAAACATTAAGATCGAAATCTTTTTTACCTTTCAACATGGCACCCATGTCTGCAAATTGGTAACGGATTAAGCTAAATCCTGATTTACGATAATCAATCGCGTCATCTGCATCTTCAAAGTTGTGCGCATTGACACTTGGTATAAGTAGTGCACTCACTGCTATTGCTAATATCTGGCTTTTCATAAGCTTTCTCTTATTTTCTAGTTATATGGTTAAGAAATGTCATCTAGGTTCATGTCACATTTTACACATAATTTTGAACTGAGTGCGAGTGTTGTTTGTGTCTATTTGTAAGTAAAAAAGTAAAACTTAGCAATTATAAAAAAGATTCAAAATTTTTTATTTCTATCGAGAAAAACTTGGTACACTTTGTACTGTTGAAGCATTACTAAAAGAGAGCAATATGCGCGCAAATTGGGAATCCGTGATTGAGAAGGTGTTGAGTTATCCTGATTCAGACGAGTTGAATGTGTTATTTCAATTGCTATTAACTGAAGAAGAACGCAGTGCCGTTGCAGGTCGTTTAAAAGTTTTCCAATCACTACTTCAAGGTGAACTCAGTCAGCGACAAATATCAGCAGATTATCAGGTCAGTATTGCTACAATTACACGATGTTCAAATTATCTAAAAAATATGAATAATGAACACCGTGAATTGATCCGTAATATGATTTTGTAAGGCTCGTTAATGATAAATGGGTCTTTAATGTCAGGATGATTTTGCTCTGATTTTGACTACCAACGCTGCATTTTAACGACTGGGACCTTATGGTGCCTGTAGCTAATTCGGCGCAGCAAAATGTATAAACCATAGGTCAATAAACAGATAGAGATTACAACACCTGAATCTCGTGGTAGGAATCGAAATATAAGTCCTGCAGACATAATGTAAATGAAGGGTAAATAACCATAAATACTCTCAGGTAAAATCCCATCGATACGCTTTCGCTTCCTGTCGGTTCGGCGGTTACGCGAGCGTTGATTCCAAATGTGAGCGCCATAAAAATATACCAATAACGATGCTATGATGGCATAAGGTTCTTTTAATAGGGCAACACTTCCTGCCCCAATAACCAGATAAGTTAATGGTAGGATTTCATAGATTGGTTTAATTAACATAAGCACTCCGTCGCTTGTTATTAATCATCAGTTAGTATCAAAAATTAACGCTATAATCTTTGTCGATACTCACTGCTGTTTTTTTATACTCCTTAAATAATAACTTAAAAAAAATACGTTACCCATGAAATTGGCTAACGTATCTTTGATTTCAAACTTTTGGCGTAGTGCTGAGAGCCTAAGTCATTGAATTAAGCATTAAGCACTTTACACCCGCTGTTAAGTTAGTGACAACCACAGCCACCATTGCCATCACAGCCAAGCTTTTCTGTATCACATTGTTCATGAGCATGATCATGGCCACAACCGCCTGCTGCATGAATATGTCCGTGAGCCACTTCTTCAGCTGTCGCTTCACGAACATCCATTACTTCGACACTGAAGTTTAGGGCTTGGCCTGCTAGAGGGTGGTTGCCGTCTACAACGACAACGGTATCTTTTACTTCTGTCACTTGAACAGGACGTTGACCCATTTCTGTTTCTGCAATGAAACGCATACCTGGAACGATATCTTCGATATCACCAAAAGCTTCTAAAGGCACTTCTTGTTTTAGGCCTTCGTGGTATTCCCCGTAAGCTTGTTCTGTTGGGATATTTGCATCGAATTTATCACCAGCAACTTTGCCTTCAAGTTCAACCTCAAGACCCGGAATTAATCCTTCTGTGCCATGAAGGTAAACCATTGGTTCTGCTTCAAATGAACTTTCAATCAGTTCGCCATTAGCGTCTGTTAAGCGGTAGTGAATAGTCACTGCTGAATGTTTTGTGATTTTCATATCGACTCCAATTCTTAATGTGGCGGCATGATAATACTTTTTAACTTTGTGTGCGATGATTTGTATCAGCTTTTGCTTATTCAATCACATGTTTCTGAATTTGTTTAAAATGAAACAATTTCAAGCAAGTTGATGATAGAGGAGATTAAAACATCTTATTTTGTTGAGTTGACGGACAATCAGTACTGGTAATCGTATTATTCATGCTTTTATCTTTACTTGTCCTTTTGGGTACAGTTTAAGTAGCTGTTTTCTGGGTTTTTTATGTTTTCGCATTCAAGAAGTTACGTTTACGTAAACAGGTTTTTTGTGCGGCATTTTGTATGATTAGCGGATAAAAACTGTCATCAGCAGCTTATTTCTCAACGATTTTAGAACAATCTGGAATAAGCGGTTAAAAATAAAGCTTTATTAGGGGTTGACAACAGAGGGCAAAAAAAGCAATTCTGTTATTAATTCAAAACAAGTACATATTTGCTCGTGTTAATTGCATTGTTTTTTTCAATTTAATAGCAAAAATAGTACAAAAGAAAACAAATTTAAAATTAAGTAGAGTGTTCGAATGAATGTCCATCAATATGTTGTAGCTACCATTATTACTACAACCACCACAATTACTATTGTGGGGGCGGGCTAAGTACACCCTAAAGATTTTATCGAAAGCCCGCTTCCCACAAAGAAGCGGGCTTTTTTGTTTCTATGCATAAATTATGAATAAATTTAGCTAAAGCTAACGAGTTAATGGAGTAATAAAATGAAAGTAATGAAGTTTGGCGGCACCTCGTTAGCCAATTGGCAACGTTTCCTCATGGCGGCAGATATTATTGAGCAGTCATCGGCTCAAGAGTCTGTTGCAACAGTCTTGTCTGCGCCTGCAACCGTAACAAATGGACTATTAGAATTAGTGGATTTAGCGCAGCAAGGTAAGGACTACAGCGCGACGTTAACTCAAATTGAGCAGGTGTTTATAGGGTTATTTTCCAGTGCCGCACAGACGCTTATTTCTGCTGAGCAGAAACAAGTTTTAGATGAAAAGTTGGTTATGCAACTGGCGGATTGGAAGGATAAATTAACAGGAATCGCCTTGTTGAATGAATGTCCTGACCATGTAAGGGCGCAAGTTGTTGTATCGGGTGAGCGTCTTTCTGCTGCGTTAATGGAGCAGGTTATGAAGGCTAAATCGTTGACTGCTGCACAGTTTGATCCTAGGCAGCTTTTTTTAGCTCATGGTAAGCCTTTAGAGTCAGTAGTTGATATTAAAGCAAGTAAACAACGTTTTGCTGCATTAAATTTAGAAGAGGCAAGAGTTTGGATTATGCCTGGGTTTACTGCTGCAAATGAGTCAGGTAAAACGGTCACTTTAGGTCGAAATGGCTCAGACTATTCAGCTGCAGTTTTGGCTGCATGTATAGATGCATCAAGTTGTGAAATTTGGACTGATGTCGATGGTGTTTATAATACTGATCCCCGCGTTGTTGCCGATGCTAAGTTACTTGAACAGTTAAGTTATCAAGAAGCCATGGAGCTGTCGTACTTTGGTGCCAAAGTATTGCACCCTAAAACCATTGCACCGATAGCTCAGTATCATATCCCTTGTTATATCAAAAACAGTTTTAATCCTTCTGCGCCTGGCACTTTAGTATCGAACGAGGCTGACAAGACCGGATTGCAAGTTAAGGCTATTTCAAACCTTGATGATCAGACGATGTTTAATATCTCTGGCCCGGGAATGAAAGGCATGGTTGGTATGGCCAGTCGGACATTAGATGCCATCTCTCGCAGTGGTATTTCTGTCTCTTTGATCACGCAAAGCTCATCTGAATACAGCATTAGTTTTTGTGTTAATACAGATGAAGCTGAAAAGGCCAAACAAGCGCTTGAGCTTGAGTTTGAATTAGAAATCCAGTCAGAGCTGCTTGAACCAATCGAGCTAAGACAACATTTAGCAATTGTTTCATTAATTGGCGATGGCATGAAAACTCATAAAGGGGCGGCGGCGAAGTTCTTTAGTGCGTTAGCTAAAGCCAGTGTGAACATCGTAGCGATTGCACAAGGCTCATCTGAGCGTTCAATCTCGACTGTGATTGAACAACGTAAAACTAAGCATGCTATTGCAGCTTGTCATCAAGCTTTTTTCGATGTTCAACAATATCTTGATGTGTTCCTCGTCGGGGCGGGCAATGTGGGAGCGGGTTTATTAGCGCAAATTCACCAACAAGCTCAAATGCTGAAAGAGCAGCACATCACAATGCGAGTGTGTGGCATCGCTAATTCTCGTAAAATGTTGTTAAACAGTGACGGTGTTGATTTAACTCATTGGCAAGCTTTACTCGCTGATTGTCAAACAAGTTATGATCTACCCGCTTTGTTTGCTTGGGGTAAAGAGCAGCAATTACTTAATCCTGTGTTAGTGGATTGTACTTCAAGTGAGTTGGTTTCTGACAGATACGTCGATGCAATGAACGCTGGTTTTCATGTTGTTACTCCAAATAAAAAAGCCAACACTCGTGATTATCAATATTATCAACAATTGCGAAGCACAGCGTTGTTGCAACGTCGTCAGTTTTTATATGAGACAACAGTCGGTGCAGGGCTTCCTGTTATTGATAACTTGAAAAAGCTGTTATTTGCAGGTGATAAATTGCAACGATTTAATGGCATATTATCTGGTTCATTATCCTATATCTTTGGCATGCTAGATGAAGGCATGAGTCTATCTGAAGCCACGTCGATTGCTCGTGAAAAGTGCTTTACTGAACCTGATCCTCGTGAAGATTTAAGTGGTATGGATGTCGCACGAAAAGTCTTAATTTTGGCGCGTGAAGTGGGCATGGAACTTGAGCTAGATGATGTCATCGTAGAGTCAGTATTACCTGCATCTTTCGATGCATCAGGGGATATCGACACCTTTATGGCAAACCTTCCTAAACTTGATGCTGAAGTGAGTGCGCGAGCTGAAACAGCAAAAGCCGCAGGTAAGTTACTGCGTTATGTTGGTCAAATTGAAGATGGAAAGTGCTATGTACGTATTTCTGAAGTGGATTCAAGTGATCCACTTTACAGTGTTAAAGGCGGCGAAAACGCCTTAGCATTTTACAGCCAATACTATCAGCCTATCCCATTTGTGCTAAGAGGCTATGGCGCTGGAACTGATGTAACAGCTGCAGGCGCATTTGCAGATGTATTAAGAACGCTTAATTGGACACGAGAGGTTGGGCTATGAGCATAACAGTTTATGCACCAGCATCTATGGGGAATGTTGGTGTCGGCTATGACTTACTTGGGGCTGCACTTGCTCCAATTGATGGAAGCTTACTTGGTGACCGGGTGATGATTGAGTCAGCTGAGTCTGGTGTACATTACTCTCAAACAGGCGCTTGGGCAGATAAGTTACCTGCAGATGGAAAAGACAATATAGTCTATCAGTGCGCTGAATTTTTTCTTAAAAAGCTAGCTATTCAACAAGGTGTTGCTATTAGGCTTGAAAAAAACTTACCGGTCGGCAGTGGATTAGGCTCGAGTGCCAGTTCAGTGGTTGCCGCTTTGTATGCGCTTAATGAACACTTTGAACAACCGTTTGACCAGCAAGCCTTGTTATTATTAATGGGTGAGTTTGAAGGTATGATTTCTGGCAGTGTTCACTTTGATAATGTGGCACCGTGTTATTTAGGTGGAATGCAGCTAATGTTGAATACCCCACAACAGGTCTGCGCAACGATTCCTAGCTTTAAACAATGGTATTGGGTTGTTGCTTATCCAGGGATTTCATTGTCGACGGCTAAAATGCGAGCGCTATTACCCGAGCAATATGACAAGTCTGTGGCGATTGACTTTGCAAGACACCTTAGTGCTTTTGTTCATGCAAGCTATCAGCAAGACGCCTCATTAGCCATCAGTGTGCTAAAAGATGTTATGGCTGAGCCGTATCGTGCCAGTGCTATTCCCGGCTATACAGCAGCAAGAGAGGCATTAGCCGAGCTGGGGATGCTAACAACAAGTATTTCAGGCAGTGGGCCGACTTTATTTTCTGTGACCGATGATTTAGCCGTTGCAGAGCAAGCTAAATCATGGCTTGAACAACATTATTTATCACAGGCTGGTGGTTTTGCCCATGTCTGCCAACTCGACGATGCTGGCACCCGTCGTGTGTAACTTAATTATTATTGTATAGGCGTACCAAAATGGAATTATATAATTTAAAACATCCTTCTCAAGTGGTCAGTTTCAGTGAAGCGGTACAACTTGGACTTGGAAAGGATAGAGGGTTGTTTTTCCCTAAATCAATACCAACAATATCGAATATTGATGAGCTGCTACAGCTTCCTTTTGCTGAGCGAAGCAAGAAAGTGCTGGGCGCTTGGCTCGCTGATGAAATCGGTCAAGCAAGTGTTGATAAGTTAGTTGAGAATGCATTTACTTTTGAAGCGCCGTTAGTTGCTGCAGATGATAAGCGCGCATGTTTAGAATTGTTTCATGGACCAACCTTAGCATTTAAGGATTTTGGTGCACGCTTTATGGCCCAGTGCGTTAATTTACTTGCTGGTGAAAAAAAGTTAACGATTTTAACGGCGACTTCTGGAGATACCGGCGCGGCAGTGGCAGATGCTTTTTATGGCTTAGATGCCGTACAAGTTGTGGTGATGTATCCAAAAGGTAAAATCAGTGAGCTACAAGAAAAAATGTTCACTACATTGGGGCGCAATATTCATACTGTTGCGGTAACTGCTGATTTTGATGCCTGTCAAACCTTGGTAAAACAAGCATTTGATGATAGTGATGTTCGTGATGGGCTACATTTAAACTCCGCTAATTCAATTAACATCAGTCGTTTATTAGCACAGATTTGTTATTACTTTGAAGCGGTTGCACAAGCAAAGCAAAAAGGTAATGACGAGATTGTAGTATCAGTACCTAGTGGTAATTTTGGTAATTTAACTGCTGGATTATTTGCAAAAGCGATGGGCTTACCTATCAAGCGCTTTATCGCTGCAACCAATTCAAATGATACCGTTCCTCGTTATTTATCAGCTGGTGATTGGGCGCCAAATGCGACTGTTGCGACGATGTCTAATGCTATGGATGTTTCTGAACCATCAAATTGGCCAAGAGTTGAAGCAATATGCGAAACAATGGGGTGGCCATTATCATCGATAACAGGCGTAGCGTTAACGGAATTGCAAACCAGCAAAGCGTTAAGTGACTTATACCAATTAGGCTACCAATCAGAGCCACACGCTGCGATTGCGGCTCAAGCTTTGACAGATGAGCTTGAGGCTAACGAAACAGGCATATTTTTAGGCACAGCTCACCCTGCTAAGTTTAAGGATGTTGTGGATGAGCAATTACATATTAACCTTCCTTTACCTGCAGAACTTGAGGCGGTGGTTAATAAACCTATATTGTCAGCGGAATTAGCGCCTGACTTTGAGCAATTAAAAGCACACTTATTTAAAACCTTAAATTAACGAGTAGGGCTTAAAGCTATAAAGCACCGTAAAGGTGCTTTTTTTATGGTAAAAATTGTTCTGGAATATGCTTTTTCATTGCTTTTAAAGGGGTTTATTACAATCATTTATTTTATGATCTTCGTCATAACAAGAATTCAACCACTAGTGTAGATTGTAAATACTCGAAGTGTGATTAATCTATATACATGAAGGAATTGTGGTTATGGATAAAATGATATTGAAAAGGCTAATGAATGATCATAAGCATATTGCAGTTTTACTTGATGTATTAGCTAAAAAAAATCACAAACTTTCCCAAGGTGAAGCGGTTAACTTTTCGTTGATTAGAGATGTTGTCGAATATATGCAAGTCTATGCTGAGCATAGCCATCACCCTTTAGAAGACATCACTTACAATTACTTTGTTAAGCAATTTTCTAGCCCCTGTAATACCCAACTACACGAAGAGCACACAAAGCTTGCTGAGTATTCTGGTGCATTAATGTATAGCTTGAATCTTATTCTATCTGATGTGGTTATTTCTCGTGAAAAGTTAGTGACAGATTTGCAAGCTTATGTCGATATTCAGCGCAGCCATATGCACTACGAAGAAAGTGAATTGTTTCCTTTATTTGCAAAACAACTCACCGCACAGGACTGGGATACGATTAAATCTCAATGTGAAAAGCAATTAGTGGATGATCCTTTATTTAGTGACAATGATGAAAGTATCTTTGAAGATTTAAAAGCGCACATAGGCTTAGTTTGAAATGTTAATTAAATGAAACAAAAAAAGAGCGCTATATGCGCTCTTTTTATTTTTTGATTTATGAATAACTATTCAATTAGTTTTAATGCTTATAATGGCATTGTTTCAAAATCAAAATCAAAACTTGTATCAATGTCTTGAAGTTCTTTGAGTAGACGCTGTTTGTCCTTTAACGCTTCTATCTCCCGCCATTTACGTTTTTTGTTTGAGCTTTTTGAGCGAGTTGGTCTTTCAACAACTTGGTCTAGCGCACCACCATAGTCTAAACGATCCATGGTAAACCTCCCTTGTTATTATGATGTCTCTATGCAAATAAGTATCATATTTCATCGCTATTGTGCAATAGCTTTGTTTCATTTTTGTTAATGCGGGCTGACAACTTAATGAAGCTTTACTGGCTAATTTAGTGACTTGTGCTATGTGAAGAAATAAGAGGGAATAAAAAAGCCAGCTTATGCTGGCTTTTTTAGGGTTTATATCTGACCTTGTCGATATAAATTAATTAATGCATTACTCGAACAATCTAGCTCTGAAGCGTCTTTTTCAGCTCCAATCCTATCAAGAACGTCATTTCCAAGTACCTTACCAAGTTCAACTCCCCATTGATCAAAAGAGTTAATTTGCCAAATAGCACCTTGAACAAAGGTTCTATGCTCATAAAGTGCGATTAAAGCACCTAAAGTGGTAGGGGTTAGCTTATCCATTAATAATGTGTTGCTAGGCTTATTGCCTGACATGACTTTGTGCTGTGAAATAAGGCTTTTTTCTGCTTCTGGGATATCTTTCTCTGCAAGTTCAGCGTATGCCTCATCATACGTGCGCCCTTGCATTAATGCTTGGGTTTGTCCAAAGCAGTTAGAAGCAAGTTGGTTATGATGTTCACCTAACGGATTATGGCTTTGAAGCGGCATAATAAAGTCAGCAGGAATGAGTGCAGTGCCTTGATGCAGTAATTGGTGATAAGCATGTTGACCATTGGTGCCTTCACCGCCCCAAATTACCGGACCAGTACTAAAGTCAACTTGAGTACCATCTAGCATGACTGATTTACCATTACTTTCCATATCAAGTTGCTGGAAGTAAGCCGGTAAACCACGCAGGTAATGGTCATAGGTTAATACCACATGAGACTGCGCATCATGGAAGTTGCCATATAACACTGATAGCATGCCCATAATGACAGGCATATTTTGCTCAAGTGGTGTTTGAGCAAAATGTGTATCCATCTGATGAGCACCGTCTAGTAACTGTGTAAAGTTGTCGAAGCCGATTAGCAAGGCAATGGGTAAACCAATTGCTGACCATAATGAATAACGACCGCCAACCCAGTCCCACATAGGGAAAATGTTTTCAGCGTCAATACCGAATTCTGTGGCTTTATCGACGTTTGAAGTTACTGCAACAAAGTGTTTTGCAACATCAGTCTGCGAGCCACCATTCGCCAAGAACCAATCTTTAGCGCTAAGCGTGTTGGTTAAGGTTTCTTGAGTGCCAAATGATTTAGATGACATAACAAACAGGGTTGTTTCTGCATCTAAACCTTTTAACTTTTCACAGATAGAGGTGGCATCAACATTGGCAACAAAATGACAATTAAGACCTTTAACCCAGTACGGGCGTAATGCTTGAGAGACAATTTTTGGACCTAAAAAGGAGCCGCCAATACCAATGCTGACAATATCAGTAATGGTTTTACCGGTATAACCCTTCCAGTGGCCATCTTGCACTGATTCAACAAACTGCTGCATTTTAGCCAGTGTCTGCTGTACTTCAGGTACGATATTCTTGCCTTCAGCCATTATTACCTGTTCAGGCTTACTGCGAAGTGCCGTATGAAGTACTGCACGGCCTTCTGTGTTATTAATAATGTCGCCATTAAACATGGCTGCAATCTTATCGCTTAGGTTAGCTTCTTTAGCTAATTTAAACAGCAAAGATAAGGTTTCATCATTAATGCGGTTTTTAGAATAATCTAGTAATAAACCACAGTCCTTAACACTGAGTTGCTCAAACCTTTGTGGGTTTTGAGCAAAAAGTTCGCGCATATGAGGCAATACAGATGCATTTTGAATTAACTGCTGCCAGGTATTACTCTGAGTTAAATGGGTCATGCAAATCACTCCATTGATTAATTAATTAGCCTAGCTTCTCGTTTAACATGACCTCAAGTTTCCCTTGGTCAATGGCAAAGTTACGAATGCCTTCTGCTAATTTATCTACAGCCATTGGATCTTGATTATATTCCCAGCGGAATTGTTCTTCAGTAAGTGGGGTTGGTGCTGCTTCAACTGACGTAGCTGGTGCTAACTTTTGTGTGATAGTTGCATCGCTATTAGCAAGCTCTTCAAGTAATGCAGGCCCAATGGTTAAGCGGTCACAACCAGCAAGTTCGATGATCTCGCCAATGTTACGGAAACTTGCGCCCATAACAACGGTATTATACCCATGACGCTTGTAGTAATTGTAAATGTCGGTTACTGATACAACACCTGGATCGGTCTCAGCAGTGTAATCTTGACCTGTGTCTTTTTTATACCAATCTAAAATACGACCAACGAAAGGTGAGATTAAGTAAACACCGGCTTCAGCACATGCACGTGCTTGAGCGAAACTGAATAGTAAAGTTAAGTTACAGTTGATGCCTTCTTGCTCAAGTTGTTTTGCTGCGCAAATACCTTCCCACGTTGATGCAAGTTTAATAAGAATACGAGATTTATCGATACCAGCTTCTTTATAAAGCTTGATTAACTTATGTGCTTTTTCAATTGAACCATTTTTATCAAATGAAAGGCGAGCATCAACTTCTGTCGAAATACGGCCTGGGACAATTTTAAGTATTTCAACGCCGATATTAACTGCTAATTTATCGCCTGCGTCTTCTACTTGTTGCGCTACATCATTTGACTGAGCTTTAGCCCAATTAATTGCATCATCAATTAGTGGTGCGTACTCAGGGATCTGAGCTGCTTTTAAGATCAGAGAAGGGTTTGTTGTCGCATCTTCAGGTTGGTAACGTTTGATTGCTTCGATGTCGCCAGTGTCTGCAACAATAGTTGTCAGTGCTTTAAGTTGAGCTAACGTGTTCGCCATGGAAATTTCCCTCTCAAGTAACAAAGTTGTTTTGTTGAATGCGGTTATTAGAAGCGATTTTACTGTATTTTCCAACTGTATTTGTAAAAAAATTACATAAAAAAGTAATTTTTGAGCAACTAGACATGAAATCTTGTTATTTAATACCTGATTTATTAGCTATTTAGGTAATAAATAATGATTAAAAATAATTGTTACCGATAACATCCCTTTGCTGCTGTGGTTTTTAAATATGTCACTTTTCTTTCAAAATTAAAAAGTCGCTGCAAGCAGCGACTTTTATTTGGGCTAATTAAGCATTGGTACTTATTTTAGTACAGGGCGTTTCTCAGCACCACTTACTACAGCATCAATACGACGGTTTTGTTTGTTAGCTTCAGGTGATGTGCCTTCCATAATTGGATTGTCTTCACCAAAACCAACGGCTTTTAATCGACTTGCGTCAATGCCGTATTTTTCAACTAAAGCGTCAACAACAGCTTGTGCACGGCGCTCAGATAAATCCATATTATAATCAGCATTACCAACTAACGATGCATGACCTTCAATCACTGCAGTTGTGTGCGGATTATCTTTTAAGTATTTAGCGCCTTTTTCTAGACGAGTGTATGATTCAGGTTTTAATACTGCAGAATCATTATCAAAATAAACACCTTCCATACGAGATGAAATAGGTGCATCTTCATAAATAGTACAACCTTGGGCATCTACTTTGTGAGTCGATGGGGTGTCTGGACATTTATCCATATCGTCTGTCACGCCATCGTTATCAGAATCAATTGGTGCAGCAACAACCGGTGCAACGACTGGCGCTGGAGCGGGTTTATCAACACCGAAACGATAGCTTAATTCAAGACCCCAGTAATTACTTTCCATATCAAGGGTATTGTATTTATCGTCATCTAAGTTTTCGTAGCGGCGATATTTAGCTTGTAACTTTAAGTTTTCAGTAAAGTTATATCCAATACCTGCACCTATGTATGGTGCTATACCACTGTCACTATAATATTCAGTATTATAGTTTTTCTTGTTTGAGATAAGGTAATTCATCGCACCAGCTTCAGCCGATAAACTCCACTTATCAGCAAATGGATAAAAACCGACTAAGCCTAATGCCATGCCTCTAGCGCCAACATCATTACGTTTGTTGCTGTAGTCAGTCCATTCTGCGCGACCTAAATCACGGTAACCGAGTTCAACACCAAAGTAATCATTGAATAAGTAACCACCGAAAACATCCCATGCATAAGGGTCGTCTTCACCACATACTTTCATTGTTTTTTGATCGCAGTTTGGTTCGTAATTATTAACACCAAGACCACCACCGACATACCACGGTGTTAACTCTTGCTCTGCTGAAGCAGCAAAAGGTAACAATGAGGTGAGTAATACTACTTTTAATGTGTTCTTCATCATGTATAAGTCCATTGTTATTTTACTCCACCAAAACACATGTAAATAATTTGTTTGATACAAGTGTCGCTGACGCTTATGTGGTGTTCCTATTATGTTTTTGTCAGCGTGCTAATTATCGTCGTAATTTCAATGGTTTTCCATAGTAATAAAGAACAATGTTGGTATTAATTTAACAATCTTTGCTTTTGGGGCTGTTTTAAGGGGAGGGAGTTCGTAAGAATGTTGCAAGTAAGGCGTGCTTTTTAACAATTGTGTAGTTTGCTCGAAGTGACGCATTTGAGGTGAGGTAAATAAAATTTGAGGATATAAAGCGCCAAATGGCGCTTTATATCCTAGTCGAGTTATCGTTATCTACTAACCGTTATCGAGTCCACACCCAGTTTTCAATTTCTTGAGGGTCTACACCATTTGCTTTGATGTAGTTACGGCGCTCAACTAAGCGTTGTAACATATCGGTTGTGATGGCGACGTGCTGTGTTTCATCAATTACACCTTGTTGGAATAGCTTGTAAGCCATATCTATCACTAAATGATAACGTGAGGTGCCATTACGGACACCCATGTCAAATGGTGTCGTAGTAGAACCTTCTTCTTCGTAGCCTTTAATTCTAAAGCGGCGACTACCTTTATAATCAAATACAAGTTTCTTGATGGTATTTGGGTAACCATGGTAGTTAAATACCACGCCTTTATCTTCAGTAAATATTTCATCCATCATCCAAGGTTTAGCTTGGAAGTCTCGACTACCTAAACCATTACTATTGAGTTCAGTTACACTGACAAAACGAATGCGAACTCGAGGTAATAGCTCACGGATAAGTACTAAAGATGCCATACATTCCTGGGTGACATAATCACCGCAGCCAGCTAGAACCACATCTGGATTCTCATCCGATGCAAAATCCCAAACCATGACACCGTCTTGAGTTTGCTTACGTGCTTCATCTAACGATAACCATTGTGGTAGTTCTTTTTTACCTGCAACTAAGATGTTTAACTTATCGCGATCTTCATAAGCGCGCTCTGTGTACGTTAGAGTCGAGTTACCATCTGCAGGTAAGTATGCTGAAATAATATCAGGGTGTTTCTCTAACATTGCCCCTAAAAAGGATGGGTTCTGATGAGAGTAGCCATTATGGTCTTGACGTTCTAATAAAGAAGACAACACAACGTTACAAGAAGGCACAGGTTTGCGGAAATGAACCCCTTGGCTTGCATATACATATTTACAGTATTGATCTGCCATTGAAGACACAACTTGTGAGAAGGCTTCATAGGTTGGGAACATTGCATGGCGACCTGTTACGGTATAACCGTGCATCATGCCGAATAACAAGTTTTCTGACAGTAATTCGATGACACGACCGTCTCTTGCCATATCTTGATCCCAGCTCTTAATTGGCCATTGCCAAGCACGGTCTGTTTCTTTAAATACAGCTTGAAGTTGGTTTGAGTAGGTTTCATCAGGGCTGAAGATACGTAAATTACGTTGATCACGGTTTAATTTGAACGCATCACGCATCCATTCACCCATTTTGTACATAGATACACCTCGAGTGCCTCGTGGTGTTTCTGGCTCATAGCTCAATTGTTTTAAGTCAGGTTGCGCTAGAGCACGTACAACTTCTCCGCCGTAACTGAGATGCTGTCTACCGCAACATAAGTGCTTAGGTGGTATAAGCGATTGAATATCTTTATCGAAGCTAATTTGTCCATCAGCATTGATGTCACATAACTCATCGAACTTATAACTCTCTAGCCAGTCATTCAATGCTTTAAGATGGCTTGGATCCGTTGCGCATTTATTAACGATGACTTGATGCGACTCACAGTTACCTTCAAGCTTTTTACCACCGTGTTCTGCAGTGCCAGTCCAGCCTTTAGCTGTACGCATTAAAATAACAGGCCAACGAGGTTTGCAGACGTCTTCGCCATTTCTTGCGCGAGTTTGAATGTCATTGATCATTTCATAAGACAGATCCATTGCATTTGCCATTTGCACAAAAACATCTTCTTCAAGCTCATCATCGACAATAATTGGGTGATAACCTAAGCCACGAAACTCAAGATCAAGCTCTTCGTGATCCATACGTCCCATGCGAGTCGGACCAGAGATCTTGTAACCGTTGATATGAACAATAGGAAGTACTGCGCCATTGGTTGCAGGATCTACAAGTCGGTTAGCATACCAAGATGCAGCTAATGGACCTGTTTCTGATTCACCATCACCGACTAAGCATGCTGCGATAAGATTTGGATTATCAAGCACTGAGCCCCATGCGACAGAGAGCGAGTAACCTAACTCACCGCCTTCAAGGATTTGACCTGGTGCTTCTGGGTTAGCATGAGAAGGGTAGCCATAAGCTGCTGAGAATTTTTTACAGATATCTTCAATGCCAGATTCATTATAAGGAATGGTTTCTGGATAAAAATGGCTTAATGAGCCTTCTACAAAAAGGTTAGCTTGTACAGCTGGGAAGCCATGACCTGGGCCAACCAAGTATATAAAATCTCTTTGATGTTTAACAATGAGGCGATTGACGTTGGCGTATACGAAGTTAATACCTGGGCAAGTGCCCCAATGGCCGAGCAGTCTTGGCTTAATATCATCATGCTGTAATGCTCTTTTGAACAATACATTTTGTTTTAGGTAGATTTGAGATGTGGCAAGGAAGTTCGTTGCTCTAACAAATTTTTTCAGCGAAGTGATTTCATTTGCTTGTGTCATAGTGACCTCAGTATTTTGAAGATTTAAGTTGATTTAGTTCTTAATGAGAACACTGTATTCTTATTTTGGTTGCAATAATGTGGTCTTTGTCTAACTTTTTATTAAATATTTTTATAATTAAAATGGGTTAAAGTTGGTTTTGTGTTAAAGCTTATGGGTGTGAAGGGCGTAGGATTGTTATTTGAGATGCAGCTAAAGGCTGCTAATTAGATAAGTGTGATCTTGATCACCTGCTGGTTCAGATCTTCTATGCTAATTTTTTGCACCGAAAAATCAGCGATAAGAATTGAGAAAGTTTGCTAGGCATTCGTGCCTAAAAAAAGTAAAGTTAACTCGATCAAATCCTAAATAATAAATAACTAATATTTCGCTCACTGAAATTCAATGTGATAAGCAAATGAAATACCTGCTGAATTGAACTTGAGTGCTCTTATTAAAATAATACGATAATTTTATTTTGTCCGAAGCGTTTGTTTTGATGCTTAATCACAAGCCAACTTTTTACAAAATAAAGTTATTCGAAGGAATAATTTAAGCAAATGGCAATGTTAGAAACGATTGTGAATTTCATGAACGATTTACTCTGGGGTAAATTGTTAGTTTATGGGCTAGTAGGCGCAGGTTTATTTTTTACTGTACGCTTAGGCTTCATCCAAATTACGCATTTTGCGCATGGTCTCAAAATTTTATCCATTAGCCGCCGTCCAGGTCGCAATGGTTTATCTTCTTTCCAAGTTTTCTGTACCAGTATGGCGGCCCGTGTCGGCGCCGGTAATATGGCAGGTGTTGCTGTCGCAATTGGTGCAGCTGGTCCCGGCGCAGTTTTCTGGATGTGGGCAATTGCGCTGCTAGGTATGGCAACCGCAATGATTGAGTCAACGCTTGCGCAAGTTTATAAAGTAAAAGATGTCGACGGTCAGTACCGCGGTGGTCCTTCTTACTATATGGAGAAAGGACTTGGCCAACGTTGGATGGGAATTCTATTCTCAATCCTACTGATAATCTGTTTTGGTTTAGTGTTTAATGCAGTACAAGCTAATACAATTACTGGTGCAATGACTGCTGTATTTGATTTGAACCCGATTTATGTGGGTGTGGCAATTGCTGTATTAAGCGGTTTAGTGATTATGGGTGGCCTTAAAAAAGTCGCTAAAGTTTCTGAGATTGTTGTACCTGTTATGGCATTAGCTTACATCGCCATTGCATTGGTGGTTGTATTGATGAATGTCGAACAACTACCTGCAGTATTTATGTTGGTGATTAACAGTGCGTTTGGTTGGCAAGAAGCCGCTGCTGGTGGTGTTGCTTATAGTGTTGCACAAGCTATGCAAGCAGGTATTGCGCGCGGATTATTCTCGAATGAAGCAGGTATGGGTAGTGCTGCAAATATTGCGGCAAGCGCATCGCCAAATCCTAACCATCCTGCATCGCAAGGCTTTGTGCAAATGATGGGTGTATTCGTTGATACTATCGTTATTTGTACTGCTACAGCGGCAATTATTTTATTGTCAGGTGATGCAGCTGGGAGTGGCGATGGTATTGCTAAAACCATTAACGCTCTGTCATCGCATGTTGGTGACTGGGGTGGAGCATTTATTGCTTTTGCTATTTTACTGTTTTGCTTTACATCAATTATCGCTAACTATTCTTACGCTGAAACTAACGTCATGTTCTTATCTGGCAATAAGAAAGGTGCATTACCAATCTTTAGATTAGTTGTGCTTGGCATGGTAATGTTTGGCGCCGTAGCAAAAATCAATATTGTTTGGAACTTAGCGGACGTGTCGATGGGCTTAATGGCATTGGTGAATATGATTGCACTGCTATTATTATCAGGTTTAGCTGTTCGTGTGATTAATGACTATCGTCAACAGATTAAAGCTGGTGAAGAGCCGATGTTTGATACTGATAAGTTCCCTGAGCTTGCAGAGCAGTTAGAAGACGGCATTTGGAAGAATAAGCCTGCTGAGTCATCAAAATAGGCATCTTTGTTATTGGCGACAGAGTTGACCCTCGCTAGGGATTTTTAAACTCTATTAGCGCAATCTAAAAAACCATGCATTTATTGCATGGTTTTTTTATTTAGCCCAGTATCATAGAGGCAAACTGAAAGAATGTACTTTACGGCTTAATAGGATAGTTAACGATGTTAGTATTAGTTTCTCCAGCAAAAACTCTCGACTTCGAAACCAAGGCTAACACAGCGTCTTTTACACAACCGACGTTGTTAGATCATAGCCAACAATTAATTAATGTGTGTCGTGAGTTGACTCCTATAGATATTGCTTCGCTGATGAAAGTTAGCGATAAAATTGCAGGTTTAAATGCAGCTAGGTTCATCGAGTGGCAACCTAACTTCACCCTTGACAATGCCAAGCAAGCGATGTTTGCTTTTCGTGGCGACGTTTATACAGGGCTAGATGCTGACTCAATGTCTGAAAAAGAAGTGAGTAAAGCACAACAACATTTGCGGATTTTGTCAGGTTTGTATGGCTTACTTAAGCCACTTGATTTGATGCAAGCTTATCGCCTCGAAATGGGCACGAGTTTAGCTAACCCTAAAGGTAAAAACTTGTACGCTTTTTGGGGTGATGTGATCACAGATGAAATTAATCAGGCTGTTGCTGAGCAAGAAGACGATATCATTGTCAATTTGGCTTCGAACGAATACTTTAAAGCGGTAAAACCTAAAAAGCTGAATGCAACATTGATTACCCCAGCATTTAAAGACTGTAAAAATGGTCAATATAAAGTGATTAGTTTTTATGCCAAAAAAGCGCGCGGTTTGATGGCAAGGTATATTATTGAAAATGACATTAAATCGTTAGCAGAGTTACAACAATTTGATGTTGATGGTTATTATTACAGCGAAGAATTATCAACGCCTGCAGCGCCTGCATTCTTACGTGAAGAGCGTGTTTAGAGGTTGAGTATCAAGCTTTTACTGTTGGATTAGCTAACCGTTTTTTTAAAAACGAACAGACAATAAAAAAGCAGCGATTTCGCTGCTTTTTTATTGCCTAACAGTTTTGCTAAAAGGCTATTTGGGTTCTTTTTTGGCTAAAGGGCGTAAATCAAGTTCCGATTGCGCCATGATATACGCAAATTGAGCATAAGCAGCGACATTTTGGGCAAGCGCTTTTGGATCGATTTTATCCAACGTGTCGTTAGGGGTGTGATGATAATCAAAGTAGTCAGTACCATCTTGCCTTAATGAAGCCACTGGCACACCTAAACCTGGCATCATAGAGACATCCGGGCCGCCTGACGCTTTGTTATTACCAAGTTTTACACCATTGATAGTCATTGATTGATGTTCAAGTTGAACTTGCTCAAATACGTTTGGGTTAACGTTAAAATCGATTTGATAAATTCTACCTGCACCAAAGTCTGACTCTGCTGCAATATAATGTTTTTCCAGCTCATCAATATGCTGTTTAACGTACGCTTTACCGCCGACAAGGCCAACTTCTTCAGCTGCATATAAAACAACTCTTATCGTTCTTGCAGGTTTTTGTGGTAAATCCTGGATAAGTTTAGCTGCTGCAGTAACAATGGCGACACCAGCACCATCGTCAATGGCGCCAGTCCCCTCATCCCATGAGTCAAGATGTGCCCCGATTAATACAATTTCTTCTGGCTTACTGCTACCAGTGACTTCAGCAATGACATTGTAAGAGGTTGCTACACCCAAATTTTTCGACGTTAAGTTAAGTGAAAGGGTGATATTGTCATCACGCTTGAGCATTGAATTAATCATATCAGCATCTGGTGCTGACAACGCAGCGGCAGGAATTTTTTTCACCCCATCTTTATAACGCATCATACCTGTGTGCGCCATGCGGTCATGATCGGTACCAATTGAGCGAATAACGACAGCTACAGCGCCTTTTTCTGCTGCAGCAACAGCGCCTCTAGAACGACCTCCGACCGATTTCCCGTAGCCTTTACCGCTAATATGTCTCTCGGTTTTATGGTCGATAAATGCAATTTTACCTTTGACTAATTCAGGATCTGCCGCTTGTAAATCGGCAAGTGTGTCAAAGCGTACAATATTTGCTTGTATGCCTTCTTCTGGCGTTGAAACACTGCCTCCTAGTGCAGTGATAACAAGTGGTTGTTCATAGGGAGCTGTGATTGAAGCTTTCGCACTGCCTCTATACCACGCAGGGACTTGAACTGATTCTTTATAAACTTTATCAAATCCTAAACTTTTCAGTTTATCCATTGCCCATTCAACGGCAATAATATCTTTTTCAGAGCCAGCTAATCGAGGGCCCACTTCGACTGTTAGTGATTCAACGATTTCATAACCTAAAGATGAATCTAAAGCTTTTAGGACCAGTTGTTGACTAACCGCATTATCTTTAGTGTTCTCGATTTTAGTTACTTGGGTATCATTAGTTTGATTCTGACATCCTGACAACGCAGTAAAAACCATTCCTGCAAAGAGTGCCTTATTGTAGTTTTTCATGAGTTTCCTTCATTTTTATTAGCTAAGTCTCATTTTTAAAAACAATCTACCAAAAAGTGTGCTTCATGTCGCTGCCCTATTTGTTAGGGAAGGCTATATTAGCGAGGGAGATGATTGAGGAGAACCAAGCGCGTGATGAATATAGAATTAATGCAACAGCGTGCAGATCATGCTGTAGTAATGCTTAAAGCACTAGCAAATGAACGCCGATTGTTTATTTTATGTCATTTGCTTAATGAAGGTGAAATGTGCGTTGGTGAGATGAACAAAAAACTGGGCCTAAGCCAATCTGCATTATCGCAGCATTTAGCTTGGCTAAGAAAAGATAATCTCGTTTGTACACGTAAAGAAGCTCAAACTGTTTTCTATTCACTTAAAAGTGATGAAGTTCGTGAGCTGATTAAAGTACTGGATAACTTATACTGCCACTAATGGCTTAGTATCTGCTCAGTGCTAAAAGCGTCTTAGTCAGTTACTTACTTAGGTAAGTGCTGTTGAGGCGTTTTTTTTTGCTTTCAAGAAGGCTCATAAAAGCTTTTTATTGCGGTAAATACTTTTGAAGGGAGTTTTGCTGATATCGTTAGCAGCCAATGCGGGTTGCCATGATCTGAATGTTGTTTATTAGCTACAATAAGCCTAGTTGTATATGTTTACACTGAATGTAAGTATTAAAAATAGTGAAGGCTTGAGCTAAGAGTGATGTAATCGGGGGATAGGCTCAAATAGTGTCAAAGTTGAGTGAGTCATTTATTTTAGATATAAAAAAACCGACCTAAGTCGGTTTTTTAAAAACTAAATCACTAGATTAAGCAGCAAGTGCTTTGATTCTTGTGTTTAGACGTGCCTTTTGACGAGCGGCTTTATTCTTGTGAATAAGACCTTTAGTCGCCATACGGTCAACAATCGGTTGTGCTGCTGCGAATGCTTCTGTAGCCGCTTTGTGGTCACCGCTTTGGATAGCAGCGATAACTCTTTTAACGTATGTACGTAACATTGAACGACGACTAGCATTATGCTGACGACGTTTTTCAGATTGAAGCGCGCGCTTCTTTGCAGACTTGCTATTAGCCAAGGTGCAACTCCTAAAACTGGGATTAATACTTTGAGGGCGAGGAATATGCCTGCTTTTATTCATTTTGTCAATGAATATGGCAGAAATATCGTCAAATAAACAAATATAACTACCTTGCGCGGTGATCTTCAACCCAACTCGTGTAAGATGTGGCGCATTCTAACAGTTCTTCTACCGCATAGACAGTAGTAGAATGGAAAATTTGAGATATATCCACGTTTAAAATATCGATAGCAAGCTGCTTCGGAGGCTGTTTGAGTAAAAAGTTATTAAAATCGGGTGCAATAGTCAGTGTGATGACTTTGGTATCAAGAGTATTAGGCCTGATCCGTGATGTTGTTATTGCGAATTTAATGGGGGCTGGTAGTAGTGCTGATGTCTTTATTTTTGCTAATAAAATACCTAACTTTTTACGTAGACTGTTTGCTGAAGGTGCATTTGCTCAAGCTTTTGTTCCTGTATTAACTGAATACCAACAAAAAAATACACTCGAAGAGACTCGTGAGTTATTAGCTAAAGTTGCTGGTACCTTAGGTGGCATTGTTAGTATTGTGACTTTAATCGGTGTTATTGCTTCGCCTTTATTAGCTGCATTGTTTGCTGGTGGTTGGTTTTATGACTGGTTAAATGATGGACCTGATGCTGGCAAATTTGAACTCGCTTCATTAATGTTGAAAATTACCTTTCCTTATTTATGGTTTATTACGTTAACTGCTTTAGCGGGATCGATTTTAAATACCCGAGGCAAGTTTGCCGTTTCTGCTTTTACCCCAGTTTTTTTAAACATCACCATTATTGTTGCTGCGTTATATTTTGCGCCAACAATGGAGCAACCTGAACTGGCTCTAGCATGGGGGGTATTTTTTGGTGGTTTAGTACAATTTTTGTTTCAGTTGCCATTTTTACTAAAAGAGAATGCTTTAGTAAAACCAAGTTGGGGTTGGCACCATCCTGGTGTTGTTAAAATTAGAACATTAATGATCCCTGCTTTGTTTGGGGTATCGGTGTCTCAAATCAACTTATTGTTTGATACCTTTATAGCGTCTTTTTTAATGACGGGTTCTATTAGTTGGCTTTATTACTCTGATAGGTTGTTGGAGTTTCCACTTGGTTTGTTTGGTATAGCCATTGCTACTGTGATTTTACCTGCGTTATCTAAAAAGCATGTTGATGATAAAGGCACTGGGTTTAGTGAGACCATGGATTGGGGCGTAAGAGCGATTTTGCTGTTGGGCGCACCCGCGATGCTTGGGCTTATCATATTGGCTCAGCCTATGTTAATGGTGCTATTTATGCGCGGCGCTTTTTCAGTCAGTGATGTTGAGATGGCCTCATATAGTTTAGTAGCCTATGGCTGTGGTTTATTAAGCTTTATGATGATTAAGGTATTAGCACCAGGTTATTACTCTCGTCAAGATACAAAAACGCCGGTTAAATTCGGCATTATTGCCATGGTTAGCAATATGGTTTTCAATATTATTTTTGCCATTCCATTTGGATATGTTGGACTTGCAATTGCAACGTCATTATCGGCATTGTTAAATGCAGTATTGTTATACCGTGGGCTACACATTGCTGGTGTTTATAGAATAACGAAATCAACTGTCATATTTTTCATCAAAGTGATTATTGCGACAGGGCTTATGACAGTATTGTTGTTAAATACACTACCTGTTCAAAGTGAATGGCTTGCAATGGACATGATGATGAAGATATTGACTCTTATAAAACTGATTGTTTCTGGCGCAGTTGTGTATTTATTGAGCCTAGTCATAATGGGGCTAAGACCTTGGAAGATGAAACGTCAATCATGAGTGCTGATAATCAAATCTATCTAGTATATAATCAGCCGATTTACAGTTGCAGTTAATTGGCGTAATGGAATTAATCCGCGGTATACACAATATTTTACCTTCGCATCATGGGTGCGTGCTCACTATTGGTAACTTTGATGGTGTGCATCGAGGCCATGCGCAAGTTCTTAATAACTTAGTTAATAAAGCTAAGCACTTTCAATTGCCCGCAGTTGTTATGACGTTTGAGCCACAACCTCAAGAGTTATTTCGTCAGCAAGATGCTCCAGCAAGAATCAGTTTGCTTCGCGATAAGATTAGCCTGCTTGATGAATTAAGTATTGACCGTTTATTGTGCGTCAATTTTAATAGTCGTTTTGCTAATCAGCCAGCTGAGCAATTTATTGAAGATTTGCTAGTAAAAAAACTAGGGGTTAAATACCTTGTTGTCGGTGATGATTTTTGTTTTGGTAAGAATCGTGCTGGCACCTTTGATATGCTACTTGAAGCTGGCAAAAAGTTTGGGTTCACTGTTGTGAGTACCCAAAGCTTCATTTTAGGTTCGATACGCGTGAGTTCCACAGCAGTTAGAGAACAACTTGCTCTTGGTAATTTAGAGCAAGCAAGAAGATTATTAGGTCACCCCTTTGTGCTAACGGGTAGAGTGGCACATGGGCAAAAGTTGGGTAGAACCATAGGTTTTCCAACTGCCAATATTGCATTAAAGAGAAAGGTGTCACCCGTAAGAGGGGTGTTTGCCGTAAAAATGTATTGGGATGATAGCGATATATATGAAGGCGTTGCCAATGTTGGTTTTAGACCGACGGTTGACGGCCAAATTTGCCAATTAGAAGTCCATTTATTTGACTTCGATGGTGATTTATACAGTAAAAGAGTAGAAGTTGAATTAGTTGCTAAAATCCGTGATGAACATCCGTTTGAGTCACTTGAGGCACTAAAGAAACAAATTTTGAATGATGCAAATGAAGCAAAAGCTTTGTTTGGCAATGATGCAGGTTGAAATAAATCAGCCCAATTAATGGTATAGGATCAATGACCGACTATAAATCTACGTTGAATTTGCCGGAAACAGATTTTCCGATGCGCGGTAACTTGGCTAATCGTGAGCCAGAAATGTTAAACCGTTGGACTCAAAACGAACTTTATCAAAAAATTCGTGACAGTCGAATTGGACGCAAACCATTTATTTTGCATGATGGCCCTCCATATGCGAATGGCAATATTCATATCGGTCACTCAGTCAATAAAATTTTAAAAGACATCATTATCAAGTCAAAAACAATGGCTGGTTTTGATGCGCCATACGTTCCTGGTTGGGATTGTCATGGTCTGCCTATCGAACTTATGGTAGAGAAAAAGGTTGGTAAGCCTGGCCAAAAGATTTCTGCTGCTGAGTTTCGTGCAGAATGTCGTAAATATGCAGCTAAACAAGTAGACGGTCAACGTGATGACTTTATTCGTTTAGGTGTTTTAGGTGATTGGCATAACCCATATCTAACAATGGATTACAGCACCGAGGCTAACATTGTACGCTCTTTGTCAAAAGTGATTGAAAGTGGCCATTTACATAAAGGTGTTAAACCTGTTCACTGGTGTACAGATTGTGGTTCTGCGTTAGCTGAAGCTGAAGTTGAATATGAAGACAAAACTTCACCAGCAATTGATGTTGCTTTCAATGCTGTTGATGCAGCAGCAGTAGCCGCTAAATTTGGCGTTGAAGGCTATAAGACTCCAGTTGCCGCAGTTATCTGGACAACAACACCTTGGACGCTACCTGCAAACCGTGCATTATCATTAAGCCCTGATCTTGATTACAGCTTGGTTGAGTTTACTAAAAATGGCGCAACTAAAACTCTAATCTTGGCTGAAGTACTTGTTGAGTCTTGCTTAACGCGTTTCGAAGCTGAAAGCCATAAAGTTATTGGTACTGCAAAAGGTGCTGAGCTTGAGTTGATGCGTTTTCAGCATCCTTTTTCGTCTTTCGATGTGCCTGCTATTTTGGGCGATCATGTTACGACTGATGCTGGTACTGGTATCGTTCATACTGCACCTGGTCATGGTCAAGACGATTTCGTGGTTGGACAAAAATACGGTTTAGAAGTTGCAAATCCAGTTGGTGATAACGGGGTTTATAAAGCGGATACTGAGTTCTTTGCTGGCCAGCACGTGTTTAAAGCAAACAAAGGTGTGGTTGAATTACTGGAAGAGAAAGGCCAGTTATTATGCCATGTTGCTTACCGTCATAGTTACCCACATTGCTGGCGTCATAAAACACCTATTATTTTCCGCGCTACGCCACAGTGGTTTATTTCGATGGATAACCATGGCTTGCGTCCTCAGGCATTAGCTGAAATTGAGAAAACACAATGGATCCCTGATTGGGGCCAAAGCCGTATCGAAAAAATGGTTGAAAACCGCCCTGACTGGTGTATCTCGCGTCAACGTACTTGGGGTGTGCCAATCACTTTACTGGTTAACCGTGAAACTGAAGAGTTACACCAAGATAGTGTTTCTATCATGGAGCGCGTTGCTCATCGTATCGAGCAAGAAGGTATTCAAGCATGGTGGGATCTTGAGCTAAGCGAATTAATCGGTGATGAGGCTGATCAATACCGTAAAGTGACTGATACTCTAGATGTTTGGTACGACTCTGGCTCAACATTCTCGTCAGTGGTTGCATCTCGTCCAGAATTTAATGGTCACGAAATTGATTTATATCTAGAAGGTAGTGATCAACACCGTGGTTGGTTTATGTCTTCATTGATGATTTCAACTGCAATGAATGGCAAAGCGCCATATAAGCAAGTATTAACCCATGGCTTTACTGTTGATGGTAAAGGTCGCAAGATGTCAAAATCAGTGGGTAACGTGATTGCTCCTTTACAAGTTATCAATAAACTGGGTGCAGACATCCTTCGTTTATGGGTTGCTGCAACCGATTATAGTGGTGAAATGACGGTTTCTGATGAAATCTTAAATCGCAGTGCCGATTCATACCGTCGTATCCGTAATACTGCTCGCTTCTTGTTGGCTAACTTGAATGGTTTTAACCCTGAAACAGACATGATTGCTACAGAAGATATGGTGTCACTAGATCGTTGGGTTGTACGCCGCGCAGCTGCACTTCAAAATGAAATTATTGAAGCTTACGATCAATATAATTTCCACTCTGTTACACAAAAGCTAATGCAGTTCTGTTCTGTAGAGCTAGGTAGTTTCTATTTAGACATTATTAAAGATCGTCAATACACAGCTAAGCAAGATGGCCATGCTCGTCGTAGTTGTCAATCTGCGCTATACCATATTGCCGAAGCGATGGTACGCTGGATTGCGCCTGTACTAAGTTTCACTGCTGATGAAATTTGGAAATTATTACCAGGTGAGCGCACAGAATTTGTCTTTACTGAAGAATGGTACCAAGGGCTTGAGTCAGTGACTTTAGCTGATGACTTGAGTGATGAATACTGGCAGCAGTTACTAACTGTGCGTAATGAAGTCAATAAAGTATTAGAACAAGCTCGTCGTGATAAACGAATTGGTGACTCTTTAGAAGCTGAAGTGACTCTGTTTGCTGATGCTGATTTAGCTGCTCAACTTGGTAAGTTATCAGACGAACTTCGCTTTGTTTTACTCACTTCAAAAGCGAAAGTTGAGTTATTAGACAATGCTTCTGCTGATGCAATTGAAACTGAGCTTAGCTCGCTTAAATTAATGGTTTCAAAAAGTGAAGCTGAAAAGTGTGAACGTTGCTGGCACTACAGTGACGATGTTGGTTCTAACGAGTCACATTCAACATTATGTGGTCGTTGTGTTACTAACATCGAAGGCGATGGCGAACATCGTAATTTTGCTTAAGGGTTTATAATGCCATCGACTTGGAAAGAAAGTGGCATTCGTTGGTATTGGGTAGCTGTATTGGTTTTTTTTGCCGATCAGCTATCTAAGCAATGGGTGTTAGCGAATTTTGAGCTGTATGATTCAATACAGCTTTTACCTTTTTTTAATTTTACTTATGTGCGTAACTACGGAGCAGCATTTAGCTTTTTAAGTGAAGCAGGTGGTTGGCAACGTTGGTTATTTACCATTATTGCCGTTGGCTTTAGTGTGCTGCTAACTGTTTGGTTAAGAAGACAGTCTTCATCACTTTGGCGTTCAAATTTAGCTTATACGCTGATTATTGGTGGGGCGATAGGCAATTTAGTTGATCGTTTAATGCATGGCTATGTAGTAGATTTTATCGATTTCTACTGGAATACAAGTCATTACCCTGCATTTAACATCGCTGACGCTGGTATATTTATCGGTGCGGTATTGATCATTTGGGAATCATTTAAGCCTGAAGTACCACCGACAGGAAGTTAGGGAGAGCTACATTGTCTGAGCAACACACTTTAACCCGTTCTATTTTATGTCATATGAATATCCTTCTAGAGGATGGTTCTACAGCAGATAGTACAAAAGCGTCTGGTAAGCCTGCTCGTTTTAATACTGGTGATGGCAGCTTAAGCCCTGCATTTGAGGCGCAAATTCGCCAATTGCAGCAAGGTGATAATCACACTTTTACTTTAGAACCAGTTGATGCGTTTGGTGAAGCAAACCCTGATGCTATCCATCATATGGATAGAAGCCGCTTTCCAGCTGATATGGAATTAGAAGTGGGCGTGATAGTCAGTTTTGGTGGTCCTGGTGGTAGCGAAATACCAGGTATGGTGCGTGAAATCGCTGGTGACTCCATCACTGTTGATCTAAACCATCCTTTAGCGGGCCAAAAAGTCACTTTTGAGCTTGAAGTTGTAGAGGTACTTTAACATGCTAAAAGTTGACCCAACTTCTCCTGAATTGAATATATTGTTAGCTAACCCACGTGGTTTTTGTGCTGGTGTAGATAGAGCGATTAGTATCGTTGAAAGAGCACTAGAGTTGTTTGAACCACCGATTTATGTCCGTCATGAAGTCGTACATAATCGATATGTGGTTCAAAACTTAAAAGACCGTGGTGCAATCTTTGTTGATGAATTAGATGAAGTACCTGACAATTGCATCGTGATCTTTAGTGCTCATGGTGTATCCCAAGCGGTAAGAAAAGAAGCTAAGCATAGAGGACTGAAAGTCTTCGATGCAACATGCCCACTTGTGACTAAAGTGCATCTTCAAGTAACCCGTGCCAGCCGTAAAGCAATAGAGTGTATTTTAATCGGCCATGAAGGACATCCTGAAGTTGAAGGTACTATGGGTCAGTATGATAATCCGCAAGGTGGCGTTTATCTTGTTGAGTCACCGGAAAGCGTAGCGGCATTAGAGGTTAAAGATCCTGACAACCTGTGCTTTGTCACTCAAACAACCTTATCAGTGGACGATACGTTAGACATTATTGAAGCGTTAAAACAGAAGTTTCCTTCTATTGAAGGGCCGCGAAAAGACGACATTTGTTATGCGACTCAAAATCGTCAAGATGCCGTTCGAAACATGTCTTCTGATGCTGACTTGATGATTGTCGTCGGGTCTAAAAACAGCTCTAACTCCAATAGACTGCGTGAGCTTGCAGAAAAAACAGGCACTCAAGCCTATTTAGTTGATACCGCAGCCGATGTTGATGAAGCTTGGTTTGATGGTGTATCTAAAGTTGCGGTTACAGCTGGGGCTTCTGCGCCAGAAGTACTTGTTCAACAAGTGGTTGATGCTATCGCTAAATTTGAGCCTTCGGTCATCACCGAAGTGGAAGGGCGAAAAGAAGATACTGTTTTTGCCGTACCCGCCGAGCTTAGATAATAATGACAGCTTAAAGGCCTGATACGAAAACAAAATAAGCTATTTATAAAACCGTGAGCTATTCTGGCTTGCGGTTTTTTTGTGCCTGTAACTAAAGCATGAGTAATTAGTCTATACTCTATAGATCGTTAAATTTAATCTTTAGCTAATATTTGGTATACAATACTTGTTAGTTTTGATTACATCTTGCTCGACTCTTATTTTACATTGTAGTATTTTGTATCTAAGTTTTAGATTTTAAACAAATAATTATAATCATTTTGTCAATATACTGGCAGAAAATGGAGGTTTGACACTCATGTCAGCGAAAAGGAATGGATTTTCCTTAATTGAAGTTTTAGTTTCCTTGGTTATTTTGACCGTAGGCTTAATTGGAATTTTTAATCTGCATATCGTCTCAAAACGCGGTAGCTTCGAATCATTTCAGCAAACTCAAGCTTCTTACTATGCCAACGACATTATCAATCGAATGCGTTTGAACCCGTCGGTTTTAGATTCCTATGGTTCTGCAACGGGCACGACATATACTGGTGCTTCTTTAACCGCTCCTTCGAAGGCATGCTCAGGTGTCGCGATTTGTACTCCTGCCGAATTACAGCTTTGGGATGTATATGAGTGGCAATCAGCATTTATTGGCGAGGCTGAAAAAGATGGCGCTAATAATGTTGGTGGGTTGCCGTCTCCAAATGGCTGTATCTATGTTGAGCCCAATAAAGTTGTGGTTGTGATGAGTTGGACAGGTATCAGAAAGTCACACGGCACAGAGACTGGTTACTCGGATTACGTTATCAATTGCGGTGCTAAAAACAACAAAAAACGAATTTTCGAAATTGAGACAGCAATCTTTTAGGTTATTAGAATGATTACTAAACAAAAATTACAAATAGGAATGTCGCTTGTTGAGCTAATGATTGCAATGCTCATTAGTTTGTTTATTTCAGCTGGTTTATTTTCGATGTTCAATATGTCTTCAAGCAATGTGACTACCACAAGCCAGTTTACTCAGTTGCAAGAGAATGGTCGGATAGCTTTAGCTATTATGGAACGCGATATTAGTCAATTAGGTTTTTTTGGTGACATTACTGGAACCGATTTACTACTGGGTACCAACACCTCAGTTTCAGCTACTGCAGTGCCTAGTGATTGTGTAGGTGATGGCTTCAATAATGCAACGTTTCCTCTAAACGTCCCTGCACACTTCAGAAGGTTATGGGGTTATGAGCAAGGAAATAGTGTTAACACGTTAAACTGTGATGCTGCAATTTCTCCGATCAGTGGTACCGATGTGATTCAAATCAAACGCTTAGTGGGTCCAGAAACCACAGTTCAAGATACTAATCGATACTATGCTTCAGTGACCTCAAATGAAATTGAATTTTTTAATGGGAGCAGTGTTGCTCCGAATAAGTTAAATAGTAGAGTTTGGGAGTATCAGCATCATATTTATTTTATTAAAAATGATAGCGGGATACCTATTCTTAGTCGTAAAACCTTGAATATTTCTAAAGGCATGAACAATGAAGATCAGTTAGTAGAAGGTATTGAGAACATAAGGTTTTTGTATGGTTTTGATGATGATGGTGATTCAACTCCTGATTCATTTATGCCAGCAAATGAAGTATCAACCATGATGTGGGATAACCAAGGGTTTCAGAGATTAGTTGCGATTAAAATCTATGTATTAGTTCGATCTATTCAAGAAGATGATAGTTATGAGAACGAAATAGTCTATCAGTTAGGTGATAAATCAATTCCAGCAACGAATGATAAATATCGAAGAAAAGTGATGTCGACCACTGTCGTGTTAGATAACCCTGTTTTAATTAGAAATTAATATTTAGGTTACTTCAATGATTAAACCATTAAAAAACCAGCAAGGAATGGTGTTATTTTTTTCCTTAGTGGTACTGATTGTTATGACTATTATCGGAGTCGCATTAGCAGTGAACTCTAGTCAATCCTTAAGAATGGCGGGTGCTGGCGGTGACCGAGTTTCTGCATTAGCTCAGGCACAAGGAGGGCTAAACATCGTGATTAATGACAATGTCACGCATAACTTTAGCACGAGAACTGCCGATGGTGTCGTTACTGAAATGGATGGAACACAGAATATTAAGTTAATGCCTGAAGATAATCCAGGTATCGACGTAAACTGCCAGCGTACTGAAAAAGCAAGCGCGGCTAATTTAATCAGCTGCAGACGCCTAGAAGTTTCGAGTTCTGCTACTTTTGGAAGAGGCGGTGTAGGACAACTTACCGTTACAACGGGCATTGAGCAAGAAGTGCTCACCGGGAGTTAAACATGTTTAAGAAGATATCCACTTTTACTTTAAGTTTTATGACTATTGCTCTAGCTGCGACAAGTATCGCTGATGATACTGAGCTATACGTAGCAGAGTCTTCAGCAAGAAGTAACGATAATCCGCAAGTATTACTTATATTAGATACATCCGGCTCAATGGGTGATAATTCTTTTACTGCTCCTAGATTCCATGATCAAGGGAGTATTGGAGGCAGTACTAAGTTATATTTTTCGAATGATGGTGCCGTTGTTCCAGAACTAAGTAGTAATCAATACATCTTAAACTCAATTAATGGCTGTGCGAGTTCTAAAACGTTCCTTGAAGAATATGGAATATATACGGGTTATTTTCGTCAGTATGAAGGCAATGTTTGGAGTAAATTTCCATTAACAGATGGTAGTGCTGTATCGACAGTAGATTGTTATGAAGATATATATGAGCAAAATACAACCAATGCTAGTGGTGTTTCTGCTGGGTATCCCGTCGACGCGCTTGCCTCTCCTTATGATTCAGATATTGAAAAAGCTAAACTGACTGATTTTGGCTTAGGTGATCCAATACATTTTTATACTCAAGAATACGTAACTTGGTACCATAATGATAGCAAGCCAAATGGCAAGGCAAATGGCAGCTCATATACACGTATGGATGTGGCAAAACGAATCTTAGAAGAGCTTATAGTCAGTACTCCAGGTATAGACTTTGGTTTATTAATATTTAACAAAAACGACAGTACTTCTAAAGATGGCGGTCGTATTATTTCTGGTATTAAAGAGGCATCGGTTGCAAACAAAAATAGCGTAATTACGTCTATTCAAGATTCTGATTCTATTCACGGCAACTATACGCCTTTATGTGAAACCTTATTTGAAGCTTATAGTTACTTATATGGTAAACCAGTCAAATTTGGCCATAAAACATCAGGCTCTACCTCTAATCCTTCCTATGATACAGCTATCGAGTCTAACGGGAATTATATTTCGCCATTTGTGAATAAAGATTGCCAGTCTAATGCATCAATTATTTACGTTACCGACGGAATTCCAAATTTAGATGTTAGTGCCGATTCTGCTATCGCGTTATTACCAGGTGTAGATTTGACATTAGGTGAAGATATTAACGAGTGGGGTACTATGAAAACCAATTATTTAGCTTCACTATCTAATTGGATGTACAACAACGATGTCAACCCAAATGCACCGTCTGATCAAGTTGTATCGACTTATACGATTGGCTTTAGTTCTGGTGCTGATGCCGCTGAAGCTTTATTAGAAAAAACGGCCGAAAAAGCTGGTGGTGAATATTATAAAGCAAACTCTGCTGAAGCATTGAAAGCTTCGCTTTTACAAGCTGTAACAGCAATTCAAGGAACGGATTCTAGTTTTACTTCTCCTTCAGTAGTGCTTGATAAAACCCAAACTGGCGATGACGCATATTTTGCAATGTTTTTGCCTGATAAAGGACCTCGTTGGTCAGGTAATTTAAAGAAGTTTAAAGTGACTGCTGATGGGACGGTAGTTGATAAAAATGGCAATGATGCATTTGATAGTTCAGGTACTATCGCTGCAGAAGCTTGTCCGTATTGGACAACTGATTGTACTGGCGATTCATACCGTGGCTATCATGTTTCTGATGGCGGTGTTGCAGGGGTCATGAAGTCAACTTATAGCTCGTCTGTTAGCTCAAGAAAGGTATTGATTAACGCAGGTAGCAGCGGTGACTTAGTTGCCTTCACGCCGGCAAATGCCAAATTGAATAGCTATTTATCTACAGATGCTGATTTAGCTGATTACATGGGAGTCGACATTAGCGGAATCGATGACAATTTTGATTGGGCGAAAGGCGTCAATGTTGATGATGAAGATCATGATGATAAAGCTGACACAGCACCTCTCTATTTACGTCAAGATATCATCGGCGACCCGCTGCACTCAAGGCCGCTTGTTATTAACTATGGCAACTCTTCAGAGCCGGATAACCGTATTTTAATGGGAACAAACCATGGGTTCCTTCATATGTTCAAGGATGATGAAACTGCTGATGTACCCGTTTCTGAATCTTGGGCATTTATGCCAGCCGAATTGCTTAAAAATATAAAAGGTTTACGTGATAACCCTCAGACAGGTGTTCACTCTATATACGGCATGGATAGTTCGCCAGTTGCTTATATTGAGAGGGATTCAAGTGATAAAGTCTCAAAAGCATGGTTATTTATTGGTATGAGACGAGGTGGAACTTCATATTATGCTTTAGATATTACAAATCCAGATTCACCTTCATTGAAGTGGATTTCTCAAGTTAGCGACTTTACTTTACAAGGTGAATCGTGGTCAGAGCCTGTAATCACTAAGGTTCCTGGTTGGCCTTCTGGCGCAACAACTGCAGCTGATGCTGATCCTGTATTGATTATCGGCGCAGGTTATAACCCTACGACAAAAGATGGCTCAAATGTTGGAAGTTCAGATAGTATTGGCACTGGGGTCTATATTATCGATGCCGATAATGGAACAAAAGTATACACTTTCGGACTAACTGGCAGTGATACGGTAATGCCAGGGCTTTCGGACAGTATTCCAAATAAGGTCGCAATTCTTGATAGTAATAATGATCAGTTAACCGATAGAGTTTATGCGACAGATACTGGTGCCAATGTATGGCGTCTAGATATGCCAGGTTTGCCAAATGATACTTCAAACCCTTGGAGTGCTTTCAAATTTGCAACTCTCGGTGGTGGGACAACAACAACTGATATTCGTTTCTACTCAGAGCCTGTTGTGGCACAAACGACTTTCAGTAACATTGCAGAACATACGCATACGGACGGTAGTGGAACCTCAACAACTACAATGACTTATCAAAGTATTCCTTATGATGCTGTTGTAATAGGAAGCGGACATAGACCCCACCCTCTTGATAAGGCAAGAGCTGATAAGTTCTTTACATTGCAAGATAGAAATATTGTCACTAAATCTTATAGCTCTGCAGCCAGTAATACAGCACCTGACCTTCTTGAACTAACAGATCTCTATAATGTGACAACTGAATCACCTTCTTCAGATTCTGAGCTTGTAACATTTGGTGCCAAGAGAGGCTGGTATTATAACTTTAGTGATGCAGGTGAGAAATCATTATCAGCGGCAACAATTGTATCAGGAAGAGTCTTTTTTACTTCATATGTGCCTGAAACTGGAGCCAGCGAAACCGCATGTTTAGTCCCTGGTCAAGGGCGCTTATATGGGTTCGATTTACATAAAGGTGCGAGGACGTATAGCCATAGTGAAGACTATTTTGTAATGGGTGAACAAGTACCTGATACGCCAACATTAGTAGTACCAAAAAATGGCGATTCAGACAGCTATATGTATTTGATAGGTATTGGTGATGCTGCTAATGATATGATTAAAAACGATGTTTTAGGCGACGATGGTTGTCCTGAAGGCGATGATAAATGTATCGGTGGTGGCTTAGGTGTCAATCGAATTTACTACCATCAGAACGAGAATTAAAAATGGTGCAATATAATAGAAAAATCTCAGGTTTTACGTTAATTGAAGCCATGATTACACTTGTGGTGATTGGTATTTTGGCTTCGATTGCCTACCCTAGTTATACTAGCTTCGCTGCTAGAGGGGCCCGTGCAGATGCTCTCTCAGGGCTTATGAATATGGCTAATAGGCAAGAACAGTTTTATTTGGATCATAAGAAATTTACCAAGAATATGAAACAGTTGGGAATGGATACCGATCCTTATATTGTAGATAACGGCTTTTATGAGATAGATGCTTCTGTAGGCTCTGCGACTAAATATACCTTGCAAGCAACAGCGATTGGAACGCAAGCGACTAGAGATACAGATTGTGCAGTCATTCAAATCACTTCTGATGGTGTTAAAACGCCGGCTGAATGTTGGAGTAATTAACTTTTGCTCTAGGTTAAAAAAGAGTTTATGGATTAGATAACCATAAACTCTTTTTTGTAGAAGATATTAAAATCGACCTTGGATTAAATGTACTAGATCATATCAAGATTATGTGCAATTCACATTTTCTGTAATGACTTGCACTCTGCCTGATGCACTTAATGACACTTGTTTTGAGTATGCGCTGTCTGTGGAACCTGGGCAGTAAGTTATAGTTTGAGCCGTTGAGCCACTAACAAGACCATCTGTATTAAAGGTGATTAGGGACGAAGAAGAGGTTTTTATAAAATCATCATCATTGAAAGCATCAATAAAACGAAGTACATCCGTATTATTGTCCTTTATGCCGTTTTGATCATCATCTATAAAAATTGCAACTCCGTCTATCCAATTACTCGTGCAGCCTGAACCGTCACCAGGGCATACCGAGACTCTTCTGCCAAAACTTACAGCTTGGTTACGAGCAAAAACCAATGCTGACTCAAGTGAATTGGTAGCAGCCCGACTTCGACTAGATTCATATAGGTAAGTTAACGAAGGAACCGCTACAGCGATTAAAACTCCTGCAACTACAAGTGTGATCAATAGTTCAACCAGAGTAAAACCGTTAGTTAATCCTTTCTTTATTTTTATCATCCATATTTCCTCAGTAATACTTAAGTCAGTATAAGGTAATATGAGTGCGAAATCAGCGTTTTTGTCAATCTAAAGTTGGCCATCATTAATCGCGAAATTCAGTCTTGTTGGCATTCAATATTCTTTTGGCGAGAGAACCTTATTCTGCCAGACTGATTAATAATGACCGCTTTTGAATATGGGCTATTATAAGTATTAGGGCAGTATCTAAAGGTCCCATTGGTGCCAGATGCTAAACCATCAGGCTGGAATCTAATAGCGTTTCGATTGTAATAAACAATATCATTAGAATTGAATGGTCCCATAACATACAGAAGCTCATCTTCACTGCCAAGTTCATTGCGTTTACCCCCATCAGTAAAAACGCTAAAGCCGCTTTGCCAATCCCAATTACATTGGGAATTGACTAAAGGGCATACTGTGACTCTTGTGCCGAAAGTAATAGCATGATTTCTGGCGAGTTGGATTAACTGCTGGATAGATCTAATTGAACTTTCGCTTCGAGATTGTTCAATAATGACTTCAAAGTAGGGTAAAGAAAAGGTAGTTAAGATCGCTGAGATAGATAACGTGACAATCAGCTCTACTAGGCTAAAGCCCATGAATTGGTGTTTCATAAAATCATCCTTGATTTATTTTGCTAAGCAATCCCGCGAAGCAATAAGGCTAAGTATAGATTCCTTTTGGTATTAAGCTAATTTTAGTTTTTTAAAAATACTCCATTAAATTTAAAGCAAAAAAAGTGATGTTAAAGTAAGATAGAGAGCGATTTTTGATTATTAATGCATATATACTTCAAGTATATAAAGACTTCCCAAGTGCACAGGAGTGATTGATGAAAAAAGTAGAAGCCATTATTAAACCGTTTAAACTTGATGATGTGCGAGAGTCACTTGCGGAAATAGGTATTACTGGGATGACAGTTCTAGAGGTTAAGGGCTTTGGTCGTCAAAAAGGCCACACTGAGCTTTATCGTGGTGCTGAATACATGGTGGACTTTTTACCTAAAGTTAAAATCGAATTGGTCATCCAAGATGAACAGTTAGATCAAGCAATTGAAGTGATTGTTGATACGGCAAGAACTGGTAAAATTGGTGACGGTAAGATTTTTGTTACTGATATTGAACGTGTTATTCGTATAAGAACGGGCGAAGAAAACGAAGAAGCTGTTTAATCTTTGACAATTTGAACAACAAAAAGCCTCTAAATTTTAGAGGCTTTTTTGTCACTAACAACTATGATTAGCGAGTCGATGAAGAGTCTCTAATGACGGGCTCTGGAGTAAATATCATTGAGCGTTTTTCTACGGTCTCTTTACTGTTAGCAATTAGTAATTCAGTTGCGACTTTTGCAATTTTGACGTTAGGTTGATGCACCGTCGTCAGTTTAGGCCAAGTTTGGCGTGAGAATGGACTATCCTCAAAGCCTACGATGGAAAGATCTTTTGGGATATCTAATCCAGCTAATCTTGCGGCAAATAAAGCACCTGCGGCTATTTCATCGTTACATGCGACAATTGCAGTAGGACGCTGAGATAAATTTATTAACTTATTGGCATTTTCAACACCAGATTCAAAAGAGTACTGACCATCTAGTACCCAGTCAGTGTTTACGCTCAGTTGGTTTTGTTTTAATGCGCTTTTAAAACCACTTAATCGTTCTTTGGTTGATTCATGGTGCTGATCACCACTTAAAAATCCAATCTCTGTATGACCGATATCAATAAGGTGCTGTGTTATTTCTAAAGCGCCGTGCTTATCGTTTACTAGAACAGCTAATCCATTGTCTGCACAGGCTTTTTCTCCTGCAATAATGCGGACGTAGTTGGCATCTATTTCATCAAGGGCTGCTAAAATAGTAGGGTCCTCAGACATCGGAGGCGTTAATACTAGACCAGATAAACGTGAATGCTTAACCATCTTAGTTAATTCATCACAAATATCCGCTGATTTTGCATCACACGGGTGAATAAGTAATTCGTAACCTTTGTCTTGGCAAGCAGACAAAATACCATTTTGCATATCAATAATGTAATAAGCGTTGGGATTATCGTAGATAAAGCCGATGACGTAAGATTTAGTACTGGCAAGATTACGGGCAGCTAAATTGGGTTGGTAATTTAACTCATTGATCGCGGCATTGACTTTATCAATGGTGGCTTGTCTTACAGAGCTTTCTTTATTCGTGACTCTTGATACTGTTTTGATTGATACGCCAGCATGTTTGGCAACATCATTGATGGTTACTTTCATTTGTTTATAGCTCTTTTATTCAGGCGAGTAGCTTAACAGTTATTTATCTCAATTTGATGACATTTATCCCCTAATAACGTGTCTTCAAACCGTGTACTTGACGAAATAACGGTAGCTCATATAACTCTAATAGTGCTTATTTTTACTTAATTAGGCAATCTCCAATTATCTATCTGGTTTGAACAGTGGCTTTTATAAAGAGCTTGTATCAAAAATGCTACAAATTATTATTTTCCTCAAGACTTTGTTTTTTAATAGTTTAAGTGGGCATTTCTATCTTTCTTTAATTGTTTTTATAACAAAAAATGCTCAGTAAAGTTATTTTGTTGTGGCAAGACTGTTAATAATTGTGTAATGTTTGCTCTAGACATGACAGCGTTGTCATTCCGGTTGGAATGGTTATGTATCCAAAAACGATAATAAAGTTATGGAAGGGAAATGAAGATGCGACCTATTAATTTTAAGAAAAATGTTTTAGCAACTAACATTGCTATTTTGCTTGGCAGTATGGTTTCAGTAGGAGCAGTGGCTGCTGATGCTGAGACTGCTGAAGAAAACATTGAAAAAATCGAAGTAAAAGGCATGCGTGCCTCGATGAAGGCTTCGGTTAATGAAAAACGTTTTTCAAACTCAGTTGTTGATGCGGTAACCGCAGAAGATATTGGTAAATTTCCTGATGGTGACGTGGGTGAGTCATTAGGCCGTATACCAGGTGTTGCTGTAAACCGTCAGTTTGGCCAAGGCCAGCAAGTGTCAATTCGTGGTGCTTCAAGCAGCTTAACACGTACACTACTTAACGGACATTCAGTAGCTTCTACTGGTTGGTATGATCAACAGTCTATTGACCGTAGCTTTAACTACAGCTTACTACCGCCTGAAATGGTCGGTGGGATTGAAGTATATAAGTCATCTCAGGCTGATTTACCTGAAGGTGGCGTGGGCGGTACGGTAATTGTTAAAACACGTAAACCATTAGATTTAGATGCCAACACTGTATTCCTTAGCGCTAAAGGTGATTACGGCACAATCTCTGAAGAAACTGATCCTGAATTATCTGGCTTATACAGCTGGAAAAATGAAAACGAAAATTTTGGTTTCTTAATTTCTGCTGCGGGTTCTGAAACAACTTACCAACGTAATGGTATTGAATCATTGCTAGGTTGGGGTGATATCGTCCCTACGACATTCCAACAAGATCGTGAACGTACAGCGATTAATGGTGTATTCCAATATAACCCAACTGATAATTTAGAGTTTGGTTTGAACTTAATGAGCTTAGACATGAAAGCAAACAATGCTAACACGTCTTTATTCGTAATGTTCCCAGATGATAAAGATGCTGCTTGTGAGCAAAAAAATAGCAATGGTACTTGTACCTTCTATCGCCGTGGTGCAGATGATGCAAACCCAGGTTGGGCACAAACTTGGGCTCGCCAAGCAAGCATGGATTCAAATACCGTAGATTTCGATTTCAAATATGAAGCCGATAGTTTCACTATGGAAGGCCGTGTTGGTAATACTAAATCTGAAGGTGGTACCGATTTAACTGCTAACTATGGTTTTTGGTTAGGTACACCAGCTGATTACGCTGGTACTTATGATGCGACTGGTGAAGTCATTAAAATTGATGTAGCAAATAAATCATTTGGTGCAGAAGATTTTGGTGGTCAGTTAGCGCCAGCAGGTTGGTCTTTAAAGAAACAACCTAACTCAGATGAAGAAACTTATGCACAATTTGATTTCACGATTCCTGTTGATTTAGGTGCAATTACCTCATTTAAAACTGGTGTGCGCTGGGCTGATCATGATGTTAAGCAAGAGACTTATCCTGCAATAGTCAATGCTGATGTCACTTCAAAAGATGCAACAGCTTACTATGGCGGCTCAATGTCTTCAGGTGCAGGTTACACGTTACCTGAGCCGAACCTTGATGCAATGCTAAAAGATGCAAAAGCAGCAATCAGTGGTTTCAGTAAAGACGGAACCGTTTATAAGTCAGGTTACGGTACAATAAACGAAGAAAACTTAGCATTATACTTAATGGCTGATTTTGAAGCCGACGGTATCCGCGGTAACTTTGGCCTACGTTATATTTCTACCGATGCGTCATCAGATTATTATGCACTTCAAGCTGACGGTTCTTATGCTGATAACTTAAGCACACTTGATGCAAGTTACAGTGATGTTTTACCTAGCATGAACATTGCTTTTGATGTTGCTAGTGATGTGATAATTCGTGCCTCTGCAGGACAAGTTATCTCACGTCCTAATTACGGTGACATGTTTGCATCTTCTGCGTTAGCAGGCTATGCAGACGGAACAGCGGGTAATGAAGTCGTCAACACAGGTAACATTGCCCTTGAGCCATTTAAAGCGACTCAAGCTGACTTAGGTGTTGAATGGTACTTCAGCCCTGATGGATTAATGAGTGCGGCATACTTTATTAAGGATATCAGTTCGTTTGTTACTTCTGATCAAATTCTTGACCAAAGTATCGGTATTATTGACCCTGATTCAGGTGAAGATAATTGGACTAAGTCAACTAAGAAAAACGGTACAGGCGGTCAAATTCAAGGTGTCGAACTACAAATCCAAGATGGTTTCGATAACGGATTTGGTTACTCTGCAAACTATACTTTTGCTGATTCAGACGCATCACCTGAAAATTACCCAGACGAAGTTAGCGTGTTCTCTGATTCTTCTAAACACACAGTTAACTTAGTGGGTTATTACGAGATGGAAGACTTCTCGGCTCGTGTTGCTTATAACTGGCGTAGTGAATACATGATCCGCGAATTACCAGGTTTCTATGGTAACCGTGAGCACCAAGACTATGGCACATTGGATTTAAGTGCTAACTACAACATTACTGAATATTTAGGTGTTTCATTTGAAGTAGTTAACTTACTTGAAGAGGACAGTGTTCAGTTAGGTGTTGCACCAGATGGTGCGGATGTGAAACCAGAGCTAAAAGGTGGTTACCCAGCTTGGAGCTTTGAAGGTGAAGCTCGTTATAAGGTGGGCTTAAACCTACGCTTCTAATCGGTTAATTAATTCATAGCCGAGTCAAAAAAGCCTAGCAAATTGCTAGGCTTTTTTATTAAATTAAGTCATTAACTGCAAAGCTGGTGGTTTGAATGAAAGTACAAAGAATAGTGATTGTAGGTGGTGGTACTGCAGGATGGTTAGCAGCAAACCATATTGGAAAAGCTGCGCAGCATTTAGCTGATGTTTCTGTCACGCTGATTGAATCACCAGATATCCCGACAATTGGTGTGGGTGAAGGAACGGTACCAGCGATTAAACAATCGTTACAAAGCTTCGGTATCAGTGAAACCGAGTTTATTCGTGAATGTGATGTAAGCTTTAAGCAATCAATTAAGTTTTGCAATTGGCTTGATAAAGATATTCATGGTGCCAAAAACAGTTACCATCACTTGTTTGACGTACCAAGCCCGCTAGGGGAGAACCTTACCGATTATTGGTTACAGCAAGCCAAGCAACAGGCAACTAATCAGCAGAGTTTCTCTGCTACCGTTTCTCCTCAGCATTTTATTTGTGATGCCTTCAAAGCTCCCAAACTGATTACAACACCAGAATATGGCGGCAAGGTTAGTTATGCTTACCACTTAAATGCAGCAAAATTTGCACAATTGTTAGCTAAAAATGCGACAACAAAATTTAATGTCACTCACCTAAAAGCCAATGTGCTTGATGCCAATATCGATGAGCAGGGCAATTTAGCTTGTTTGAAAACGGATTCATTAGGCGAGTTAGCTTTTGATTTTTATGTTGATGCAAGTGGCTTTGAGTCGATATTGCTTGCTAAAAAGCTTAAGGTTGGCTTTATTGATAAATCTAAGCAATTGTTTGTGAATAAAGCAATCGTTGCGCAAGTCCCTACCACTGAAGAACAAGTTATCCCGCCCTATACGATTGCTACTGCCCACCAAGCTGGTTGGGTTTGGGATATCGCCCTGCCGCAAAGGCGAGGCACAGGTTTTGTTTACTCAGATAATCATATGACATCTGCACAAGCTGAAGAAACGTTTGATCGATATTTAGGGGGTAAGCTAGCTTCACTTTCTTCAAGAGAAATTCCGATGAAAGTTGGCTATAGAGAAAAGTTCTGGGCTAAAAACTGCGTGTCATTGGGGCTTGCTCAAGGTTTTTTAGAGCCTATTGAGGCTACCTCAATATTGTTAACCGACTTTGCCGCTGCCTATCTATCAAAACGATTACCACATGCATTATCGCAAATGCCTGCACTTGCCGAGCGATTTAACCACACAATGGGCTACGCTTGGGAGCGAGTGGTTGAGTTTGCTAAATTGCATTACTGTATTTCAGACAGACAAGACAGTGACTTCTGGCGAGATAACCGTTGTCCTGATTCAATCCCTAATCCTTTAAAGCAAAAGATGGCGTTATGGCAAAACTTTAGCCCGCTGACTGACGACTTGTTTTCTCGTTATGAAGTGTTCAACGTGGATAACTATTTATATGTGTTATACGGAATGAAATACGCTACACAAGTAAATCAATGTGATAAACAGTATTTGTTAGCAGCGCAGCAGCAAACAGAACAGATCCGACGGATTGGTCAAGGGTTAGCCGCAGAATTACCTGAGCATCGTGCTTTATTAAATAAAATAAAGCAATATGGCTTGAAAACCATCTAAAAGCCCCCAAATAAATAACATAGCCAGTGGTACTTTATTTCTTGATACGGTAACGTTAGCTGCAGATTAAATGATAATGGGCTTTTTGAGTCACTCTAAGTTGTAATATCAAGCGAGATAGTGAGTCATTTAAACAAAGCATCATTTAAAAATTTTGGGATTTGAATTTAATCTTCAAAAGAAATTTTTATTAAAAGGGACTTGAATCCCGAATTTTTATGTAAATCATTATTGATTAGAAGCGCCTGAAGGAGCCAAGATGTCTAACCAAATTACGTTACTTGAACATGCAAAACACGGTGATTTAAAAATCACTCCATCGAGCTTTAACCATGTAGCTGACCAGCACATTGTTCCAGTAACTTTGCACGAAATTGGTCGTGCAGCAACTGAATACCCAATTGTATTTGTTAAAAACAGTGATAGTGGTGAGTTCCAAGCCGTTGCGATGCTGGGCTTAAAGCCAGGCCAAAATTTAAGTATTAAAGATGGCAAATGGCAAGGTTTGTATATCCCTGCTGTTGTACGTGATTACCCACTCGGACTAGTATTAAACCCAGACGTTAAAGATAAAGTTTGGATTGGTATTCGTGAAGGTGCTGCTGAAGTTAGTAAAACAGAAGGCCAAGCATTATTCGAAGGCGAAAAAGAAACTGAATACTTAGAAAACCGTAAAAAAGCGCTAATTGCTCACTTTGAACAAGATCAAGCAAGCCGTAACATTCTAGGTTTCCTTGCAGAAAAAGAGTTACTCACTACGCAAACGCTAACGGTAGATGTTGCTGGTGAAAAACGCAATATCAATGGTCTATACTTAATTGATGAAGCAAAACTTAATGAGCTTTCAGACGAAGATTATTTAGAACTTAGAAAACGTGGTCTTCTAGGTCCTATCTACGGTCATCTTGCATCACTAAATCAAGTGAACCGTTTAGCACGCACTGAGATTATGTCTAAAGCATAATTTATAAAGACGTAATTGTTGTCATTTACTCTAGTGAGTTTTGTAAAGTAAGTACGGCTTACCTTGCGACAACAGACCTCATACAGGGCAAACATCTAGGCATTGTGAGTCAATTACGATTCACAGTGCCTTTTTTATGTTTGGTATATCAATGAAAACACTAAGTTGACTCATGAGTTTACTGTTTAATTCCACTTCATTAATCCCAGTTAAGCTTTTTTTAAGGTAGAGGTTTTAAATAAGTAACTGTTTTAAAATACTAAAACCAAACAATGTTAATTAACTGTGTAATTTGGTCAAATAAATGTAGAAATTTGATGGCTAATTCTGTAGATTATTAATGACAGCGTTGTCATTGCTTGTTTGATTCGTTGTTTTAAGGTCCACATGAGTAAGGTAGAGGTCTTCTACTCATGTTTTGATTGTATTCCGGTCGGGCGGAATACAATTAATTTTTATACTTTTAGTCTCTCCCCAGAAACGAGTATAAGCTGGGTAACATATTTTGTTCCCAGCTATTTTTTTGCCTTTTTTATGATACATAGTCATTAGTTAGTTCGGTTTCAGTCGTTGAGACCCACTATACAAATCTGGGAAGGAATAAGATAAGTTGACCTATAAAGCATTGACTAAACAGCATAAAACTTTCTTGCTCCTGTTTGGCAAGTTTATGACAAATAAAGGCTGTTAAAGATTAAGAAATAGCTTAAACCATATTGCGTTACATCATTAGCTTAGGGATAAACTGAGGAAACTATGAAAAAGACCATCATCGCAACGGCTTTATTATTGTCACTTGGGGTAGTAGGTTGTCAGGGCGGGTCATCTGAGCGTCAAACCAACATTGAACAATCCTCTTGGACACAAACCTCACTCAATCAATTCGCTAATGAACTAAAAGTCACTTATCGAGTGGTCACCAATATCCCTGAGCAAGCATGTTCAGCGGCTCAAAAAGACCAACGTTGCTTTATCGCAGAAATCGATTTTTCAACTCCTGCTAATTACCCCAATGGTAACTGGTCAATTTTTTATAGCCAAATGAGACCCGTTCAAGCTGTGTTAAATCCTGAATTTGACATTAGTCGTGTTCAAGGCGATTTACATCAAATTACACCCACAAAAGCGTTTACTGGATTTAAAGCTGGCGAAATAAAGACTCTAGGGTTTCGTGGCGAGTTATGGCAGTTGTCTGAAACTGATCCAATGCCAAACTACTATATTACCGTCGACGGGTTAACGCCTGTTGTGATCAGCAGTACAAAGCTCACAATTGACCCTGAAACAGGCATGGAGCAACGTCCTTATGTGGAATCGTTTACCGATGCTGATAAGCAATATCGCCGCACAGAAAAAGATGCACTCGTTTGGGCGAAAGCAGATGTACTTTATCAAACCAATGAAAATGTAACCCTTGATAGCAGTTATGTCACTGACCGTATCATTCCGACCCCAGCTGACATTGTTGTTACCTCCACCAATAAGCCTGTGGATTTATCTTTGGGGATTAATGTTATTTACAATGAAGTAAACCCAAAGGCTGTAAAAGCATCACTTGCGCGCCTATCAAGGCTTGGTGTGAATGAGCTCGCTGGTGGCATCCCGCTTAAGTTGGAGACATCTTCAACAATAGGGCAAGAAGGCTACAAGCTTGAAATTACAGAATCTGAATTGACGATTCAAGCGGCTGATGAAGCTGGTTTTTCATATGGTATTGCATCAATTACCGGATTATTATCTGCCGATGACTTATCTATAAATACCTTAACGGTAACTGATGCGCCACGTTATCAATTTCGAGGTATGCATGTTGATGTCGCAAGAAACTTTCATAGTAAGCAAATGATTTTAGACCTGATTGATCAAATGGCGGCTTACAAGTTAAATAAGCTTCATTTGCATATGGCTGACGATGAAGGTTGGCGTTTAGAAATCGATGGTTTACCTGAGTTAACCAATGTGGGTAGCAAGCGTTGCCATGATTTAACGGAAACACAATGTCTTATACCTCAATTAGGCAGTGGCCCATTTGCTGATAGCGATGTAAATGGTTACTACAGTAAAGCCGATTATATCGAGATATTAAATTATGCCACCGCTCGTCAAGTGGAAGTTATCCCATCAATGGATATGCCTGGTCACTCAAGAGCTGCAATTAAATCAATGGATGCACGCTATCGTCATTATATGGAAGCAGGGAATAGCGAAGCCGCTAAAGAGTATTTATTGTCAGATGCTGCAGATAAGACAGTGTACTCGTCAGTGCAATATTATAATGACAATACCTTAAATGTTTGTATGGAATCGACGTTTCATTTTGTTGATAAAGTCATCAGGGAAATAGCCAAGCTTCACCAAGCTGCGGATCACCCGTTAAATCGATACCATATTGGCGCTGATGAAACTGCAGGTGCGTGGAAGCAATCTCCTCAGTGTCTTGATTTTGTTGCTAATAACGATAAAGGCGTGACATCAGTTGATGATTTAGGAGCCTACTTTATTGAACGCTTATCAAATTCGTTAGCTGACAAAGGTATTCAACCTGCAGGTTGGAGTGATGGTATGAGCCACACTAACCCCGCAAATATGCCTCAAAATGCACAGTCTAATATTTGGGATGTCATATCACATCAAGGTTATAAGCGAGCTCATAAACAAGCAAATCTAGGTTGGGATACCGTATTGTCAAATCCTGAGGTGCTGTATTTCGACTTCCCCTATGAAGCAGATCCTAAGGAGCACGGGTATTACTGGGCTGGACGTGCGCAAAATAGTCAAAAAATATTTTCATTTATGCCAGATAATCTTCCTGCCAATGCTGAACAATGGACTGACATCGAAGGCCAAGCCTTTGCCGCTGATGATACCGTTCAACAAGATGAGCAGGGGAATGACATATCAGGCCCGTTACAACAAGGAAAAGGCTTTACTGGTATTCAAGGGCAACTGTGGAGCGAAACAGTGCGCAGTGATGATGTCGCTGAATACATGATTTATCCACGATTATTAATGTTGGCAGAAAAAGCATGGCATAAAGGAAGCTGGGAAGTGCCATATCGATATGAAGGCGCTATTTATAGTCAAGATTCTGGTTACTTCACTGTGGAAATGCGACTCAAACAACAGCAGCAATGGAATGAACTTGCTAATGCACTTGGACAAAAAGAGCTTCACAAGCTTGATTTAGCAAACATTGCTTATCGATTACCAACGGTGGGGGCTAAAGTTATTAATGGTAAATTACATGCCAATATCGCTTTTCCAGGACTGAGAATTGAGTATCGTGTCAATAATAAACAGTGGCTTCCTTATACCGAGCCCGTTGCTGTGAATGGCAAAGTGGAAGTGAGAAGTATCTCTCCTGATGGTAAACGAAAAGGCAGAAGTTTATTGCTGTAGATAGTTAATATTGCACTTCACTAAAAGGCGTTAAACACTTTGTTAACGCCTTTTTGCTTTGTTTTATACCATTAAGTCTGATTCTCTTTAATTAATCACTAAACGATTACTATTTTATTTTCTTTATAAACAGAGTGTTAGATTTATATCTTGATGCTTATTTATCTTAGTTCTAAAAAATAAATGACAACGCTGTCATTTGTGGTGTAACATAAAGTTAACTTATTCAAAGGGCCACCTATAACGTTAGTTTGTGCATCTTTATAACGTTGTTTTTTAGTCATCATCTTGGGCTCAAATAGAAGAGATAAGAGGGATATCATGGGCGTTAACCTGCAAAATGAATCACAGCTTTTTATTGGTATTGATGGCGGAGGCAGTAAATGTCGCGCCACGATTTATTCTCCTAAGATGGGTGTGATTGGAACTGGTGTTGCTGGGCGTGCTAACCCCCTTCACGGCTTAGAACAAACTTTCGAATCAATCCGCCAATCAACCGACTTAGCGATAGCAGACGCAAACCTAACTCAAGCTGATATCAAGACGTTAGTCGCAGGGCTTGGCCTTGCAGGCGTCAATGTGCCTCGCCTATATCAATTGATAAATGAATGGCAGCATCCATTTGCTCATATGTATCTCACTACCGATTTACATACTGCCTGTATTGGTGCGCACAACGGTGAGGATGGCGCGGTCATTATTACTGGCACAGGGTCTTGCGGTTATGCACATGTCGGAGAGCAAAGCTTACTGGTTGGTGGGCATGGGTTTGCTTTAGGCGATAAAGGTAGCGGTGCATGGCTAGGTCAACAAGCTGCAGAACATGCTTTATTAAACCTTGATGGGTTTGCGCAAGACAGCCAGTTAACGCAATTAATCTTAGCGCATTTTGACGTCTCAGACGCTATCGGAATTGTTGAAAACCTAGCAGGTCAATCATCGAGTACGTATGCCAAATTAGCTAGGCTGGTAATTCAAAGTGCCGAACAAGGTGATGTTGTAGCGATAGAGATTGTTAAACAGGGTGCAAAATATATCAGTGATATGGCACGTAAGCTTTTTACACTCGAACCGCGTCGTTTTTCAATGATAGGAGGTTTAGCTGAGCCCTTACAAAAATGGCTTGATAGTGATGTCGGGCAGCAGGTCCAGCCAGCGCTCGCTCAACCTGAAATCGGCGCCATCTTATTTGCTCAACAGCAATACAGCAAACATCAAGGCTAATAGGTTAACAATTCAACCAGCTAGTCATTTTTCCAATTTATTCGACAATATTGAAAAAGGTTATACCGATGACAAATACAATTATGGAGCTAGAAGCTCGCTCTGCACCGCAAAAAATTGCTGAACAATTAGCTGCTAATGCGGGGCTAACTAAAGAACTTGGTGAGAAGCTGCGTAATTTTAAACCTAAGTTTGTAATGATTGTTGGCCGGGGCTCTTCAGATCATGCGGGTGTGTTTGCAAAATATTTATTTGAAATTGAAGTAGGTATTCCAACATTTGCAGCTGCACCATCGGTAGCCAGCGTATACGGTAAAAGCTTGCAACTTGAAGGCGGGTTAGTCATCGTTATTTCACAATCAGGTCGAAGCCCTGATATTTTAGCGCAAGCAAGAATGGCAAAAAACGCCGGCGCTTTTTGTGTGGCATTAGTGAATGATGAAACCGCGCCGATAAAAGATATCGTTGATGTTGTTTTACCTCTAAGAGCGGGTGAAGAAAAAGCAGTAGCAGCCACTAAAAGCTATCTAGCGACACTTTCAGCGATTGTTCAATTAACTGCAGAGTGGACTCAAAGTGAATCATTGGCAGCGGCTGTAGATTCAATGCCTAAAGCACTTCAAACAGCAGTAGATGCAGAGCCTCAATTGACCGCAGAGTCTTTAAAGGGAGTTAAGAATCTTGTGGTTTTAGGCCGCGGTCTTGGATATGCCGTTACAAAAGAGCTAGCGCTTAAAATGAAAGAAGTGTGTTCTATTCATGCCGAATCCTTTAGTAGTGCAGAGTTTTTACATGGTCCGGTGACATTAGTTGAGAAAAAGCTGACCATTGTTGACGCTTGTATCAATGATGAGTCTTTAGAAAGCCATGTTGAGCAAGTAAATAACGTCACTGAGCGTGGTGCTGATGTGGTTCATTTGAATCAAACTTCAAATGATATTCACCCGCGTATTGCGCCACTGGCGCTGTTGCAGCGTTTTTATATTGATGTCGCCGCCGTAGCGGTTGCGCGTGGCATTGATCCAGATCAGCCAGAAGGCCTCAAGAAAGTAACACAAACCTTGTAATATAAGTTGATGATATTTACTCACCTTATTGGTGTTAATTAAGCCTAGATGTAAAGAGACTCAAGATGAAACAAACCCTAATTGTAGATAAGTATTTTGATGGCGAGCAATTTCAGCCGCGAGCTGCGATTACCATAGATAATGGGATGATCACTGCTATTAACGCTATAGCTGAAAAGGGGCTGGATCTGCAATTGGTGAACGAAGATGCATTAGAAAATGTGACTCATTTACAAGGAACGCTAGTTCCTGGGTTTGTTGATGTTCAGGTTAATGGTGGCGGTGGGGCGTTATTTAATGCTGAACCTACACCTGAGTGTATCAGCATCATAGGCAATGCTCATGCGAAGTTTGGAACCACTGGCTTTTTACCAACCTTAATAACTGATCAAGTTGAGGTAATGGAAAAAGCGGCCGATGCCGTTGCAGAAGCCATTAAGCTTAAAACACCAGGGGTATTGGGTATTCATTTTGAAGGGCCGCATTTGAGTGTCCCTAAAAAAGGGGTACATCCTCAATCTTTTATTCGTGAAATTTCTGCGGCTGAGATGGCTATTTTTGCTCGCCAAGATTTAGGTATCAAACTTGTCACCTTAGCACCTGAAAACGTTTCAGTTGAGGTGATAAAAACATTAGTCGAACATGATGTAAAAGTCTGCCTAGGGCATTCAAATGCTGATTACGAGACGGTTAATGCAGCGTTGGATGCAGGCGCAGATGGATTCACACACTTATTCAATGCAATGTCAGGTTTTGGTTCCCGTGAACCTGGCATGGTAGGTGCTGCGCTAGAAAGCGAACAGGCTTGGTGCGGGTTAATTGTTGATGGACACCATGTGCATAGTGCAACAGCGAAAGTGGCTATTAAGGCTAAATCGCAAGGTAAAGTGATGTTGGTGACTGATGCGATGCCGCCAGTGGGTATGGATGATAATGCTAGCTTTGAATTATTTGGCACTAAAGTGATAAGGCAAGGCGACAGACTTAATGCAACAACAGGTGAACTTGCAGGTTGTGTATTAGATATGGTTGGTGCAGTGAATAACACTGTGCGCATGCTAGGTTTACGCCATGAAGAAGCATTAAGAATGGCATCACTTTATCCGTCTCAATATTTACAGAAACCTCAGCTAGGCCGAATTGCAGTCGGTCAGCAAGCTGACTTAGTGTTATTGAATACGCAAAATAATGTCAGTGCAACTTATATAGCTGGTGAGTTAGTGTATTCTTCTGACTGCCCACAGCGGGCTAGGTAGTCGCCAATGAATGCTCCAGTTAGTCATTCGACTGTAAGTGACACGTCAAGAAGTGATGTTCAACATTCTGAAACTAGAATAAATAGTGATAAACCTAAAACGAAAACACGTTTAATGTCTCTTGATGCATTGCGTGGTTTTGACATGTTTTGGATTTTGGGGGGAGAAGGGCTATTTGCAGGATTATTGCTATTAACTGGCTGGTCAGGTTGGCAATGGTTTGATGGCCAAATGCATCACAGTCAATGGCATGGCTTTACCTTTTATGATGTGATTTTCCCGCTATTTATATTCTTATCCGGTGTAGCGCTAGGCTTGTCTCCAAAAAGGTTGGATAAACTGCCAATGAGCGAACGCCTACCTTTTTATCGTCATGCTATAAAGCGACTTGGATTACTCATCCTACTAGGCGTGCTTTATAACCATGGTTGGGGTACTGGTGTCCCTGCGGATCCTGAACAAATTAGATATGCCAGTGTATTGGCTCGAATCGGTTTTGCTTGGTTTATTGGGGCAATGCTGGTTTGGCATACAAGCCTGCGAGTACAGGCTGCGATAGCGATTATCATTTTATTGGCTTATGGCTTATTGCAATTATATGTCCCGTTTCCTAATGGACTACCAGGACTATTCACTGAAGATAATTCGATTAACGCCTATGTGGACAGTTTATTACTGCCAGGTATTTCTTATCAAAACCGTCCTTTAGATCCTGAAGGGGTGCTGTCAACGCTTCCTGCGGTTGTAAATGGTTTAGTCGGTGTATTTGTCGGTCAGCTGTTGGTTAATACCAACATATCTGCGTGTAAGCTCTCTTCTGACTGGATAAAAGTGTTGTTACTAATGATTGCGGGTTGCTTGCTGATTTCACTAGCTTGGTTAGTTGATTTTGTTATACCGATTAATAAAGACCTTTGGACAAGCAGTTTTGTATTGGTGACGTCTGGTTGGAGTATCGTATTTTTAGCCATTTTTTATGCGCTTATTGATGTTCTCAAATGGCAGAAGTGGTCGTTGTTTTTTGTGGTGATTGGCACGAACGCTATCATCATTTATTTAGCTTCAAGCTTAATGAACTGGCAGTATTTTTCTCAAAGTTTATTGGGTGGAGTCATCATAGCATTACCTCAAAACTGGCAGCAATTAATGTCAGTGGTCAGTTTGTTGCTGGTGCAATGGTTAGTATTGTTATGGTTATATCGACGGAAAATTTTCATCCGAATCTAACTTAAACAGATAAGTGCTTGGCTAGTAGGATAAATTCCTGAGCTTGATTTTCACTTGTTATGGTTCTACCAGTTAAAGGAATGACAGCGTTGTCTTTGTGATGTGGATGTTTTAACATGAAATGCGCAATGACTATGAAATGAATTAACAATTCGTCATCATAGTGGTGCTAAAACCTCAATAACAATAAGACTCATATGGGGCAGTGATGGATATTGCTGCTGAAAATTAATGACAATAAGAAGCAGGTTTATGGAAACTACAATGAATAACAGTCAGCAAAAAAGCAGTGTGCTGCCGATGGCTATCGTTGCAATTCTCTTTTTCGTATTGGGATTTGCCACTTGGCTAAATGGCTCTTTGATGCCTTATCTGAAGCAAATCCTTCAACTTAGCCCATTTCAAGCATCTCTAATCTTATTCTCTTTTTATATCGCTGTGACATTTACTGCCCTGCCTTCTGCTTGGGTTATTCGTAAAGTCGGCTATAAAAGTGGTATGGCATTAGGGATGGGGATAATGATGATCGCGGGTTTATTGTTTATACCTGCGGCTAAAACCCAAATATTTCCTTTATTCTTATTAGCGCAATTAGTGATGGGTACTGGCCAAACGTTACTACAAACCGCTGTGAATCCTTATGTTGTTCGTTTAGGCCCTGAAGAATCAGCTGCTGCCCGTGTAAGTGTAATGGGCATTCTCAATAAAGGGGCGGGTGTGATTGCGCCTATGGTATTTACAGCACTGATTTTAGATAGTTTTAAAGACCGTGTTGGAACAACATTAACCCAAATTCAAATCGATGAAATGGCGAATAGTCTAATACTTCCTTACTTGGGTATGGCGGTGTTTATTGGTATTTTAGCGTTTGCTGTTAAAAAATCTCCTTTACCAGAACTCGAGCAAGAAGAAGACGAGTCTTCTGAAAAAGGACAGATTAAAGAAGCCCTAGCTAAACCCAACCTTGCACTAGGTGTTGTCGCATTATTTGTTTATGTGGCCGTTGAAGTCATAGCAGGGGATACCATTGGTACTTACGCATTAACCTTGGGTGTCGAAAACTATGGCGTGATGACATCCTATACAATGGTTTGTATGGTTATCGGTTATAGCTTGGGTATTATTTGTATTCCTCGCTTTATTTCGCAACCTAATGCGTTATTAATCAGTGCTATTTTAGGCGTAGTATTATCTTTTGGTATCGTATTTGGTGATAGTGAGTCATATACCATTGCTAATATGATATTGGTACCATTTGGTGGAGCTGAGCTGCCAGATACCTTATTACTCATTGCATTTCTAGGGTTAGCTAATGCGATTGTGTGGCCAGCAGTATGGCCGTTAGCATTATCAGGAATGGGTCGATTAACCAGTACTGGTTCTGCTTTGTTAATCATGGGGATTGCTGGTGGCGCTTTTGGGCCGGTATTTTGGGGGCTAACAAGCTCTGCGACGTCTTTAGGTATGCAAGGCGGTTATATGGTGATGATCCCTTGTTATCTGTTCATTTTATTTTATGCGGTTAAAGGCTATAAAATGACAAGCTGGAAATAGCTGAAATAACCGTTTTCAATGCAGTGTATGGCGTTACCGACAGCCTTTTAATACTGTCATGAAACGACTTTAAGCCGTAATCCCTTCACAAAAAAGCCACTCTATTGAGTGGCTTTTTTATTACACTAATTGTCCCGTCCCGAGATAAGTTGACACTTTGGAGACTTATCTATGAAACCTTCAAGCGCAATCAGCGTTAAACGAACACAGCGTGATTACACATTAGGCTTTAAATTAGCCGTCGTCAGCCAAGTAGAAAAAGGCGAGCTAACCTATAAGCAAGCTCAAGAGCACTACGGTATCCAAGGTCGAAGCACCGTCCTTACATGGTTGAGAAAGCATGGTAGATTAGACTGGACACTCCCTACTGAGCACTCTCTTATGTCTAAAAGTAAAGAAACCCCCGCCCAGAAAATTAAACGATTAGAGAAGCAAGTTTCTAACCTAGAAATGAAAAATATGATTTATGGCGATATGGTTGAACTGTTAAAAAATGAATATGGTATCGATTTAGAAAAAAAGTACTTAGCCGAGCGCTCTGGATTGCCAAAGAAAAAGGCACGGTAAAGCTAGCGGCAGCGAGTCGGCAATTTAATTTATCAAGACAAGCGATTTACCAGTGGAAACAACGTGCTGAAACAAGAACCGAAAGGCTTAAACCCGTTGTGTCGATGGTGAAGTATTGGCGCCAGTTTATGCCAAGATTGGGGACACGTAAGCTCTACCAGCTCATCAAGCCACAGTTGGTTGAGCAAGGCATAAAACTCGGTCGGGATGGGCTATTTCAATACTTGAAACAGCGAGATATGTTGGTGAAGCCGAGAAAAAATTACACCAAAACAACGAATAGTCATCACTGGCTTAGAAAGCATCCTAATTTGCTTAAAGACAAGATTGTTGAACGAGTAGAAGAAGTGCTAGTTAGCGACATCACCTACGTGAAATCAGATGAAGGAACACATTACTTATCGCTGGTGACAGACGCATATTCTAGAAAAATAATGGGGTACGAGTTAAGTCATGAGATGAAAGCGAGCGATGTCGTCAAAGCGCTGGATATGACGGTAAAGAGTCGTCAAACAACAGGTCATATCATTCATCACTCAGACAGAGGGATGCAGTATTGCTCAGAGGAATACCAAATGGCATTAGCAGTGAACGGTATGACGCCATCAATGACGGATGGGTATGACTGCTACCAAAATGCACTGGCTGAGCGTGTGAATGGTATTTTAAAGCATGAGTTTTTGCTTTATCGCTGCCGAACGATGGAGGAGCTCAGGACCTTGGTCAAGGAATCGGTAGCAATTTACAATGAATTACGACCGCATCTTAGTTTAGGGATGAAAACCCCAAACGAGGTGCATGAAAAAGCCAGTAGGGAGTACCAACTGGCTTAACAAAAACCGTCAACCTATTTTAGGACTAGACAAATAAATTTTGGCTCTTACTACATTTGGCTCTTACTAAAATTTGCCAATAAACTGATTAATGGTTAGTTGGCTTTTCTAGTTTCTCCATGACTTGCTTCAAGCTAAAGCTCGCGGCTTTTTGTCTTGGAGGATATTCTTTAAATGTTTCTAAAAATTGAGCCACATAAGCTTGCGCAGGCACTAATAAAAATGCTCTGTCTATTAACCAGTCATAATAGGTATTAGACGTGCGGTCAGCAGTCTCGTATGGATCCATACGTAGGTTAAATATCTTAGGTAAGCGCAGTTCAACAAAAGGCTCTGCCCATATTTGTAATGTACCTGTTACACGCTGCTCTAAAAATACTGCTTTCCAGTTTTTATAACGCAGAGCGGCTAAATCACCATCATCAGTGAAGTAAAAGATTTCTTCACGAGGGCCGGTATCTGCCTTGCCTGTTAGGTAAGGTAAGAAGTTGTAGCCATCAAGATGGTTTTTAAACTTTTTGCCATTGGCGCTATAGCCTTTAAGTAGCTTCTCTTTTACTTTGCTATCGCCAGCCGCTGCAGCGAAGGTAGGTAGCCAATCCATATGGTGCATAATCTCATTGGAAACGCTACCAGCTTCAATCTTACCTGGCCATCTCACCATCGCAGGAACACGGAATGCGCCTTCCCAGCTGGTATTTTTCTCACTTCTAAACGGAGTTAAACCCGCATCTGGCCATGTGTTCATGTGTGGGCCATTATCGGTTGAGTAAAATACGATCGTGTTATCTTTGATACCTAGCTTATCGACAGTTTTAAGCAGTTGACCAACATGGTTATCATGCTCAATCATACCGTCAGCATAATTACTGACGCCGCTTGCTCCACGAAGTTCAGGCTTAATATGGGTACGGAAATGCATACGTGTTCCGTTCCACCATACAAAGAATGGTTTTTTCGATTTTACACTTTTTTCCATGAAGTCAATTGCCGCCGAAACGGTTTCATCATCAATGGTTTCCATTCTTTTTTTCGTTAATGGGCCAGTATCTTCAATCTTGCCATCAGCTGATGATTTGATAACGCCTCGAGGTCCAAATTTCTTTAAGAATTCAGGATCTTTTGGGTAATCAACGTTTTCAGGTTCTTCTTCAGCATTAAGGTGATAAAGGTTTCCTAAAAATTCATCAAAACCATGGGCAGTAGGTAAGAACTCATCTTTGTCACCTAAATGGTTCTTACCAAATTGACCCGTGGCATAACCCATAGGCTTTAAGATTTCCGCTATGGTGGCATCTTCTGCTTGTAAGCCAATATCAGCACCAGGCAAACCAACTTTACTTAATCCAGTACGAAACACGCTTTGACCTGTAATAAAGGTAGAACGGCCCGCTGTACAAGACTGTTCACCATAATAATCAGTGAACATTAACCCTTCTTTGGCGATACTATCAATATTTGGCGTTTGATAACCCATCAAACCAAATGTATAAGCACTGACATTTGCTTGCCCAATGTCATCGCCCCATATGACGAGAATATTCGGTTTACTAGCAGCGGTAGCACTGGCTGATAGCATTCCTAATGTTATCGCAGCAGTGACTCCGAGGAGTTTTTTCATTCTTACCATTTTTATTTCCTTATATGATTGAAGAGCTGTGTAGATTTTTTGAACACAAGTTATAAGTTAACAGCTAAATTAGCGATTAAACAAGTAACTACGAGATTGTTTACATAAAGGTGAGGAAATATCAGTATATGCACTGATAGAAATTTTGCTTAATAATCCGGCAAATTAGTCAGACAAATAAATGATGAGGTGAATGGTTACTTTATTAAATGATAAAAGGGCAGTTCGGGATGGGTGAAATAGTAAAAATTAGATACAAAAAAGCCACTCATTTGAGTGGCTATTCTGTATATGGTGCCGGCACCAAGAGTCGAACTCGGGACCTACTGATTACAAGTCAGTTGCTCTACCAACTGAGCTATGCCGGCTAAATTGTGGTGCCCGAACCCGGAATCGAACCAGGGACACGAGGATTTTCAATCCTCTGCTCTACCGACTGAGCTATTCGGGCAACTAAACTAAGCGTTAGTTAACTACTTCAAACAAGAAACTAACTTGGTCATTAATGTCTGTGCCGTTTGGAGTGCGCACATACTATAGTCATGGTGATTATCGTGCAAGTGCTTTTTACGCTTTTATATTCGATCAATCAATAAAACAGCAATTTTGTGTTTTATTGGATTAAATTTGAACTAAACACACTACGAAATCGTTGTTTGGTACTGTAGGAGTATGAGTAGGCATAGAAGTAATAGTAAGAGTATAAGACTAGTGGAAGCTGGTGCTGTAATTTTGATGAATTCTATTGTCCTCTAGTCGCTAGCGAAATAAATACACCTTTACGATGGGAAATGGGACAAGTTAGTATCAAATTTTAGACACAAAAAAGCCACTCATTTGAGTGGCTATTCTGTATATGGTGCCGGCACCAAGAGTCGAACTCGGGACCTACTGATTACAAGTCAGTTGCTCTACCAGCTGAGCTATGCCGGCTAAATTGTGGTGCCCGAACCCGGAATCGAACCAGGGACACGAGGATTTTCAATCCTCTGCTCTACCGACTGAGCTATTCGGGCAACTAAACTAAGCGTTAGTTAACTACTTCAAACAAGAAACTAACTTGGTCATTAGTGTCTGTGCCGTTTGGAGTGCGCACATATTATAGGGATGGTTTTATTGACGCAAGTGCTTTTTACAAGTTTTTTATTGTTCGGCTAGTAAATGTTCAAAATGCATGTTTTTTGTCAATATAAAACTCGGCATTGTTAGAAATAACCAGCTTACTTGGTATTCGGCATTTTATAAATGTTCTAAAAAATCGAATGATTGTAGCGAAATTTAGCCATTTTATTTTATATTTTTATCTATAAACTCATTTCTATCAAATATGAGGGATGACGAAACATGTTGGTCAATACACGAGATGGATATGGCTTATTCACAATATTACTTCACTGGGTTAGCGCATTAACCATTTTAGGTTTATTTGGTTTAGGTTTTTGGATGGTGGATTTATCGTATTACAGCAGCTGGTATCAAACTGCGCCTAATATCCATAAAAGTGTCGGAGTACTGCTACTTGGTTTAACACTTATACGCATCCTATGGCGTTTTATCTCTGTCACAACACAGGCTAACTCATCACACAAACATTGGGAAAAACAGGCCGCCAAATGGACTCATAGGGCATTTTATCTATTGATGCTACTGATAATGATAAGTGGCATTTTGATTTCCACAGCCGACGGCAGGGGAGTAATGGTATTTGATTGGTTTGAATTACCTGGTTTGGGTAGCTTTATCACTAATCAAGAAGACATTGCAGGTGTTATTCACCAATATCTTGCATACGGGTTAATTGCTTTGGTTGTGATTCATGCCGCTGGAGCGATTAAACATCAACTTATTGATAAAGATAGCACCCTGACAAGAATGATAAAACCCGTAAAACCGAAGTAGCCTATCGAGTACTTATTTCACTCAAGCGTTGGAAAATTATACTTCATCACTTTTAATCACATGATTAATTTATATAAAGGAATACATAATGAAAAAGCAACTGATTAGCACGGTATTTGGCGCCATCTTGTTGGTACCTGCAATGGCCAATGCTGCTGACTACAAAATTGATACCCAAGGAGCGCATGCGTCAATCCAATTTAAGGTCAATCATTTAGGGTATAGCTTTGTGACAGGCCGCTTTAACGATTTTAGTGGTGACTTTAGCTACGATGCTAATACGGTCAACGATACTAAGGTTAAAGTAACCATTAATACAACCAGTGTTGATTCAAATCATGCAGAGCGTGATAAGCATTTACGTGGAAGTGATTTTTTAAATACGGGTGAATTTCCTAAGGCCGAGTTTGTATCAACGACAGTTGAAGATAAAGGCAATGGGAAAGTGGTCGTAAATGGTAACTTAACGCTAAACGGCGTGACCAAACCTGTGGCAATCGATGCGACAGTCATTGGTGAAGGTAAAGACCCATGGGGTGGTTATCGAGCAGGTTTTGCAGGTACGACAGAATTTGCAATGAAAGATTTTGGGATAAAAATGGACCTAGGCCCAGCTTCAGCAAATGTGAGCTTAGATCTCGTTATTGAAGGGATTAAACAATAACGTCAATTGCGCAATCGAATACTTAATCGACTGAAAAAAGATTAGTCGGGCTATTCACAAAAACGCCACTCAGTTATTGAGCGGCGTTTTTTGTATGTCAGTGTAGGTGGATTGGCTAATTTTGCTTGTTAGTTAATATAATATGGCCAAATACATTGGCATCTTTATACCCTCGATTCATATCGCCATTCACGGCTTTGATGGGGTGAGAGCCAATAAAGTTTTCCCTCGTTTTACTGCCGTCGTTATCACAATAAGCCAGCATAAATCCGAGTTTTTTATTACCGCTGAGGGTGACTGGCGATACTTGATGGTCATCAAATGCTGTTAATGAATCATTATAATTGTCAGGGAATACCTTAATTGCCATTTCCCAATACACTTTTTGTGGGTTGGCCTCATCGCGAGACCAAACAGTTGTAATATGTTCATTAAATGTCATTGCTTGTTTTTGAGTTGAAAAATCGGCAACTTGTCTGTCTAAAGCAACATGATAAGCAAAGGCGTTGTGGCTAAATTGATGTTCACCACCCGAGGCATCTTCATCTAAAAACACTTCAACGGTATCGTCATCCCAATACAGCACAGTTGGATCCGCGGTTTGATCAAATAACACATCATCAATGACTTCAGTGAGTAGATAGAGCGTGTCTTCGCGCCAAAGCAACTTGTAGCGACCACTAAAATCATTTTTATCTATTGCAGCACCAATGATCATGTTATCGATTGGGTGCCAGTTTGCATGTTGCCAATCCGCGTCATTCGGGACTCCATCAATGTTAATTTTTTCATTGGCATAATTGACCATAATAGGTTGATGGACATACTCAGTGAACCTGTCTTCAGTAGTGGCTTGCACACTGTACGATGAAAAAAACGCTGGGAGTACGAGCAGTGATATCGCTGCTTGTGTAATATGCTTTTGGGTGAATGTCAGTCTTGTTATGAAGGAGACATGTTTGTTGAACCATTCCATAGTGTTAATCCGTGTTAGTTTAACCGCAGACGAGAATTGATATGTTACCGCGGTTGATGTCGATGTTATCAACCAGTAGCTTACCTAGATTGAATAGCGTAAAGCTATCAATTCAATCATCTAATTTTTCATATTGGCGAGTCATTCTTGAATCTAGCTTATAGGCAGTAATACTTTTAACCGGTATGTTTGCTTAGGTAAAACATCAAAATTAAACTCGCCATTGGCATCGCTTTCTAGTGGCACATCATCAACCCAAACTTGTTGTGTAGTAACAGTGGTTGTGTGACTTACCTGCATCGTTATTTGGGCTTGTCTGAATCGTCGACAGACATGTAGCTCTGGCCATGATTTAGGTAACTGAGGCTTTATCTTTATCCCCTTTGAAGTGCCTTTAAGGCCAACGAGTTGCTCAATAACAATGCGATAGATCCATGCAACGGTACCAGTATTAAATAATTGACTCGATTTACCAGCATCTTCAGGGAACTGAAAATACGCTCCACGAAAGTAATTAGGGATAAAGACGGGTAGTTGCCCACGAGAGAGGGCATTTGCTTCTGATTCTGCACAAATCATTGTATGCAGTAATTCAAATGCAGCTTCGGTTTCACCTCGCTCAAATAGGGCGAAAATATAGAAAGCACCAGCATGGTTGTAAACTGAACCGTTTTCACCAGTACCAGGAAATTTCTGGGTTAAGCGACCAACTTCTTCATTCATATGGGTGTAGCTAGGCGCAAGCATCATCATGCCAAACGGCGTTTGGAGTTGTTGTTTTATCTGCAACTTCATTTTCTGCCATTGGTTGTTATCGATAGCACCAGATAGCATTGCAAAACTTTGCGGGTTGAGATAAATCCTGCCTTCTTGATTTTGACTCACACCGAAACAGTTTCCAGCATCGGTAATGCCTCTAGCAAACCATTCACCGTCCCAGCAATGCTGATTCACAACTTGGTTTATTGTACTCGCTTGCTGTAATAATGATTCGGCAAGGCTAGCTTTACCTGTTGATTTAGCAACGTTAGACCATAACCTCATGGCGTAAGCACTGGCTAAGCTTAACCAGCTCGATACGCCTTTACCTTGATATCCCACCATATTCATCGGATCGCACCAATCACCTTGATTGATGTAATTCAGACCACGTTGATCTCGTTGAGACCATAAAAATGTCAATGCCAATTCAATATGCTCGAAAACTGTTTTAGGCGCTATGTCATCTGCAAACGGAATAGGCTGGTGTAAGAATTCATAATCTGCTGTTTCGTCAAGATATGCGGTAATACAAATAACTAACCAGACACAATGATCCGTATGTGGGATTTGGTTGATATATTTAAGTTCAGATTCTGGGTTTAATAAAATACCATCAGGCATTTTACCGCTACTATTTTGCTGCGATAACGCCTTAACGAATGCGGCTTTTGTTTCATCAGGCTTGAGGTAAACCATTCCCATTGCATCTTGAAGGTAGTTTCTTGTTTGTGGATCTGTACTTAACCGATTGACATCACCATGGTAAAAAACTTGCCTTGGTAACCAGTGATTAATAAAGTTATCAAATTCCTTATTAGGGCTACTTATACTCAGTTGTTGGTCAGCTTGAGCGATGTACTCTTGGTATTGTTTGTTAATTTTTTCTCGTTTCTCAGGAGATCCCAAATAGTGTTGCTGTAATTGCTTGGCTTCAAGCTTATCTTTTACAGGGGCAAAAACAAAGTTGGCTTGAAAGTGCTGCTCCGTTTGCAAAGGTAAATCAAAATGCATCACAGCAACCGGTGTTTGGTAATGAGCAGGTTTAGATGCTAATGCTCGATTGATGATAGCATCAGGATTATTGAGCCCTCCTTCACCTTCAAATGCTGCTTGGCGAGTTTCGTAACTTGTCGGGGCAATATCACTCATTAATACCGTTGTGTCTTTAAAATCTTGATGTGCAAAGTATTGTTCTATTTTTTGATACGGTGTTACTGACTCACACAAAATGGCATTTAACTCTGTATCAAAATGTGCAGATTGGTTCATCCATGACATATAACCCACTGGGAAGTAACTGTAGATACTCAAGTCACGTGAGCGACCACTATTGTTTGTGATATTAAGTTGCCAAAGTTCAGCGCAATCAGTAGTAGTTAATGTAAGTGATAACTCACAAACGATATCAAGGTGAGTGATGTGCCAGCTGATTTTTTCTTTTTCGACAATAAACTCAAAAGAGTCAGTAGCTTGCTTGACGGGGGCATAAGGAATAGAAAACAACTCACCAGATTGATTATCTTTTATATAAAAGAATCTTCCTGGATGATGGCTAAAATATGGATGCTCAGGCTGCATAAAAGTTTTAGCTTCAAGAGCAGGGCCATGAGCATATTTTGCAGGCTCGGGTTGCATAAATTGGGCAACGGCATAGCCACGACAATTCATTTGAATCATCATTTTTTTATTCCATAAAAAGCCACAAGCATTTGGCATACTTGTTGGGCTGTTTAGGCTGACTGCACCGTTTGCCTGATGGTAAGTGATCACTATTTATTCCTGAGCTGTTGTTTGAGTATGAAGGTTTGGCTGGCTTGTTTTTGCCTTAGGCTTATTTTGATTACTGGCGTTTTCATTTGCATATAATTGCTGAGAAATCTCAGCCATTTTGGCTTCGTTTAAGCTGTAATGTTTAACAACCCAAACCGCTAATAATGCAAATATGGCTGGAATTAATGTGTTCAGTAGTAAAATTCCCATCAGAGAGTCTGGTGATTGCTGCTGATTGGCCACATAGCCCATTGAAGATAAGAGCCAACCAATCATGGCGCCTGCAAATGCTCCCCCCAATTTTTGCGAAAAAGCAGCGGCAGAGAAAATCATTGCTGTTGCTCGGCGTCCATTTTTATATTGAGAGTAATCTGCAGTATCTGCATACATGGAAAACACCAGCGGTGATTTGGGGCCAAGACAGAAACCAATTAAGGCTTGCATGATAAACATTAGAGTAATGTTGTTGGGTGGAATCAGGTAAAAACCTGCCGAAAAGACAGCAACTAAACTCATCAAACCAATCAATAAACTGCGTTTATCAAAATAGCGGCTGAGTATTGGTGTAGATGCTGCCCCAATCGCTAATGAAATCATATATACAGCCGTGAATGTTCCAATTAAGTCTTCTCGACCGACGTAATATTTAAAATAAAATGTCCCGGTGCTGGCGCGCAAAGTGATGGTGAACATAATAATCAGTGCTAGTGAGAATAATATTAACCAAGGTTTATTATTCGATAGATCAATCAGGTCTTGTTTGATACTGGTTTGCTGATTAACGGGTGGTGAAATTCGTTCTTTGGTCGCGAAAAAAGTGAGCGTAAACAAAACAGCAGAGATTAAGCCATAACACCCCATTGTCAGCTGCCAGCCTAGGGCTTGGTCTCCGTTACCTAGCAAGGTCACAAGCTCAGGAGTCAGGTAAGCGACGAGTGTGCCACCAGAAAAAGCACCGATGAATCGAAAACTGGTCAAGGTAGTACGTTCTTGACTGTCTGCGGTGACTACACCTAAAAGGGCGCCATAAGGCACATTAATAAACGTGTATGCCAACATCATGAAAATATATGTGCCATACGCCCATATAATCTTGCCATCATCGCCTAGATCTGGAACGGTAAAAGTGAGTATACCTGCCGCGGCGATAGGGATAATGCCCAGTAATAAATAGGGCCTAAACTTACCAAAGCGAGTGGAAGTTCTATCGGCTAATGCTCCCATCAACGGATCTGAGAAAGCATCAATAAGGCGAGTAACCAACATCATAGTGCCGACTGCAGCAGCTGAAATACCAAATACATCGGTATAAAAAATAAAGAGGAATACATCAAATACACGCCAATAAAAGTTAGATGCCACATCCCCAAGGGCGTATCCAATTTTTTCTTTTAGCGATAATTTTTCAGAGACGGTATTAGTCTGTTCGATATTTTGAGCCATTGTTATGGTTACCTTGGTTGATTCCATCCAATTTGCTTTTAAAGCCCACTTTCAGCTAACTGATTTTTATTGATATTTATTTTTAACAATCAGTGTAAGCGCTTACATTGTTATTAGAATGTAAATGATTAATCAAATTTTGACCAGTGTTAATTTGGGCTAAACTGAGTTTTTTATGGCTGTGGCATCAAAATTGTGCGGTTTTTTTAAGTATAAATACTGAAAGTTAGCGATGAGTTTTAATCGCGATAGCTAAAGGTTTACGGATTACTTTAGAGGATTTACAACATAACGATAGAGGGCAGGGAAATTTGGGTTTCTTGTTATCAAAGTCTAACCATTACCAAGTTAAAGCATGATTTAGTAAGGTATTGTTTAGTAAAAATAGCGCTTGAGGGAAAAGTAAAACGCCCTTCTAGATTTGAGAAAGGCGTTTAAGAAATAATGATTATAAATAGAGATGATTAAATCGAGTTGCTTATTGAATCAAGCATCTTATTTAAGCATGTCTTGTACTTTAATGACTTGTGCACGATAGCCCGTAGCAAATAAATCATGACTGCCAATATTGATTCTGACGGCAGGTTTCGTCTCACCGTAACGATGCTCTACTAATATCGACTGAACTTTACCTGTGGTGTCATCCATTTTAAGGTTGCCATAACCGCCACCTAGACCAAATAACCCTGCAGATGCAAAGTAGCTCATCATGCTGTCTTTATCTTGTTGGTATTTTACGATTGAGGTCACTGGTGAGTAGCCATCGTAGCCTAACTCATCTTTACCGTATTCCCATACTTGTTGAACCGTGAGATTCTGTTCATCAATTTTGTATTCAACTGAGCGAGAGTATTTTTCAGTGGCAAACATAGGCTGGCCAAGATGACGTCCATCACCATTATCAAATACCGTTAGTGTGCCTTTTTCTGGTACTAAATAAGCAGTATGTGAGGTATAAGAGAAGTCAAAATTAGTGCCGCGACATAAACCTTTTTCGTTACAGTTAAGATTATTACCTTGTTCATCCACAGGAGTAAGCAGTTTACTGGCAAACTTTTCAGACCAGCCTTTAGCTGGACTTAATATCCATTTAACTTGCTTATCTCTGCCTATCTTTATGACAGCGGATTGATGACGAGAACTGATAATAATGCTGTCGTCACTGCTATCGTAGTCGATAGAATTGACATGAATCCAATTTCGACCCGTTTCAACGCCGTGGATATCACCGTAGGGGGCATTTTTTAAATCTTCTAGTGTAGTTTGGTGTCCCGCTTGACTTGCATTGATGTTTAAACACACTGCGCCAGCATCTAATGATAATAAAGCATCATCTCGCATAGGATCTAAAATACTGTTTAGATCCCAGTAATCAATTAGTTTTCCGGTATTATCGACCTCGATGATTTGATCTCTAATCGTGTTAACTAGCATGCCATCAGGACGACGATAATCTTTGGCGGCGGCTCTGATAAAGATATTGCCGTTGCTAGCTTCAATACCTTCATGGGATGCATCAATAAAGTTACCTGGTAGGCTATGCTCAGATATCATTCTGCCCATTAAGGACATTTTCTTCCAGCCTTGACCTTGTACCCAAACCATATTGCCATCGGCGGTTATGTTCATTCCCATGGCGTAACCTGCATTTTCAAAACTCTTTGAGTCATGAGTGGTATACGGGTTTAAATACCAGCGAATATCGCCCGCGGTATCAATAATAAAAAAGCCTGGTTTACCGTCCCAAGAAAAAGCACCTGGTGCGTCGGGATTATTGTGCGCTAATTGACCTGTTTTACCGTCAGGGTTGGTCCAATTTACAAAATATAAGCGGTCTTTAAAATCTGCATCGACATGTTCAACTTCAACGATAGGGGCTTTGGCCCATTGGCTCTCGGAAAAGCCCATATCAATATCAGGGGTAAGCATTTGGTAATCATGACTATGTTGTTGGCCATTTTCGGTCCATTTCACGGTAAAGTGATTCATTAGCGCAGGGTATAAACCAAAAATGGGCACACCGCCTTCATTCATGACGCGCATGTCATCGACTTGATAGTTAATCGCAACTCCCGTGTCATCCTTAGCATGAACTGTCACTTCCACATTGGAGATCTTATGACCGTTAAGCGTCACTAATGCTGTTAACGGTGCATTTTCATATGGGTTATGCACGAGATAACCTAAAGGCGCATCCGGTACCGGAATGGGTTTCATACCTAGTGGATCAGCGGCTAAGTTAGGAGCTGATAAGCAAAGGCTTAGTGCTAAAATTGAATGAACGAGAGGCTTAAACATACAAAATCTCTTTAAGGTAATATGCTGCATATTATAGAGAGAAATAGACCTTTTTAATGTTGCCTAACTGACATATTGTTGAGTTTATTTAATTATTAATAGCGGGGTCACGGTTTTAACATTTGATGAAGAACAATTGAAAATAAAGGGAACTTTTAGCAATGAGAGAAATAGTGAGATAGTAATAGTGAGATAGTAATAGCAACCAAATGAGAAAACTGACCGAATAGGAGGTTAGCGCTTATGACTATTAAAACAGTTATATTAAGAAAACTTGTATCAGCGCAGGTTGAACTGATACAAGCAATAAACCAGCGTTAACAATTACTCATCTTCAGCTGGTGGTACATAACCTTCAATTTCAACGTCTTTACCTTCAAATAAAAAGTTAACCATTTGCTCTTCGAGGAACTTACGGTCATCAACATTCATCATGTTCAATTTATTTTCGTTAATTAGCATCGTTTGCTTTTTTTGCCACAAACCCCAAGCTTCTTTACTAATTGAATCAAAAATACGTTTGCCGACTTCACCTGGATAAAGTTGAAAATCGAGTCCTGCTGCTTCTTTGTTTAAATATGCGCAATTAACATTACGAGCCATGATGTTTCCTTAACGGGATCCTGATGTTGGATCTGCTGCTGAAAGTGCGACTAAGTGAGATAAAATCCGCTCTGTTGCTGCGGCTAATCCGACTTTAGCTGGATGATGTATGTTATACCAGAGTGTCTGGTTTTGTTCCATTGTCGTGTTTTCAAATGGGTGATTATTTTGCTCTGTTTCAATCTTTACTAAAACGGGTTGAATATCTAAATGAAAATGACTAAATGTGTGTCTAAACCCAGCAAGCCACTCAGGTTCGCAATGGTCAATGTTTTTATCGCTAAATTCTTTAGAAACATAATCTTGCAAAGCTTGTTGTGACTCAAACTGAGGGAAACACCATAACCCTCCCCAAATACCCGTTGGCGGCCTTTTAAAAAGTATAACTTCGCCTTTATGCTGTTGCACCAACATAAATGCTGACTTGGTCGGTATCGTCTTTTTAGGTTTTTTCCCTGGGAATTCGGTTTGTCTGCCAGATAGCTGCGCTTGGCAATCAATAGCGACAGGGCAGCGTTCACATTGAGGTTTACTGCGAGTACAAACCGCAGAACCTATATCCATCATTGCCTGATTAAATTTTCGTATCTCTTTTTTGGGTGTCAGTTTATCGGTAAGCGTCCAAAGCTGTTGTTCAACAGACTTTTTACCAGGCCATCCCTCTATGGCTCCATGTCTTGCTAGAACGCGCTTTACGTTACCGTCTAAAATGGAATGATGTTGCCCAAGGGAAAGTGACAAAATTGCTCCAGCGGTAGAGCGACCAATACCGGGAAGTGCGATGACATCGTCTATGTTTTCGGGAAACTTCCCTTGGAACTGTTCACAGACTGTTTTAGCCGCTTTGTGAAGGTTTCTTGCTCGTGCGTAATAGCCAAGGCCTGTCCAATGGTGAAGCACATCATCTTCACTTGCTGCAGCCAAGTCAGCGATAGTTGGAAAACTAGACATGAACTTTTCGTAATACGGGATCACGGTAGCAACTTGAGTTTGCTGCAACATGATCTCTGAAATCCATACTCTATATGGGGTTTTATTCAATTGCCATGGCAAGGATTTACGGCCATTGATATCGTACCAAGCGATGATACGCTCGGAAAAAGAGTTAACATTTTTCATCGAGGCAGTGTATATGGCAAGGTTAGCTTAAACAAGTCAGCATGTAATTTGCTGAAACAAAATACTCGTTAAAATGGAGGGTTGAAGCATTAAGGTGATTTTTAGTGGTTCAATATATGTAAATTGCCAAAATAACGATAAGAATCTTGCTATCAAAGTGGCTTAAGTAGTTTAGTCATACTCATTTTACGATATACTTACTGACTATTTTATGATTTGAAGTGACACATTGGGCCACTTTATATAGCACCCAATTGATGAGGCAATAATGAGCGACGTTACTACCGCTGAATATAACGAAGATGGTAAATATCTTCGTAAGATTAGAAGTTTTGTATTAAGAGAAGGGCGCCTGACTAAAGGTCAAGCACAAGCCATTGAGTCATATTGGCCAACGATGGGCTTAGATTATACCCCTGAACCTATCAATCTTACTGAGATTTTTAATCGTGACGCGGATACAGTGTTAGAAATTGGTTTTGGTATGGGGGCATCACTTGTTGAGATGGCTAACGCTGCGCCAGAACTAAACTATATTGGTATCGAAGTGCATAAACCGGGTGTTGGTGCTTGTTTAGTCGATGCTGGTAAAGCTGGGGTAACTAACTTACGTGTTTATCATCATGATGCGATGGAAGTATTAGAAAATAGTATTGCTGATGGTTCGTTAGCGAGAGTCCAACTATTTTTCCCTGACCCATGGCACAAAAAACGTCATCATAAGCGCCGTATCGTACAAGCTGAGTTCGCTCAACTAATCCGTCGTAAGCTTAAAGTTGGTGGTGTCTTCCACATGGCGACAGATTGGGAAAATTACAGTGAACATATGCTAGAAGTGATGTCTGCTGCTGATGGTTATAAAAACCAGTCAGCAACTAATACTGTCGTTGAGCGTCCTGAACATCGCCCATTAACTAAATTTGAAGCTCGAGGCCATCGCTTAGGTCATGGTGTTTGGGACTTGATGTTTGAGCGAGTAAGCTAAGCTTATTCCTCAACTTGTTATAACAATATCTTTATTTAATACTAACTAGGATAAAAACATGGCTAAGAATCGTACTCGCCGTTTACGTAAAAAGTTACGCGTTGATGAGTTCCAAGAACTTGGTTTTGATGTCAACTGGACGTTCGAAGAATCAATTTCTGAAGAGGATATTGATAAAGCTGTTGACGAGTTTATCGATCAAGTTATCGAGCCTCGTAAATTAGGCTTCCATGGCGGCGGTCATAAAATGTGGGAAGGTATTATTGCAACGCAGCAAATCGGTAAATGTACTGAAGAAGACGTTGCTGCTGTGAAAGCATTTTGGGAATCGAAAAAAGTGCCTCAACTTGAAGTTAGTGCACTTTATGATATCTGGTGGGGCTAATATAGCCGATGCCTGAGCAAATATTGCTAGAACAAGTGGTCGACAAAGTTCGGCCACTTATTGGTTCTGGGAAGGTCGCAAACTACATACCAGCATTGGGTAATGTCGATCCGAATAAAATTGCAATAGCAGTCACCACAGCTGATGGTCAAACTGTGGGCGCTGGCGACTATCTTGAGCCATTTTCAATTCAAAGTATCTCCAAAGTATTTAGTTTAACTCTGGCGTTGAGTTTGTATTCTGAAGATGGAATTTGGTGTCGAGTAGGTAAAGAACCTTCGGGTCAGTCCTTTAATTCGCTTGTACAAGTTGAATTAGAACGCGGGATCCCTCGAAATCCCTTTATTAATGCCGGTGCTTTAGTGATTGCCGATTTAATTCAAGCAAGACAAAGCGCCCCTAAGCATCGTATGTTGGAAGAAGTACGAAAGCTTAGTGGTAACTCACATATTTGTTTTGACAAGAATGTGGCTAACTCTGAGTTCAAATTCAGCGCTAGAAATGCCTCTATTGCTTACTTAATGAAGTCTTTTGGAAATTTCGAAGGTAATGTTGATACGGTATTAAAAAGTTGCTTTCATTACTGTTCATTAAAAATGAACTGCGCGGATTTATCAAAAGCGATGTTCTATTTAGCTAATCGAGGGAAAACCTTACAAGGTCATCAGTTGATTACACCTGTACAAACTCGTCAGCTGAATGCTTTGCTTGCTACATCAGGTTTATATGATGGTGCAGGGGAGTTTGCCTATCGAGTTGGTATGCCGGGTAAAAGTGGCGTAGGCGGTGGCATCATTGCTGTAATTCCTGGAGACATGTCCATTTGTGTTTGGTCACCTGAACTTGATCAAAATGGCAACTCACTCGCTGGCACACACATGCTAGAACACCTTTCGCAATCTCTAGGCCGCTCGATATTTTAAAAGCGGCTTAATGCTTTTTTACTTCAATACGTCGTATTTCAAGTCTTTCCTCTTCAATACTTTCAGTCTCAATACTTTCAGTTTCAATACTTTAGGTTTCAAAACCTTCAGCCAAGAAGGCTGAATTATAACCTGCTCTAATTAGGCTATCTATATTCTGCTATCGGCGCAGAAAAGCGCTGATGAACTTATATTATTAATGTGTGAAATAAACCACTTTATGGTTAATTTCACGCAAACTGAGTAAACTTTTTTAGCAATTCCGCCTAATTTGTTGCTATAACATTTTCTTAACCACTTGAAATCTAATGATTTATATATTTTGGCACGCTGTATGCTTTATATGGATTAAGTAAAGCGTTCTTTAACTGGCGCTAAGTCACTTAATAGAGTTTGGGTTCACTTATTATTAAAAATGCAGTCTAGTCGTGAAAGATTGTATTTGTTTAACAGCAAGGAAATGGCTAATGAAAACGTTAAATTATACCAACACAGGGTTACTTAAAGGCATTGCATTATCAGGATTAATTTTTACAGCTGGCGCCTTCAACCCTGCAATGGCTAAACTGTCAATTGAAGATCAGCAATGCAATGTAACCTTAAATTATGATGTGACAGTAGAACCGAAAAAACTACTCGTTAGTGAAAAAGGCCAAGAGTTATATCGTGTCGAAATGGGCGAATTATTTGTTGAAGGTAATAAAATTAAACTTAACGCTAAGCAACAAAACTTAGTGTCAGATTATTCTGAAGGCTTATCTAAGCAAGTTCCAGAAATTATCGATCTCGTTAATGAAGTCGTCGTACTTGCCACCGATGCTGTGAGTTTAGCGCTTACGCCAATTTTTGGTGATGCGACAGGGGCTAAGCTTGATGAAATGTTAGCAGGCATTCAAAGCCGCTTGGATGAAGCTGCTTATCAGCAAGGCGATAAATTCTATCTAGGAGCGACTGAATCATCAATTGAGCAAGCATTTAATGAAGACTTCGAGAAAGAAATGGAAGCGATGATAGAAAATTCTATGGGCAGCTTTATGATGGCCCTTGGTGCTGAAATGATGTCTTCAGAAGGCGGTAGTTTCGAAGAGAAAATGGACTCGTTCGGAAAGAAAATGGAAAAAATGGGCGAGGATATTGAGTTACAAGTTGCTGAGCAATCAGAGGCTATCGAAGCGAAAGCTGAAAAGATTTGTGAAGACTTTGAAGAACTTATGATTATAGAAGGTGAGATGCGCCAGTCTATCCCTCAGTTGTCTGATTACCAATTAGCAACATTAGATCACGAGTTATATGAGTAATTTACTTTGAGTGACTCTTTAAGCTTGAGTGAAGCTTAAGGTAATAACAATTACCTATTCTTTAGCGGTAATTATTCATTATCTTGATTGTTCAATTTATAGCATTGTTAAAATGTACCTGACCTTCCCCTGCAACCTTTTGCAGGGGCTTTTTCGTTATTAATCCGCTTAATCCCCTTATTCAACGACATTTCTAAGAAACTAATTATTTGTTCTGATAAAAAAATTGTATATTATAAATATAGAGCCATTTATAGTTTTTTTGGTATACTCCTAAAATTATAAAACTGAATTGCTAACCTATTAACTTATTGTTTTAGTTTTGGTTGGTTATTCAAGATAACGGATTATCTGTATTTAATTTCTTTTTTGGTGTTCTGTGTATTATTTTTACACTGCATTCCTGACTGATTTTTGCTCAGTTTTGTTTCGGGCAAGTTACAGTTATTTGCATACCAAAAACTATTTTTAATGTCGTAAACAGCGTAAGGCGACTCCAATGTTAGAACTGTTAGAACCTATTGCTATTTTTACTCATGTTGCCCGTGCTGGTAGTTTCAGCGCTGCAGCGAGAAGACTGAGTATATCTAAATCCAAAGTAAGTACTCAGGTTGCTGATCTTGAACATAAACTTGGGGTTCAACTTATTCAACGTACTACACGTAGTTTGAGTCTTACTGAGGCCGGGAACTTACTTTATATCCAAGGTGAAGAGCTGCTAAGAGATGCAGAGCAAGCCGTGGCGAGTGTGCACAATCTTAATGATGCTACTCGTGGTGTATTGAAAGTAGGTATTTCGCAGTCGTTCGGTACTATGCATATTATCCCTGCATTACCTGAGTTTATGGCTAAACACCCTGAGTTAGAGCTACAGGTTAGCTTATTGGATCATAAGGTTGACGTGGTCAGCGAAGGGTTAGATTTACTATTAACTATGTCTGAGCAATTACCTTTGGGCATGGTGGCACGTCCTTTAATGAAGTGTCAGTTCCTTTTAGCTGCATCACCTGAGTATATTGCTCAACATGGCACAATTTCTCGCCCAGAACAGTTAGTTGATCATAACTGTCTTGTATATCAAGGTGAGTGGCATGAACACAGTATGTGGCAGTTCAAGAAAGCTGAAGATTACTGTGAGATCGGTGTTTCTGGTAACTTCCGTGTTGATAATGCACCTGCACTTAAATCCGCCGCTGTCAGCGGCTTAGGCATTGCGTATCTTGCAAGTTACCTCATGGAAGATGAAATTGAGCAAGGGACTTTAGTTCCTTTACTACCTGATTGGCAGTTAACCAATAACTTACCACTTCAAGCGGTTTACCCTCGTCGTAAACATCTTGCACCAAAAGTCAGCGCATTCATTGACTTTATTAAGGGGCACATTGGTAGCACGCCATACTGGGATGCTAAATTTGATCACTTATACAAATTACGTAAATAAATACGCATATAAGGGTTAAATTACGTAAGAATATATGGAAACATTGTTCGAAATTTAAAATAAAGCCGCTCATTATTGTGCGGCTTTTTTATTTTTCATTAAAAAAACAGGTGGTTAATTGTTTGTGTTTGAAAAATGTACAGTGTGTTTTTTGTTTTGTAGCTAAAACAATTTAAACGGTACGACTTGAACTATGTTCTTAAATCAATACAATAGATTTCAGTTGATTCGGAATGGTTTGAGTCACGCATCTTGTTGAGAAATGACCCCTTTTCATCAAAATGTGCAAACCAGCAACTTCGCAAGTTTTGAATCACTGCTGGCAACGGTTTTAAAATTAGAACAATGCCGGCTTTGAAACCATCATCCTAGTTTATATTGGTTTACCCCAGACTTTGTGCTGGGGTTATTTTTATCTAAAATAACCTAGCTACAGTGTTAGGGTGTTGATTTCAAATAGTCTTACTTTGTTACATTAGCTGCTAATGTGAGATTGAGTGACTAGATTCTTCCTATATTCCTAACCCAGAATATAAAGCTATTTTTTTATTCAGCCAACGGCTTGAATGTGAATTAGATAATATAAAAAAGCCACTGATATCAGTGGCTTTTTTGTCTTGAAAGAAAGCAGTCAGCGAGTTGTTACTTACTGGCATTTACCCAGTCAGTTACTTTCGCTTCTAATACATCTAGCGGTACAGGGCCATTTTCTAGGATCAGTGTGTGGAATTGGCGAATATCAAATTTATCACCCAATTGCTTTTTAGCATCTTCACGTAGCTCTAGAATTTTTATCATACCAACTTTGTATGCCGTTGCTTGTCCTGGCATTACAATATGGCGTTCTACCATTTTGATAGCGTCAGATTCCGCATTAGGTGTATTGTCCACATAGTATTGAATACCTTGTTCACGCGTCCACTTTTTAGAGTGAATACCCGTATCAACGACTAAACGACAAGCTCGCCATAATTCCATTGCTAAGCGACCAAAGTCAGAGTAAGGATCGGCATACAAGCCCATTTCTTTAGGGAAGTACTCAGTATATAAGCCCCAACCTTCGATATATGCAGTATAGCCACCGTATTTTCTGAACTTCGGAATGCCTTCTAGTTCTTGAGCAATAGCGATTTGCATATGGTGACCAGGAATACCTTCATGGTAAGCCAATGCTTCCATTTGATAAGTTGGCATGGCCTTCATATCGTATAAGTTTGCGTAGTAGGTACCAGGGCGAGAGCCATCAGGTGCAGGTGCATCATAAAACGCTTTACCTGCTGACTTCTCACGGAAGGCTTCGACTTGTTTTACGATTAGTTTAGCTTTTGGTTTGATGTTAAAGACTTCATCAAGGCGTGACTCCATGTTGTCGATAAGTTCTTTAGCTTCAGTCATGTAGCGAGTTTTACCTTCTGCAGTATCAGGGTAGTAAAACTGATCATCATCACGCATGAAGGCCATAAACTCTTGCAAGTCACCGTCAAATTTCACCTTTTTCATAATTGCACGCATTTCGTCATGAATACGAGCGACTTCCGCTAAGCCTAACTTGTGGATAGTTTCTGAGGTCATGTCAGTGGTAGTCACACGACTTAAGCGCATATTAAAAAAGTCATCACCTTCAGGTAGCTTCCAGACACCATCATGTGTATCAGCTTTTTTCTCAAGCTCATTAAGATAGGCGATAAGGTTGGTATATGCTGGTTGAACACTGGTCAGTAATGCTTGTTTAGCATCTGCAAGTAGCTCATCTTTTTTCGCTTGTGGTGCATCTAATGCAGCAACCTTTTTATTGATATCAGCCCATAGCGTGCTTTTTTCCTCAGTATCGCTAAAAGGAGCACCAGTAATGATATTTTGGCTGTCTGATATGACATAAGGGAATACAAACTTAGGTGCGATAATCCCTTTATCAGCACGAAGTTTTAAACCTTCGACGAGTTGCTCACTGGCAAGCTTAACGCCGTTTAAACGACTGATGTAGGCTTCTGCATCGCTTACACTGGCAACTTGATGTTGATTGATTAAGAAGGTCGCTATGAAGGTATGGCTACCGTACATTTGATTGACTGGGTAAGTATGGTGGCGCCATTTATCATCAGCGATATCTTGCTCTAAACCTTGCTTCATTAGCTTGTAGCTTAGTGCAGTTTGTTCATCGAGTTTGCTAACATCTATGCTATCTAGCTGTGCTAAGTGCTTTTTGGCACGAGCTAAGTCTTCGTCTTGCGCCTTTTCACTAAAATCACCCCATTTGTCGTAATCTTTTTTAATACGCATATAGGTTTGAGAGATAGGGCTAGACATGACATTTTCCATGAAAATGTTTTCAAATAGCTCATTGGCTTTTTCTGATTCAGTGGTCGCTTTTTTAGTTGATTCAGTTGGGCTCATTACCGTTTGTCCGTGAGTTCCATGAGCGATAACTGAAGTCGATAAAAGGCTTGATAGGGCTACGGCTATAAGTGTCGTTTTTGTTTTTAGTCGCATAAAATGTCCGTTAACTTAGTGAAATAGAGTCAATATTAGTAATATTGATAGTTATCCTAATAGAGCAGGATAAAAAAAGGTAAAGTGAAATGTTAGCAATTGTGTATTAATTGTTGCTGAATGAGGTCGAGGGAGATTTAGCGTGCTTTCGTCATGATCTATAAAAGTAATAATGGAATAAAAAAGCCACTAATTGTAGTTGTAGTGGCTTTAATATGTGCTGCTTTGAGAACAGCTGTATTGTTACAGGAATAGGTAAGTGAAGTTAGTCGATAAATTGCGACAAAAGATCATTCACGAACATATGCCCTTTGGTGGTTAATTGCCAATGCGTACTAGAGTCAGTTAATAAACCACGTTCGATAGACTTTTTCATTCCATCATTAAGCACTGTATGAGATAACCCTGTTCGCTGTTCAAACTCTGCTTTTGGAATAGGGGTCATTAAACGGAGCCTATTCATTAAGTATTCCAGAGCCCTATCTTCATGCTCGACAACGCTAGTCTCAAAGGTAAAGTTATCAGTAGCTAAATACCCTTTAGGGTGTTTAATCTTTACGGTGCGGATAATCGTATCTTGTTGGACTTGGGTGATTTTACCGTGTGCGCCACAACCGATACCCAGATAATCCCCGAATTGCCAATAGTTAAGATTATGTCTGCACTGAAAACCTGGTTTGGCGTAAGCTGAAATCTCATATTGCTCGTAACCTAACTGTGCTAATTTCTTTTGCCCTTGCTCATAGATATGCCAAAGGTTTTCGTCATCAGGTAGTTGTGGTGGCTTCGAGTGAAATAGCGTATTGGGCTCAATAGTTAATTGATACCAAGAAAGATGAGGCGGCATTAAGTTGGCCGCCGTATCAATGTCTGCCATAGCTTCATCAAAACTTTGATTGGGTAAGCCGTGCATAAGATCTAAATTAAAGCTTTGATAACCTGCATTTGACGCCGTATTTGCAGCAGTAACGGCTTCATTTTCATCATGAATTCGGCCAAGCAAGTTGAGTTTATCTTTTGAAAAGCTTTGAACACCTATGGATAAACGAGTCACTCCAGCTGCTTGATAGGCGGCAAAGTCATCATGTTCTAAGGTGCCAGGATTCGCTTCCATTGTGATTTCAATATCGTCTTCAAACCCTATTTGAGATTTAGCGGCCTCAAGAATACGTTTGATTTGCGAAGCCTCAAATAATGATGGCGTGCCACCGCCAATAAAAATGCTATGAAGCTTACGGCCTTGTACGTAATGTAAGTCTAAAGATAAATCGGCTAATAGCGCATCGACATATTGCTGCTGCGGTAACTCACCATGTTGCCCATGGGAATTAAAATCACAATAAGGACATTTTTGTACACACCAAGGGATGTGAATATAAAGACTTAACGGAGGAAGCGTCAGCATACTAATTAAATAATTCCTTTCGCTTTTAATGCATCTACTAGCAAATCCAAGGCTAAACCACGATGGCTTAATTGATTTTTTTGCTCGCTAGTCAGTTCTGCTGCTGAACAGTCAAAACCATGTGGAATAAATACAGGATCGTAGCCATGACCTTGTTCGCCTTGTGGCGCAATACTAATTTGTCCTTCCCATGCAGCTTGACAAACGATAGGGGTTGGATCTTTTGCATGACGCATATAAACCAGTACACATTGAAAACGTGCATTGCGGTTTGATTGACCCTCAAGAGCATTGAGTAATTTTAAGTATCTGTCTTTTTCTGTAGCGTTTTCACCGCCATATCTTGCTGAGTATATTCCAGGTGCACCTTGCAATGCATCCACCTCAAGACCAGAGTCATCAGCAATGGCTGGCTTGCCAGTCACTTCGGCGGCATGCCTTGCTTTGATAATGGCGTTTTCGATGAAAGTTGTTCCTGTTTCTGCCACTTCTGGTACGTTAAATTGGTTCTGCGGTAAAACTTGAATGTTGAATTTAGCCAACATTTGATCGAACTCTTTAAGCTTACCTTTGTTGCCACTGGCTAAGACAATCTGTTGCATGAAAAGACCTTGATAAGAAAAATTTTGCTAATGATACCTAAGGGCACAAATGATAGATAGTTTGAATCAAGAGAGTAACGCTTTGGGAAAATTATTTATCCATTGACCAAATGAATTAAAGCCAATACTGAAGGGTATTGGCTTTATGTCATATCAGACTGTTATTGGGGCTCCGCCTAACTATTCAACAAAGAATTTTTGTTTGAACTTGACTGAAGTATTGAGTTTATTGCCATATTTTATGGCTATGTTGAAATTAATTTCTTGATCGTCGCGGTAAGGAACTTGCGCAATGTAATAAATGGCTTTGCCTTCTTTTATTTCTTTAAAATCAAGCGTGATTCTTGCATCAAGTAAATTGTTAGCTATCCCTGATATCTCAACTGCAACAGGTGGGTTGCCTTCTTGGCTGGTATCTAACACTGCAATATTAACAATGCCATTGTAATTGCTTCGTTCAATACCATAGGTTTTGGCAATACTAGGTGTGATAAAGGTGCTGCTTAACGCCATGTAGTGAATATCAAAATTTCCGACTTGCTGTTTTTGCTCAGCAAAAGCATGACTTATTACGGTAAGGCTGAGTAACAAGCTCAATAAAATTGTTCGCAACATAACTAACGTCCTCAATTAACTTATGTGTTTACTGACTGAACAGCTTGCAAGCACATAAGCTTAACAATAATCTTTATAATATAAGTATAGAGAATTTTCCCTCCGCCGACCTTATTTTAATCGTTTCTAAATGTAAGATGCTGATTATATAGTGCATGTTGTAGATACAAAATGATAAGTACAAAAGCTGAAATGAGCTTAACTCAAAAGGGCGGATATTGCCTCTGGTAGCTGTTTTGGTTGGATTATTTTGACTTGTTTGTGGCGCCCTTGAAGTCCTTTTAGCAGCATTACATCCGATTTACTGACTTTAAAGGATTTAGCGAGATACTTGATTAAATGTTGATTGGCTTTACCGTCAACAGGTGGCGCAGTAATTGCGATTTTTAACTCATGGCCATGCAAGCCAACGATAGTATCTCTGCTGGATTTAGGTTGAACATAAAGGTTCAGCAGCAAATCATCTTGCTGCTGAGTAATGGCCTTATTAATGCTATAGCCCTTTAATTATTAACTGATAAGTTGTTACAAATATTGCTTAAGTATTGCTGACTATATTAAGCAAAGGTGCCAAGTACTTATAAGCATGAGTGCCTTTACACTATGTTCCAATATGGAATGTATTGCGCAAATAAGATATTGATAAAGTTCATTGCAATCAGAACAATCATGACTGATAAATCAAGACCACCCATTGGAGGCAATATTTTACGTACCGGGCGTAAAAATGGCTCTGTAAGTTGATCCATAACCATCACAATAGGGTTATGCCCTTGATTGAACCAGCTTAACAATGCACGAATAATCAATACCCAGAAAAGCAGCATTCCAGCTTCTTTTATTACCGATACTGCTGACAATATGATGAGTGAAACGGCATCGATTTTAAAATCGACCAATAGACCTAGTGTGACAAATTTGAGCACAACCACTAAAAATGCCAGTGCAATTGAAGCAGTATCAATACTACCAATTGAAGGTAAAACGCGGCGCATTGGAGCAATAATAGGTTGTGTCGCTTTAACTACAAACTGGCTAAAGGGATTGTAGAAGTCGGCTCTGGCGAGTTGTAACCAAAAGCGTAAAATGACCACCATTAAATAGAGGTCAAAGATGGTGGTGACCAGAAATTGCATTGCATTCATTTTGTTGAGCCCTGTTGTTACAATTTTTAAATAGCTGATATAACTCGTTTAGCAGTAAATCACGTTAATCAGTCATCAATTAATAAAGCCTATTATCGGATTTCTTACTGAATATTGCCTTAATACGTTATCAAACGTAATGGAATATCATCAGTTTGGCTGAAACAGCATTAATTTAAAACGTTTTTGCCATTTCTTCTGCGCGTTTTTTGCAGTTTGTCATAGCTTGGTCAGCTAAACCCCGTAAGTTTCCTTGCTCAAAAGTTTCAACTGCTTGAGCGGTTGTCCCACCTTTTGAGGTGACATTAGTGCGTAACTCTTCAAGTGATAACTGTGGGTTTTGAACCACCATTTGAGCAGCCCCTAAAGCAGCTTGCTGGGCAAGCTCGCGCGCAGTGACTTCATCTAGACCCGTTTTAACGCCGTGCTGAATCATAGATTCAATAAATAAGAAGAAGTAAGCGGGTGAACTACCAGCAAGTGCGATGACCTGATTTAACTCATCTTCTTGTTTTACCCAAACTGTTTTACCACCGCTTTGCATTAAGGTTTCACATATTTGTTTGTTAGCAGCTGAAATCGATTCATCAGCAAAGAGTCCTGTCATGCCAGCACCAATTTGAGTTGGGGTATTTGGCATGGTGCGGACGAGTTTAATGGGTTGTTTAAAGTAATCTTGGTAGCGAGATGCTGGAATACCTGCCGCGATAGTAATCATTAACTTACTTGATAAATCTAGGTGGCTCATTTGCTCACAAACCATTTGCATTAATTGCGGTTTCACACTGAGCACAATCACATCAGCAGCTTGAGCTGCAACAATATTGTCATGAGACACTTGGATGCCAAAATCAGCTTTTAACGCATCGAGCTTTCCCGCACTTGGGTTAGTTGCATGCACAAGCTCTGCAGGATATCCATTTGAAATCAGTCCGCTAATAATTGAACGAGGCATATTTCCTGCGCCAATAAAACAGATTTTTGCTTGAGTCATAAATTAAGATCGCTTTTATTGTAGGGTGAGTCGTGGTTAATGTGTTTACAGATAATGCGTTATTGGTATTCATACGACATTTCTAAATACGGTTAAATAATATATTTGGGTGCTAGTGACTTTTTACAAGTCACTAGAGGTTAAAAAATATTCATAACTTATACGCATTTAATCGTACTAAAGGAGCCTAGGATAAAACGGCAGCCTTATTTATTTTCTAGAGCCAAAAATGGCGGTTCCAATTCTCACCATGGTAGAACCATGAGCGATGGCTACGGTTAAGTCATTGCTCATTCCCATCGACAGTGTATCGACCGTTGGATAATCATTTTGCAGTTGATGGTAAAGCGCTTGAAGCTTGGTAAATTCCGCTTTTTGCACATTAATGTCATCTGTAGCCGTTGGAATTGCCATCAAGCCACGCAAAGTTAGGTTTGGAAGTTGACTGATGGCATTTGCTAATGCGTTTATTTCACTGGCTTGCAGTCCAGACTTAGTGTCTTCATTACTGATATTGACTTGAATACATATTTGCAAAGGTGCTTTGGTTGCTGGACGCTGATCATTTAATCGTTTAGCGATTTTTTCTCGACTCACTGTGTGCATCCAGTCAAAGTGTTCAGCAACAATCCGTGATTTATTTGATTGAAGCGGGCCAATAAAATGCCACTCTATATCAGCGTAGTCTTGCTTAAGTGCAATGACTTTTTCTTCACCTTCTTGGACGTAGTTTTCACCAAAACAACGCTGGCCAGCTTCATAGGCGGCAATAATATCTGAAATAGGTTTTGTCTTACTTACTGCAAGCAAAGTGACTTCTTCACTGTTACGTGAACAATTTTGCGCCGCTTGAGCAATTTGGCTCTGGGCGATTGATATTCGGTCTGCTATTGTTGTCATATTGTTTTTATTTGTTTAAATGGGTGTCATTGACCATGGAAATAACTGAGTTACTTGCCTTTAGTGTAAAACACAATGCCTCGGATCTACACCTTTCAGCAGGTGTTTCGCCGATGATTCGAGTTGATGGTGAAGTCAGAAAGATTAATCTACCTGCCTTAGACCACCAAGCAGTTCATGGTCTGGTGTATGACATCATGAATGATAAGCAACGTAAGGACTATGAAGAGCATCTAGAAATCGATTTCTCATTTGAAGTGCCTAACTTAGCTCGTTTTCGTGTGAATGCTTATAACCAATCTCGTGGTGCTGGTGCGGTATTTCGTACCATTCCAAGTGATATTTTATCATTAGAGCAATTAGGCGCACCTGAAATCTTTAAGAAGATTTCGAGTTTTCCTCGTGGGCTTGTATTGGTTACAGGGCCTACTGGTTCGGGTAAATCAACCACATTGGCTGCGATGGTAGATTATATTAATAATGAACGTCATGATCACATATTAACCATTGAAGACCCAATAGAATTCGTTCACCAAAACAAACAATGTTTGGTCAACCAACGTGAAGTACACAAGCATACCCATAGTTTTGAAGCGGCGCTTCGAAGTGCACTTCGTGAAGATCCTGATGTCATTCTGGTTGGTGAGATGCGTGACCTTGAAACCATTCGCTTAGCAATGACAGCAGCAGAAACCGGTCATTTAGTATTTGGTACCTTGCATACAACTTCTGCGGCTAAAACCGTTGACCGTATTGTGGATGTATTCCCAGCGGGTGAGAAAGACATGGTACGTACTATGTTATCTGAATCATTACAGGCGGTAATTTCGCAAACCTTGATTAAGAAAGTCGGTGGTGGCCGAGTCGCTGCCCATGAAATTATGATGGGCACACCTGCGATTAGAAACCTAATTCGTGAAGATAAAGTCGCGCAAATGTACTCTGCTATTCAAACCGGTATGGCGCACGGAATGCAAACACTTGAGCAATGCTTACAAAACTTAGTTAACCGTGGCTTAATTAGCCGTGATGATGCGATGTCTAAAAGCTCAAATAAACAAGCTAACTTTTAAGGGATAAAGCAGATGGATGTTCGTCCTTTTTTAAAGGTCATGGTAGACCGTAAAGCATCAGATTTATTTGTTACTGCGGGCTTTCCGCCGAGTGCAAAAATTGATGGTGAATTAAGACCGTTATCAGAAAGCAGTTTTACGCCTGAGCAGTCGTTAGATTTTGTAGAGTCTTTAATGACTGATGTGCAAAAACAAGAGTTTCATGAATCTCGCGAATGTAACTTTGCTTTTGCGGCTAAAGAATTAGGCCGTTTTCGTGTTAGTGCTTTTTGGCAACGTGAATCACCTGGTTGTGTGATGCGCCGTATTGAAACAAAAATCCCAGAAGTTGAAGATTTAAAGCTACCGCCCATTTTAAAAGATTTGGTCATGAGTAAACGTGGTCTGATTATTATGGTCGGTGGTACCGGTACTGGTAAATCAACCTCGTTGGCTTCGCTTGTTGGTTATCGTAATTCACATGCTCGAGGTCATATTTTAACGATTGAAGACCCAGTGGAATTTGTGCATGACCATCGTAAAAGCATTATTACTCAGCGAGAAGTCGGTATAGACACTGACTCTTTTGATGCTGCGCTTAAAAGCTCACTTCGTCAGGCGCCAGATGTTATTTTGATTGGTGAAATTCGAACTCAAGAAACCATGGAGTTTGCGCTGTCATTTGCTGAAACGGGTCACTTATGTATGGCAACACTCCATGCTAACAATGCTAACCAAGCGTTAGACCGTATTATGCATTTAGTGCCTGAAAATAAGCATAACCAACTCTTATTCGATTTGTCGCTAAACTTACGTGGCATTGTCGCTCAGCAGCTTGTGCCTAAATCAGATGGCTCTGGGCGTCGCGCTGCTATTGAAGTGTTAATCAACACTCCTCGTGTGGCGAGTTTGATTGCAAAAAATGAGCTGCATTTACTCAAAGAAACCATGAGTAAGTCACGAGAGCAGGGCATGCAGACTTTTGACCAAGCGTTATTGGATTTATACTTGGAAAAAGAAATTAGCTATGCAGATGCGCTGCATCATGCTGATTCTCCAAACGATTTACGCCTAATGATAAAACTGCAAAATAATGAGAGTAGCAGTTCTGGCATTATGGATGGTGTCACGTTAGACATGGATTAGTTGAATGCTGAATGCCTGTCAGTGATTCATAATATGAGACCAAGGTAAGCTATCGTTTACTTTGGTTTTTTTGTTTTAAATTTAGCTAAAATGTTTTCAACAAATGTTGAACCTTCAGCAGATTTATACCGTATTGGCATAACAAGATTCATGCTAACTTTCTTACCATCAAGGTATTGTAAAAAATTAAAGAATTTCAAAAGGGAATATTATGAAAAACAAATTATTAATAACAAGCCTGCTAGCATCTACTACATTACTTAGCGGCGTTACTTTTGCTAATTCTTGCCCAGACTATTTAAATGTAGAAGCGCGCAAGTTGCACTCTGAAGAGACGGTTGATTTATGTGAATTAACTCAAGGAAAGCCGGTGCTTATTGTTAACACGGCCAGTAATTGTGGTTTTACCCCTCAATTTGAAGCATTAGAGGCGGTTCACAAACAATATCAGGATGATCTCGTTGTGATTGGCTTTCCATCAGATGACTTTTTTCAAGAAGAAGATGATGAAGCAAAAACTGCAGATGTGTGCTTTTTAAACTATGGCGTGACTTTTACTATGGTATCGACATCGGCAGTTAGAGGTAATGATGTTAATTCTGTGTTTGCCTATTTAGGTGACAAAACCGCAGCACCTAAATGGAATTTTTACAAATACTTAGTCAGTGCAGATGGCGAAAGTGTGCAGCAATTCAACTCTAGAGTAAAACCGGATAGCGAAGAGATGAAAAAAGCGATAGAGTCTGTTTTATAAATTTTCATTGCTATTGAAACTATTTGTTTACAGTTTGATTACGCTGCTAAGGAATCAATAACTGTGTTAGTTAATAGCCTCTAAAATTCACCATATTGTTGTTTGAACCTCATCAACAAAGTGGTGAATGACTTTTTTCGGAGATAGTTTTGTATAAATTTTCTGGTTTAAGTAAAGAAGACGGTCACAAGTCTCGCGGTAAGACTGGCGTATTATTAATGAACTTAGGGACGCCAGATGAACCAACCCCTTCAGCAGTTAGACGCTACCTTGCTGAGTTTTTATCAGATCCACGTGTTGTCGAAATACCGAAATTAGTATGGATGATTATCTTACACGGGATTATTTTACGTGTTCGTCCTGCTAAGTCAGCGGCGCTTTACAAAGAAGTTTGGACAGACGAAGGCTCACCTTTAATGGATATCAGTTTGCGTCAACAGCAAAAGTTAGCCAAAGTTTTTGAAGATAACGATGTTGATGCCTCAGTTCATTTAGCTATGCGATATGGTAACCCTTCAACGCCATCAGTACTGCAAAAAATGCATAAAGATGGAATTGATAGAGTGATTGTATTGCCGCTATATCCTCAATATGCAGCACCAACAACCGCATCAGCATTTGATGCAATTGCAAAAGAGTTATGTAAATGGCGCTACATTCCTGCACTGCATTTCATTAATACATACCATGACGATCCGACTTTTATTGATGCATTAGCTGAATCGATTCAAGCTGATTTCGATGCTAACGGTAAGCCTGAAAAATTAGTATTGTCATATCATGGAATGCCAGAGCGTAATTTACATTTAGGCGATCCATATTATTGCTTTTGTGTAAAAACAACGCGATTAGTGGTAGAAAAGCTAGGCTTAGACGAGAAAGAATACGTCATGACTTTCCAGTCTCGTTTTGGTAAAGCTAAATGGCTACAGCCTTATACTGACGCAACAATGGAAGCATTACCTAAAGAAGGTGTTAATGATATCGCCGTCGTGTGCCCTGCGTTTAGTGCCGATTGCTTAGAAACCTTAGAAGAAATTAAAGGCGAAAATCGTGAAGTCTTCGAAGAGGCGGGAGGTAAGAAGTTCCGCTATGTCGAGTGTTTGAATGACAATGATGCCCATATTAATATGATGGCGAACTTGGTTAAGCCATACCTATAATTGGCCGTTATAAGTAAATTAAAGGAGCCGTTTGGCTCCTTTATTGTTTCTATTGATATTGCGCTTTACTGTTTTGATGGCCTTTTAAAGCAGACAGCATTAATCTGAGTCCTGATTTTCAATATAGTGGTTTTCAGCTATATTAGTTTTCAAATTATTTGTTCTCAAGATAGTGGTTTTCAAAATAGCTTTCGATGATTAACACGGCCGATACCGCATCAACTTGGCCTTTTGTTAGCTTTTTATAACCACCAAGTTCGAACAAACGAGCTTTGGCATCAGTAGTGGTTAAGCGCTCATCTTGGGTGACGACTTTAATACCAAAACGGCCACTGACTCTGTTAGCAAATTTCCGTGCCCGTTGAGTCATTTCCTGCTCAGTTCCGTCCATGTTTAACGGTAACCCGACAACAATAAAGTCAGGTTTCCATTCTTTGATTACTGCTTCTATTTCATCCCAATTTGGAATACCGTCGTTAGCTTTTATGGCTGACACGGGGGCGGCGCTTGCTGTGACTTCTTGTCCGACAGCAACACCGATACTTTTGGTACCAAAGTCAAAACCTAAAACGGTTTTTGATTGCATAGAAATCAATGCCTTATATTAATCTTAAAATAATGTTCAACATTTAGCTAAACAATTGTGGCTGTATTATGAATGACCGACTTGAGAAGATATTTGCCAAATATCAAATCCGAGCTTTTTAGTTGCCTCTGCCCATAATGCTTCATGATCTTGGCAAAATAGTAACTCTGATGTGGCGGGTATCGTCAACCAGGTGTTTTCAGCAAGTTCTTGTTCAAGCTGATCTTTACTCCAACCTGAGTAACCTAATGCCACAACAAATTGTGATGGTGATTCATTAGTGCCGAGGGCATTCAGTACGTCACGTGAGGTGGTAAGCATACAAAAGTCGCTTATCGCCTCACTATTAACCCATTGTTCTTGTGGTGTATGTAATACGAAACCTCTGTCTGTATCGACAGGGCCACCTAACAACACCGGCCCTTCTAAATCCAAACTCAGTCCGGACTCTTTGGTTAGCCCTATTTGGTCCAGTAACTCATCAATTACGATATTAGTAGGGCGGTTAATCATCACGCCCATTGCACCTTTATCGTTATGTTCACAAATATAGATAACAGAACGTTCAAAGAAGGTATCTTCTAATGACGGCATAGCAATTAAAAGGTGACCTTGTAAGCTATCCATAAGTTTTCCTTTCACAAATTAAAATAGAATGCGGCAAACGTTTTAAAAAATAAAAGCTATACCTTAAATTTGTAAATTAAGGTTATTGAGGTCTTTAACCTCCAGCAAGCTTCACGGTGTAATTTTGCTTCTCTAGCAGTAACTTGATTTTTTCTCTATCGTCAGTTTGTACTTCGATATCGAATCCTTTTACTGTTCCGCCACAGCCACATTGTTTTTTTAGCTTTTGAGCTAGCGCTTTAAGTGCTTTAGCATCAAGCCCTAAGCCTTTAATTACACTTACGCCTTTTCCCTTACGTCCTTTACTGTCTTTATGTATGCGGACAATCCCATCACCTTGAGGAATTACTTCTTTTTGTTTGGGTTGGTCTATTTTGCCGCCATCAGTGCTATAAACTAATGATATGTTTGGATCGATTCTCATAATAAACAGAAGTCATTGGGTGTTAATACCAGTTTAGCAAACTAAATCAGGACGCTAAAGCTCCTTCGTTTGTCGCGTTGGGATAAATTGACCAGATACTAGTTTAATTGTTTATCAGTAAAACGGTGGAAAGCCAAAGCGTTGCATTTAGCTTGTTTAGACACATTTTGTTTATATTATCGGTTGATGATTAAGACTTACCTAGGTAAGCTAAATATTAATCATGAATCCATCTTACATCGTAAATGAAACAAGCCTTTAGCTCGTTATCGTTTGGAGACACTATGAAAAAGCTTTTCGTTGCCGCAGCTGTTTTAGCATTAAGTGCATGTAGTACATTAAAAACGAACTCTGATTATGATCCAGCAGTTTCGTTCGACCAATACAAAAGTTTTGCTTGGGTAGAAAAGAAAACTGAAGACAGCACATACCATCTTGATGGTTTGATGGATCAACGTGTTAGAGATGCAGTTAATAACCAGCTGACTCAAAAAGGCTTATCTAAGGTAGACGTTGAAAAAGCCGATATACTTGTTAATTACCTTACCAAAGTGGATAAAAAGATTAACGTTGACACATTCAACACCAGTTATGGCTATTACCCATATTATGGGCGTCGTGGTTGGGGCGGTGCGGGTATCAATACGCAAACAACAGTTCGCGAATATGAAGTTGGCACGTTAATTATCGATTTTGTTGATAAAGAAACTGGCAAGCTGGTTTGGCGTGGTAGTGTCGCAGATACGATTCGCGACCAAAATACTCCTGAAGAACGCGTTGAAATTATCAATCATGCGATAGGGCAAGTGATGTTGAATTTTCCGCCAAAGCCAGAGAATAACTAATTTTAACGCTACTTTAGTTTAGCACTTTATTTTTGAAGGTTTTGATAGAAACATTGTAAGACATTGTATTAGTGATTGTTAAGCCACCTGGTATTTGAGGTGGCTTTTTTGTTTGTATTTCGTTTTATTTAAAATTAAATGCAATTTGGAATGTGCGTTTACATAGCTGCAAAGTATTTTTTTGTATCAAAACTCGCCAAATAGGAGCATAAAAGCCAAAAGACATTTCTTTACATTACCAGCTTTGCTAAAATCTGCAGCTTGGTGATAACGGAAGTCACCACTGGATGAATGAAGAGTAATTAAGATGAAGTCATGGTATTTGTTATATTGTAAACCACGTAACGAGATACGTGCGCAGCAAAATTTAGCCATGCAGCAAATTGAAAGCTATTTACCTGTCATTCAAGAAGAGAAAACATCTCAAGGAAAAACCAAGCTTGTTGAAGTGCCGCTATTCCCTTGTTATTTATTTATCTATTTTGATCCTACAGAAGTGAGCGTTAGCCGCATTCACTCAACTCGTGGTGCGTCAAGGATAATTGGTTGTCGTGAAGATATGACAGCAATTGATGACAGGATCATTCAAGGTATTAAAAATAGAGTAAAACAACACAAGCCGGATATCGATAATGGTTTGCAACACGGCGATAAAGTTAAGTTTACTGACGGGCCGTTTGTGGATTTAGAAGCGATTTTTGAAGAGAAAAATGCCGAAAAGCGCTGTTTCGTTTTATTTAATATTATGGGGCAGCAAAAACGCATGTCAGTAGAAGAAGCGAGTATTAAAAAAGTGCTTTAGAGGCTGTTTATGTGAATGAGTGAGCAAATAGATTTCAAAGCTTTAGCCGGGTAAGATATTGACAGCTTTTTGTGTAAGACATTCGCTATTGTTTTGGCCTTTAATTTGACGATGTAAAATATTTTCTGGTGTTTTGTTTGTTATTTTGAATGAGTGTGATTAGCAGGAAGGTAGCTACATCCGATTTAGTGAATACTGCTATCAATGAGTCCACTAGAGTCATTTGAATTTTTCAACTAACAAACAACATAGAATAAGATATAGTACATTTCGAAATTGAGACGACTTACTAAAAAGAACTAGTACAAAATGGTTGTTTTAGTCAGTTGTTTTTTACAAATATGAATATCGAATTTTCGATGGGCACTATAGAAGCCGTAATCTATGGGCGGTAGCGTGTCCGAAGGACATCGAATGAATAATTTCATTCGTTTAGTGAAAGCTGAAGGCCTCTGGCCGCCATGCGGCTCGGTAGCATGTCTTAATTACAGTATGTTTGAAGATAAATTGTTCGTCTTAACTTGGAGATTTATAAGGTGTTTCAAAAAGCTAAAAGTTTAGCCATTGCCGCAGTGAGTGCTGTAATATTATTCAGTTTACCTACACAAGCGGTGACTCCGTCTCCACAAATGATTGAACAATTTAAATCATTACCCGCATCAGAACAGCAACGACTTGCAAAACAATATGGCATAGATACTTCAGTATTAAATGGAAGTGTTGGCCAAAGCACTGCCATTTCTGCTCCGTCACAGGTTCCAAGCAGGGATGTTGCAAAGCCTACTAAAGAAAAAGACGTTGAGTTAGATTTTGAGCAGGATAGTAGAAAGACTGAGCTCGCTTTTTTTGGTTATGACATGTTTGCGGGCGAGCCAATGACTTTTTCTCCTGTATCTGATGTTCCTGTTCCGAGTGATTATTTAGTCGGTCCTGGAGATACAGTTAATGTTCAACTTTATGGAAAAGATAACCGTGAATATACACTGACTATTGGGCGTGATGGGACGATCCAATTTCCTGAGTTAGGTCCTATATCAGTAGTCGGATTAAACTTTGTCGAATTACGCGAGTATTTAAGTGAGCGAATTAGCAAGCAGATGATTGGTATTGAATCGAATATCACCATGGGCGAGCTTCGTTCTATTCGTATTTTCATTGCTGGTGATGCATACAAACCTGGAGCATATACGGTATCAAGTTTGTCTACTATTACTCAGGCTTTGTTCGTTGCTGGCGGTGTCAATGAAATTGGTAGTTTAAGAAATATCCAAGTTAAGCGTAAAGGTAAACTGATTGCCTCATTTGACTTATATGACTTACTACTTAATGGGGATGCATCAAAAGATATTAACCTTCGCTCAGGTGACGTTGTATTTATACCTTCTGTTGGAGGTCGCGTAAGCGTTACTGGCGAAATAAGAAGACCTGCTGTATACGAAATTAAGCAAGATGAAACCATTAATGACGTCATCAAAATGGCTGCTGGAGTTAACCCTGGTGCATACCCGAGAAGAAGTAGCATTGAGCGTTATAATCAAAATGGATTAAAAACCATTGTTAATGTTGATTTAACGTCAGAAAAAGCAAAGCAAAAGCAAGCTAAACCGGGTGACTTTATTAGAGTGAAAAGCGCGTCGACCCAGTATGAAGATGCCATCACTTTAGTTGGTGCTGTGGTAAGGCCTGGAAAGTATCAATGGTTCCAAGGACAAAAGATTAATGATTTAATTCCAACCATTTGGGGAGATTTAGCGATCTCAGCAGATTTGAATTATGGACTTGTGATTCGCGAAGTTGATAAATTTGGCAAAATCGAAGTTCACCAGTTTTCACCTGGTAAAGCAATTGCACAACAAGATGTAACACAAAACATCACTCTAAATGCTAGAGATAAAGTGATTGTGTTCAACCATGATGACTCTTCTGTTAATCGATATGAATTAAATAAATTAGTATTAAATCGTGCTAAAAAAATCAAACAATTAAGTGGTGATTCTTTAATTGGATCTGATTTATTTAAAGCGGGCTTCAAATCAATGAATGTTAATAAGCAATCTTCAGTGTTAGGTAAAACTGAGATTGGTGGTGTGGTTATGCCGGGAGCTGTTGCTGAATTAGACGAGGAAGAGAAGCTTGTCGGAGACGAAGTCTCAAAAATGTTGTCAAATTTATTTGAAGACAGAGATCTTATTAAGCTCAGCTCGTCATTAAGTCGTGAAGAGTTATTATTCCCAATAATTACCAAGTTATCTTTGCAAAGTGGTGTATCAGAAAAAGTTAACGTTATTGCCGTTACTGGCAAGGTTAAACACTCTGGTATTTATCCATTAAGTGTTGGCGGCAGAGTTAGTGATTTAATTACTTCTGCAGGGGGGTTAGTTGAAGGCGCTTATACGGCACGTGCTGAATTAACCCGTACAGAAACGGATACTAGCATTTCAGATATACAGCATTTACATATTAATGTTGGCAACGCTATTAATGGAGTCGCAGAAGATAACCTAGCACTTGAAGGCAGAGATATGCTGGTTGTGCTAACAACACCTGAATGGCAAGAGCGCAAGTCTGTTGAAATTCGAGGCGAAGTAAGATTTCCTGGAGTCTACAACATCCGCCGTGGTGAAACATTGGCTGATGTGATGAAACGTGCTGGCGGCTTTACTGATTATGCATTCCCCCAAGCTTCAGTTTTTGTGCGTGAATCAGTAAGAAAACAAGAACAACTAGAAATAAAGAAGTTAGCTGATCAACTACGTCGTGATATTGCAACTCGTGGTGTTTCAAAAGACGGCACTGTAGTTAATTATTCTGAAGCGCAGTTGATGCTAACTGATCTTGAAAATATCCAAGCTCTCGGTCGTTTAGTTGTTGATTTAAATGCTATTCAAGTCGGTATTGAACAAGCTGATTTACAATTAGAAGATAAAGATGTGCTTTATGTACCGACAGTAAAACAGATTGTCTCTGTTATGGGAGAAGTGCAGCATCCGGCAACACATAGATTTAAAGAAGGTATGACATTAAATCAGTACTTAGCTATGTCTGGCGGAGCTCGTGAGCGCGGAGATGACGATAGAACTTATATCATTAAAGCTGATGGTTCCGTTATGTTACCTGAACAGAACTTCTGGTTTAGTAAAACCGCTGCAATTTCTGCTGGCGATACCGTTATTGTTCCACTCGATACCGAATACAAAGATAATTTGACCTTATGGACTCAAGTCACTCAGATTATTTACAACACAGCGGTAGCTGTGGCTACGATTTCAGGTTTATAAATTAGTTAATTAAAACTTCCATCCAACTACAGTATCTAATGTAGGTGCTTTAGTGGGTTAACTATTTTGCAAAATGTTTCTAAGGAAATTAATAAAAAGCAGCTAAGTACTTTTTATTAAAAAATGCGATGACAAAACAGATAACACAAAATTATACCGAAGCAAATTTTGGCTTAAATCAGCAACACAATGCTGATGATGAAATCGATTTAAGAGAATTATTTGCCGTTATTTGGCAAGGTAAATGGCTAATTATTGCAATAACGTCAATATTTGCTGTTGGTTCAGTTATATTTGCATTGAGTCAGCCTAATACCTATAAGTCAGAGGCTTTATTATCCCCAGCTGACTCTGAGCAAGGTGGTGGCGGACTGGCTGCCTTAGCTGGACAGTTTGGTGGCCTTGCAAGTATGGCTGGAATCAACCTTGGTGGCGGTGGTGGAGTTGACAAAACTCAAATGGCCATAGAAGTGGTAAAATCTCGCAAATTTACCAGTGAGTTTATTCAAAAGCACCAAATACTGGCAGACTTGATGGCAGCAGAAAAGTGGAACATGGAATCAGACTCACTGGTTTATGATCCTGAAGTATTTGATATGGATAACCAAAAGTGGGTGCGGGAAGTTAAAGCACCATTTAAACCTGAACCTTCAATGCAAGAAGCATATAAAGAATTCAGTCAGTTAATATCAATCAATAATGATAAAGAATCGGGAATGGTAAAAGTCGCTGTTGAGCACCTGTCACCAACCGTTGCCCAACAGTGGGTAAATTGGTTAGTTGAAGATATCAATTTAGAAATGAAGCAACGAGATGTTGCCGAAGCTCAGCGAAGTACGGCGTTCTTAGAAAATCAAATCGCGCAAACAAATATTGCTGATATTCGCACTATTTTATATCAGTTAATCGAAGAACAAACCAAAACGATTATGTTTGCTGAAGTGCGTGAAGAATACGTATTTAAAACCATAGATCCAGCATTAGTCCCAGAAGAAAAAGCTGGCCCTAAACGAGCCTTGATTTGCGTATTGGGTATCATGTTGGGTGGAATGTTAGCGATAATGATTGTATTAATCAGACACTTTGTAAGAAAAGAAGATTAAAAAAGATACATAAAAGAAAAAAAGAGCCTATTGGGACTGTTTGAAGAAAAACAGTAAAACCTAGGCTTTCTAGGAGATAGCGGCAATGTCGCTGTCTCAAAATGGATAAAAAGTGTCTCAGCTCTGTTTCAAGCGCTGAGATTTAAAAGTGTAACCCTTCAGTATTTGTCACTAAAAGATAACCATTCATTGTGGTTGAATTCATCAAATTCGGTAGTAAAAAATGAAAATTCTAGTCACCGGTGGTGCAGGCTTTATTGGCTCTGCAGTTGTTCGTCATATTATCAAAAATACTCAAGATAGCGTTATTAATGTAGATAAATTAACTTACGCGGGCAATCTAGAATCATTGATTAGCGTTGAAAATGATGAACGATACACATTTGATCAAGTTGATATTTGTGATGCTGTAGAACTTGAACGTGTATTTACAGAACACAGACCAGATGCTGTAATGCATCTTGCTGCAGAGTCTCACGTAGACCGTTCAATCACGGGGCCGTCAGATTTCATCCAAACTAACATCGTGGGTACTTATACACTGCTTGAAGCTACTCGTTCATATTGGAACGAATTATCAGATGAAGCTAAAAAAGCATTTCGTTTTCATCATATCTCTACAGATGAAGTATATGGCGACTTACCTCATCCTGATGAGGTTCAAAGTAAAGATGAATTAACCTTATTCAGTGAAACCACCCCATATGCGCCAAGCAGTCCATATTCGGCATCTAAAGCATCGAGTGACCACTTAGTTCGCTCATGGTTACGAACCTATGGCTTACCTACTATCGTCACCAACTGCTCGAACAACTATGGTCCTTACCACTTTCCAGAAAAGCTGATCCCATTAGTTATTCTTAATGCCCTAGAAGGTAAAGACCTACCAATTTATGGTAAAGGTGATCAAATCCGCGATTGGTTATATGTTGAAGATCACGCTCGTGCCTTATATAAAGTGGTCACCGTAGGTAAAGTTGGCGAGACCTATAATATTGGCGGCCATAATGAAAAGCAGAATATTGAAGTGGTAAAAACAATATGTTCTATTTTAGACAAATTAGTGCCTAAAGAGTCCGCTTATGCAGATCAAATAACTTATGTAACCGATAGACCTGGTCATGATCGTCGTTATGCAATCGATGCTACAAAAATGAGCAAAGAGTTAAATTGGGATCCTGAAGAAACTTTTGAAACTGGATTATGTAAAACTATCGAGTGGTATTTAAGTAACCAAAGATGGTGTAAACACGTTCAAGATGGCAGTTATCAAAGAGAGCGTTTAGGTATTAATGCTTGATTAGTTATTTTGTCTCTAGGTATAACTACCATTAAAAATTGAGGATTTATGAAAGGTATTATTTTGGCAGGTGGTTCTGGTACTCGCTTATACCCATTAACATGTGGTGTTTCAAAACAACTGTTACCAGTATATGATAAACCTATGATCTATTATCCGTTATCAGTATTAATGTTAGCTGGTATTCGTAAAGTTCTGATAATTACCACACCTGAAGATAATTCAAGTTTTAAGAGACTATTAGGTGACGGAAGTCAGTTCGGGATTCAAATCGACTATGCTGTTCAGTTTACTCCAGACGGTTTGGCTCAAGCATTTATTATCGGTGAAGAATTTATAGGAGACGACTCTGTCTGTTTAGTTTTAGGTGATAATATATACTATGGCCAAGCATTTTCACCGATGTTAATAGAGGCAGCGCAACAAAAAATAGGTGCTACAGTTTTTGGGTATCAAGTTAAAGACCCTAAAAGATTTGGAATAGTTGAGTTTGATAAAGAATTAAAGGCAATATCTATAGAAGAGAAACCTATAAAACCCAAATCAAATTATGCTGTTACTGGTTTATATTTTTATGATAATCAAGTTGTTGAAATTGCTAAATCTATTACGCCTTCGGAAAGAGGGGAGCTTGAGATTACAAGTATTAATCAAGAGTATTTAAAACGTGGCTTACTAAATGTGAAGCTACTTGGTCGTGGTTTCGCTTGGTTGGATACTGGAACTTATGAAAGTTTGTTAGATGCCGGTTTATTTGTTTCTACTATTGAACATAGACAAGGCTTTAAAATTGCTTGTTTAGAAGAAATTGCATTTAATCAAGGGTGGATCGATAAAATAAATTTGATGAACATTGCAGACAAATTTAAAAAGAATTCTTACGGTGATTACTTATTGTCATTAGTAAATGAAAGGACTTAGATATGGCGTATTATACTAAACTCGAACTTGAGGAAATAGGTTTTAAGTATCTAGGTAAAAATATAAAAGTAAGCACAAAAGCTATAATTTATGATGCCGAATTAATCTCAATAGGTGACTTCTCTCGAATTGACGACCTATGTATTTTATCTGGTAAAATTGAAATTGGCGCATATTGTCACATTACACCTATGTGCTTAGTTGCAGGTGGAAAGCCTGGAATTAAGCTAAGTGACTTTTGCACTTTGGCTTATGGAGTGAAAATATTTGCACAATCTGATGATTATACAGGGGAGTCGATGGTTAATTCTCTAATTTCAGCAGATTTTAAAAAAGAACATTTTGCAGCTGTTCATTTAGATAAGCATACAATTATAGGTACGAATTCTGTGATATTTCCTGGTGTTACAGTCGGAGAAGGGACCTCTATAGGAGCCATGTCTCTAGTCTTAAAGAGTACAAAGCCATGGGGAATATATGTTGGTACTCCTGCGAAAAGAATAAAAGATAGAAATAAAAATATTTTAAAATTAGAAAGCCAATTTTTATATGAGAAAAATAATGATACCATTTAATATTCCACCTTGTACTGGCACTGAAAAAGAATTTATTTTAGATGTTATAGATGGTAGTAAAATGTGTGGAGATGGCAAGTATACAAATCTTTGTCACGCTTGGTTTGAACATGAATTTGGATGCATAAGAGCTCTATTAACACCTTCCTGTACGGCTGCTTTAGAAATGGCGGCAATATTAATCGATATAAAACCTGACGATGAAGTTATTATGCCATCTTATACTTTTGTATCAACAGCAAATGCTTTTATATTAAGAGGGGCAAAAATTGTTTTTGTAGATATTCGACCAGATACAATGAATATAGATGAAAACCTAATAGAGCAAGCTATTACCAGGAAAACAAAAGCGATAGTACCAGTTCATTACGCCGGGGTGGCATGTGAAATGGATACGATTATGAAAATAGCTGAGAAATTTAATTTGTGGGTCATAGAAGATGCAGCACAAGGTGTTATGTCTACTTATAAGGAGCGTCCATTAGGTACAATTGGGCATATAGGTTGTTATTCATTTCATGAAACTAAAAATTATTCATCTGGTGGTGAAGGTGGTGCTATCATAATAAATGATTCAAGATTTGTAGAGCGGGCAGAGATTATAAGAGAAAAGGGAACTAACAGAAGACAGTTTCTAGATGGTGCTGTAGATAAATATACTTGGGTAGACATTGGTTCTAGTTTTTTGCCTTCAGAATTACAAGCTGCTTATCTTTATGGGCAACTAACTTCAGCTAGACTCATTAATGATAAAAGATTGATGTTATGGTCTAGATACTACGAGGGTCTTTATCCATTAGTGCAGAAAGGATTTTTGGAGATCCCCACCCCGCCAATAGACTGCAAGCATAATGCTCATATGTTTTATATAAAACTAAATGATAAAGATGTCAGAAAACTGATGATTGAATATTTAGGGATAAAAAATATTCAAACCGTTTTCCATTATATACCTCTACATAGTTCGCCTGGCGGGCTGAGTTACAGTGTTTTCAATGGTGATGATAAATATACTACAGAAGAAAGTCTTAAATTAGTAAGGTTGCCTATGTTTTACAGCCTAACGGTTAGTGATGTTGATAATGTTATAGAAGTAATTAAGGCTTATTTTGAAACTTGTTGAAATGTTTAAATACTCAATAGGTCCTGTAGGTGCGGCATTATTAAGTCTATTTACAATCCCTATTATGGCGTGGGTATTTAATGCTGAAGATATTGGGAAGTATAATCTTTACATAGTTTCTACATCATTTGCAATGATGTTTTTAACAATGGGCTTACATCAATCATTGGTAAGGGAGTTTAACGAGTCTGTAAATATTGAATCTTTATTGAAGTCTATATTTGTTCCAATTTTAATATTGCAAATTTCTTCCAACTTTATATTTTTTCTGCTTTATTGTTCTGATTTCGATCTTTCATTTATATTGTTCGGTACAGTTGACTTGCAACTCTCGTTACTTATCAGTACTTCATTCTTTATCATTACATTTAATTGTATTATCTCTCATTTAGTAAGAATGCAAGAACGGCCTTTGCTTTTTTCTTTTATACAGTTTGCTCCTAAGGCCACTTTGTTTATTCTGATTGCTATATCTTATGCATATAATGGTGATTTAGATTATAAGTATCTTGTTTTTAGTTATTTATCTTCGATATTATGCGTTTTTATCGGCCTAGTTTTATTTTACAAAAGGTTATTGATTAGAGTTATTTTTTCAGAATTCAATAAAGAGATAATGGCTAAGTGTTTGAGGTTTGCTACTCCTTTAATGTTTGGTGGAGTAGCTTATTGGTCTATGACTGCCATAGATAGAGCTTTACTCCGTTATTTTAGTGGCTTTAGTGAACTTGGTGTTTATGCTCTTAGTATTAGTCTTGCTAGTTTTACTACGATATTTACCGCCGTTTTTTCAAGTATATGGCATCCAATAGTTTACAAATGGGGGGTGGGGAAAAAAAGCATTGTTAAAGTCCAGGCGGTAACAGATTATTTATTTTTATTTGTTATTTTTATATGGTCACTTGGAGTAATAACATCGATCTTTTTACCTTTTCTATTTCCTGCTGAATTCTCAGACATTCAATTTTTGTTTGTTGCTTGTTTGGCTATGCCATTATTGTTTTTATTGTCAGAAGCTACGGTTGTTGGGATAGGCTTATCTAAACGAACAATATTTTCAATGTATACTTCATTAATCGGGTTCGCCATAAATATTGTGTTAAATTTAGTTTTAATCCCTGTAATCAACGCAAAAGGTGCTGCAATAGCATCTTGTATATCTTTTTTTATATTTTTCATTTTAAGAACTGAGTTTTCATGTATAGCCTGGTACTCCCTGAAAAGAATCAAAATGTATAGTTTTATTACATTGTATATTGTTTTTACCGTTATTTATATTTTATTTGAAAATGTTAGCAGTATTATTATTACCTCTTGGTTTATTTTGTTGTTGTTATGTTGTTTTTTTTATCGTGAAAGGCTTTTTGAGTTAAAGGCAATGATCTTAATAAAAATTAATAGAAAAATAGGTGGATAAATAAATGATTAAGGTACTTCATATTTCTATCAATGCGCATAACTGTAAGAATAAATTTCTACCAAACTATAAAGTATTCTTGGAAGCAGAATTTTCGAAAGTTCATAACGATTTTATTTACTTAGGAGATCACACTGGTTTGGTAATCGATGAGAAAACTTTAATTATTCCTGATGAATTTTATTCAGCTATAAAAATTTTAATTTCTGTAAATAAGTACAATAAGGTGATTTTTCATTCTTTACCTTCAAATAAAATTCTTTTTGTCCTATCATTTTTTATTGGTCGGTTTTCTCACATCGACTTTGTCCTGTGGGGAGGAGAAATTCACCATAAGAATGTTATGGCATCATCAATTCGTTCTAAAGTTAAAAATTATTTTGCTAAACAATTTCTTAGAAAAATAAAAAATTATATAACATATATTAAAAGCGATTTTGAATTGATTCAACTCATATCTAAAAATTCAAACTTGATTAACTTGGGGGCTATTTATCCTAGTAACATCTGTGGCCAAATAGAATCAGATACTATAATTCATAAGACCGATAATCGAGTTTTAATAGGGAACTCTGCGATAAAAAGAAATAACCACTTTGATGTGATTAAAAAGTTAGCCAGTAAAAAACTGAATAATATTGATGTTTATCTTCCTCTAGCTTATGGGAATGTGGGTGATTATTCAGATAGCTTAATTAAGTACACAGCTAATCATTTGAGTTATTGTCGCGTTCATCCTCTTATGAATTTTATTGAATTCGAATCTTACCTTCGGCTTTTGAGCACTATGACTGCAGCCATTTTTTATAATGATGGTCAACAGGCTATGGGAAATATTTTACAATTATTTTATTACAAAGTTAAAGTTTTTCTCAAAAAAGATAGCAATGCTTGGTGTTTAGTTACTGAGTTGGGTTTTGTAGTATATTCAATTGACGATTTCAATCTTGAGTTAGATGAATTAGTTTTGGAGGAAAATAAGAATAATGCTATTCGATTATTTTCCTATCAAACAACTACAAACCATTATGAACGATATTTCAGTAGTATTAAATAATGATATATTTTTTCCCGTTGTTTTTGTTGTGTTCTACTGCTTTCTTAGATTTTTTTTCAAAAAATGTTCGAGCCCTTAATTATTTAAAATTCAGTATTTGCTGTTTTTCTATTGTTTTTCTGTTCACAATGCTAAGTCTTAAGGGAAATATTGAGCCTGATTATATCAGTTATTTCAATATTTTTAATAATACACCGTCACTTTTTGATTTCAATGCCGACTCTATTGCTGTCGCTAAAAAATCAGCATTTGGTATTGAATACGGTATATTAATCATAAATGGTTTCGTAAAAATATTCAGTGATAGGTATCAGTTACTTTTACTTGTTGTTGCTTTTTTAAATATATTTTTGATCATAAAAATCAGCTCATTTTTTAAAGAATGTCGCTATTTTGTTATCTTTGCTTTGGTTGCATTATTCTATCAAGGAATTTTTGTTCAAATTAGATTCGCTCTTTCTTGTTTCTTCTTATATTATTCTATATTGTTGTATCTAAGCTCTAGAGAAAATAACTTACTGAAAGTATTGTCCATAATTAATTTATTTTTTGGTGCCATCCTGCATAATGTTTGGGTAGTGACGATTTTTATGCCGCTTTTATTGAAGTTAAAAGGATTTATTAGAAAATATATACTTTTTTTATTTTTAGCAACGTTGCCATTAGTGTGGGTTGATCTTTTTGCTGTCGCAAAATGGATAGTGCAAAATCTATTTCCAAGATATAATGTATATATTTTGGATTATGATGGATATAAAGCAAGTCCACTCCCATACTTCTGGAGATTGTTTTTAAATGTTTTTCTAATTCTATTATTATACTTCAAAGAATCAAATAGATATAAGGAGTTTTCAAATGTTGATTCCTTGTTACTTTCATTCTTGTTTATGAATCTTCTGATATGGGCTGTAGGTTATAACTTTCCAATATTGTACCGTGTGTCATGGTTTTTTGATATTGGATATGTTTTTTTTATTGTTTCATTCTATAAAAGTCATTTTATGTTTAAAAAAATTACTTTTTTTGTTATTTTTTCTTTATACCTTTTTTACAGAGTATATAATGGTATGGATTCATATGATGAATTTTATTATGATTGGGTTTAATGGTGTTTTTGATGACAGATAAATTATTTGTTTTTAATTGTAGTTCTAATGTAGTTGGAGGTGCTGTTCAAAATTCAGTGAATTTTATCAAACAAATATATACTAGAAACGAACAGGAACAATGGTATTTTATCTTAAGTGAAGTTGTTTTTAGGCAGGTTGGGAGTTTTGTCAGTACCGACCGTCATTCAGTTTTTTCTAGTCCTGCAAAATCCTTTTTGTCGAGAGTTAAAATAAAACTACTAGTAAATAAGTTAAACCCATTTCTAGTATATACTTCAGCGGGGCCTTCTTATATTAATTTTAATTGTACCCATATTATGGGATGTAGCAATCCATATGTTTTAGGTCCGTCAAGAGCTTCATTGTCAATTCTGGGTGGTATTTATAGCCAAGTTAAGAGGAGATTGCATAGCCTTTACCAATTGTATCATTTTAGGAAGTCTGACTATTGGATTGTTCAAACTGAAGTGTCACTTAATCAGCTAATTGCTAAAGGGTTTCCAGAAAAAAATATTTTTGTTGTTTATAATTCTGTGTCGCTTGACTTTTTAACTAAAAAAAATCAATTTGAAGATTTATCAAATAAAAAAGATATAAAAGTACTTGTTCCATCAGCTTATTATCCGCACAAAAATTTGAGTATCATTCCGAAGATATTAAATAAGTTAAATAAACCAGGGGCTACTAAATTTAGTTTTTTCTTAACTGTTGAACCGTCAGCCTATGAATATTTAATTCAAGATCCAGAGTTTAATCAAGTGCAACAGCATCTGACGAACCTAGGGCCATATAAACATAAAGACGCTGTTGATTTATACTGTAGTCACGATGTGATATTTCTACCAAGTTTACTTGAGGTTTTTTCGACTTCCTATATTGAGTCAATGGCAATAAAAAAACCGTTAATCTTGCCTTCTTTAGAGTTTACCCAAGGAATTTGTTCTAATTATCCGTTGTACTATGATACAGATTCTATCGATAGCTGTATTGAATCCTTTAATCAAATTGGTAATTACTATAAATTCTCTGAAAAATATGTTCTTGTTTCAGAAACATTAATAACAAAGTATGGTTCGCAGAATGAAAGATATACCAAAATTTCAAATATTTTATTTAATTTAAAATGAGGCTGTAATGGACTTTAACTGTAAAACTCTTCTAATTACTGGAGGGACTGGTTCTTTTGGTAATGCTGTTTTAAAACGTTTCTTAAATACTAATATTAAGGAAATTCGCATTTTTTCACGTGATGAAAAAAAACAGGATGATATGCGTAAGGCCTTTAATAATGAAAAGTTAAAATTTTACATCGGTGATGTACGTGATCCGCAAAGTATATCCACTGCAATGCGAGGTGTTGACTATGTTTTCCATGCTGCAGCTCTAAAACAGGTACCTTCATGTGAGTTTTATCCACTAGAAGCTGTTAAAACAAATGTTTTAGGGACAGAAAACGTTCTAGAATCTGCTATTTCTCATGGTGTGAATCGTGTTGTTTGTCTTAGTACTGATAAAGCAGTATACCCAATTAATGCTATGGGTATATCTAAAGCGATGATGGAAAAAGTAATTGTAGCTAAAAGTCGTAATTTGGAAGGTACTAATACTGTTATCTCTGGTACTCGTTACGGTAATGTCATGGCTTCTCGTGGTTCAGTAATTCCTCTATTTATTCGTCAGGTTATAGAAAATACACCACTGACTTTAACAGACCCTTCTATGACCCGCTTTATGATGACTCTAGATGATGCTGTCGACCTTGTTTTGCACGCTTTTGAACATGGTAAAAATGGTGATATTTTTGTGCAAAAAGCACCAGCCGCAACGATTGAAGTTTTAACACATGCAATTCTTGAAATGATTGGTAAACCAGAACATAAAGTGAATGTGATTGGTACACGCCATGGTGAAAAGTTATTTGAAGCATTATGCAGTCGTGAAGAAATGTTCGTTGCTCAGGATCAAGGCGATTACTATCGAATTCCTGCAGATAACCGCGATTTAAATTATGCTCAATACACTGAAGAAGGTGAAAAAGATTTATCAGTAATCGAAGATTATAACTCACACAATACTAAACGTTTAGATGTTGAAGGTATGAAAGATTTATTGCGTAAGCTTGATTTCATGCGTGAGATCGAAACTGGTAATATAGTTGTTCCAGAAGGTGTTTAAATGAATATTTTAGTTACAGGTGCTAATGGTTTTATTGGCAGAAATTTATGTATTTTTTTGAAAGAAGCCGGTTTTGTGAATGTTGAAAAAATTACACTTGATGATAACGAAGACAGTGTAGTCAAAAAAGTTAAATCTGCTGATTTTATCTATCATCTTGCGGGTATTAACCGCCCGCCAAATGATGACGAGTTTAAAAAAGGCAACACTGATTTAACTAAAAATATTGTAAATACACTTATTGAATCAGGGCGTAAGACGCCAATTCTATTAACATCATCTATTCAAGCTGAATTAGATAACCCTTACGGAGTAAGCAAGGCTGGTGCAGAGGAAGCTGTCGCGGCATATCAGCAACAAACAGGTGCTGCAACCCACATTTACAGATTACCTAATGTGTTTGGTAAATGGTGTCTTCCAAACTATAACTCTGCCGTAGCTACTTTTTGCTATAACACGATAAATGATTTACCAATCATTATCCATAATCCTGACGCAGTACTCAACCTCGTATATATCGATGACGTTTGTAAGTCTTTTGTAGAGATACTAACTAACGCACCTCAATCAACAGACATGTATAGTATTGTTGAGCCTATTTATGAATCTACAGTCGGTGAAGTTGTTTCATTATTAACAGAGTTTAAAGATAGTCGAGAAAGTTTGATTTCGGCTAAAGCAGGTGAAGGCTTTGTTCGTGCGCTTTACTCAACTTATGTAAGTTATTTGGCACCATCCCAGTTTGATTATTCAGTTACTCGTCATAGCGATGAACGTGGTACTTTTGTGGAGATGCTTAAAACTAAAGAATCAGGTCAGTTCTCATTTTTTACTGCTCACCCAGGCATTACTCGTGGTGGACACTATCATCATACGAAAACAGAGAAGTTTTTAGTTATTAATGGTAAGGCATTATATAAGTTTAGGCATATTGTTACTGGTGAATCCTATGAACTTACTGTTGACGGTGAAGAGTCGCGTATAGTAGAAACTGCACCTGGGTGGACACATGATATTACCAATATTGGAGATAGTGAGTTAGTCGTTATGCTTTGGGCCAATGAAATATTTGATAGAGCAGCACCGGATACAATTACCTGCCCACTGTAAGTAAGAGAAAAAATTATGAAAAAACTAAAAGTAATGTCAGTGGTTGGAACTCGACCTGAAATCATTCGTCTTTCTAGGGTTTTAGCCAAGCTAGACGAACACTGTGAGCATATTTTGGTTCATACCGGTCAGAATTATGATTTTGAATTAAATGAGGTATTTTTTAACGATTTAGGGGTTCGAAAACCAGATTGTTTTTTAAACGCTGCAGGTAAAAATGCAGCAGAAACGATCGGTCAAGTAATCATTAAAGTTGATCAAGCGTTAGAAGAAATCTGCCCTGATGCTATGCTGGTTCTTGGTGATACAAATTCTTGCCTCTCTGCTATTCCTGCAAAACGTCGCAAAGTTCCAATCTTCCATATGGAAGCGGGGAATCGCTGTTTTGATCAGCGAGTTCCAGAAGAAACCAATCGCCGTATTGTCGATCACACAGCAGATATCAATCTAACCTACAGTTCAATAGCAAGAGATTACCTATTGGCTGAAGGTTTACCCGCTGATCGTGTCATTAAAACGGGTAGTCCAATGTTCGAGGTGTTGAATTACTACATGCCTCAAATAGATGGTTCGGATGTTTTAACTCGACTGAAGTTAGAGCAAAGACAGTTTTTTGTAGTAAGTGCCCATCGTGAAGAGAATGTAGACTCACCAAAGCAGTTGGCTAAACTGGCTGAAACCTTAAATACCGTTGCTGCACATTATGATTTACCTGTTATTGTGTCTACTCATCCTCGTACGCGTAACCGTATTGAAGCTCAGGGTGTTGAATTCCACAAGAATATTCAATTACTTAAACCGCTGGGTTTTCATGACTATAACCATCTGCAAAAAAATGCAAAGGCAGTGTTATCAGACAGTGGAACAATTAACGAAGAGTCTTCTATTATGAACTTCCCTGCATTAAACATGCGAGAGGCTCATGAGCGTCCAGAAGGGATGGAAGAAGCATCAGTCATGATGGTTGGTCTTGAAGTTGACCGCGTAATGCAAGCGTTGCAAGTTTTAGAATCACAACCTTGTGGTGATGATCGACTACTGCGTCCTGTTTATGATTATAGTATGCCAAATGTGTCAGCCAAAATGGTTAGAATTATTCATTCATATACCGATTATATTAAACGAGTAGTCTGGAAAGAATACTAATCGAAAAAGTGGGCTCACTAATAGGCATTAGTAAGCCAGTGATTAAACTTTTTATATAGAGGTTAGTTTGAAAATTCTTATTGTTACTCAGTGGTTCGATCCAGAGCCAACTTTTAAAGGTTTGTTGTTTGCTAAGACTCTGGTAGAAAAAGGGCATGAAGTCGAAGTTATTACTGGGTTTCCTAACTACCCGGGTGGCAAGTTATATGATGGGTACAAAATCAGTTTTTATCAAAAAGAAGTGCTTGATGGTGTCATTGTTCATAGGGTGCCACTTTATCCTAGCCATGATAGTTCTTCGATAAAGCGTATTTTTAATTATGTCAGTTTTGCAGCTAGCTCTTTATTTTGTGGTTTATTAAAAGCTGAAAAACCTGATGTTATCTATAGTTATCATCCACCATTAACGACATCCTTATCAGCTCTTTTTATTGGTTTAATTCGAAGGGTTCCTTTTGTTCCAGATATCCAAGATCTATGGCCAGATACCTTAAGTGCAACTGGCATGCTGAATAATACTAAGGCATTGTCAATTGTGGAACGTGTTTGTCAGTTCGTTTATAAACGTTCGGCTAAAATAGTTGTACTTTCTCCCGGTTTTAAAAGCAGGCTAATTTCTAGAGGTATAAAAGAAGATAAAATAGAAGTGATATATAACTGGTGTGATGAGTTATCATTAAGGCACTCTGTTGGTAGTTCAGTTAACCTACCTGATAATGGACGTTTAAATTTAGTTTTTGCAGGTAATTTAGGTTTTGCACAGGGTTTGCCAAGTATTATAAATGCTGCAGAAAAATTACATTCCAAAAATATACCTATCAATATTGTTTTAATTGGTGATGGTGTTTCTAAAGCTGATGCAGTAAAGAAAGTTAAAGAGTCTAAAGTCAACAATGTTTATTTTCTGCCACGAGTTCCAATGAATGAAGTGGGTAGTTTATTAGAAAAAGCAGACATGCTTTTAGTTCATCTAACTGATAATGAACTTTTTTCTATAACAGTTCCTTCTAGAACTCAAGCTTATTTGGCAATGGGGAAACCTATTATTATGGGAGTTAATGGAGATGCGGCCTCTTTAATCGAAACATCCAAATCTGGGATTTGCTGCCAAGCTAATTCTTCCACGTCACTAGCGGAAGCAATTGAGCAGATGGTTTTTCTTCCTCAGAGTGAAAGGAAGGTTATGAGTGATAATGCGAAGCAGTTTTACAACGAAGAGTTATCATTGAATAAAGGTGTCAATAAGTTTATTTCGGTTTTTAAGGAAGTAAAATGAAACGATTTTTCGATATTATAGTATCTCTATTTGTGCTTATTATGCTTTCACCAGTAATTCTAGTTACTGCGATATTTATTAGAATTAAACTAGGTAGCCCTGTACTCTTTAAGCAGCAACGTCCTGGTCTCTTTGGTAATCCATTTTACATGTTAAAATTCAGAAGTATGTTGGATTCTGAAGGGAAAGATGGTCTACCGTTACCTGATGATCAACGCTTAACTCCTTTTGGTCAAAAACTACGTGCCACTAGTCTAGATGAACTCCCAGGTTTAATCAGTGTCCTAAAAGGTGATATGTCTTTAGTTGGCCCGAGACCTTTATTAATGCAATATTTGCCTCTCTTTAATCAACGACAAGCTACTCGACATAATGTTCGGCCTGGTATTACCGGCTGGGCGCAAGTTAATGGACGTAATGCAATTAGCTGGGAACAAAAATTTGAATATGATGCTTGGTACGTAGAAAACCGTTCATTTAGGTTAGATATTAAAATTTTATTGTTAACGGTTAAAAAAGTATTTCTTAAAGAAGATATCGCTGCTGATGGGCATGTAACTATCGAACCTTTTAAGGGGAGTGATAATGATTAAGCGTTGTGCCATTCTAGGGGCCAGTGGTCACGGAAAAGTGATCGCTGAAATTGCAGAACTTAATCATTTTACAGAAATACATTTTTTTGATGATCGTTGGCCGAAATTACAAAATATTGAGCATTGGACTGTTTTTGGAGATACTCTAGAACTACTCTCATTAGTTGATCAATATGAGTTAGTTGTAGTTGCAATTGGAAATAATGAAATTCGTCTTGATAAAGTGAATTTGTTAAAGTCCTCAGGTGCTAAGCTTTCTGTTTTAACTCATCCATCTGCAATAATCAGTAGTTATTCCCAATTGGGAGAAGGCTGTGTTGTTATGGCTAATGCCGTCGTAAATCCATTTTCTTTAATAGGAAATGCCTGCATAGTCAATACTAGCGCGACAATTGATCATGACTGCATAATCGCCAATGGTGTTCATGTCAGCCCCGGTGCAAATCTTGCTGGCGGCGTCAAAGTAGGAACTATTAGCTGGATAGGGATTGGTGCGCAGGTAAAACAGTTGGTTAAAATTGGCGAGAATGTTGTTGTTGGGGCTGGTGCAACGGTATTACATGATGTTGCAGACTCTAAGACCGTTGTTGGTTGCCCAGCTCGTCCTTTACATATCAATTTTAAAACAATTAGCAAAATATAATAGTAAATTTTTCATTGGTTTTGTGGTTATTAGTATCAGAAACTAGTTCGTTCAAAGTATCTTTTTTTTAAAGCTCTTGAAATAAGTGTTTTAGTATTTAGTGCTCAAGAATTATATTTTTATTTTGGAATAAATAATGCTCAATACAGAATTTTCTCCTTGGCCTTCTTTTTCACAAGAAGAGGCAGATGCAGTCAGTCATGTTTTATTGTCAAATAAAGTCAATTATTGGACTGGTCAAGAATGCCGCAATTTTGAAACTGAATTTGCTGCTTGGGTTGATTGTAAGCATGCGATTGCTTTAGCTAATGGTACGCTAGCGTTAGATCTTGCTCTAAAAGCATTAGACGTGGGGGGTGGCGATGAAGTTATTACGACTCCGCGTACATTTTTAGCTTCTGTATCTTCAATTATTACAGCAGGCGCGATACCAGTTTTTGCAGATGTTGATTTAAATAGCCAGAATATCACTGCTGAAAGCATTGAGGCTGTATTAACAGAAAGTACTAAAGCTGTGATTGTCGTTCACCTTGCAGGTATGCCTGCTGAGATGGATGCTATCATGGCACTTTCTGACAAACATGGTTTCAAAGTTATTGAGGACTGTGCTCAAGCCCATGGTGCTAAATACAAAGGCCGGAGTGTTGGTTCTATTGGTCATATCGGTGCATGGTCATTTTGTCAGGATAAAATTATGACTACCGGTGGTGAAGGTGGCATGGTTACTACCAACGATCAATCTTTATGGTCAACAATGTGGTCTTATAAAGATCATGGCAAAAGTTTTGACGCTATATATAACCGTGTACATCCACCAGGATTTCGTTGGCTGCATGAAAGCTTTGGTACTAACTGGCGGATGACCGAAATGCAAGGCACGATTGGTCGCATTCAATTAACCCGTATTCATGACTGGACAACCAAACGGCAATACAATGCAAAAACATTAGACGAAGCTGTTTCGGATATTAATGTAGTACGTACCATTGTCGTGCCTGATTATATCGATCATGCAGAATATAAGCATTATATGTTTGTTATTCCTGAGAACTTAGCTGAGGGGTGGTCGAGAGACCGTATAGTGGATAACATAATGGCTCTTGGCGTACCAGCTTTTCAAGGTAGTTGCTCAGAGGTGTATTTAGAAAAAGCTTTTGATAACACACCGTGGCGTCCTGAACAGCGCTTAAAAAATGCGGTTGAATTAGGGGAGAATAGCTTAATGTTTTTAGTCCACCCAACCCTAACGGATAACGAAGTACTTAAAACAAGTCGTATAATTAAACATGTCTTGTTAAAGGCCCAGAAGTAATACAAGGTTATAATTGAATGAAAATAGCAGTTGCTGGTACAGGTTATGTCGGTTTATCAAACGCAATGCTCTTGGCTCAAAAGCACGAAGTTGTTGCGGTTGATATAATCCCTAAAAAAGTAGAAATGCTTAATAAAAGAGTATCGCCTATTGTTGATAGAGAAATAGAAGATTTCTTAGCTAATAAAACTCTTAACTTTAAAGCTACACTCGACAAGCAAGTTGCGTATCAAGATGCTGACTATGTGATTATTGCCACTCCTACTGATTATGATGTTGAAACAAATTATTTCAATACTTCTTCAGTAGAAAGCGTAATTAAAGCCGTTATGACAATTAACCCTAAAGCGGTGATGGTCATCAAGTCTACTGTTCCGGTTGGTTATACAGCACGAGTTAAGGAAGAGTTAGGTTGCAATAAAATTATATTCTCGCCAGAATTTTTACGGGAAGGTCGAGCACTTTATGATAATTTGCACCCTTCGCGAATCATCGTTGGTGAGCGAAGTGAACGTGCAGAAGTATTCGCCAACCTCTTAGTTGAAGGCGCTGTAAAAGATAACATTGAAGTTTTGTTTACCGATTCTACAGAAGCGGAAGCTGTAAAATTGTTTTCAAATACTTATCTTGCTCTTCGTGTTTCATATTTTAATGAGCTAGATACTTATGCTGAGAGTCATGGTTTAGATACTCGTCAAATTATCGAAGGGGTTGGCTTAGACCCTCGAATCGGCTCTCACTATAACAACCCTTCATTTGGTTATGGCGGCTACTGTTTACCAAAAGATACCAAGCAGTTACGTGCAAACTATGCTGATGTACCCAACAGCATAATTGGGGCAATTGTTGATGCTAATACAACTCGTAAAGATTTTATTGCTAGTAGTATTTTGAAGCGCAACCCAAACCGTGTCGGTATTTATCGATTGATTATGAAGTCTGGTTCCGATAACTTCAGAGCGTCGAGTATTCAAGGCATCATGAAGCGACTAAAAGCCAAAGGCATCGAAGTAGTCGTGTATGAACCCGTGTTAGAACAAGATGAATTTTTCCATTCAAAAGTGATTAAAAGTTTAGATGAGTTTAAATTATCTTGTGATGTCATTGTTTCAAACCGAATGGTAGATGAAATACGCGATGTGAGCACTAAAGTGTATACTCGTGACCTTTTTGGTTCAGATTAGTACTTTAAATTAAGTTTTGAGAAGTTTATGAAATATTTAGTCACAGGCGCCGCAGGTTTTATTGGTAGCGCTGTTGTTGAAAAGTTAACCTCAGATGGTCATGAAATTATTGGTGTTGATAATATCAATGATTACTATGATGTTAATTTAAAACTTGCGCGTTTAAAGCGTATTGAAAATGAAAAATTTCGTTTAATCGAGTTGGATGTCGCTGATAGAGATGCTATTAAACAGTTATTCGAAATTGAGAAATTTGATCGAGTGATTCATTTAGCTGCACAAGCAGGTGTTAGGTATTCGATTGAGAATCCTCATGCCTATGCAGATTCGAATTTAGTCGGCCATATAAATATTTTAGAAGGTTGTCGCAATACTAAGGTGAAGCATCTAGTGTATGCATCTTCTAGCTCTGTTTATGGGTTGAATGCTAAAACTCCATTCTCAACTTCAGACAGTGTAGATCACCCTGTTTCACTTTACGCGGCTACAAAAAAGTCTAATGAGTTGATGGCACATAGTTATTCACACTTGTATGACATTCCAACTACAGGTCTACGTTTTTTTACTGTATACGGAAGTTGGGGGCGTCCTGATATGGCGCCGTTTATCTTTACTAAAAAGATATTAGATGGCGAGACTATCGATATCAATAACAACGGTGATATGTGGCGTGATTTTACTCATGTCGATGACATCGTTGAAGGAGTAGTTCGTATTGCTGATGTTATACCAAGTCGAGATGTTTCTTGGACTGTCGAGAAAGGTTCTCCCGCGACAAGTTCTGCTCCATACTCCATCTATAACATAGGTCACGGTTCACCTATTAATCTGATGGGGTTTGTAAAGGCCATTGAAGATGAGTTAGGTATTGAAGCCAATAAAAACTTTAGAGAAATGCAACCTGGTGATGTGTACCAAACTTATGCGGAAGTAGCTGACTTATTTGAAGCTACTGGCTATAAACCGAGTGTAGGTGTCAAAGAAGGTGTTGCTGAATTTGTAAAATGGTATCGAGAGTTTTATAACAAATAGAAATATCGATTATGATTTTGGCACTAGTGTATTCATTTATATGTACTTGCGCTAATTGATTCTGTCTCATTATAAAAAAGCCGATTAAAAGATGTCTCATCGGCTTTATTATTACCTTTGTATTTACCATCATTAACCCTCGAGTAGTCCACAATTTAAGAACTTTTTTTCGCGTTCTTACTCACTGTCACATATAATACACTAAGCTAATTGTACGCATTACTCATGTTATCCTGTCAGTGGTATATTGATGTGGCGTTCGTATTTAAAGAAGTAATACACTATGATTTTTAAGTTTATGGAGCGGAAAATGGATTTTTTGCAAAGCTTGTTTCGTTTAGAACGTAGTCAGAAACGTTTAGTGAGTATCGCAATTGATACGGTTTTTCTAGGTTTTGCTTTTTGGGCAGCATTATTAGTCAGACTTGATGACGTCACAGTGTTACAAAATACGCAATATTGGTTGTTGTTCGCCGCCACTCTGCCTTTGACGATATTCGCTTTTGTTAAGTTGGGTTTATATCGCGCAGTATTACGTTATATGAGCTTACAAGCATTAACAGCTATACTCTTGGGAGTAATAACATCGACTATTTTTATGGTGTTAGTTGGTTATTATTCTGACGCACAACTTCCTAGGACTGTCCCGATTATTTATGCCTCTTTCGCGTTAGTATTCGTCGGAGGTACACGAGCACTGTTACGTTCTATGATTGGTTCAGGTGTTAAACGTGATGGTGAGCCTATTATCATCTATGGCGCAGGCGTGAGTGGTAGACAGTTACTTAACTCTTTAGTGTTAAGCCATGAGTATCATCCTTATGCATTTGTCGACGATGATACGTCTTTACACGGCACCGTAATTCAGGGGGTGTACGTTCACTCTCCATCAATCATCCGTAAGTTAATCAAACAAAAAGAGGCGACCAAAGTATTGCTGGCTATTCCTAGTGCTACCAGGGCAAAAAGAAAAGACATTCTATCGCGTTTAGAGCCGCTTTCGATACAAGTCTTAACCATACCCGCAATGGCCGATTTGGTGAGTGGAACCAAGCTTTATAGTGATATAAAAGAAGTTGAAATTGATGATCTTTTAGGGCGGGATTCAGTTGCACCACGTCAAGACTTACTGACGGCTAATATTACCGATAAAGTTGTCATGGTAACTGGCGCTGGAGGCTCTATTGGTTCTGAGCTTTGTCGTCAAATCCTAAAAAAATCACCTAAGAAATTAGTACTTTTCGAATTATCAGAATACTCATTATATGCAATTGAGCGCGAGCTTACTTCAATTGCTCAAGAGTTAAATTTGGATGTTCGAATTCTACCTATGATGGGATCTGTTCAACGAGAGAATAGAGTACAAACCATCATGGAGTCGTTTGGGGTTCAGACTGTATATCATGCAGCTGCTTATAAACATGTTCCATTAGTTGAACACAACGTGATTGAAGGCATTAGAAACAATATTTTTGGTACTCTTTACACTGCTAGAGCTGCTATTGCAGCCAAAGTTGAGACGTTTGTATTAATTTCTACTGATAAAGCCGTTCGCCCAACTAATGTTATGGGCACTACTAAACGAATGGCAGAGCTTGTATTACAAGCTTTTGCTAAAGAAGAACATCAAACCCGATTTTGCATGGTAAGGTTCGGAAACGTATTAGGCTCTTCAGGGTCTGTTGTACCATTGTTCAGAACTCAAATCGCAAATGGAGGTCCGGTTACCGTTACTCACCCTGAAATTACTCGTTTTTTCATGACCATACCAGAGGCATCTCAGTTAGTTATACAAGCTGGTGCAATGGGGAAAGGTGGTGATGTATTTGTGCTAGATATGGGCAAGTCGGTTAAAATTGTTGATTTAGCATCTAAAATGATCAGATTAAGTGGTTTTGAGGTTCGTGATGATAATAACCCTGAAGGAGATATAGCAATTGAGTTCAGCGGATTGAGACCTGGTGAAAAGTTATATGAAGAATTGTTAATTGGTGATGATGTTACAGGTACTGAACATGAGCGGATAATGACAGCGAACGAGTTAAATTTGAGTTGGAATGAGTATTCTAAAATTTTAGAGCGTCTCGATAGAGCTTGTCACAATGTCGATCATGAAAGTATTCGCGATATTTTGCTTTCAACACCAACAGGTTTCGCACCAACAGATGGCATTTGTGATCTTTTATATCATCAAAAAGCAAAAGTATCTGATTCAAATGAGAACGTTATCAAGTTAGCTTAGTTTGGCAAATTTATTGCTTGTTTTTTATCTTTAATCGAATTACCACAAGACAAGGTTTTTTTATGAAAGTCGTTATTCCAGTTGCTGGTCTCGGGACAAGAATGTTGCCGGCGACAAAAGCTATTCCTAAAGAGATGCTTCCAATTGTTGATAAACCGCTTATTCAGTACATTATAAACGAGTGTGTCTCCGCTGGCGTTAAAGAAATTGTTTTAGTGACTCACGCCAGTAAAAATGCCATCGAAAACCACTTTGATACATCTTATGAACTTGAATCAACACTTGAAAAACGTGTTAAGCGTCAGCTTTTAGAGGAAGTTCAATCAATCTGTCCAAAGGATGTTTCCGTTATCAGTGTTCGCCAAGGTGAAGCTAAAGGATTGGGGCATGCAGTGTTATGCGCTAAGCCATGTATTGGAAATGAACCATTTGCTGTTGTGTTACCTGACGTCATTTTAGACGAATATACGGCTGACCAGAAAACAGAAAACCTTGCTGCTATGATAGCTCGATATCAAACAAGTTTCGCAAGTCAGATTATGGTCGCACCCGTACCAGATAATGAAGTGAATAAGTATGGTATTGCTGATTGCAGTGGTGCAGAAATCGCACCTGGTGAGTCAGCTAAAATTACAGCTATGGTAGAGAAACCTGCTATTGGCAACGCTCCATCAAATCTTGCAGTTGTAGGCCGTTATGTTTTGTCTGAAAAGATTTGGTCTTTGCTTGCTAAAACTCCAGTAGGGGCAGGTGATGAAATTCAATTAACAGATGCGATTGATATGTTAATTGAGCAAGACAGAGTTGAGGCTTTTAATATGACCGGTAAGTCACACGATTGTGGCGATAAGCTCGGGTATATGAAAGCCTTCGTAGAGTATGGACTTCGTGATAAAAAGCTAGGCAAAGAATTTGCTGAAATGATAAAGCCTTTACTATAACGGTAGCATTAGTACTTTGTCTAATTAAAGCCAACTCAATTGAGTTGGTTTTTTTGTTAGGTTCGAATTTATAGTTCTGGTTTCAAGAGAGTAGGGTATCGTGCTTAACAAGTAACGCTTGTGGGACTTATCAAATCAAAATTCAGTATTAGAGTATTATTTGTTCAATTATTATGGAGCTTCTAGTTAAAGTGTAATCGAAGTGCGGAGATTTTTTCTCGTATAATCTTTTCGTGTATCGACATTTATTAAACCTTAAATTCATGTATTAACATGAAAAGCAGCTTCTTATGTTAACTGCTTTAAATAATCATTACAGAGTGAATAATTTCACTCCAGTTTGGTATATAATTCTTTCGATTAATCGAGTATTTATTTTTTTGTTGTCACCAAAAGGATTTTTGGTTTTTGGAGTGGTTATGTCTCGTAAGTATTTTGGCACTGATGGGGTGCGTGGCAAGGTTGGTGAGTTTCCAATTAACCCATCATTTGCAATGAAGTTGGGTTGGGCTGCTGGGACGGTTTTAGCGTCAGCAGGCACCAAAGAAGTGATTATTGGTAAAGATACTCGTATCAGTGGCTATATGATTGAAACTGCGATGCAAGCAGGTTTCTCTGCAGCAGGCATTAACTGTGCGTTAGTTGGGCCTATGCCGACTCCAGCTATTGCGTACTTAACCTCTACATTTAGAGCTGATGCAGGTGTTGTTATCAGTGCATCTCACAATCCTTATTATGATAATGGCATTAAGTTATTTTCAAATTCTGGGACAAAATTGAATGATGCCCAAGAACTAGAAATTGAACACTTACTAGAGCAAGCGATTAACCATGGCGCTATGACGTGTGTAGATTCAGCTAAACTCGGCAAAGTTCGCCGTATTGGAGATGCAGCCGGTCGTTATATTGAGTTTTGTAAAGGTACATTCGATAAAAATAAGTCATTAACTGGTTTAAAAATCGTAGTAGATTCTGCCAATGGCGCAGCATATCACATTGCTAAAGAAGTCTATGCTGAGTTAGGTGCTGAAGTGATTAGTATCAATGATAGCCCTGATGGTCTTAATATTAATGAGCGTTGTGGTGCGACACATTTAGATAGCTTGCAAACTGCTGTAATGGTGTATGAAGCTGATTTAGGGATTGCGCTTGATGGTGATGCAGATCGAGTGATGTTTGTTGATCATAATGGACATATCATTGATGGTGATGAAATTATTTTTATACTTGCACAAGCCTTTAAAATTTCAGGAGAGCTTGAAGGTGGTGTTGTTGGTACATTGATGTCAAATCTTGGTTTAGAGATCGCGCTTAAAGAAATGGATATTCCATTTGTACGTGCCAAGGTTGGAGACCGTTATGTTGTTGAGCAGTTAAAAGAAACTGGCTGGCAACTTGGTGGCGAAGGTTCAGGGCATATTTTAAGTCTTAAACATACTACCACGGGAGATGGTATTGTCGCTTCTCTTCAGGTTCTTGATGCCATTATTGAGTCAGGGAAAAGTTTAGCTGAAGTTAAGTCTGGTATGACCAAGCTACCTCAAGTATTAATAAATGTTAAATTGAAGGCTGATAATGCTGATGAAATAATTGCATCTGATGCTGTTCAAGCTTCTGTGTCAGCTGCTGAGACATTCATGGGCGAACGTGGCAGAGTGTTATTACGTAAATCTGGCACTGAACTGCTAATTCGTGTGATGGTTGAATCTACTTGTGCAGAAATGACGCAAACTCAAGCTCAAACTATCGCAGATGCTGTGAAGCTAGCGGGTTAAAACTTGCTGTTGTGAATGACTTTTACATCATTTGAGGTGATTTAGCTCTTTAGCGATAACATGATTAAACTTTAAAATGCCAGCGTAATTAACGCTGGCATTTTTGTTTTATTTGATACAATCCAATTTTAATTAGTGACTATAGCGAAGTTATTAAAGACTATTTAATGTGATTCGTTAGTTACTTCATTATTGCTTTAACAGGGTAAATGTGACTTTAGTCACAGGTGGTGCCGGTTTATTGGCGTCAATTTAATTCGTTATATTTTAGATTAAACTAATAAGTCTGTGGAGAATATAGGTTTATTATTTTATTTTGTTAATCATTTTTAAAAGTTAAGGGGGGAAATTGGAAGCTATCTTTGTTCATGCTCTTGAAAAGCGACAAGGGTTGAAAGTTGCTTGCTTAGAAGAAATTGCTTTTATCAATAATTGGATAGATACATCAGTGTTGAAGCAACAAGCACAAAGGCATCAACAGACTGCTTATGGTGATTACCTTTTTCAACTTGCAAAGGAAAGCGATGATGAAGGTTATTAAAACCCGATTGCCTGATGTAAAGGTAATCGAGCCGAGAGTATTCAATGATGAGCGAGGGTTCTTTTATGAAAGTTTTCAATCATCCCGGTATATGCAAATACTCGAAATGACTAAACCCTTTGTTCAATCTAATATCTCACAATCAAAGTATGGGGTATTAAGAGGGCTTCACTTCCAGCACCCCAAACCTCAAGGTAAACTCATTAGCGTGACACGAGGGCATATTTTTGATGTCGCAGTGGACTTACGGCTTGACTCAGAAAACTATGGTCAATGGGTTGGCGTTGAATTGTCAGAAGAAAATAAACGTCAAATATGGATACCTGAGGGCTTTGCCCATGGTTTTCTTACTTTATCTAGCATTGCGGATGTAGAGTATAAATGCACAGATTATTACTCGCCACAGCATGAAGCCTGCTTAAAATGGAATGATCCAGAAATCGGAATAACCTGGCCGATAAATGATCCCATTTTATCAATGAAAGATCAGTGTGGGTTTCAGTTAAAGGATTTAGCTTTGTGAAAGTGTGGTTAGTTGGCGCTGAAGGCCAGTTAGGCAAGAGCATTATTGCTCACGTCAATGAGCATTGTGCGGTTTATAAGGCATCACTGCATTTAGTGTGCTCCTCAAAAAAAGACGTTGATATTTGTCATTTCCCGTCTGTATCAGATTTTGTCACTGAGCATTCTCCCGACATTATCGTTAATGCCGCTGCTTTCAGTGATGTAGAATCAGCTGAGAATAATTTAAAACGCTGTCAACAAGTCAACGTCACTGGCGTAGCTAATCTAACTAATGCAGCTAAAGCATTAGCGATTCCAATAATTCATATTTCAACGGATTATGTTTTTGATGGGAATAGTTCAGTGCCTTATATTGAAACTGACTCAACACACGCGCTTAATGTGTATGGGCAATCGAAATGTGAGAGTGAAGCGCTAGTTCAGCAAATATCCGACAAATATATTATCCTTCGTACAGCTTGGTTAGTAAGCTCTTTTGGGCGTAACTTCGCTAAGACTGTCATGTCTTTATCAAAGCAACATTCACAGTTAAGTATGATTTCAGATCAACTAGGTTGTCCCACTTTTGCCGACGATTTAGCAACAACCATTTGTCATATAATACTGGCAATCGAAAAAGGTAAATCTGATTGGGGCATATTTCATTATTGTGGCGATACAGCAATGAGCTGGTATGAGTTAACTGAGAATATCTTAGATGAAGCCGTGATTCAGCAAAAGATAACATCTAGGCCAGACGTATTTGCGATAACCTCTGATGAATATTCAGCCGAAGCAATTAGGCCTAAATATTCTGTCATGAACTGTCAAAAAATACATGATATCTGGGGCATAGTTACCCCAGAATGGAAGGACTCTCTTAAACGATTGGTTCAAAATTTATAGAAGATGTATAAACTCATTGTTTGAATCGCGTTTATATATTTCATTTAATCTTTTTATAATTTTGCATCTTTAGATCAAAGGCACTACTTCTTAACCATCTTCGCGACATACATTCCATCGCTGTTTGCTTCATATGGCCATACGGTAATATGCTCACTTTGCTGCTCTGTAAAAGGGTGAGTGCTTACTACTAAACTGAAGTCTTTATTGTTAGATAAAAATGCGTCTACAACGGCTTCGTTCTCTAAAGGTGATAATGAACAAGTAGCGTAAACAAGATGAGAGCCTGTTTTTACGGCTTTAGCACTACGACTCAATATGTCTAATTGCAAGGCAGGTTTATCATCCACACAACTTCTATCATCAATCCAGCGCATGTCAGGATTTCTGCGCCAAGTACCAGTGCAGCTACAAGGTGCATCGACTAATACACCATCAAGGTAGCTCTCTGAGACAGGTAAATTGTCAGACTTCCATTTAGCGATTGTAATGCCATCAAAACCTGCTCGTTTAGCGCGCTTGTTTAACTCTTCTAGTGCTTTTGTACGAATGTCTGATGAGGTAATCGACCCTGTTGAATTATTTTCAACGTCTTGCAGCATAAGTGAACGAAGTTGTAAGGTCTTGCCGCCAGCGCCACTGCACGTGTCCCACCATTGCTCATTTGCTTTGGGCTTACACACATTGCCAATAACTTGAGATGCAAGATCTTGAATTTCAACTTGGCCATTTTTATACAGTTTTACGTCATTTAAGTTAATACTTTTACTGCCTAAACTAATGGCATCACCAAAGTATTCGCACAAGCTTGCATCTATGCCATCTTGTTGTAATTGGGATACTGCTTTATCTGTGGCTAATTTTTGCACCCTTGCCCAAATAGGCGGTCGAGAGCTCATTGCCTCAACGAGTTTAAGTTGTTGCTCAGCTGACTCAATCGGGCAAACCTCCCAATACCAGTCTGGTAATAGTTGACTTGGCTTAACGGTTTTCCCAGTAAATACATTATTGAGTAACAGACTCTTTTCAATAACAGTGTAAGTATTCGCTTCGCCTGTGGCTTCGACATGTTCATCTATCACCGCTAATTGCTCTGGTGATAGCTGAGCAAAATGTTGCCAAGCTTCCGCAAAATTACGCCACATGTGTTGCTCTAACAGTGCACAGCTACTGAGCATTGCGAACCAAGTTTGCTCATCGTGTTGTGAGCCTATTTGTTTAAGCCAGCCCCACCAACGAAATAGGCCGAATAACGTTTCGCGAATGACTCTGCGATCTTTTGAACCATGCTTTTTGTGTTCACGAAAGTAATTAGCCACGATTCGGTCAGCGGGCATTTTAGTATCTAACACTTCATCAAATAACATTTTGATGGTGGTTGAATAGCTCAAAGCACGTTTTTGTGCTGGAGTGGTGGCGATAAGGTTTGATTGTGGTGCTACTGGCATGGCTGACTCAAGAGTGGCAAAGGTGACAAAGCATGTGTGTCACTTAAAAGTAATGGCATATTTTAGCATGTCTTTAAAATCGGTTGAATATCTATCCTACAGAGTATTCAACCGAGCAGTTAATGACAATGATATCGAAGGGTAAGGGTTTTAAAGATAGACGCTATCTCGAGTCACAAGGCTAAAATGGATGATCCACCATAACCCAAGCATTGGTACTCTCATCTGATTGCGCGACATCAAGCCTCACTACAATACCCGCTGTGAGGGCTCTTAACGACACTTCATAGTCATATTTGATGTCGGTGAGTAATTCGCTGGCAGTATAAGATTCACCCACTCTGCCAGCTTCAACAAATCCAACGAGTTGAAACCAGTCTAAACGTAAAAATTTAAGCCAATTCACATCTTCTATTGGATTGTACTTGAAGGTGTAACGATACTCCGCTGTCGCATAAATAGAGGCTTTATCGTGAAAGCGATTATTATCAAATCCACGCATGCGATAAAATCCGCCTAATGAGGCACCTTCACTATAAGGGGCGTTATTATTTACCTTTCTGGCACCGGCTTCATCGTATTCAAGTTCCCAAGAAGGTGAATAGCCTGTCCAAAAATTCATAGCGAGTATTCGTTGTGATGCGTAATCAGATTCGCCAAAAGAAAAGTATTTACTGGCCTCGAACTCAATAAAAGTCCAAGAGTCAACGGATTCTAACCAACCTGAATCGTGAGATATTGCCACATATTGCTTGCTACCATAACTTGGATTGATTGAAAAATCGGTATTGTCATATAGTAGCCCAAGCTCAAGCGCATGAATGGTACCATCGAGCTCTTCATCCTCAAATTCGTAGCTCTCATAACGATTAAATTGTCTGAGTACGGCTACAGTTGCACCTGATTCAAATGGGTTCCATTTATCTCCGCCGGAAGGCTTTGACGTCAGTAAGCCATTCGTTAACTCGTAAGTGACTTGGCCTTTATCACGTGTAGCGCCTATTGGTAGGGCGTATTCAAGTTTAATTTCCCACCAGTTTGATGAACCATCTGCTTGTAAAAACTGCTCATTCGACGAGTCATTACTACCAGGTAAAGGTGTATCAGCTGGGATAAAATTACTTGCGCCACCAGCGTAAGCCTTTTGTTGTGGGTAATAGCCTAAAAAGCCGTATACACTTAAAAAGAACCGCTCAGTTTTAGGGATTTTGTAATTCCAGACTCCACCCCCTGCGCCATAACTGACATCCCCGCCGTACACAGTACCGCCAATTGTCATTTGCTCTTGGTGGTAACCACTGACCATAGCACCTAAGCCAATGTTTAAGCCCATAGAGTCCGTACTAAATACATAGGGAAGTAATAACTTTTCAGTACCAGTATTAGGCGTTTCTGAGCGATTGACTGCTGACTTTACATTGGCTGAGGCAGCAAAAGTTGACGGGATAAATAGTAAGAATAAAGCGGAAGCGAATATGGTTAATACTCTTGTTTGATTCGTTAGGGTTATTAACCCGTCATAGCGGCGTTTTTTCATCATTAGCAGCCCTGCCATTACTTCATGCCCAAGAGGAGGTGTTGAATAATTGTAGCTATTTTATTGAATAATATAGGTTGTTGCGTGCTAAAGGTACAGTGACTTAATGATTAAATTGCGATTTATCACTATTGAGTATGAGGCGTTAAATAACCCTATTGATCACTACAGTACGAGAGTTCGCACTGTTTGTTGGTTTTACTCCACTATGCGCTTAAAAAGATTAATGATAGGAAGTCATTTTATTCAATGTAAAACGACCTCCTGCAGCTTCATGGATCTAGAAATCTAACGAAAGGGCAAAGCAAAGGTAATGCATTAATTTGAGCGTGTGTTCAAACTCTTGAGTGCAAAAGTCAACAAAGTCATCGCTGCACACCTGTTCAATAGAAATGGGTTTGATGGCGATAAAGTCTTTTCGCTTTAATTCATCAATGAGTGGATGCTCTTTATTAAAACCTCTTGGTGGTCTGACTAAGCTATCCCCAGATAGCTCAAAACCTGCTTTTTTTAGTTCTACTAAGGCTTTTTTATACCCATTAGGGTTTTCATCAATGCACTGCCTTATAGCGTTTAAGGCTTTAGATTCGGGATGCCAAATACCTGCAGCGATAAAACAGCCATCATTTGCTAGGTGCAGGTAAAGACCTGGTGCATGAACATCCTTCCCTTGAAAGTGCCTAAATTGAATTCCAACATTAAGTTTGTAGGGACTTTTATCTTTACTAAAGCGACTGTCTCGTTGTGGTCGCATCATACTGCCGCCCACTTTTTTAGCCACAGCGGTTAATCGTGGTGAAAATTTAAGGATAGGCCCCTGCATAGCTTCAATAAATTGTAATGTAGGTGTGCGGACGGTTTCTTCATAGCGTAACTGATTCGTTTTAAACCATTCTCTATTATTGTTATCGGCAAGCTGAGTTAAAAAGTCAAAGCTGTGTTGAGTAAACATGAGGAATCCTAAAATGTTAGCGCTAAAAAGTATAAAAACTTTGCTAATTTATCAGGTTGAATAGTCATTTTCGATGTTTTTCATACTGGGAGTTAGCGCTGTGTTTTTTGTTTAGCGGTAAATAATAGCTGCAAAAACATCTGGTTGATTTATACTCGATTTAATAAGGCGAATTTTGTTTGATAAATCAACATATCTCAATTAACTTGTGATAAATAGTATTATATTGCTTTGTTTTCTTATTGTTTTGGCTGTTTCATATAATTGAAAAAGTTATCTTATTTGCTGTTACCTATAATTTTTTTATTTTTTAGTGTTTTTTTTAGTAGCAATTATCAACTTTAGGAGTATTATGCGCTTCCAAATTGATACAGGGTCATTTTTATAATGGCTTTTTACCTTGTCGCTAGGCTGTTTTTGTTTAATCTGACTGGTTAAAGTCGTTTAAAACAGCTAATTGAAGCCGTGTTATCGCTCTTTGAGGCTGTAATATGGCATGTGACGAATGATTAATTTCTTTATGCAAGGGTTAAACATGACAAAAAATGCATTAGATATTCTTGGCTGGTGTGAATGGGCGACGTTTCCTGAAATTGGCAATGAACGGGTTAATATGAAAATTGATACCGGTGCCAAGACGTCATGTTTACATGCTTTTAGAATTAAACCGTTTATTAAAAATGAACAAGACTGGATTAAGGTGTGGATACACCCAGAACAGGATTCAAATAGAGAAGTCATACATGAGTTCGCGGTATTTGATCGTCGACACGTGAAAGATTCTGGTGGGCATATCACCAATCGATATGTCATTAAAACGCCAATTATTATTGGCGAGCAACAATTTGATATTGAACTCACGTTAACACAGCGTGACAACATGCAATTTAGAATGCTTTTGGGTCGAAGAGCGCTTGCTGGGCGTTACTTAGTTGACTCTTCGGCAACGTATTTACTTGGAGCTTAAGCCCATGCGCATTGCAATTATGTCTCGGAATGAGAATTTATACTCAACTCGCCGTATTAAAGAAGCGGCGGTTGCACGAGGTCACGAAGTACAAATCGTAGACCCACTAGCCTGTTACATGAACATCAATATGATGGCGCCTAGCATTCATATGCGCGGTGAAGAATTACCTAAATTTGACGCGGTGGTTCCACGTATCGGTGCTTCGGTTACTTTTTATGGAACGGCAGTATTACGTCAATTTGAAATGATGGGCGTGTCTCCATTGAATGAATCAGTGGCAATTTCACGTTCAAGGGATAAATTACGCTCATTGCAGTTGTTATCTCGCAAAAGCATTGGCTTACCTGTGACAGGTTTTGCGAACAAGCCTGCAGATGTGCCTGATTTACTCGATATGGTTGGCGGCGCACCATGCGTGATTAAACTACTTGAGGGGACTCAAGGGATTGGTGTGGTACTTGCCGAAACCCGTAAAGCGGCAGAAAGTGTTATTGAAGCCTTTATGGGCTTAAAAGCCAATATTATGGTGCAAGAGTATATAGAAGAAGCGGGTGGAGCCGACATTCGTTGTTTTGTGATTGGCGATAAAGTCATTGCGGCAATGAAGCGTCAGGGGGCAGAAGGCGAGTTTCGTTCTAATTTGCATCGTGGCGGCTCAGCCACTGTTGTTAAGTTAAGCCCAGAAGAGCGCTCAACAGCGGTTCGTGCAGCTAAAACGATGGGGCTAAATGTAGCGGGTGTTGATATTTTACGCTCAAAGCATGGGCCCTTAGTGATGGAAGTGAACTCATCGCCTGGTCTTGAAGGAATTGAAACGTCAACGGGTATTGATGTCGCAGATAAAATTATTCAATTTATTGAAAAAAATGCCAAAGCCAAAAGCACCAAAACCAAAGGAATGGGTTGATGGCGCCTAAGCGTGAAGCGTTCACAATTGGTGAGTTTAGTATTGATGCTGGCACCCGTGCCAGTATCAAACTGCCCGCAGCAAAATTGTATAACGACACGCCTTTAGAGCTGCATGTTGAGGTGTTCCATAGTAAGAAACCTGGGCCAGTGTTATTAGTATGCGCTGCTATTCATGGTGATGAACTGAATGGCATAGAAATTTGTCGACGCTTAATCGATAAAATCAGCATCAGAACACTGACAGGAACCTTGATGGTTGTACCCATTGTTAATGTGTTTGGCTTTATTCATCAATCGCGTTACTTACCAGATAGGCGTGATTTAAACCGCTGCTTTCCTGGGAGTGCAAAAGGTGCATTAGCGAGCCGTTTAGCGCATTTGTTTTCAAGCGAGTTGATGTCTAAAGCAACGCATATTGTCGATTTGCATACAGGGGCTATTCATCGTGATAACTTCCCGCAGATCCGTTGTGATACTGATGATGAAGTCATGATGGCAATGGCTACGGCTTTCGGGGCTCCGGTGATTATGGACTCAAAGTCCGTAAAAGGCTCGATGCGTGGCTACGCTAATGAAAAAGGCATCGCATGTATTTTATATGAAGCAGGTGAAGCCCTAAGGTTTAGTGAGCTGTCGATAAAGTCTGGTGTCACTGGTGTACTGAATGTGATGCGCTATTTGGGGATGTTGAATAGTAAACTAAAACCAACAGCATCTATTAATGCGAGCCGCAGTTATTGGTTACGCAGTGAAGCAGATGGATTGGTGAATGTGAAACGCAAAATAGGGGCTCGTGTGAGCAAAGGATGCTTACTTGCCAATGTGGTCAATCCACTGGGTGGAGAAGTCACTGAGTTACGTTCTCCAACCGATGGCATTATTATTGGCTTAACCAATATTCCAGTCGCTAACGAAGGTGAAGCGTTATTTCATATTGCTCAGTTTGTTGGTGATGATATTGAAATTGCCAATGAGCATTTAGACGAGTTTATCTCAACATATGCTTAAACCTTAGTTTGACTTTCAAACACTGCAGTATCTTCCGGTATTGCAGTGTTTTATGTCTATGTTAATGCTTTACTCAATTCAGAATCACCGTTATTCCTCAGTTTAATAAAACAATTTTTCTGCCTTCTCAATTACTTTACATGTTTGATTCGATTTAACTAAATCAATATGCTGATAGGAATTGATATCTAGAGGCTTAAGCAAATGTTAAACACAATTCAATATGACTCAAATAGTGAAGCGACGTCACCGTCTAAAATTATCTGTATTGGTCGTAATTATGTGGATCATATCCATGAGCTGGGTAATGAGGTGCCTTCAGATATGGTGGTTTTTTTAAAACCTAACTCTGCGATTTCCACGCAGCTGATCTCATTTCATCAAGAGCCGATTCATTTTGAAACAGAGCTATGTTTTTCAGTGCGTAATGGGATGTTTCATGGGGTAGGGGTGGGATTAGACCTAACCAAGAGAGAATTGCAGTCCAAACTTAAATCACAACAGCTACCATGGGAGCGAGCTAAGGCATTTGACGGCTCGGCTCTATTTAGTGATTTTGTCAGTTTATCTTCATTGTCGTTAACTGCCGGAGCTACATTTTGCTTTCAATTGACAATCGATGGTGAAGTCAGGCAACTCGGTCATAGCGATTTAATGATGTACAGTGCTGACGATATTCTAGCTTCGGTGAATGAATTTATGACGTTAGTGGATGGCGACATTGTGATGACAGGTACACCTAAAGGCGTTGGCCAGGTTGCTTTAGGGGCGGTGTTTGAGATTAAGCTTTGGGCCAATGTCGATTATTCATCACAAGAGCAGTTAGCTGAGCAAGTATCCCAAATAAAGCCGTGTATCGAACATAGGTGGACAGCGGTTTAATGCATTTATTAGCGGCATTTATTAACGACATTGTTTTGAGCTAAATGAGAGGCAAACAGGAAATTACGTAAACAGGGTCTATAATCATAGTAGTTTTGCTGATTCATTTTGCTAAAGGGAAAGTTAGTTGCGTAAGTGACTAATGGTTAGCTTGAACAAAGTGGCTAATCAATTATGACGTTTCCAAATAAGCGAATTGAAAAATATTATACGCTTTATCAAGAGTTATTAAGCTTTTCAGGTGTTTCCTGGTGGCTAATAGACTTAGAAGATAATAGTAATGTTTTTTACTGCAACAGTAACATGCGTGACATGTTCTCTTTAGACTCAAATACCCTTCAACATTCTGTTAGTAAGACTTGTCCTATCGCTGGGGATTACAATAAAAATATTGCGGTAAAAGATGCCCATAAAGCTAAGCGAATTTTTGAAGATTACTGTGACTTGCGCTTAGGACGTATCGATGAATACCATAATCGTTTTCCTTATTATGACGCTAACCAAGGTGAGATCCTTTACTTTACGAGTAAAGCGAGAGCAATACTTCGAGACGATTGCGGAAATGCACAATTACTTTTTGGGATTATTGAGCGTGAACGTACGAGTGCTAAATTGTTTAAGCTTTCAAAGCTTGATGCATTAACAGGGCTGAACAATCGCAGAGAGTTCGATTCTCAATTGGACTTTATTATCAATCTAGCACGAAGAGAGCGACAATTAGTGTCATTAATCATGTGTGATATTGATTGTTTTAAAGCTTATAACGATTTCTTAGGCCACTACCAAGGAGATCAATGCTTAATACAAGTATCGCAAGCAATAGCTGAGGTATGTGTGCGTTCAACCGATGTGGTATGCCGTTATGGCGGTGAAGAGTTTGCTATTATTTGTTACGGACAGCAAGAAAGTGTGTCGCAACTCGCTGAAGATATTCGTTTGAAAATTGCCGAACTCGGCATCCCGCACCCAAGATCAAAAAGTAAAATCGTCACCTTGAGTTTAGGTTTTACTTCTTGCATACCTAGCAACTTCACCTCAGCGAAAGAGATTATTCAAAAAGCGGATTTGGCCCTATATCAAGCTAAGACTTATGGTAAAAATCAGTGTGTTGCTTTCGATAATCAGCTTGTTGAACAAGAAAGCCAACTAACACAGCAAGGCTAGTTTCTGCGTATATTCAATAAGGTTTATCGTCACTTACCTGAGATTTGTCAGGTAAGTGGCTCCGTGATTTATATCGTTTAGGCAAAATCATTAATGGGCATTAGAGAAAATTTGGCTGAAAGAAGGCCGTTGATGTATTTCTATTGGCATATTGAGTTTTCTGGCTAAGTCACTCGCTGCAATCAGCCCTCGGATATGATGCAATTCATGATCGATGACTAGCATGTGGTGCAAATTATTTTGTTGCAAAAGCCTGACTATATCACTGACTTTGGCTGTTGAAATTTGTTGATAGTCAAACGCTTGTAGCTCTTCTCTTGGCACCATCACTTCTGTGACTAAAAGCTCATCTACAGTAAGGTCTAGCTTTTTCGCGGTAACAAATAAATTATGGTCAGACAATTCTTGCAGCGTTATCACCCCTAAAAATTTATTATTCTTATCAACAACTAATCTCATAAATGCATGGGTTTGTTCCATGATTATTGCTGTGGCCACTGCGCTGGTGGATGCATCAACGACAATAGGACGTGCTACATCAAAATCAGTAAATACGTCTAACGCTGGAGAGTCTAAGCTGGGTGAGTCAGTGCTGGTAGACCAAAGTAAGTGATCGATAGATGCTGTGCTGAATAATTCTAGATTTCTCATATGTTAACTCCGTTACCTTATGTCAACGGCTGAGGCGACTGAATCTGACGACCGTCAATATTCAGGTTTGGTGCAATGTCTTTTATGTTTTACATCAAAAACCTTAACCTTGTGATATTCACCATAGACCTCTAGATACAAGAGGTGCAAGCACATGAATAACATTTAATTAAGGTTAACTCACTGTTGTGTATGTTAAATCTTGTGCTAATCTTTGATTGGGAAATAAAAGGTTCAGGGAAGGTAAAATGACCACAAAACAAATCAATACTAAAGAGGGTTTGTCTAAAGAATTTAAATACTTATTGGCTGGTACGCCTGTCAATATTGATATTGTGACTCCTGCAGGTAAAAAAGGGCGTTTTCGTACCATTTTTATCGGTTATCTACCTGAACAATTCATACTAATTCAATTTCCAGATGCAAATAAATTGGGAGGCTACAGCCAGTACATTACTCAGGGCTCACAAGTGACTGTTCGTGGTTTAGTGGAAGGTCATGAGGCATCTGTAATCGCATTTATTTCAACAATCAAACAAACCTTGAGTCAGCCATCTCGTATTATGGTATTGAATTTCCCAGATAATATGGTTATTCACAATTTACGTTCGACCAAACGTGTGTTGACAGATTTAACCGCCAATATCGCTTTAGGTGATAACCAATGGCAAGTTAAAATCACCGATGTTTCACTTTCAGGTTGTCATATTGAAGTTAGTGAAGGTGGAAAAGATGAGTTAACAGAGGGAGAGCAGATTGAAATCGTGATAGAGGCTACAGAACAAGAAAACCTCACCATTAAAGCCAGAGTGTGTAATGTTAAATTATTCGAAAATGGTGTCGAGTTTGGTTGTCAGTTCTTAGGTGAGCAAGACAATACTATCGAAAAAATAGTGCACACAGCTCTGCTTTCTGAAAAATAGTCTTGCTCAAACCCTATAAAGCGCTTTGATTTGTTTGTTATAAATGCAGTTTGATGGCTGTTTGTTGCTTCTTAGGAAGTTTGTCGACGACTAATAGGTATGAATTATCAATAATGCGCAATACCTCACCATCTGGAATTAATCGAGATTCTTTAGATTTATCACTCCCAGTTGACTGTAAATAGATAGAAATCCAATGTTTCTTGTCCATATGATATCCCGTCGTAATATTGCTAAATATCTCTCTTAGGGCGAATGAGTCTTCAGGATCGCACTTTACATTAACCATCAAAGCATCATTTCGCCATGACATTAGTGCAAACATCTTCGAGTGAACTTTAAAAACGTGAGTAGATTCTCCGAATGGAAAGTCTTCTGTAGCAAAAGGTTTAGTCAGTAAATAATCTCTTATTGTGTCAAATTCCATGTGAGCTATTTCCGTTTAAGTGAGATATCACCACTGGTGACATTGAGCAGCTTGCCATCAATTGTGACAAGTTTCGCCTCTATATGCATCGACATTGGAAAGTTGATGTCAGGTTGCTTAATTATCACTTGGGCATAAGTACGGTATTGGTTAGATAATACATAAAAATCATTATCAATTTGACAGTCAAAGAAGAAATGTTTTTCACTTAAATTAATGTTTTCCAGTAAATTATTGGATTGCATTAAATGCTCTTCTGTTGTGGTTATATGGCAAACATGCTGACTATTTCTCTGGCCGAACTCAAACGAAAGTGCGGCTTTGTTAGCTAAATTTGTACTATGTCCGCCTAAATAAGTCTCCAAATGCAAAGCGGTTTTAAGCGGGGAAATCGTTTGAAGATGCCTTGTACTGTTAAGGTGCTCATCCGTTGCATGTACGCTAAAAACAATGCCGTTAAATAAGTAACAAATGATGATACTTGCTGATTTGATTTTAGCGTTAGCTGGACTTTTGCTGTTAAAGCATGCAGCGATGAGGTGATTCGCTGTCGCTAACAAGTTTAGTTGGCTGGTATTAAAGTGGGTGCTTTTGCAGAGGTTGAAGGTGTCATAAATCCTCGTCACTGCTCTAAGTATTAGTAGCTTGTTCATATTTACCTCATATGAAGGTGCTGATAGTACTGGCGCAATTTTGCTTTTATCTGTGTTGCTAGTGTGCGCTTTTTACTCTTTAAGCGTTCTAATTAGCTGGTTTACATAGTTAACTTTGCGCCTAAAATTCAATGAAATCAATAAAAAAGTCGTTATGATTAGCGTTATTTGAATATGATCTATATTGAAATAAACAATAAAGGTACTTAGTACGGTTTACTTTGTAGGGAAACTTAATTAGTATATACACATGTGTATTAAGTGCCTTTGTTCATTATGCGAAAATTTCTTGTATCAAATATAGCTGATCGTCCACACCGAAAAATATATGCATCGCTTGGTAACAATGCTTTTTTCGATTTAGCACCTGGCCAACATGGCTGGGATGACTTTTGTTCAATCTCAAAAGGAGATTGGGTTTATGTCATCAATGCAAACCGTAAAATTCCAGTGGCTTATCAAGTTGTGGCCATATTAGATGAGATAGAAACTGAAGAACATCAGATGCTAGGTAGTCGACTGGTATCTGCTATCGGAGGAAATACTCGAGTGTTATTTGGTAAGCCTGTTAAAAGAGTAGATACAATTTATACCAAGTTTGTTAGTGATAATGCTGTAACAAGTTCGAAGTTGAGGCCTGATGGCCAGATGTACCAGGGGTTTAACTGCGCTGAGGTCGTAGATGAATACCTTTAAAATGGGCAGTATTACATTTACTCATATCGCTAATATCAGTTGATCTCAAGCATGGCTTGTTAATCGTAATAGCGAAACTTATGGCTTATATGACTTTGAGGGTAATGAGTATGCAACAAGAAAGCACTGGTTTTCTCTGTTACCAAGAGACATTTCGGGGGTGTATTTTTTCAAGAAAGGAGATCAGGTTTTATATGTCGGCGAGAGTGGTCTACTTGGAAAACGTATTTGGTCACATGGTACGGCTGGCAGGTTAGTTAAAGAGGAGTTAATACGTGATATGGAGCTATGGATTGCGACTAACGTAACTGTACCTAGTCCGCTAAATGGTGAGCCTGTTTGTGTAAGGGGTGCTGTAGAAGCACAGCTAATGGCGATGTATTCACCTCAATATAATCGAAAAGAAGAGCGATGCTGATGTATAAGCAAACACAATCTTATGTCCGTTTAAATATTGGGGATTTTTGCCCGCATTGTGGTTTTATCATTACTTTACCGCCAGACGTACAGCCGACGTGCTTATGTTGTTGGAACAAGCTTGAAAGTGGTTAATCGGTAAAGGGGTTGTTGGTTAGCAATAATGCGATAAGCACTTGATGGTGTGCCTACCGCTTTATCAAACTTCATTCCCAATGAGAGTGAATCACATCAAAGGTAAAGGCTCACATTATCAAAATTGAGTGATCTACCAATGGATTGAGAAATTGTGAGTGTTATGGCTGACGTTTAAGCACATTATCAATATCTTCGGCGCTATGACGATTCGCTAGTTGTTCCCACTCTTCCCCCCAGGTTCGATTAATGATTCTGCCACGCGCGACAGCTGGACGTTGTTCAATGTCTTTTGCCCAGCGCATTAGGTTAGGGTAGCTTTCAACATCTAAAAACTCTGCTGCTTCATATAGGTTTCCAAGCACCAAATTTCCGTACCAAGGCCATGTCGCAATATCGGCAATACTATACTCATCACCACCCAAGAAGCGGTGTTTAGCTAATTGCTTGTCAAGTACATCAAGTTGACGCTTGGCCTCCATAGAGAACCTGTCGATAGGGTATTTAAACTTTTCAGGGGCGTAAGCATAAAAGTGACCAAAACCGCCACCTAAATAAGGAGCCGAGCCCTGCAGCCAAAACAACCAATTCATGACTTGGGTTTTAGCAGCTAAATCTGTTGGTAAGAAGCAGCCAAATTTTTCAGCGAGGTAAAGTAAAATAGCGCCTGACTCAAATACATTAATAGGCGTTGAGGTACTGTTATCTAATAATGCCGGTATTTTTGAATTTGGATTAACGCTAACAAAACCTGATGAGAATTGATCGCTATCACCAATGCTAATCAAGTGAGCATCATATTCTGCGTCAGTGATCCCTGCGGCTAACAGCTCTTCCAACATAATCGTGACTTTTTGGCCGTTTGGGGTGCCCATAGAGTAAAGCTGCAGTGCATGCTTCCCAACCGGTAAATCTTTATCATAGCGCGCACCAGAGTCAGGACGGTTTATACTGGCAAACTTGCCGCCATTTTCCTCTTCCATTACCCATTTTTTAGGTGGAATAAATTCGTTTGTCATTGTGTACCCTCACTTTGAATCGCTTTAAACGGCTTTATAAGCATGGCTTAACGTTAACTGTATATATGATATTAGGGCATTTTTTAAATTAAAAAGTCTTATCAAAAAATAAACTGTCACAACAGGAAAAAATGACAATCAGAAAGAGGGGGCAATAGTCAATCAGCCGCTAAATCTCGCGTTATCTGCAAACATGGGGAAGTTAATCAGTGTTGAGCAAGATTGCGTCATAATCAACATGTAGGTTATGACGCTTTGGGTAATATTGGAGGTATTTATTTGGTGCGTTCGATTGTTTGCGTCCAAAATTGTCTCGATAAATGACGAGTTTTATTGGCTAATCGGCTCATTTGTTCACACTTGTTTTGGGTGTCATCGGTTTGAATTAAGGTCAGGTTTGAAATCTCATCTATCTGTAAAATAGATTGGCTAATTTCTTCTGCGACCGCTGTTTGTTGGTTCATGGCTGAAGAGTTAAGCTCAGCCATTTCGTGTATGCGATTAATTGAGTTAAGGAGCTGAGCAAAGGTGTCATCCGCTTCTTCTGCTAAGGATACTGATAAATCGGCTTGCAACTGACCAGACTCCATTGCTTGAGTCGCTTCCTTTGTGGTTTTTTGAAAGTTCGTGACTATGTGTTCAATTTCTGATGTGGAATCACTGGTGCGAATTGATAATTGCCTTACTTCGTCCGCCACAACGGCAAACCCACGGCCAGTTTCACCTGCTCGAGCCGCTTCAATGGCAGCATTTAACGCTAATAAATTAGTTTGTTCTGCGATGCCTTTAATCTCTCCTAGGACCGATGCGATTGATTGGCTGTCTTTTTCAATTGTATTGACCACCGTTGAGAAATGAACCACTTCTTTTCTAAGCTCGCCAATTGCATTGACTACTTTGTCCATACTATCGTGACCTTTACTAGCAGCCTCTTGGCTGGTGGTAATTTCTTGTGCTGTATTGCGGGTATTTTGATTAACTTCAGTGAAGCTTGCCGTCATTTGCTCCATTGCTGTTGCGGCCTGACGGGTTTGGTGTGTTTGTTCTTTAACCCGTTCACGAGTGGTCGATATAGTTTGATTAAGTTGCTGGCTTTCTTCGCTAATGGAGGTGGCTGAATCTGCCATCCTGCCGACAACACCACCCATTTCAGTGACTAAGTAGTTTAAGGCTAATTCAATTTTGCCCAACTCATGTTGACTCGATGAAAAAATCCCGCAAGCAATTGGGTCGTCGATAATTTTTGTGGCCTTATTTTCAAGTTCTTTTAACGGCCTCGTTAAGTAATACATGACAAATCCAGCCATTAAGGGAATGAAAAAAGCGGCGACCAAAGTTGGCATGAAGAGCGAAGACACTACCCCTATCAAAGAAATAACGGTTGCCCAAAGGCAAAGTGAACCCGTAAAGCTAAGCAGTGGTGCTGTGGTTTCTCTGGGGGCTTTACCTTGATTTAACTGTTTGTAAATTTTTTCAGCGGAATTGATGTGTTCACGACAAGGTTTACGTCGAACAGACTGTAGTTCATGCATTTTGCCGTTTTCAAAGACTGGCGATATATAGGCATTAACCCAATAATACTTGCCTGTTTTGCTTTTATTTTTAACGATACCAAACCAAGGTTTTCCGTCTTTGACCCGTTGCCACAAGGATTCAAAAGCTGCTTTAGGCATATCAGGGTGACGAACAATATTGTGTGGTTTTCCGTGGAGTTCATCTGTCGTGAACTCAGAGATATCTGCAAAGGCTTGATTGGCGTATTTGATATTACCATTCAAATCAGTGGTAGAAAGTAAAATGCACTCGTCCGTCAGCGGTTGCTCTATATTGTTTGCCTTGATATCACTCATTGGAAATAACCAAACTAAAAAATAAAGAGGCATAGTGCCTTAGCTTTTTCACATTATGTTTGATTTAGGTCAATGACTTGTTAAGGTGTTATTTTTTAATAAGAAAGTGTGCGCTAGTAAACGGTTTTGAATTGATAGCAACAAAAACGAAAGTAGCCAGTGCTGCTTTCGTTTTCATTGTATCTGCAAAATGACAGAAAAAATCTACAACCTATTGCGTGTTTAAGTAATCGATTACGGCGTCTGTTCGACTTTCAGCATGTTCAGATAAATCATCAACTGCTTGATAAAAGTCATTTGCAGACTCTAAAAATGAGTAACCTGTTAACTCTGTTGTGGCATAAGGCTCTATTAATGCTGAGTAACTGTCATAAATTGCCTGCATTTTATTGGTTTCATAGCTATCGCTAATAACGTCAGATAAATACTGGTTATAGCGTTCCCGGTATGTGTCATCAGCATAGATTTTGGCTATCAATGGCCAAGAATTTGAGTCTAAATCAGAGAAATTAAGTTCTAATGCACCGCCCATTTTACCCGTTTGTAATGCCTCATTATTATCCCATGGGATCCAAGTTAATTTGTTTGTGTCTGGATCGTTGTAAAGATAATAATTATGGGGCATTAATCCGTAAGTATCCCAGTTTTGAATTACGCCATTCACTGCGAGATATTTCAAGAACACATCAACATCAAATATAGCTTCAAGGTTTTCACGCCAAGTAACAGGATCGGAAGTCGCTGTATCATCATGTAATGCGTCGAATAAAGCTAAAATATCTGACCAATCTTCATCATCTTCATTGGTTTTCTTTTCAAAACTGTCTTCACTGAAAGATCCTTCAATAAAGGTCGCACCATCATCCTCAGGCTTATATAAGTTACCATCATCACTGCTAAATTGAGTATCAATTACCGTGTCATCGACTTCTTCCACAAGGGTATATAAGCCAAAGTATTCAGGGCCATCACCATGGTCGATATATAAAGTATAAAAAGCGGTGTGAGAGACGGCTAAACCTGCATCTTTAAATACATCGGCGGCAACTTTTTCACGTAACTGCGACTCATCATCGTAATTATTTTTAAGACTTAACTTTTTAAAGCCATAAAATCGTTGATTGTCGATTTGTGGGTAGTAGTCTTCAAACTCATCAAAATCTAACTTAAAAGATAACTTGAGTACGCCTTGTTGCCAGCTGGTTTGCAGTGACGAGTTTCCCTTAAAACGGATACCAACTCGATACCACTGTTTGCCTTCGTAATAAATATCAGCTGGCACCATAATGGGGTTGTCATCTGTATCTACAAGGTTGTTTGAATTAGTCGTTGTACCAAAAGTGCCATAAGTATCAGTCATATCGTTAAGCATGATGGTCCAGCGATCTTCAGTGACCACCACATCAAGGCGTTTTACTTCATTGTCAGCAAATACTTCATCAAAGTTGGCATCTGCACTTTTGCTATGGGTGTCATCGGTCCAATCGCTTGCTTCAAAATCAGTATCGTTATACTCCTCAACCGGTGTTTCAATTTCAGTGTCAGGTACTGTTATTACAGTCTCTTCGCTGCTGGTATCATCTGAGCTATCACAAGCAGTTAATAGGCATAAGCTAGTAAGCGGTATAATTAATAGTTGCCGAAATGGTTTACATCCCGTTTGAAAAAGCGAATAGAGAAGGGGACTGAACATAAGTAAACTCCTAAGTTAACCCGTAGTTGATAATGGCTATTATGAGTTTTTAATGTTATGTGATTAAAGTGCAGAAACCGTGCAGGAACCGTGAAGCAATGAAGTATATTTTAATTACCTAATTTGAACCGTATCAGTAACAGCATTCCCTAAACTCTCAATTCTAAATTCACTATTCTGAATAACTTATTTTGGTGAGTGATTAGGTAAGTCGCCACTTGATAAAGTGGTCAATTAATTGCAATAAAAAGGCATCTTTCGATGCCTTTTTTAAATGGTAATGATGAAATAATCTATGGGTTATTTCATCGTATTATTTTAAAAGTGCCACAGCTTCCATATCCAGTTCAATATCTGTGCAGCCTTTTGCGCAGTATATCCCAGGTGCTTTTTCGGCAGGTTTGGCATTTTTAGTATTAGGCGGTAATTGCAGCGTTAGTGGCTTGTTACATTCAGCACATGTTGCGCTGTTGCCTTTTAGCATGCGTTTAATCAGATTTTTTTGTTGGTTGAACGACTCAAGTGTTGTGCCATTAACCACTGAAAAATCAAGTTTTTGTGTTTCGCTCATTACCGCTACCTATATCCAAATGACTTAGCTTGATGACGCTTGGCAGGCTTACTTAACCTGATCAAGCGGGCTCCAACGCTGTAATTCAACAGGCAGTGCCACACCTTGAGCGGTAAGTAAGTTTACACGCGCTTGATAAGCTGCGCCGTGCATCAAGTGTTTTGCTAAGTCTACCGCATTTCGCTGGGTATAATCATCTAAATAGCTGCCTTTTGCCCATTCGTTGAACGCGCCCAGTGCTGGACCGGCCCAAATTTGATAATCCATCTCACGGCCAGCTTCACCAGAATTAGACCAACGGCTTGATAAACCTAAGTACCAACGGAAAATAAGCGCCATTTTACGCTTAGGGTTACCTTCTGCGCGCTCGATTTGTTTTGGATCGCGTTCATTAAAGTGCGCCACAGTGCCAGCCCAAATATCATCAAGGGTCGAGCGGAAGACTTGTTTTTCAAGCTTTTCACGTTCTTCGGCTGGGATGGCTTCAATCGACTCATAACGGGTATAAATTTCATAAAGTTTATTAGCACGCATTGGGAATAAGGTGCCACGTTTTACTACTTGTAGCTTAACGCCCATCTCGAACATATCAGCAGCAGGCGCCATGGTGACATCGGCCATTTCAGTCGTAGCAAGTAGTTTACGCGTGTGTTCACTGGCACCCGCTTCAACACAAGCTTGGTTAATTGAGCCTGTCACAATATAAGCTGCGCCCATATTAAAGGTTGCAAGTGCTGCATCAGGGGTGCCGACACCGCCGCCACAACCGACACGAATAGGTGTTTTGTATTGGTACTCGGCTTGGATTTTATCTTTAAGTGCCAAAATTGTTGGCAATAGCGTCACTAATGGACGGTTATCAGTATGACCGCCAGAATCGGCTTCTGCAGTCACGTCATCAGCCATTGGCACTAATTGGGCAAGCGCCATTTGCTCTGGGGTGATTAAGCCTTCATCAACCAGTTTTTGCAGCATTTTAGCAGGAGCTGGTTGCATAAACTTACTCGCCACTTCTGTGCGGCTCACTTTGGCAATAACCTTGTTGGCAATTACCACTTCACCTTGGGCATCACGGCTTAAACCTGCAGCGCGGTAATAGACAATTTGCGGGGTTAAGCCTAAAAATGCAGAAGCTTCTACCGTGCGCACTTTATGTTTTAAAAACAGCTCAACACTGCCACGTTCTAGTGCTGGCTCACTTGGACTATGGATTAAGTTAAACATGTACGGGCCATTTGGAAGTGCGGTTTGAATGCGGTTAATGGCTTGTTCAACGCGTGATGGAATTAAGCCAGCTGCGCCGAACGAGCATAAAATGCCTGCTTGACCTAATGCAATCACTAACTCTTCAGATGAAATACCATTGGCCATCGCACCAGCATAATAGGCGTATTTAACACCGTGAACGCGGCGGAAGTTACTGTCGCCTAGGCTTTGAGTGCCTAAAGCAGGGGCAAATGCACTGACAGGTAAATCCTGTTGGCTGTTTATGCTTTCAGTCATTACTTGTGCGTTTTGCGAAATACCTAAGCCTTTTTCAGGGTGACTCACTAAATAACAAGCTTGAGTGAGTTCTTTTAATTTATTACCGATAGTGGCAGTGTCAAAGCTGGCATCACTTGGCGCAACTTGCCAAGGCCATGGAGAAAGCTTTTCGTTTTGAGTGCTAATAGTCATTATTATTCCTTTATGCCTCTTCGATACAGATAGCGATATCTTTTACTTCGTAAATGCGTAACCCGTCTTTGCTCAGGTTGGCGTCGCCTACGATGATGCGTTTGCCGTTTTCATCTTTGACTGCACTGATGTGCACATCTAACGACATTTGCTTATTCAATGGGTTAATTTGGCCACGGTACTTCCATTTGATGTCAGATAAAATCTGGCCAAATTTCGGGTTTGTGAAACCTTTACCTAGGTCTTTGCTAATGGCGTAAGTTTGCATTAACTCGATAATGGCTTCAACGCCTAATGAACCTGGCATCACTGGATCTTGATGGAAATGGAATTGGAAGAACCAATCACTTGGGTCAATGGTGCGAGATGCCGACAAGTAACCTAAGCCATTTTTACCGCCTTTATCAACTATTTCAGCTTTGTCGATAAAGTTAAGTTGACCGCCAGCTAAGCGATAATGTGGTTGATTAGCGGGAGCATGGAACACGCGAGATTGCTTATCAAGTAAATCAACAGTGATATCAGCAGGGACGTTATTTTCAACATGCCATGGTTGAGTGATACGGCCGTTATCAATACCTAACTGGTTTTTAAGCGCATCGCCTTTAAAGTAGCCAAATACCGCACTGCCTTTGTAGAAGGGCTCGCCGTCAACACTTAAATCAAATGTGAAGCTTTGAATGATGTTGCTACCAGCAATAACGGTTGATAATAGCTTTGAATCATTAACGATGGTTTTGCCACGTAAATCAACATCACGTAATAGTTCACCACTACCGTCTAAGTTACGGAAGAATAACTCTTCACCAGGGAACCCTAATGTGGTGCCCATGTAGCCTGAAATAAAGCCGTTAGGTTGCAGTGAAATTTCCATCAACACTGAATAAGGTATGACCGAGGCGTGGCTGTTTTTAGCGAAATACCATGCATCAGTTGGCACTTCGTATTCTGCGATACACGATGATGGCTTTTTCAATTCGCCACGTTTACCTTGAATATCAACAATACGAGTCGTTAGCTGTAAGTCGCCACATGGTGTGCGCGGTGGAATGAAACCACGGTAAATACTAAAGTCCGGTCCAAAGCAGTTTTCAATATTGCCAGTGGCAAATTCGAACATGTGATACGCCGTGAATGGCAGGGTATCAGGAGTACGATTTGGATAATCTGGAATTATCGGCGCTTCAACATGTTGCAGTGGGATAACGCCTTTATTCGTTGGGGCATTCAAATCAGGCAGTTGAGCCATGAGTGGCGCATTGGTTGAAGCCGCTGGGTATAGAATATTATTGGTTGCTGAATTAATTCGATCAGCTGAGGCATCGACAGCGGGCGTATCATTAAGGTAGCGCGTACATTCGCTTTCTTCTTTGATCATGACACCTAAGTTTTGGAAGTCGACAACCGCTTTACCGTTAAGCAAAATATCAATATTCGCTTTGGCATATGGGCGAGGGTGAATGCCAATTTCAGTGATTTCCATCCGGTAAGTCAGTTCACCGTGCTGCGGCAGAACTTGACCACGACAACGCACTTTTTGTGAAGCATTTTCAAGTGGTTGGAAACGGCCATTTTCAACGAGCGTGTGCATACCAATGTGCAGCATAAAGAATTGCAGTAATTGACCACAACCTTCAGCCATTAATGACCCCGCCATGACTTGGTCACCTTTAAAGTGACATGGGAAATACCAATGATCAGGTGCCAGTTGCTTATGACCTTCAATAAAGCCTAAGCCCCATGCGCCGCCATGAACATCAAGGTTGCCTACTTGCTCAATCATCAAGAACTTTTCAGAAGCAAAACACAGTGAATCTTGCTTACCTGAAGCTTGTTGATGGTTGTGATGCTCGCCCGCGAAACAGCCACCTATATCTGCATTTAACAAATGATGAATTTGACCATAATCAAACTCAGTTTGGGCGCAATGCAATAATGGCTCAAAGCGAGGCTTATTAGGATTGTTTAGCGCAGTTTCACGCAGCTTAATCTCATCGTCGGTGCGAATAACGCCTTTACCGTCATCCAATTCTTGGTCGGTAAAGAAGCCTGCACAACCGCCGTCCATTTTCAGAATCATCTTGTCGCCAACAAAACACTCATACGAGAAGAAGAATAGTAAGGTGTCGCCATTCTTAGCGAAGTTATTAATCTTGATGTCGTAGCGCAGTGTGTCACCGCCGCGTGGTAAGTCATCTAAGAAGGTTAAGGTACAGTCAAGTAAGCGATAAACACGTTCACCTTTGTTTTCAAAATCAATCCCTAAGTAGCTGATCAACATTAAATCACATTGGCCTGATTCAACGGCGACCGCCCATGGAATTTGACCATCGACAAGGTACGGCGCATCTTCAGGGATGTCGTACTCTGTTGTCATGCTGCACGGCTTATATTGATTCATGGTCGCATCGAGTTTAGTCACGCGAGATACCAGCAAATAATCAGTGGTCGGTAGGCGAACACGGCGCGAGTAGTTATCAATCACAGCGTAATCAGGGCCGAATACCTTAGCGATATCGCCTTCAGCGTATTCAACTAAATCAGCGTAATTCCAAATACATGGCTTATCAGCAGGAGTCGGCGCTGTGTAAGGTGGCACATTTGCATGATCCGGACGCAAGATTGGAGCAGATGCTACAGGCTCGGCTAACACATTTGCTGCTTGTACAGCTGCAGTAGGTTGTGCAATCGGTTGGGCAACATAAGGCTGACCATTTGCTTGTGCTACCTGCTGCTTTAAAAGCGCATCAGCGACTTTTAAGCCTTGCTCACGGCTGTTTAAAAATGCTAATTGCGCTTTATGGGCTAACCATTGATTTTGCTCGAAAGCCGTTAAATGTGCTGGTGGCACTTGGTTTGCTGTTGTTACGTTTGCTGTCGTCACGTTAGCTTTAACGTTGGCATTAGCTTTGGCACTATCTTTGGCATTAAGCGCTGCAGCTTTAGGAGCTGGATTAAACTGGGTAGAACGATCTGAAAACGGCATAGAAGTCTCTGTTGTCATAGCGTTATTCTTGTCGAACATTGGTGCTAAAGGAGTTAGTTGTGGAGACACAAACTGACCTCGCTCAAGCATGTTCGTCGTTGTATTGGTTACGGCAGGGATAAGATTTGCCGTTTTAGCGCGAATATTGTCAATGTCAGCTAGTGGCGTATCGACAATATGCTGATAAATATCATGTCCACCTAAGCTCACTTGTTTAACAAGGCTCAGTTTTTTAGCGGTTTGCTGCCCAATATCAGTATTAATTCGACTGTTTAAAGCCGAGATCTGTTCAGCAGTTTGACTCATCAGTAGCTGTGAACACTGGTTCTCACTGAGTGTGGCGACAAGGGTATTTAAGGGTTGAACCGTTTGGTTTGAATGCGCATCTTGTTTTTGAATGAGCAGTCCGTGCAGCAAGCTTGCCATTCCTGAAGCGGCAAAAGTATGGCCGATACATGATTTGGCTTGAGTTGTTGCTGACTGACTATAAAGTTGTGATAGCGCTTGCGCTGAATCAATATGGGTTAAGTCTGGAGCTTGGTTTAGCTCTAGCTTGCCGATATCACTTGTAGATAAGCCCGCAGGGGTGAGTAATTCATCACTGATGGCTTCAAGTTGGCTAATGTGACCAAATGATAAACTGTTGATTGTAGCGTAGCTGTTTAACGCCCCGTGGCTGTTAAGGGAATCACTGCTGATTCGTTCTGTTGAACCTGATATTGCCGCAGATGGTGTGTCCACAGCACCAAGTGCTTGATGAATTAAATCCAGTGGCTCAGAGTCTGTGGCTGTTTGGTCGGCAACCTGCAGTACTATTGCACCCGCACCTTCACCAATACTGAGCGGAAGTAGTTGACCTGTTTTAGCGAGACTTGCCGTTTTCAGGACGATATTTTCAATACTGCCAGATAAATCAACTGCTGCGATGATCACGGCATCTAGCGGCTCTTGACGTGACTCCATAGCCAATAGGTTTTGCGCCACATCAATACAACGATTTACCGACTGCTCGCCTGCTGAAATCGTAAAGGCTGGGCCATTAAAATCCCATAACGATGAGATCCGCGACGCCATAATATTACCAATAAAGCTAGTGTATTGGTTCAGCTTGGCCGCATCTAAAACACTGTCCATCGCAAGGGTTTCGAGGGCTTGGTACTCATCGTCAGATAGGCTGACACCGTGCGCATTTAAGCTGGCTGCGATTTGAGTATGCAAATTAACTCGCCCACGGAATTGATGCAGTTCAAGCTCGGTTTCCATTGCAACCAGTACAGCAACCTTGCTGCCAGATGCAAGTTTGGCATCATGAATCGCTTCGTCTGCAACTTTCATCAACAATAACTGCTGCGAAATCAGGCGGTCGTCTTCATTCGGTGGCACTTTAAAACGCAAGAAGTCAAAATCAAACTGATCAATATAAGCCCCTGTTGGCGGTGTTTGCGCCAAACCAAGCTGCTGCAATAACTCAGGATGTTTATCTAAGCCTTTCCAGCGTTTTGCCGGTAGCGGAGTAAAGGCCGTTTGTTGCTGGTTTATTGCATTGGCAAAGCGGTTAATATTATTCAGCGGCCCAAAGTGTGATGCCATGCCTGTAATATGCATAGGCAACTGTGCATTAATGGTATTAGCAGCTGGAGCTGTTGACGTTTGTCCGTGATATGACTCAATCAATAAGTGGGCATTACAACCACCAAAGCCGAATACTGAGACACCAGCATGACGAGCACGATTGCCCGCTTTATCAGGCCACGGCAATACATCATTAGGTAATGTAGCAGGGCCAAACATCTGATTTGGTGATGTAATTGGCGAACTAATATTGATACTGGGTGGCAACATACCTTGGCGCATGGCAAAAATCATTTTCATGATCCCAGGCATACCCGCAGCCGTCAGCAAATGACCTAAGTTTGATTTAGCTGAGCCAATCAATGGCGTATGGCTACCATTGAGTTTGTCGTTAAAAAAACGTTCCATCGAGGTCAGTTCAACTTTATCACCCAGCGGTGTGCCAGTGGCATGACACTCGATGACCTCAATATTATCAGGGCCGAAATGTTCATCATGCATGGCTGCATCTGCATAGGCACGCTCAAAGGCTTTGACTTGACCATCACTGTTTGGGCTCAGTACAAATTGACCTTTACCATCGTTGGATAAGCCAATGCCGCTAACTAGTGCATAAATATGGTCGCCATCACGCTCAGCATCTTCAAGACGTTTGAGCACTAAAACGCCAGCACCTTCACCTGCAAATAACCCTTTTGAATTACTATCAAAAGGCGCTGAAATGCCATGGTCTGGGTAAGCATGGAAGATAGAAAAACCCATGTTAATAAAGAAGGGATCTGCGCCTGAAACCGCACCAGCAAGCATCATGTCAGCTTTGCCTGTATGCAAGTAATCACAAGCTAGCTTTAATGAGTAAACTGAGCTCGCGCAAGCGGCATCAAGGCTGAGTTGTGCTGCGCCTAACCCTAGGGCATCGGCCACTAATTTTGATGCATTATGTGCAATGGCGCCATTAGACAAAGAGGCTGGCGTTGTTTGCTTGCTATATCCCTCACTATCAAAAGGCTGCAATGTGAAACTGGGTTGTTGCAGCTTATCTTGTAGCGCTTTTTCAACGGCGCTGTGATAAATCGGCACAAACAATTCGTTAGATTTTGCCGTTGGGAACGACAAGGTACCCATGACAATACCAGTGCGATTTAATATCGCATTATCTTGACTGTTAGTGATATCCACACCAGCATCATTGAGTGCTTTACGCGCCGTGTCTGTTGCCCATAAAAAACTGTCGTCAAGACCATTAAACTGCGCAGCTGGAATACGGTAACCATTGGCATCAAAACTAAAGTCTTGAATGTAGCCACCTTTGTCACAATAAAAACGGTCAGACTGGCCTTGAACACCTTGAAAGTCAGCTGGGTTTGCATTGAGCTTTTGCTGACTAATGGTGCTGCGAGAGTCTTTTTTATCTAATAAATTTTGCCAGAACTTTGCTGGCGTATCAGCATCGGGGTACTGAGTCGCTAAACCGACGATGGCAATTTTGGGAACGTTTGATTGAGAACTCAAGATTGTTCTCCTTCTAATTGTGGAGCTAACTGAGCGGTTTGGCTTTGCTGACGGTTTTCGCGAGTAATGCTAGCGGTCAACAAATGGGATAAATTCTCAGTTAGATATTGTAGAGATAAAGGCACTTTATGCGAGATAAGCTGAGCGATACATTTAAGCAGCGCTGTTTGATCATCACCTTTGGCATTGATTGCAATGGCTGACAGTGGCGCGTTTAAATGTGAATCGGTATTAGCTGCAGTGCGGGCAATTTTATCTATCAAGGTACTGGTTTGCCTATCTGCGCCAATTTCAACAAATAAACGTGCACCTAAATGACGAGCATTATTCACCAGTTTAGTGAAGTTCAGTGGCTGACAAAATGTATCTGCAATGGAATTGGCGATGTCCTGACTGGTCAATGAAATAGGTATTTGACTCGCAGCACTAATGAATTTGATGCTACTTGCTTGTGCATCAAGCACATCTTGGTCGTGCAAAGCTTGCTGATAAAACGCTTGAACATTATCACGAATAAGCATGGCGGGTTGCGTGTGCATGGCTGTGACACGATTTGCTGCAATGCCACGTTTACCGATTTGTTTCAATAAGGCTTTACAGCTTTGCTCACAACCCGCTAATACACAGGTATCACCTTGTATAATCGCTAAATATGCGCGAGGGTAATCGGCAAGCACGGCTTCTATTTCAGTCGGCGCAGCACGCACAACAAAGCTATTCCAAACAATATCTTCACCCTGTTCGAGTTGCCATGCTTGACGGACGCAGTCGAGTCGGCCTGAAATATCAGAGGTGAAAATACTATTAGTTTGAGTGGCTTCAATCATATTGTGAGGCGTTTTCCAGACATTAAGGCTGGCCCACATTGATGCTTCACCCATAGAATAGCCCATTGCAAAATCAGGCTTAATGGCAAAGTGTTCGGTAAGCACTTTAGTTAATATATAACTTGCGCCAACCCCAGCAATAGCAAGCTCGCCTAAATTCATGTCTGAGGTTTTGGCATTTTCTGCATAAATACAATCAGCTTGAAGCATGGCTTTTACATCGCCATCACGTTCAAGTTGAGCAAACAGAGCGGGGAAGTACTGTGGCAGTTGTGCAAACATTTGCGGATAAACCGTACCCACACCCGGATACACAAAACACACGCCGCTGCGACCAAGCGCTTCATGATGAGTGATGGTTAAACAACTACCCGAAGGCGTTTTGTACTCAAGTTCATTTATCGATCCAGAGGTGTCATCACTTGCTGTACTGATTTTGGCTAACATGGCCTCAATTTCTGCGATTGCAGTGACTACAGAGTTGGCTATGATAACTGCAGACAAGGATTTGGTTTGATCAAATGCCTTTAAGTAATTGAGCATTAAAGAGATAACATGGCTAGGCTTGTTTAGAAGCCGCTGGCTGTCTAACGGATTGCTTTGTTGCTGATTAAGCCTATTGAGCGCCACTAATAGCTCATGCAAAGATTGGATCATGCAAGCAGATGTATTGGCTGCTAAGGGGAAGAATAGTCTGTTTTCATCAAGCATCGAGCTGGCCTGGGCCAGTTCAGTACCTTGAACAAAAACGGCAGCGTGTTGCTTGCCATTTTCTGTAAAGTTAAAGCTAGCAACACGGTTTTGGTGCATTTGGGTAAACCAATATTTGGCATTGGCTTGATTGCTATTGTTCTGCTTGTCACTAGTGACAGTAGGCAATGTAGTGTCAGGTAAACGACGCGCAGCAATACGGCTTATCAACATGACAAGCTGAGTAAACTTGTCTTTATAACAAGTTAACTCAGTGACATCGACCAAGGTAGGAGTAATGTGCTCACGTTTAGCTTGTGCTAAAGCGTTTTGCATAGCGCATTGCATATCATCAGCTTCTCCCAAACCCGTTAAATAGGCATGGGGATGACAGCGATGCTTAGCTGCAACAATCGCTGGCATCATCAATACTCGATACGGTATTGCTGGATGGCTCAGTAACACAGTATGTTGCTGCTCAATATGGGCAATCGCTTGGGCAAAATAATCACTAAAGCTAAGCGTTTGTTGGCTTGCTGTAGCAAGGTTATCTATGCCTGCATCTAAGCTTGATACATCAATTTCAAGGTCAATGGCAGACTCGCCAATGACCTGCGCTAATGAACACGGTTTTATGGCTGAAAATATGTCATCAGCATTTTGTGCTGGTGCGAATGATGTTTGATCATTCGCGACCAGTTTTAAGGCTATACGAATACTATTGATTGCAGCCGTTTTTGCAGTCAGTTGAGTGCTCACACAGACTCCTGCAAGTCAGCAATTGCTTTAGCAGGGGCAAGAAATGCCTCATTTAAGCTTTTGCTAATTGTTGTTTTTGCACTGCTCATAGTGCAACTCAAGCGACCATCTTGGTGATAAAGTGCAATATCAGCTGTTAACGAACGGCTGGTACTCTTAAGCACAGATAACACCAAGTAACCTTTATCGCCTGATGCAAATGGTGAATAAGTCGTTAACTTACCAATAGTCGATGGTAAGCTTGCAGCATCATGGTTAATTCGTGCCCACACTAACATGGCTTGCAGTAGCAAATCTTCAGCAAATGCTTGGCTGCCACCTATGGACAGATTAGGCGCAAAGCCTGCGCAATCTGCGGAACTAATATGTGGTAATTCCACGTTGCAAACCAGTTGTGTGTCATCAGCAATCAAGACTTGCTTGATGCCTTGCAGGCGTGGTCCATGAAATAAGCTACCGTTTGAATAAAGTTCGCTGTCAGTGCTAATCACTTTACCTGCACTTGCTAACTGTTGTGCATCCGCAACGATAGTTGGCTGTGTTGTTAAAGTTTGACCGTTAATGACGGCTTCATTGATCACAAGGTTTGCTTGATACTGAGGTCTTAGCAAGCTATCCATTGGATCGCGATGCATACGACTCGCGATCAGTGCTTTTAAGCCTGATTCAGTTTGCGTCAATGTTAGCGTTAATACTTGCGGCTCTTTAGTCTCGAAAATAATGCCTTTCAGCAATTTATAATCTTGAACAGTCACAGGCAGACCACACAATTGTTGCGCTGTTTCACGCATCCATTGTATGGCGCACACTGTCGGTAGTACTGGATTACCCGCGATGCAATGATCTTCAAGGAAGGGCATTGCTACTGGGTTTAGTACACGTTCAACAGTAACCGCGTTGTTGACAACACGGTTAGCAGGAGTAGTAAAAGAAAGAATCAGCGAACCCTCGGCATTAAGCGAAGAGTCCGCATTAAGCTTTTTTACAGCTGCGCCTGTTTTATCTGCTGAGCTTGAGCCCTGCATGCTTGAACCAATTAATAACTGTACGCCCGACTCAGACAATAGGCTGTGAGCAAACAAGTTTGCGCCTTTATCGAGTGGAATAACGTATACGCCGCGCTCAACAAACATTTTCTTCAATGCTGAACTGACCATTCCGCCATCCCAAGGGCCCCAGTTAAAGCTCATTACTTTAGCTTGCGGGTAGTTAGCTGCAAGTTGAAGTGCTGTCTTGTTGAGGATCTCATTAGACATTGAGTAGTCACTTTGGCCAGTATTGCCATAGAAGCCGGCTGCTGATGAGAACATAGCAACCAGTTTTAACTTGCTTGCATCAATCGCATTGATGATACCTGCAAAGCCCGACACTTTAGTGCCATATACACGGCCTAACTCAGCTAAGGTTTTGTCTTGAATATGTTTATCAGCGAGTACACCTGCACCATGAATGATGCCTGTAATCGGTTTAACACCTGCAAGAGATTGCTTGATGGCTGCATCTGAGCTGACATCCATGCTGATGTACTCAGCACTTGCACCGACAGCTTTAAATGCTGCTAATGAGCGATCAATTTCTAAACTGCTGGTAATCGGCCAAACTAAGGCATCAATTTGCTTAGGTGTTGGCTTGTTACCTTGAGATTGAATAAATCCGATTGCTGCTGCTTTTAACTGACTTGTGTTTACTTCACTAACGTTAGGCGCAGCCGCTATGACACTCTTTGCCCAAGTCGGTAAATTACCGGCTAAATGCTCACTGCGACCCGCTAAAATAAAGTGCGACTGAGTTTGTTTGGCAAGAGTAAGGGCACATTCAAATGTGACGCCTTTAGCACCGCCAGTCACCAATACAGTATCTTCACTGTTTAAAGATGTGGTTTGGTAACGGGTTTGAGCAGTTGCCGTAGCTGATAAAGTATGACGACCTTGGTCGCTAATACCCACTTCAGCTGTTGCTGTATCAACATCAAATAGCTCTGCAATAACGGCTTGTGCTAACTCGACAGCTTCAAAGCTTGGGGTAATATCCAATGCTCTACAGAACACAGTTGGCCACTCATGACCTAATGTTTTAGTTAAACCTGATAATGCAGCTTGGTTTAGCTCTGCTTTGGCAAGTTCAGCCGTGTTTAAGTAACCAAAGCCACCATCGATGCGGCTGACAGTCATAAAGCTGACACGCTCAGTTTTTGCTAGCTCAGCAAATGGTTTCTGTAGGTGTTTAGCCATCAAGAAAGCTTGCTCTACTGCTACAAAACCAGCATCACTTAAAGGCAAAGCTCCTTGTGCTGTTAGTTGAGGTTGTAGGTGAACAAAACCGGCGATCTTATGCTGCTTGCTAATTTGAGCAATGACATCGCTAATCGCGTCGTCATTGACCGCAGATAAAGTGAAGCTGGCAATATCACTGCTAAGCGGTGATTGCGCAGATGTCACTGACTCAGGGCTACGAATAACGGCGACGGTTAGGCCTGTTGCTACTAATTTTTCAGCTAAAACACCTGCGTTATGGCCGTCATCATTGATAACGATACAGGCGTCTTTTGAAAAACCGTCAACTAACTTATCCGCCGCTGGTAGCTTTTTTAGCGCAACTTCCTGATGAGGAGGTAAGTCAGTTGCTAACTCTGCTGCGGGTGCAGATTGAGTTTCAACGCTCGCTTGCTTTTTGTTCATAGCGCCTGCGGCTGGCAGTTTAGCGCCCATATAAGATACGATTTCGCCTAGGGTGCGACACTCTGCTAAATCTTCAGGATTTAATTCAGGTAAGCCCGGAAGCTCGTCTTGAACCGTCCCTAAAATTTCAACACGCTTGATTGAATCGATGCCTAAATCCGCTTCCATATCCATGCTCAATTCAAGCATTTCAGTTGGGTAACCGGTTTTTTCAGCAACCACAGTCATCATGGTGCTTTGAACTTGCTCAGCGCTCAGGGCTGTTTCTGCGGTTGAGGCAGCTACTTGAGAAGCGCCTGCTGCGGCCTGTGTATTAGCGCCTTCAGCAGGTAGCTTAGTGTTCATAGCGCCTGCGGCGGGTAGTTTACCACCCATGTACGAAACGATCTCACCAAGTGTACGACACTCAGCTAAATCTTCAGGGTTAAGTTCTGGTAGCGTCGGAAGTTCATCTTGAACTGTACCTAAGATCTCAACTCGCTTGATTGAATCGATGCCTAAATCCGCTTCCATATCCATGCTTAATTCAAGCATTTCAGTCGGGTAACCGGTCTTCTCAGCAACCACTGTCATCATAGTGCTTTGAACTTGTTCCGCACTTAAACCTGATGTTTGAGTAGCTGCTACTTGAGCAGCGCCTGCGGCGGCCTGTGTATTAGCGCCTTCAGCAGGAAGCTTAGTGTTCATAGCGCCTGCGGCGGGTAGTTTACTACCCATATAGTCAACGATCTCGCCAAGAGTACGACACTCAGCTAAATCTTCAGGGCTGAGTTCAGGTAGTGTTGGCAGCTCGTCTTGAACAGTACCTAATATCTCAACACGCTTGATTGAATCGATGCCTAAATCGGCTTCCATATCCATGCTTAATTCAAGCATATCAGTCGGATAACCAGTCTTTTCAGCAACGACTTCTAGCATGGTATTCAAAACTGTTTCAGCGCTAAGACCAGATACCGGAGTCGCAGACTGAACTGGTGATGCAACTGGGGCAGAACCAGCAGCGGGTAGCTTAGAGTTCATGTAGTCAACGATTTCACCAAGAGTACGACACTCAGCTAAATCTTCAGGGCTTAGCTCTGGCAGTGTTGGCAGTTCGTCTTGAACAGTACCTAATATTTCAACACGTTTAATTGAATCGATGCCTAAATCGGCTTCCATGTCCATGCTGAGTTCAAGCATTTCAGTTGGGTAACCGGTTTTTTCTGCAACGACTTCTAGCATGGTATTCAGAACTGTTTCAGCGCTAAGGCCAGATGCAGCTTGAACTGGCGCGGTTTGGGGTTGAGCTACTTCAGCGGCACTTGCAGGAAGTTTAGAGTTCATAGCGCCTGCGGCGGGTAGTTTACTACCCATATAAGATACGATTTCACCCAGTGTACGACACTCAGCTAAATCTTCAGGGCTTAGCTCTGGCGGTGTTGGCAGTTCGTCTTGAACAGTACCTAATATTTCAACACGTTTAATTGAATCGATGCCTAAATCGGCTTCCATGTCCATGCTTAGTTCAAGCATTTCAGTTGGATAACCTGTTTTTTCTGCAACCACTTCAAGCATAGTGTTGAGTACTGTTTCTGCGCTAAGACCTGAAGCGGCAGGGGCGGAAACGGCTGTGTGAGTTGCATTTGCAGTGTCGCTGTTCATAGCGCCTGCGGCCGGTAGTTTACTACCCATATAGTCAACGATTTCGCCCAATGTACGACACTCAGCTAAATCTTCAGGACTGAGTTCTGGCAGTGTTGGTAGTTCGTCTTGAACAGTACCTAATATTTCAACACGTTTAATTGAATCGATGCCTAAGTCTGCTTCCATGTCCATGCTAAGTTCAAGCATTTCAGTTGGGTAACCGGTTTTTTCTGCAACCACTTCTAACATAGTATCCAGAACTTTTTGTGAGCTCAGGGCTGTTTGTGCGCTTAAGCCAGCAGGGGTAGGAACTACAGGTGCACTTACTACAGGAGCGGCTACAGGAGCAGGTGCTTTAATTGGTTCAACAGGTGGGGTTGGAGCGGCCATCGCAGCAGGTTGAGCTACAGGTGTGGCCTTTACTGCTGGTACTACTGGCGTGTTTACGACAGGAGTTTGTACAGGAGGTGCTACTTTCACCGCTTCAACTACTGGTGAATTAACAATTGGTGCGTTAACAACAGGAGCAGTAACAGGTGTTTGACCCGTTAGCATGTTTAATGCATTTTGGCTTGCCTGAGCTTGTTGTTCTAAAAACAGGGTGTGACTTTGTAGCGTTTGCGCTTGATGCTGATGGAATAACTCAATCGAGCGTTGCAAGCTTTCAGGAATGGCTTGGCCTGCAGCAACCATTTTACTTTGCTCTGCCATCAAGTGAGTAAAGGTGTCACCATATTGCTGCGGAATCGCTAAGAATTGCTGATGCAGATCAGCGGCTTGCTGTTGTGCATTAAAGAACGCTTCTAAACTGCCAGAAGCAGGAGCAGCCTGAGCTGATGCATGAGGTGCTATTGCTTGAGGCGCAACGTTAGACACTGTTGTTGCGCCAGATGTGGCAACTTCAACATATTCAGTTTTAATGACTTCTTTTTCCACGATCTTCTCTACTACTTTTTCAACAGGTTTTTCGATAACTTTCTCAACAATTGTTTCGACAACTTGAGAGGTTACTTGGCCTGTTGCTAATGATTTTTCCATCTTGGCACGAGTAGGTGCACTGATGTGGTTGGTTGCATTGAGTTTAACGTTCATGCCTTTTGGTACCGCAGGAGCTGCGATTTCAGCTTGATAAGGGTCAATGCTTGAGAGTGGCGCACCTAAAACGCTAAGTTGCATAGCTGCAACACGAAGTTGCACATCACTGTTGCCCTTAGGGTTTGGATTGATACTGATAACGGATACCGCTTCAGCTTTATTACCTAGGGTCGCTTCAACCAGTTTTTGCAGAATGTTCTTAGGGCCGAACTCGACAAATACGCGCGCTCCCGCATCGTACATATTGTTCAGCTGATCAGTAAAACGAACTGATTGCAGCATATGTTGCTTGAAAGCGGCTTTAATTGATTTAGCGTCACTTGGGTGTTTGTCACCAGTGGCATTTGAGAACAGGTCGACTTTGCTCGCCGTGAACTTAGCTTTATCAATGGCTTTAGCAAATGGCTTTTGCGCATGCCCCACAAGTGGTGTGTGGAAGGCGCCAGAAACAGGTAGCGCGATAGCTTTAAAGCCTAAAGCGGCAATGGCTTTAGCTGCATCGGCGCAGCTTTGTGTTGGGCCTGCAATAACTAGCTGAGTGGCTGAGTTGTAGTTAGCCACCTTAACGCCTTCAAACTCGCTAATGCAGCTTTCTAATTTAGCGATGTTATCGCTATTTGCTGCATCATTTTCATTAGCTGGCAAGATAATGGCGTACATCGTGCCTTTATCTAATTCATTGCCATCTTTATCAACTGCTGATGCGGCCATTGAAGCGCCGCGAGCATAGGATAATTGGTAGTAGTCGTCATTAGAAATAACGCCAGCAGCGCAAAGAGCTGAAAGCTCACCAAAGCTGTGACCTGCAAACATATCTGCGCTAAAACCTGATTGAGTAAACAGTTGGTATTGGCTCATGCTCATTACACCAATGGCGCTTTGCGCGTTATCAGTGCTGGTGAGTAAAGCTGCTTGCGCATCTTTATCTGCTTTTTCAAAGGCTGGAATTGGGAACATCACTTGCGATAATGGCGTTTTATCAAAGCTTGCAAATACCTTGTCGGCTTTGATTAATTGCTGGCGCATTTCAGGGAAGTGACAAGCAACATCAATCCCCATGTTGACGTACTGAGAACCTTGACCTGCAAATAATGCTGCTACTTTCGGTGTGTTAGCTGCTTTTTTACCTTTAGTCGTCTTTTGGTTGGCATTAATCGTGATGAGCGCAGATGAGCGATAGCTCGTACCTGATGGTAATTGCCATGCTTCAGCGTCGTTACTTAGCTGCTTTAACGCTAAACCAAGTTGAGTGGTTAATTCATTAAGGCTTGAGACCACAAGACCCAAACGGGCTGCTGAAGTATCTAAAGTGCGAACAGCATATAGTTTAGCAATGCGGGCAAGTTCAGCTTGTTCGATGCTGCTGTTATCTGTGCCTTTAAGCGCGCTGATGTCAGCGTTAAGCTTGTTGATTTCTGCAATGAGCTCAGCTTTATTGTCAGCGCTAATCAATAAGCTTTGTGCTACTTGGCGCTGACGATATTTCTCATCACGGCTGTGCTCTGGGCTGTATTCTTCTAGTACTAAGTGGAAGTTTGTGCCACCAAAACCGAACGAACTTATACCAGCTCGGCGTGGTGTGCCATCAGGGCGAGGCATCCAAGGGCGAGTTTCAGTGTTAATGAAAAACGGTGAATCCTCAACATTAAGCTTAGGGTTAGGCTTAGAGACGTTGATGGTTGGCGGCAGCACTTTATGATGCAGTGCTAACGCCGCTTTAATCACACCCGCGGTTCCCGCAGTTGATTTAGTATGGCCCACTTGTGACTTAACTGAACCTAAAGCAATGTGTTGCTTTGTTGAGTCATTCTCACCAAATACAGATTTAAGACCATTAAATTCTGCCACATCACCCGCTGCAGTGCCTGTTCCGTGAGCTTCAATTAAGCCAACGGTTTCAGGTGCAAAGCCGGCGTCATCATAAGCACGCTTCAGCGCTTTAGCTTGGCCTTCAGGTCGAGGTGCATAAATTGATTTGAACTTACCATCAGATGAAGCGCCGACCCCTTTAATGACTGAGTAAATACGGTCACCGTCACGCTCAGCATCTTCAAGACGTTTTAATGCCACCATGCCAATGCCTTCACCAATCATCATGCCTTTTGAGTCGATATCAAATGGCTGAATCGTTTCATTGGTGGTAAACGCTGGGGTTTTTGAAAAACTCATGTACATCGATGGCGAGTTATCGGTACATACGCCACCAGTGATCATCATTTCGCTGCGGCCTTCAACCAGTTCGGTTAACGCCATACGCATTGCCGCAAGTGAACCTGCACATGCCGCATCAACCACACAGTTCATGCCGCCTAAGTCAAAGCGGTTAGCAATACGACCAGCAATAACATTACCAAGCGATCCTGGGAACGAGTTTTCTTCCCAGTGAATGTATTGGTCTTGGAATTTTTTGATAAGCATGTCGCTGTCGGCATCGCTTAGGCCGCTGCTTTTAAATACTTTTTTAAGCACAGGGTATTGCAGACGTGCTGTTAGGCTGGCATTAATTTTTTGGCCACCGCCCACACCTAAAGTAATACCGATTTTATCAGTGTCATATTCAGAAGTGACACCAGCATCTGCTAGCACTTCTTTGGCAATCACTAATGACAATAATTGCGAAGTATCGGTCAGTTCTAGGATATTTGGCGGCAGGCCAAATTCCATTGGGTTAAAGTCCACTTCAGGGATAAAACCACCGCGTTTACAGTAGCTCTTATCTGGGGTGCTCTTGTCAGCATCAAAGTAATCTTCAGCGCGCCAGTGGGTATCAGGTACTTCGGTAATAGCATCAATTTTTTCGCTGATTAAGTCCCAAAACTTATTCAGGTAACGAGAGTTGGCAAAGATACTGGCCATGCCGACAATGGCAATGGGCATGTCTTTAAGACGTTTATTCAGTCTTGTATCTTGCGACTCGTTATTATCTTGAGAGCTTGTCTCAGGATTTGTAGGGGCTTGGCTCATTTTGAGTCTCCAGTGTTCAGCTGATCCTTAGCTGATTTATTTTTTTGGTTTGCCGCTTCCGTGGATTGTAAAACTGTTGCGCCAGGAAAGCGGGCTAAAAAGGTGTGGTAATTTTTGACTAATAACTTACGTAAATGAAACGGGCCGTGCTTTAACACATAAGCGATATAACGATTTGTCGCTTGTGTGTGATTGTCTTGATATATGTCGAGATACACCCAGTCGGTTGCAAAGTCGACACCGAGCAAAATGGAATAACTGTCCGCTTGAGTGAGTTGAGGTGGAATCGTTAACGATACAACCTGTACAACGTTATCTGGTGTCGCTTCAGGTAATGCAAGGGTTTTAGCGAGCGTTTCAGGGTTCAGTGTATAAGTCGCTACATCTGTACCCTGAACAATAGGCAGCTGATTAAAATAACACTCAGGCACATGAGGGCTTTCAAATTCATCTAGTTTTGATATGCCGTAGCGCTTTAAACATCGGGCTAAACCAGAGCGAGAGACGTTAGGGTTGATAAATTGTTGTGTGACGTGAAGCAATCTATCCAGTGACATTTTTAATTGATAACGAAGTCCCACAACCACGTATTCTTCCATTGGTGAAAGCGTGGTTTTCAAATGATGTGGAGTATTGGGCGTATCACTGATTGAGTCGCGCTTGCGCCACTTTCTGACAGTGGCTTCCGAGATATTAAGAATCTTAGCCAATTGACTAACACTGAAATCAGAAGTCTGAATAAATTGACGCATTTCAGGAGTCGTTGTTGCATTGCTATGGCGAACAGGGGCCATCGCAACATCGGTTTCTGATGTGGCTTTCTTAGCGGCTGTTTGAGTTACAGCGTGAGCTTTTCTATTTGCGGTCATTTAAGGACTGCCATAGTTCGATGAATACTCCGTACAATCTGTTGGGACTCGGTATAAAAACGTGAAGATTAACGTTTGTTCATCTTCAAAATTAGCGTTTTAGCACAATCGAGCATGCAGAGTACCTGAGGTTTCGGGTCGATACAATCACCCGAAACTAATTAATCACTGATACGACCAGAATTAGCTAACACTTGTAAGCCGAATGGGTGATTTTGTTATAAAAAACGTTGCCGATGTAAACACTGATCTAGGTCAATTCATCTGAGTTGTTAGCCCCGTATGCTATTTTTATGCGCAATAAATAGCCAAACGTAAACAAAGTTAGACAAGAATATGGAAAGTTTAATAATGTGAAAACAGGAGGCCATTATGGCTGAGTTTACTACTGAGCAAACCCGTAATTTGGCTGTGCTCGGACATGTTGGAGCAGGCAAATCATCCTTGCTTGAAGCATTGCTGTATAGAGCTAAGGCAATATCGTTAAAAGGCAGGGTCGACAAGGGCACAAATCATGCTGATTTCACTGCCCAAGAAAAATCCCACCGTCACAGTTTAGAGCCTTCATTTTTACACCTTCAGTATCAACAGCATCATATCAATTTTATCGACACGCCAGGTTTACCTGACTTTTTCGGGCGAGCCTTATTACCTTTGCCTGCCGTTGAGTCAGTACTGTTGGTTATTAATGCCGCCGTTGGTATAGAGTCTGTGACTAAACGTGCTTTTGAAGCTGCAAGAGCGCAAGGTAAAGCGGTGATTATTGCCATTAACCACCTCGACAGTAATCTCACGCGAGTGTCAGATGTGATGATCGACATTCAGCATCAATTTGGACACCGATGTTTACCGGTTAACTTGCCCAGTGCCGATGGAAAAGCCGTTGTTGATTGTTATTTACATTGTGATGAAAGTGCAGAGACATTATTTAGTCAACCTGCTAGTGCTAGAGATGAGCTAGTTGATACGGTACTTGAAGAAGATGAAGCGTTAATGACCTTGTATTTAGAGCAAGGTGAGTCGTTAACGCCTCAGCAGCTTCATGCTCCGCTAGAAAAAGCACTCAGAATGGGGCACTTAGTGCCAGTCTGCTTTACAAGTGCAGAACAAGATATTGGGATTAGTTCATTGTTAGAAATGTTGATCAAACTCATGCCAAGTCCACTTGAAGCCAATGCACCACAATTTATGAAAGGATTTGGTGAACAGTCGACACCAGTAACAGTGACACAAAAGGCAACAGATCATGTTTTAGCCCATGTGTTTAGCGTTTCAATTGACCCATTTTTAGGAAGACTGGGCGTATTTAGGTTGTACCAAGGGACGCTGAATGTTGGCATGAAGCTGCTTATTGGCCAAGGCCGCAAACCTTTCAAAGTCTCTCACTTAATGAAGCTTCAAGGCGATAAACAAATTAATGTATCCCAAGCGTTTCCTGGCGATATTTGCGCTATTGCAAAATTGGATGCATTAAGTGTTGGTTCTGTACTGCATGATAGCCATGATGAAGATGAATTTCATTTACCAGAACTGGAAGTGCCGCAACCTATTTTTGGTTTGGCTGTATCAGCCAAGCGTCGTGGTGATGAACAAAAGATCTCCGATGTTCTCAATAAACTGGTCGCTGAAGATCCAAGTTTACACATCACTCGAAGTGAGGTTGAAGGGCAAACCGTATTGCAAGGTCAAGGGGATTTGCATTTAAAAATTGCGCTTGAAAAAGCGCAAAATATGTTCCACCTCGACATGGATACTGATACGCCGGCGGTGGCTTATCGAGAAACCATCACCGAGAAAGCACAATGCCGTTATCGCCATAAAAAACAATCAGGCGGATCTGGCCAATTTGGTGAAGTTGAATTAGCCATTGAGCCACTTGAGCGTGGTGAAGGCTTTGAGTTTATTTCGAAGGTGGTTGGTGGCTCAGTGCCAAGTCAATATATTCCAGCAGTAGAGAAAGGCGTGCGAGAAGCCATGCTAGCCGGTGAGTTAGGTGGCTATCCATTACAAGACATAAAAGTCACGTTATTGGATGGCAAACACCACAGTGTAGACTCTAAAGAAATTGCTTTTGTGATGGCGGGTAAAAAAGCTTTTATAGAAGCAGTATCGTTAGCAAAACCTGTAATGTTAGAACCATTAGTTGATATGAGCATTTTAGTTGGGCAAGAGCATGTCGGCGAAGTGACAGGTGACATTAGTGCATCTAGAGGCATTATTTGTGGAACGCAGGCAAATGCCAATGGACTTGTTGAAGTCAGCGTTGAAGTGCCACTTGCCAATGTCAGTAGCTACTCTTCAAAGCTTAAATCTATGACAGGTGGAGAAGGTCAGTTTTCAATGCAGTTTAGCCGTTATGATGTTTTACCTAAAAAGGCGGTAAAAGCACTGGTAGATTGATTGGCTAATACTTATTGAAATAACAGATGATATGCAAAGGGTTAAGGATGGCTTAACCCTTTTTTATTTGTCTAAACCTTCCTTTATTTGTTTAAACCTTAGACGACATTTTCAATCAAGATTGTTTATGTGTTGAATTAGCGACCTAGAACAAGCGACAATGTCTTATTGCTATTATAAATGCGAGTTTGGTTTGAGCCCTTTACCCACTATTCAATTATTTTTTTGTCCTTTAGATACCAATTTATTAGATGAGAAAACCGTCTCTACAGTGCGTTCATGGTTATCTGATGCTGAGATAAATAAAGTGGATCGTTTTATTCAACAGGCTGCTCAACAGCAAGGGTTAATGGTGCGTGGGTATTTGCGCAGCGTATTATCGAACTTTGCAAATATCGAACCAGACGATTGGCAATTTGAGTATGGTGAGAAGGGCAAACCTAGGCTATCGGCTGTGCAATATAAACAAACGGGCTTACAGTTTAATTTAAGTCACAGTGGTAACTGGTTGCTTATTGGTGTCATTCACTCCAAAGAGGACGCTTCAATGCCCATTCAATTGGGGGTCGATATTGAACGTCGCCGAGAAAGCACGAATATCCATTCAATTTTACATCACTATTTTTCAAAACCAGAAGAAACTGCATTATTGGCGTTACCTGAAAGTCAGCAGCGTGAGCGATTTTTCGATTTATGGGCACTGAAAGAATCTTATATTAAAGCAAAGGGACTGGGACTGGCCTTGTCGCTTAAATCGTTTGCATTTGACTTATCTGCACCGAGCTTAGCTAACTTAACAATAGATGATCAGTTGTTGCCAATTCAGCATGATATTTCACTTAGCTTATTGAAGCCTACAGACGTTGATGAGCTTGAACAGACTAATGATGTTGAGTCTTTTTATGAAGTCTCACCTTTATGGCAATGTTGTTTAGGTAAGCTTAATAATTCATATCGATTTGCTGTGAGTGTGGGCGAGTTCGCTTTTGGCGAAAAGCCATTAACACTTCAATTAAAGGCAAAAAAAATCAGCTGGCATGAACAAATAAAAATGTTCATAAAAACCAACTGATTTATCGAACTGTTAAGGTTTTTTGGATGTTTAACTGCTAATCAAAAACGGCTTATCAGAACAATCTTCCCTCACTTGTCTTAGTCGGTCATTTTTGCTTTAAACTCTCATGCCATTACTCTTGGTAAACTAGTGAATATAAGCAAAGAAGCAGAGTGAAAAACTTCGCAGCCGAATTTCGTTAAGTTATGAGCTAATGAGTATGCTGTAGCGGTACGATTTCAAAATCAGGATTAAATTGCACCAGTGTTGATGCAATTTTGGCAAATGCTAATTTGTCACCTTGCATACTCGCAGCTCCTGATTGCATTAACGCTTTCATATCTGCTTTACCTAATAATATTGCAACGACATCAGACTTATTAATTGTCAGTGTGGCATCGGCTTTTTTAGCCTCGTCTACTTTGATATTACTCAAGTTTCCGTTACTTAACTCTACAAAGAGCGTGTCAGTTTTATCGCCGCTTTGTGTCACCACATTTAAAGTGATATTGCCAAGCTTGGCGGCGTTAATGCTGTCAACTTTAACCGCGAGAAAGTCAAATAAAGTGGACATGTCCATTTCGCTGATAACATCAGCGGATGCGGATTTAGGTGCGCCAGGTTTAATGCCAATACGTAACTCTTGCGCACCTGTTAAGTAAATATTTCGCCAACCAGCTCCTTCGGCTTGGTAGCCAAGTTGCTCATAGGTATCGGCAAGTAATTCTCGGGCTTGGGGGTGTTGTGGTTCGGCCATGACCACCTTATTTAATGCAGTGGCGACAAACCGATACTCGCCTTGATTGAAGTCTGCTTGCGCTTTTGATACTACATTGTTGGCGCCGCCCATATATTCTACAAACTTAATTGCTTCAGCCTTTGTAGGTAAGGGGTTTAAGTTGGCTGGATTCATATCAAAATAGCCTAAATACATGTTGTACACAGCTTTAGCGTTATGGCTGTATGTACCGTGATAACCATTGGTGTACCATTCGTCTTGGACATTTTGTGGAATGGTTTCCATGATTGCATCACCAATATCTTGTATTACCACACCTTCATTGGCTAAACGTAAAGATTGATTATGAACGAGGCCATAATTATCTCGCTGCATGCGAAGGTAATGATTAATTTCTTTATTTCCCCATACCGGCGCAGAATGTGAAGCAAATAGTACCTGAACATTTTCGCCAAATGCATTAATCATCTCGTTAATGTCTTTAGACCATTTTAATGCGTCGCGAACTTTAGCGCCTCGTAAGGTATAAATATTGTGCATACCATCATATGTTAATTCGCCTGACCATAGCGCCTTCATAGATGGTATATATGTGATCATTTCACTGGCAGCTTCAGTGCCAGATGCATCCATAAAGACCATTTCAAGACCATCAATGGTCAAGGTTTCCCATTTGCCTTGATGATGAAGTTCATAATCAGGTTTGACGTAAGTGATTTCGCCTTTTGATAAACCTTTTGCTAACGCTGCATCGACAATTCCGTGATTGTGTTTATCGAGTGTAACGCCGTATTGGTAAGCAGCTCGCCGGCTCATGACATTACCCGCGAGTACATTTTCATCCACTATCTCTTGGGTAATATTATATGAACCATACACTTTGACATCAGGGTAGCGTTCCTGAACGCCACGGGCACCACCGAAATGATCTGCATGGCTGTGAGAGTAAATCATTGCCACAACAGGTAAATCTTTGCCCTCAGGCAAGTGAGCAAAAGCAAATGTTAATGATTGCTGAACAGCTTCTTTAGTTAATAAAACGTCATATACAATCCAACCCGTTTTACCTCGAATAAGGGTTAAGTTAGATAAGTCAGTGCCTCGTACTTGGTAAATGCCATCAGTCACTTTATAGAGCCCGTCTGGTACCATATTAAGTTGAGCTTGGCGATATAACGAAGGGTTGACTGAATCAGGAAGCGTGTCACTGATAAAGTTAAATTCTGCACGCAGTATCTTGGCGGTGGCTTCATCAAAAGAGGCAATTTTATGTCGACTAAAGCGCTCAAAAGCGGATTTATCTTCGAACGGTAACTTTTGTGCTATGGCTTTGTTGTGCTCTGCGGTAATGGGCGTCGCAGGCTTACCCTGGTAATCAAGACTGATGTGGTCATGTTCGTGCTGCGCAGCAGCCACTGCATTGGTAAATGATAAACTGATGACTAAAGCAACTCGTGTTTTTCTCATGTAGGCCTCGGGTACTTTTTATTGTTAAAGATAAGTTAACAATAAAAAGCCCAAATATAACTATGGCTAAAAATGGTTAATACATTTACCGTGTGAATGTATTTGGCGATATGTGTTATGGGAGAAGTGATGAAGCAAGAGAACTTAGAGTCTGATGCTCTTATGCAACAACAATTACTTAAGTTGGATCTTAACCTTATTAGAGTTTTTTGCTGTGTATGTGATTATCAATCTATTACGCTTGCAGCGGAGCACCTTGCATTAACTCAGTCGTCAGTCAGTAATGCTATCAATCGGTTTAAAGCGGTTGTGGGTGTTGAACTATTTATTAGGCAAGGAAGAGGGATAGCTCTCACTGCGATAGGTCAGCACTTGCACCGACAGTTAAGTTTGCCACTCATCGAAATCGAACAATGCATTAATAGCGTTAAAGCCTTTGACCCTTCGTTGTCAAAACGGATATTTCATGTCAGCGCTAATGAATCAATTATTGATTTGATTGAAGCAGATATCGAAAAGTCACTGACGGATAAAGGCGTTGAAATCATTTTTACAGAAGCGATTTTAGATGAGGGTAATTTATATCAAGCCCTTAAAAATCAGCAAATTGATTTAGCGCTAGATATTGTTGCGCCAACTGAAGCGAGCTTTACCAGTAAGCAAATTGCCACCGAAAAGCTTGTTTGTGTTGCTAGGGCTGAGCACCCGCAATTTAAACATGGAATAGATGAAGTGTCGTACTTCGCTGCTAAGCATCTGTTTTATCGACTTCATCGTCATAACCAGCGAGTTGCAGAGATGATTTCAACAGACCATTTACCTGAACGAGATATGTATGGTGAAAAATCCTCTTTACTGACGATGTTATCTGGCGTGAGTAAATCCGATGCCATATGTATTGCGCCTTATACCTACGCGAAAAACTATCAATCTATTTTTAATTTAATTTTGATGGACTTGCCTTTTGAAAGCCAAGTGATTTCGATTTACAGTATTTGGCCAACACGTAATCATCAAGACCCTGCGATAAAGTGGTTACGGGAGCTGGTGGAGTCTGCGATGGAGAAAGTGTATTTAACCAATAACTAGTAAGGTAAGCCGATAAATGAATAGCCCCGTTTTATGGGTTAGCTAAGGTTAGGGTTTATTACTGAATCTAAGTTATTGAGTTCAATAACGTCGCCAGCTCGCATATCATCAATATGTATATTACCAATTCTGACCCTAACAAGCCTTAATGTGGCAAAGCCAACGGCAGCGGTCATTTTTCTGATTTGACGGTTTTTACCTTCAGTTAATGTGATTGAAACCCAGCTGGTGGGGCCATGTCTTGGATCGCGGATTTTTTTACCGCGTGAGGGAAGTATTGGCTCTGCGTTTAGCTTGACTGCTTTACAGGGCTGAGTGAGATATTTCGTGCTATTAATGCCAATTTCAACTCCGTTTTGTAGTTGTGACATCGCCTTGTCATCGATATCGCCATCCACTTGAACATAATATTCTTTTTCGATGCCTTTACTTCTCACTTTATGGCTCATCATGCCGTCAGTTGTTAGCAGTAATAAGCCTTCAGAATCATGGTCTAATCGACCAATTGCCATGGTTTTATCTGGAAACTGACATAACTCGCCCAATAAGTGTTTTTTCTTTCGAGTTTCAGGCACAAACTGACTTAAAAAACCAAAGGGTTTAAATATTTTGAAATGCTTATGGGACTGAATATCGTCAGTTGTTGGTGTTAAACAAGTAACATTGTCTGTAGGCATGAAGGGCTCGGTATTACGACAGAAAATAAATGAATAAAGCCTAGGGATTAGGCTTTATTCATTAAGCTGATTGATGAATAAGCTATTTATTGTCTTGCTAAACGGTGCGTCTCTGGAGGTTGCTCAAGGTCGCTTCTGAATGGGTTGATATCCAATCCACCGCGGCGAGTATAACGTGCATAAACAGTGAGCTTAGTACAATGACAGTATCGTTTTAGGTCGGTAAAAATACGCTCTACACATTGCTCATGAAATTCATTATGTTGGCGGAATGAGATTAAATAGCGCAATAGCTTTTCATGATTAATCTTTGGGCCTTGATAACGGATCATCACACTTCCCCAATCAGGCTGTGAAGTGATTAAACAGTTAGATTTTAATAAGTTTGATGTGAGTGTTTCGACAACATTTTTCTCTTCAGTGCTGTCTTGCAAGTACTCAGGGTTAAATTCATAATCATTGACTTCAATATCTAGCTCATCGATACAATTGCCAGGTAGTTCAACAATACGTTGAGTATTGAAATGCTTAGGCTCAATCACTTTCACTGTTACCTTACCATTAGCGCATTGGCTTAAGTCAGTGGTTAAGGTTTGCTGAACGTGGTCTACACTGTCAAAACGTGTTTGGTTAAAGCTGTTTAAATACAACTTGAACGATTTTGATTCGATTAAATTATCACTTTCGATAGCAAGGTAAACTTCAATCATTGCGACCATAGGTTTACCTTTGGCGTTCAACCAAGATAACTCGTAGCCAGTCCAAATATCTGCCCCTTGAAACGGCAGAGTATCAGTTAATTCAATAGCGTCGCGATTAAGTTTACGAGGAACCCCTTGCAGCAGTGAAGCATCATATTCTGCTTGATATTGCGTCGATTGACCTAAAGTGAGTCCTTTAAGTGCATCTGCATCACTATAGGGGTCGTGATTGTGTGTCATCTAGTCTGTTTCCGTGTCAAAATAGACTTTTATTATAACCCAAAACTGGAGCATCTTAAGTGTCTTGTTCAACTTCATTGGAACATTTTTCTAGCCGTTATATACAAGCTTATCAGGATGTATTAGACGAGTTACCCCGTTATTTCCCACTTGGGCAAGGATCCGCTTGTATTGAAGGCAAGTATGATCTTGAATCTGACGGTGCGGTTTTTTGGAAAGCGGTAAAACGAAAAAGTAATTCAGATTTCAGTAATGTAGAACATGCATTAGACATCAAGCTTCATCAAGACATTAATGCCTTTTATGGTGAGTTTTTTTCTGCGCCACTTTTTTTCGATTCTAAATGGGGCGAAGGGGAGTTACTGCAGGTTTGGAACCAGCAAGATTTTGAATCTTTGCAACAAAATGTAATTGGCCACTTAATGATGAAGAAAAAGCTTAAACAAGCACCAACTTGGTTTGTTGGCGTTTTAGGTGATGGCGAACAGATGATTACTGTCGATAATGAAGATGGCAGTGTGTGGATTGAAATTCCAGGTGATAGGCCCAAAGATAAATTAGCCGATAGTCTTGCGGAATTTATTGATGCGCTAACACCACGAGTAACGCCGCCGGTAGAGCCGATTGTAGAGGAATATGTTGCTCATCCAGGTATTTGGCAGCGAATGAAAATGATGTGGAATGATTTGATTAAAGGCAAGAAATAATTGCTTATTCGGACATAAAATAAAAAAGCCAGGCTATAGATCAGGCTATAGATGCGGTCTGGCTTTTTTATTGAATGAACCGATAATGCGTTATCAGCTAACTCGTTGTATTAGTATCTATTGACGAGAAGATAATTTTACTGATGATCCCATGAGATATTCGATACAATTCGACATGGCTCGCACCTAAAGTGGAACATGTCTAATAATGGCTCATCTAAACGCCACGCTTTTGAGCCGCAACGTGGACAAGCTCGGTTTTTTTCACTGGCAAGGTTTTCGCCACCGACACGGTATAAATAATAATAAGTTGGGATTTTAGTTAAATACTCAACTCCGCCCCTGATATCCCAGCCCCGTCTAAATAAATCACTTTGATGACTGGTAATTTCTTCTAATGCTGCAAATTCAGCCTTTGTGGCCGCTGCCATTTGTAATTCATCACAGGCTTGCCACTCTGTCTGCCAGCGAATGACGCGTTTATGATCGCCGTTAAAGGTTGCAGGCAGCTGATACAGTGGAATGGGGAGTAAGTTATCGCCAGATCGGATAGGTGAACACATATGTACATAGCTGGTATATAACACTTGCCAGCTAGGCTGCTCCGTATTGCTGACTTCAGAGTTAATATCTTGGCCTATATATTTCTCGCGCGGTGCTAACAGTTTTGCGTCTGTTAATTGTTGTAAGGCTTGTTTAGTCCAAGGACTATTGTGACGAGTTGCTAAGCTGGTTTTTTCTGGCATCAACAATCGCACTTTAAACTCACCTTCGTTAAAGGCGACTGCAAATTCTCTTCCCAATATTTGACCGTTTGCTCGTAATGATTCGAGATAATGGTTGATGGCTTTTTCTGCCGCGGTGATGGTGGTATCCGCAAAACATTCAAATCTGAGCTCAGTGACAAACATGGGAGTTCCGTTAATGTGTTAAGTGTTTGGGTGTCGTTAAAAAGTCTTGTGGTCAATCTAATTTAAACTAATAACAGCCTTATGATTGATTTTCTAATTGGGCGATACGCTGTTCTAGCGATTCAATTTTTTTGTCAAAGTCAGCTTTCATTTGTTGAATTTGCGTTTGAAATAGTTGCTCAAGTTGTTGTCGCTCAGTATTGGCTGTTTGTTTGGTCGACTCTAGCGCATCGCCTAGATCTGGCAAGGTTTGCCACTGATCTTTTGGGATAGCTTTAAACTGTTGCAAGCCTTGGATTAACAAAGGCATTGGCACTTTACCACCCAGTTTTCCTTTTACTAATGCCATCGTCGGAGTGTGGCCATTCATTGCAATGGTTTTGGCCGCTGCGAGGACTTGTTCGATTGGACTCATAATTAGTGAAAATCCTCAATGTTGATTGGTGAAAATGATGATTTAATCAAATGTTATTTTAAAAATATAATAAAATCAATAATATAACTTTTGGCATGCTTTTAGCTTAATCATAATGGACAACATTATAACGTATCTCAAAAACAGTTTGAGTAGAAATTACGTGAGAATCATTTTAATAATAAGGAAGTATCATGAAAGCAAAATTGGGTTTAGCATTGTTAATGGCTGTAAGCAGTCTTTCATTGAGTGGTTGTGTGTTGAATGTGGGTGATCACGAAGGTAATCGCAGCAGCTCTTATTGGGAAAAACAACAACAAACTAATCGTACTAATTTATCTAAGTTGACGATTGGTATGGCGCGAGATCAAGTAACGACTCTAATGGGTACTGCTGATTTCAGTGAGGCTTATGTTACTCAAGCTGACGCAGACAGTCCGAAAAAAGAAGTCCATGTATTCTTTTATCGTACTCAGTGGAGCAAAGGTGATGGTAAAACCACTAAGGATGAATGTACTCCTGTGGTGATCAGTGATAATAAATTAGTTGGTTGGGGCGATACGGCTTACCAAAAAATCTAGACTGTAGTTACTGTTATTGCCTTAATAATACGTCCAGTTGGTCGACGAGTTCTGACCACTGGGCGTCTTGCGTTAAGGCCTCTGTAATAAATGCTTTTTGTGCTTCATTCCAAAAGCTAGCTTGGGTAATTGGTATTTCGTTAGGAATGTTATGCGTAGTAATAAAGTGCTCAATTCCAGTCGGTGATGCATCCAGTCCGAGTTGTTCAAATAGGTGGTTTAACGTTATTGAGGTGGTATCCATGATGACGACCTTATTAAGAAGTGAATGGACTTATCTGCATTAAGCCTAGGCGAGCGGATTAAAATTGCAATATGTTTCAAACTTGTTAACTTGTAACTATTCACTGAACTTCAATGAGACTGAAATTATGGAACAGACTACTATGGCGGAATATCGTGCAGTGTACCTGACAGCAGAAGATTTACGGGTGGCTGCGTCGATAATATATAACGCCTATCATGATGATCCGTTTTTCATTGAAGCCTTGTCCACGGCTAATAAAGCCAGTTACGAGCAAAAATTACGTGCCGCTATCAGGGAAGAATTAACTGAATTATGGCAGCAAGAGCAACCTTTAATTGGCTGGTTTAATGGTGAAAGATTGATTGGTGTTGCGTGCGTGATTACTCATCAAGTGCCATTAGGTGAAAGCCGCTATTGGCATTGGCGTTTGAAAATGGTGCTGGGAACCGGTTGGAGCTCCACGCAAGCATTAATCAACAAAGAGAATAGTATTTTAGAAAGCCTACCAAGTAATCAATATGGCATTCTGCAGTTTATAGCGTTATCGCCCATTGAACAGGGTAAAGGGAATGGCGCTAAATTGATTCACGCTGTGTTAAGTTGGTGTGATGACCAACCTGAACTCGATGGTATCGGCGTGTTTATTAATAATCCTAAACACAGTGAGTTATTTATCCGTGAGGGTTTTCAGCACCTTTCTCAACTAACGATCGGCACTGTAGATGGTGAAGTATTGATATATTCGAGTAAATAACTCGGTTCGCAGTTTATATAGTGAGCGTATTGATTTAATCGCTAGGTAGGATGGAAAATGAGCACGAAAAAATACCAAGACTTTAATTCTTTTTATCCTTTTTATTTATCTCAACATCAAGATGTAACATGCAGACGACTTCACTATATCGGTAGCGGAATTATTGTGGTCATGTTGATTATAGTGTTGTTATCACAACAATGGTGGCTTTTATGGACATTGCCCGTAATCGGTTATGGCTTTGCTTGGGTTGGTCACTTCTTCTTTGAAAAGAATAAACCCGCCACATTTGAGTACCCCTTTTATAGTTTACTTGCTGACTGGGTCATGTTTGCACAAATGTTAAAAAATAAACTCGGCCTCAAGAAAAACTCTGGTTAAGTGTTAATCAGGAATGTAAGAGATCTCTCACCTTACTGTAGGTTTTCATATTCTTTAATCGAGTTAATTTCTTTTATTTAATTTTTATGTTCTTTTAAAACAATAATTTAGTTGTTTTAGTTTGACGTAGGCTATTGTGAATATTTTGTTTCATCCACTTTTTTCCATTTTTCTATTACATGATTTCAATACAATAAAGTCACTAAGCAATTAATTGAATGACTAAACAAATCGTTACAGGAAGTAACTTTTTAAAAAGTCAGTGAACAGTAATAGTAGTGCTTAGAAAGTATTTGGCGATTAACACTCAGGATGAGAGTTATTGATACGAATACATGTAATGATTTTCAGGATGAAAGTAGGACACGCTCAAGGAGTGGGCAAAAGCTCAGTTAAGGATTAACTGAAACATGGATGACCCCAAGTCAGGAAGATATGGGTAGCAGGAAGCAAATACCAGGAAGGTAATTTTAGGAGTTAGATTCGGTCAAAAGGATTGACTGTTCAAAGGATTGAGAACTCAAGTATGGCTTAAAAGGCATATACAAGGATATTGAGTAAAAAAGGAATAAGGGAGCAAGGAGCAAGACGATTCGCAAGGATGGAGCAGGGAGCACAACTTAGCAGGATGGCTAACAAAGCGTAAAACTGGCGCAACCTTACATGTTAGGGTTGCGCTTTTTATTATATGAGATATTCATTTGTTAAATATGTGAACAGCTTAACCGCTTCAAAAGTGCATTTGTCTACCCGATTTGTAAGAGATATCTCACAAGAGATGTGAGAATAATCGCTTTTAAAATAGACTTACACTAAACGATTTTTTTAAGTTGTTGATAATTATGGCTTTATGATGTTTGTTCGAAATTCGCAGTGTTGTTTTTTTGTTAATTTGCTGTTTTGTGCATATTTATTTATTCGTACATCTCTTAAAATATACCCAAGCAGTAAATGCACGAGAGAGATAATTTGTTCATCAGGATGATGATTAAGAATACACTTTCTCGACGACAGTAAAACAACCGTTATGGATAACGGCAGTGTCAAAGGATGATACTGACATCATTAAGATGAAAGGTTTTATTGTAGAAAAGGATTTTTAGGACATCAATAAAAGGATTTACGCTGTTATGGATAACAGTGATTGCATTGGATGCAAATGATTGAATCATGGATGTCATGGAAGAAAACCAAGGACGAATTAAAGGACACGCTTAAGGATTTGAGCAGGCTCGGTCAAGGGATAATCGAGTAAGAGGGACAGTACTTCAGTGTACAAGGAACATCAAGGATTGAATAAGGATAGCGCACGGAGCAAGTTAGACGCATGGATGGTGCAGGGAGCACAAAAATAGCAGGAAGGCTTAACAAGAGTACAAGAGGCCGCGGCAATTTATTGTCGCGGTCTTTCTTTTGGAATTTGTAAAGTTTGGACTCAAGTTTATTTCGGCAAGGTGAAGCTTTAATTACCGTTATTTTTTACTTTTTAAAGGCGTGCATTGGTTCAGGCATTCTGGTGTAAGTGAAAACTCTACTTTACCTCTACTTTTACTATGACTTTTCACGCTTATTATCGTGTTTTTAAAAGTGTTAGCGACAGATATAAAAAACGCCATCAAAATGATAGCGTTAGTGATAATAAAGCGCATCAATGTTGTTATTATCGGCATTTACCCGAATTGCAGCTCGAAGCACCGCCGCAGCCACCAAATTTGCCTTTAGCCATTGGTGCGTCCATCCATTCAGGCTCTGGGAAAATTGGCCAATTAATTTTTTCAATTTTTTTGCCGTGCATGTTGATATGACCACGGTATTGGTTAATACCGTCGGTGCTGAACTCAAACATGAATTTAGCTCGCCAACATAACCCTGTTGTACCGCCAATACTCGGTTTTGCCGACTCCATTGCGATAGCAAGCAGTTGAACCTTCTGACCGGCGCAAGACTTTTCAGCATAACGGCGGCTGATCTCTGCCATTTGGCGTAATTGCCAAAAAAATGCAGCGACCACTACAACGGCAACGATTAATATAAAATCTGACATCATTGGCTTACGGCCCTAAATAATCCGCCAATGGCGGAAGAAAGTGTGGCGCTGCGGTCGGTACTTCTTAAGTCTAGTAATAGCGATTCTCGCAGGCTTGGTATTGCTACGATATCAGCAAATACTTGATTAAAGAAGTTTTGCGGTTGATTGGCTAAAACTTCTAGATAAAGTTTGCGAGTTGCATCATCTTTTAATGCTATCCAGCTTCTTGCTGCAATAGTGATCAATAAGTTTTCATCTAATTGCTGAAAATTAACCAACTGTTTAATGGCTTTTTGGGTTAATTCAGGCTGAGACGATAGCGCTCGCAGATAGATATGTTTGTGCTCAATGTCTGCTGCCGATAATTTATCAAAAATGGTTTCGGCCAACGATTTTGAGATGGTGACATGTTCTAAACACTGACACACAGCAGCTTGTACTTCTAAAGGCGCGAATGAAAATGATGCATTGATGTGTTTGTCATGATCAAATTTGTCTAAACGAACACAGACATCAGCAATGCCCTGTAAACCCAATTGTTGCCAATTATCGCTTTGGGCTTGTGTTTCATCTAACTGTGCAAAATATTGAGCCGCATATTCATATTGTGCAGATGCTTGTTGGCTTAGCTGTTTTTTTACCAATGCGTTAAATAATGCTAACTTTTCTTGGCTTGGTTTAAAGCTAAATGGGTGATTGGCGTAGCGTTCTTGTTCTTCATCAGTTAACGCTTTTGTTGGATCACGTCCTAGTGCTTCTAAAATCATTTTAATGAACTGACTACGTTGTGCTGGTGACAGTAATCCTCGCTCATCTAACGGGAGCTTTAAAAACCAGATAAAAGGTGGCTGGTCTTCACGCCAAAATACAATGGCAAATTGAGCGTGACCTTGAATTGGATAAGGGTAAGGCGTGTTTAGCGCTTCAATTTGGCTAAATAGCACAGGGTCGATATTGGCTACTCTGCGGCCTAAATCATAAACCTGAAATTGGGTATTAGCAGTGTCGAGGAATTGGCTTAAGGTTTCGAGTTGTGTCATGAGAGCTTATTTTTCGCGATTAACTTGCCGCTATTATAGGGTTAACTGCCGCCTGATGATATGATTAGTCGCACAAACACCTGTGATATTTTCAAACCGTTTAAGCGATAATCTTCTGTTATGCCTTATATTCAAACTGTTCAATTACTAGAGTCGCTGGAACAGCAACTTAAAATCAATCATTTATGGTCAATCCAATCGCCATCTGATGCTGAGCTTGCCAGTGTCGCTCCATTTGCCTGTGATACGTTACGTTTCGAGCAATGGCTGCAATTTATTTTTATTCCTAAGATGTCGATGTTGATCCGAACACAATCGCCGTTACCTAGCAAAATTTCACTGGCTCCGATGGCTGAGCGTGTGTGGGGCAATCGAGCTGAACTCGCTGAGTTAACCAAGCTTTTAGCTGTATTAGATAATCTGTTAACGGGTCAATAAGGTGAAAGTGATGACTGAAGAAAAATACATAAGCCCGTTTGCTGATGATGAATATATTGGTACCGATACTGAGGTTGCTGAAGACGCTGAGAATGATGAAGTCGCGCCAGAGTTGGAAATATTATTTCAAGATGAGCATATCGTTGCGATTCATAAGCCTGCAAGATTATTAGTTCACCGCTCATACTTGGCAAGAAAAGAGCGATTTTTTGCGATGCAACTTACTCGTGATCTCGTCGGTTGTCATGTTTTTCCGGTACATAGGCTCGATAGGCCGACATCTGGTGTGCTGCTGTTTGCCAAAAGTAGTGAAGTAGCACGGGCCTTGTGTGAGCAATTTGAGCAACATCATGTGAAGAAACAATATTTAGCATTAGTGCGTGGCAATATGCATAAAGCAGCGAGATTAGATTATGCTCTTAAGGTTGAGCTGGATGATGTCGCGGATAAAAAAGCCCGTAAAGATAAACCTGCCCAAGATGCTGTTACAGACTATGAGCCGTTATTAAATGCTGAGATCCCTTTTAGCTCTGGCCGATATCCTACCAGCCGTTTTTGTTTGATTAAATTAACGCCTCAAACTGGTCGAAAGCATCAATTGCGCCGCCATATGGCTCATTTACGTCACCCCATTATCGGTGATACGACTCATGGCGATGGCAAACAAAATAAGTTTTTTAGAAGCCACTTTGAAATTAACCGACTTTGGTTAATTGCTAAGTCGCTGCAGTTTACTCACCCGGTGACCAACGAGTTAATGCATATTGAAACCGAGCTTGAACAGGAATGGTCAACTTTATTTGAGCAATTTGGTTGGCAAGAACATTTGGATATTGATACTCCCCTAGACATAGCTTAATTGGCTCTATTCACTATAAAGGCTTGGTGTGGACTTAATAATGCTTGGTGTGGACTTAATAAGGCTTGGTTTAGGCTTAATTTAGGCTTAGATTTGAAATATCAAAGAGATACTCGATGCAGTATCTCTTTCTAATGCGTTACATTATTTATCCGCTCACAGCATATGTATCTTTTATGCACTTAATATAACCATTCTCGATACGAGTTTAGCGCTTATGCGTCTGCGTTAACTGGCTTTAAAAGGTGCTTTGGTATGCTCAAGTAAAACTGATTTAAGCTTTTCAAACTCTTCAATCTTCTCAAGTGGCTTACTGGTATCTTGTTGCTCAGACCGAAAATAGAAGTTACGCCTAATGTGAGCGGACTTATGTTGCAGCTTAAACAATCTGTGCCTGTTGGCTTGACGCATAACAGTAACCTTAACGTATATGTAAGTTATTACTTTTGTTTGTATTTCATACTTGCAGCTTAGCGTGAGAATACAGTATGGTGAAGTTATCAACCTCATGTCTTAGCCGCTAGCTAAGTGAATAATAGAAGTTAGTTAACTTGAAGAGAAGTATAACATGGAAAAAGTTAATTTAGTGTTTGGCACCGTATATGGCAGTGCTCAGTTTGTTGCTGAAACACTGACAAGCAAAATTGCTGAACTTGATTTTGAAACTAACCTTATTCAATCATCTGATTTAACGGGATTTGTGCCTAAGGAAGACGAACTATTAATCATAGTTACTTCAACTACAGGTCAAGGTGATTTACCTGATGATATTGCGCCTTGGTTTGCTGAAATGAAGTCCGCAGCGCCTTATCTTCCTGGTTTACGTTACAGCATTATTGGTTTAGGTGATTCAAGTTACGAGACTTTCTGTGGCGCGGCTAAACAATTCGATGAATTATTTGCTGAACTTGGTGCCAAACCGCTAACAGCGCGTTTAGATATTGATGCATGTGAAACCATGGAGCCAGAAACTGACGCGGTGCAATGGATATCAACATGGCACTCAGCCGCTCAGTCTCTCAATCAATAAGACGATTAAGTCAGCAGTGGTTTAAATTTGCTCAGCGCCTCAGTCAGGCGCTGCTCATTCCTATTGCCATTTTACCTGCTGCTGGTGTGATGTTGGGCTTGTCATATAATCCACTTCCTTTTATTCCTCAAGAACTTGCAACGGTATTTTCAGCTGTTGGTAATTTAATCTTCACCATGATGCCATTGTTATTTGCGGTAGCAATTGCCATTGGTTTTTGTAAAGACCAAGGTATAGCGGCTTTTGTGGCAGTGTTTGGTTTTGGTGTTTTTATCTCGTCAATGGGGGCATTTACTGTAATTTATCAATTGCCTGCTCGACCCTTATGGGGAATTGACACCATAGATACAGGTATTGCTGGCGGTATTTTAGTGGGGGCGATGACATGTTTTGTGGTGAGAATGAGCCAAGATGTCAAATTGCCTGCGATGTTTTCATTTTTTGAAGGTCAGCGAAGTGCCGGTTTGCTTATTATTCCTTTTGCAATGGCATTGGCATTTTTGTTGGCTCACATATGGCCGACGCTCGCTTATCAGATAGATAGCTTATCACTATGGGCCGTTTATCAAGATCCTGCATTAGCTTTTGCCGTTTACGGCACGATAGAACGTTTTTTGATTCCGCTGGGGCTTCATCACATTTGGAATGCACCATTTTATCTTGAAGTGGGTCAGTACTTCCATGAAGGTAAAATGGTTAGAGGTGAGATAGCACGTTATCTTGCTGGCGACCCTTTAGCGGGAAATCTAGCGGGAGGCTACTTGATTAAAATGTGGGGATTACCTGCCGCAGCGCTTGCGATTTGGCGCTGCGCTGATAAACCCGAACAAAATCGGGTTGCAGGAATTATGCTTTCTGCTGCGGCAACTTGCTGGTTGACTGGTATCACTGAGCCTATTGAATTTGCTTTTATGTTTGTCGCGCCGCTGTTATTTATTATTCATGCGTTACTAACTGGTGCGGCTTATGCGATTTGCATCTTGCTTGATATCAACCACAGTGTGGTGTTTTCTCATGGCTTGATTGACTTTAGCGTGTTATTTGCACAATCAAGTAATACCAGTTGGTTTTGGTTTTTAGGCCCATTAACGGCGTTTATCTATTATTTGATATTTAGGGTCAGTATTGTTGCGTTTAACTTGAAAACTCCAGGGCGAATAGCAGCAGAAGATACCGGAAATAAAGAAAGTTTACGTGCAATGGTCAGTGCATTGGGTGGTCCTGAAAATATCATTGAGCTTAATGCTTGTTTAACCCGCCTAAGAATAGCTGTAGTTGATCCTAAATTAGTTGATAAGCCACGTTTAATGAGATTAGGTGCTAAGGGAGTGATTAAAGTAGGTAAGGGCGTGCAGGTCGTTTTTGGCACAAAAGCAGAAAGTTTACGCAAGTTACTACAAAGGTACTTGGATACAAGGCAGTAATGCTTGCTCTGGCTTATATTTCATAAGGCTGGGTTATCTTCTAAGTGAGCTGTATTATTGGTCATCTCTAGAGCGTATAAGATAAACAATTCATAATTATTCCTCCTTTAAATTAAAGATTCTGTATATGGCTTACCTTATTTATCAAATTACCCATAAATATTGATGTTCTTATCTTGTGCTTGCCCTAGCTGTGTTATTAATGAATTAATTTAGTTTGAAAGGCCTGTTGGCAAAAATTGATGTGAGTCGTGTAGTTATGAAAAAAAACCAATCTGATACCCCTGCATTAAGTGTAGATCGTAAAATTCTTATTACTGATTGTGAAGATGCACAAGGCTTGATTGCCAAAATTACCGGGGTATGTTTTGCCCACCACCTAAATATTGTTAAAAACACCGAGTTTGTAGACCATCAACAAGGACGCTTTTTTATGCGTACTGTGCTTGAAGGTCATATTGATGATGATGCTTTGCTAGCCGATCTTAGGCTGGTGCTGCCTGAGCAAAATCATATGAAATTGGTAGATGCTGGTCGTAAGCGCATCGTGATTTTAGTGACCAAGGAAGCGCACTGTTTAGGTGATATTTTAATGAAGTCCTATTATGGCGGCCTTGATGTGGAAATTGCTGCAGTTATTGGTAATTACGATAACCTGCAAGCATTAACTGAGAAGTTTGATATCCCGTTTCATCATGTTTGCCATCAAGGGATTGATAGACAACAACACGAAATGGCCATTTTAGAAATCATTAAGCAGTACTCGCCTGATTATATTGTATTAGCAAAATTTATGCGTATTTTGACGCCAGAGTTTGTTGCTCATTATCCAAACACGATTATTAATATTCACCATTCATTTTTGCCAGCCTTTATCGGTGCATCACCATATCGACAAGCATGGGAGAGGGGGGTAAAAATTATTGGCGCAACTGCGCACTTTGTGAATAACTGTTTAGATGAAGGGCCGATTATTAAGCAGGATGTGATTAATGTTGATCATAGCTTTAGTGCAGAAGAATTGGCGCATAATGGCAGAGATGTTGAAAAAAGCGTTTTGAGTAAAGCCTTACAATTGGTACTAGATGAGCAAGTTGTGGTGTATGGCAATAAGACAGTGGTGTTCTAACTATGCTTGTATTTTGTTACTGCAAATAGTCACAGTAAAATGTTAAGTTTATAAAAAAGGCCTCATTACGAGGCCTTTTTTGAATCATTTATCAGATGATTAATATTAATCAACGATACGTAATAACTCGTTAATACCGACTTTTCCGCGGGTTTTAGCATCGACTTTCTTAACGATGATTGCCGCATATAAGCTGTAAGTGCCACATTTAGAAGGTAGGTTACCTGAAACCACTACAGAGCCTGCTGGTACGCGACCGTAATGTACTTCACCAGTTTCACGGTCAAAAATACGGGTACTTTGACCAATGTAAACACCCATTGAAATTACGCTGCCTTCTTCAACAACAACGCCTTCAACAATTTCACTGCGTGCGCCGATAAAACAGTTATCTTCAATGATGGTTGGGCCGGCTTGTAATGGCTCAAGTACACCACCAATGCCGACACCACCAGATAAATGCACATTCTTACCAATCTGTGCACAAGAACCAACGGTAGCCCAAGTATCTACCATAGTGCCTTCATCCACATAAGCACCTAGGTTTACGTAAGATGGCATGAGTACGGTGTTCTTTCCGATGAATGAACCTTTACGTACCGTTGCAGGTGGTACAACACGGATTGCTTCTTCTATAAATCTTTCAGCTGTGTAATCAGAGAACTTTTGCGGTACTTTATCAAAGTACTTAGTGTCACCACCTTCAACCACTTCGTTGTCAAAGATACGGAAAGAAAGTAGTACTGCTTTCTTTAACCATTGGTGTACGTGCCATTCGCCATCAATCTTCTCTGCAACACGAGCTTGGCCTTTATCAAGCATGCTAATGACAGTTTCGATATCTGCACGAACACTTGGCTCAACTGTGCTAGGTGTGATGTCCTGACGAGCCTCAAATGCAGCTTCTATGCGTTGGCGTAATGCCTCCATTACTATCTCCCAAATTGTGTTTATTGATGTAAAGGTTGAGAAAGCGCTCCTGAAAGCGCTTCGGATAATTGTGTTTGTTGTTCTTCATTTAACGCCTGTCCATCTGAAGTTTGCAGAATGAAGAAGTCTTCAGCTCGTTCGCCAATAGTGGTGATTTTAGCTGATAATAACGTGGTATCGCAGCGATATAATACATCACCGACTTTGGCCAGTAATCCCGGGCTATCCAATGCAATAAGCTCCATCATACTTGTATCATGCTTTGCACCTGGCAAGAAACTCACTTGTGTACGAACGTTAAAAGGTTTCATGATACGGGCCATTTTCCTAAATTTAGGTGGTTTAGGTTTTTGGCTCGCTAATGCTTTTTCAAGCGACTTTTTAATCGATTGAATTCGCGAGAGCTGAGTGATGGGTTCGCCATCTTGCTCTAAGATAACAAAGGTATCTAGGGCGTAATCATCATTTGATGTCATGACATTTGCATCATGAACATTAATATTTTTATTGTCTAATACTGTCATCACAGTGGCGAATAACTTTGGCTTGTCTTTAGCATAAACAAATAGCTCGCTGCCGCCACGAGTCGTATGCTTTGAAATAAGCACTAATGGCTTTTGCTTGTCATGCTTGAGCAAGGCTTCTGTGTGCCACGAGACTTGATTAGGCTGATGGCGTAAAAAGTAATCGTCTTTAAAGCGTAGCCACAGCTCATTGATGCTTTTTTGTTTAAGGCCACGTCTAAGTAGCTCTTTTTGCGCTTTTTGTTGGATTTCTAATACGCGATCAGCAACATCAATAGGTTTCTCTTTACCGCGCGACAGCACCCTTTGAGTTGAAAAATATAAGTCTCGCAGTAATGAACCTTTCCAGTTATTCCATGCTTTGTGATTAGTCGCGCATATGTCTGCCACAGTTAGACAGTACAAATAACTGAGATGCACGGCATCTTGCACTCTATCAGCAAAAGTGGCGACAACATCAGGATCTGAAATATCACGACGCTGCGCTGTTACCGACATCACCAAGTGATTTTCGACCAACCAAGCCACGAGCCGTCCGTCATGATCGCTTAATCCATGTAACTTACAAAAATCAAGTGCATCAGTCGCGCCGAGTTTACTGTGGTCTCCGCCACGTCCTTTAGCGATATCATGAAAGATTGCGCCTAGCACCAATAACCCTTTCTTTGGTAATTGGTTGATCAAAATCGCCCCGAGTGGAAACTCATCTTTCTGATCTGCTTGGGAAAATCGGTCGATATTCAGCAGCAATCGATGTGTATGTTCATCAACAGTGTATGCATGGAACAAATCAAACTGCATTTGGCCTTCAATTTTGCGCCAAGCAGGTAAGTAAGAAGATAAAATCCCATGCTTATGCATTAATGACAAGGCGGCAATTCCACGAGGATGCTTTAATATTGCCATGAAATACTTGCGGCATTCAGGATTATCTTGCAAAGGACCTGTGAGTTTACGCCTTGCTTGTCTTAAAAGGCGCAACGTCGGGGCGTATATTCGTTGAATATTAGAGTTACGTGCCACTTGTAAAAAGAGATTAAGAATTTGTTCTGGCTGGTTTTCAAATACACTTTCATCCAAAACTTCAATATAACGGCCGCGGCGCTGAAATTGATTATTGATAGGGTATATCGTTAATGACGTCGTTTGATTAAGTGTTGCCCGTTTAAACAATTGCAACAGCATTTCATTCAGCTCCATCACACGTCTAACCGTGCGATAGTAACGCTTCATCATTTGCTCAACAGCCAGTTGAGTGGCATCTTCATAACCCATTGCTGTCGCTACTTGGCGTTGTAAATCAAATAGCAGCCTGTTTTCATTTCTACCCGACGTCATATGCAGAGCAAAGCGTAGTTGCCATAAAAAATCACGACATTCGAGCAGCTCAGTTAATTCAACAGGAGTTAGGAAATCATGCTCAACTAAATCTTGTAATGAGGCAGCATCAAAATGACGCATCGCTACCCAAGCAATGGTTTGAATATCTCTTAAACCGCCAGGGCAAGATTTGATATTAGGCTCTAAATCAAAAGCGTTGGCTTTTTCGTGGCGCAGATCTTGTTCTTCTTTTTTGCCTAAAAAGAACGCTTGTGAAGGCCAGAAGTCAGGCTGGCGGATAGCATCGTATAATTCGTCGTATAAACGGTTATCACCCATTAATAACCTTGCTTCCAACAGATTGGTAGCAATAGTGATGTCTTGAGCACCTTGAGAAAGAGTATCTGCAATAGTGCGAACACTATGGCCAATTTCTAACCCAGAGTCCCACAGGTAAGTGATGAACTGACTGATGGCATCTTTGGCTTGCTGACTGGTTTCATCAGATTGGGATAGCAGTAGTAGGTCGATATCTGAATGCGGATGCAGTTCTCCTCGACCATAACCGCCCACAGCGATTAAGCAAATAGATGCTTGGTCTAAACCAAACTTTTGCCAGCTGTCGAGTAAAAGAGCATCAACAAATTGGCAGCGCTGCTGAACTAAGTCCGTAATTGGCTGTTTAGCAGTAAATTGCTCCAATAAGCGCTGGTTGAATTCGATGAGGGTGTTTTTTGCTACCAGCGCTGTGTTCATTGATGTCCTTATTGAGTGTTTAAGTTATATGGTTCTTGGGAAGTCTTCTTCGCCACGTAAGGTTAATACCTCAACACCAGTTTCTGTAACGAGTAAGGTATGTTCCCATTGAGCTGATTTTTTACCATCTGACGTGGTGACTGTCCAGTTATCTTCTTTATCTAAAACAGTTGTATAACGTCCTGCATTAATCATTGGCTCAATTGTGAAACACATGCCGGCTTTTAATACAGTATTGTCATTGTTTTTGTAGTGAACCACTTGAGGTTCTTCATGGAAGCCTTCACCAATTCCATGACCACAATAATCTTGCACAATTGAGTATTTGTCCAAGCCTGATTTACTTGCTTTGATGAATTTTTCTATTGCAGTACCAATTTCACCTAATTTAACACCAGGTCGTACTTTTTTAATCGCAAGATATAAGCTTTCTTGAGCGATACGAGCAAGACGTCTGTCTTTCGGGCTAACATCGCCAATTAAAAACATTTTTGATGTGTCACCATGGAAACCATCTTTAATGACAGTGATATCGATATTTAGAATGTCGCCATTCTTGAGTTGGTAACCGCTTGGTATGCCATGACAAACGACTTCATTGACTGAAGTACAAATTGATTTGGGGAAACCATGGTAATTTAATGGTGCTGAAATCGCGCCTTGTTCTTCGGTGTATTTAGCGCAGATATCATTGAGTTCATCTGTGGTCACACCGACCTTGACGTGAGGTGCAATCATTTCCAGTGCTTCTGCTGCTAATTTACCCGCAGCACGCATTTTTTCGATTTGTTCTGCTGTCTTGATGACTATGCTCATGAATATTCTCTTACCCTTGTATCGGTCAAAAAAGGCGTAAATAAATTTGTCAAAATTTGTGCTTTTTACCCAGTTATGGTATAAAGCGCGCCGTTATGTTTAAGTCTTAATGACGAGTCATTTGAATTAAGTATAAATACTTTCTTCACTTACTGCTTCACTAAGCGTAAAATATGGCGGCCATTATACATGTTATAGATGGCAATTTAACTAAATACTAAATCACACACGTATCGACACATTCTTCGGGGTGCTCTTAGTGCGCTATTTTAGCAAGCAAGAGTCGAAGGTATGGGATTCGTGGAGGTCTAACCCCCCAAATTAAGGTATATAAAATGACTACTGTTTCAATGCGCGACATGCTTCAAGCTGGTGTTCACTTCGGTCACCAAACTCGTTACTGGAATCCTAAGATGAAGCCTTTCATCTTCGGTGCACGTAATGGTGTTCACATCATCAACCTTGAGCACACTGTGCCAATGTTCAACGAAGCATTAGCATTCATTAGCAACGTTGCTTCTAAAAAAGGTAAAATCCTTTTTGTTGGTACTAAGCGCGCTGCTGGCGAAGCTATCAAAGAAGCTGCAATCTCTTGTGACCAGTACTACGTTGATCACCGCTGGTTAGGCGGTATGTTAACTAACTGGAAAACTGTTCGTCAGTCAATCAAGCGTCTTAAAGAGCTAGAAAGCCAGTCAGTTGACGGTACTTTCGACAAGCTTACTAAGAAAGAAGCGTTAATGCGTACTCGCGAGCTAGAGAAGTTAGAAAAATCTTTAGGCGGTATCAAAAACATGGGCGGTTTACCTGACGTATTATTCGTTATCGGTGCTGACCATGAGCATATTGCTATTAAAGAAGCTAACAACCTAGGTATCCCAGTTGTTGCTGTTGTTGATACTAACTCTGCTCCAGACGGCGTTAACTACATCGTTCCTGGTAACGATGATGCTATGCGTTCTATCCGTTTGTACACTACTTCTGTTGCTGCAGCTGCTAACTCAGGCCGCGGTCAAGATTTAGCTGTTCAAGCTGAGCAAGACGGTTTCGTAGAAACTGTTTAATAAGGTGTGATGGTTACCATCCCCCTTATGTACCAATAGTTAATTGGTGAACAGGGGCCTTATGGGCCCCTGTTTTTAAATGCAATATTAGACGAATTTAAAATAGAGGATTTAACAATGGCAATTACTGCTGCCCAAGTTAAAGAACTTCGTGACCGCACTGGCGCTGGCATGATGGATTGTAAGAAAGCACTAACTGAAACTAACGGTGATATCGAGCTAGCTATCGATAACATGCGTAAAAGTGGTGCTGCTAAGGCTGCTAAAAAAGCAGGTAACATCGCTGCTGAAGGTACTATCCTTATTCAAGCAGGTGAAGGTTACACAGCTTTATTAGAAGTTAACTGTCAAACTGACTTCGTTGCTAAAGATGCAAACTTCTTAGCATTCGCTAACGAAGTATTAGCTGTTGCAGCTGCTTCTAAAGTAACTATTGAAGATCTTAAAGCACAATTCGAAGAAACTCGTGTTGCGCTAGTAGCTAAAATCGGTGAGAACATCAATGTTCGTCGTGTTGAATACATCGATGGTGCTACTCAATCTTCTTACCGTCACGGCGACCGTATCGGTGTTGTTGTTTCTGGTGAAGCTGACGAAGAAACATTAAAGCACATTGCAATGCATGTTGCTGCTTCTAAGCCTGAATTCGTTAACCCAACTGACGTTCCAGCTGATGTTGTTGCTCGTGAGCAAGCACTTCAAGTTGAGATCGCGATGAACGAAGGTAAGCCTCAAGAAATCGCTGAGAAAATGGTTATCGGTCGCATGAAGAAGTTTACAGGTGAGATCTCTCTTACTGGTCAAGCTTACATCATGGAGCCAAAGAAAACTGTTGGCGACATTCTTAAAGAGAAAGGCGCTACTGTTTCTAACTTCATCCGTTTAGAAGTTGGTGAAGGCATCGAGAAGAAAGAAGAAGATTTCGCTGCAGAAGTTGCTGCACAAATTGCTGCTACTAAAAAAGCATAAGTAATTATCTCTTCATCCCCTAAAGCCGCAGCAACCGCTGCGGTTTTGTTATAATCAGGAAAAAATTATGAGCACCAATCCAAAACCTGCATTTAGACGCGTTCTTTTAAAACTAAGCGGCGAAGCGTTAATGGGCGAAGAAGGCTTCGGCATTGACCCTAAAGTTTTAGACCGTATGGCTCAAGAAGTGAAAGAGTTGGTTGAGTTAGGTATTCAAGTTGGTGTTGTTATTGGTGGTGGTAATCTATTCCGTGGTGAAGGCTTAGCACAAGCTGGAATGAATCGTGTTGTTGGTGACCATATGGGGATGCTTGCAACTGTGATGAACGGCCTAGCGATGCGTGATGCACTGCACCGTGCCTATGTCAATGCACGTTTAATGTCAGCAATTCCTTTAAAAGGTGTTTGTGATGACTATAACTGGGCAGAGGCAATTAGTTTATTAAAATCTGGCCGAGTTGTTATTTTTGCAGCTGGTACAGGTAACCCATTTTGTACAACTGATTCAGCAGCCTGTTTACGCGGTATCGAAATTGAAGCAGAAGTTGTACTTAAAGGCACAAAAGTTGATGGTGTTTATTCTGCTGATCCAATGAAAGATCCTGACGCAGTTAAATATGATACTTTGACCTATGACGAAGTATTAGAAAATGAATTTAAGGTAATGGACTTAGCGGCATTTACGCTAGCCCGTGACCACGATATGCCTATTTTAGTTTTCAACATGAATAAACCGGGTGCTTTACGCCGTGTTATCATGGGTGAAGATGAAGGTACGCATATTAAAACGAAATAATCTCATAAAGGTTATTTGTTTAAACTAAATGTATACCAATGAGCGAATATCGACATAGCAACGACTATGTGCCATTCTCAGATTATCGCTTAAGTAATAAGTATTTGTGACCAAAAGGATATTTATCGTGATTGATACAATTAAAGAAGATGCTCAAGAGCGCATGACAAAATGTGTTGAAGCTACTAAAAACCAAATGGCTAAAGTACGTACTGGTCGTGCTCACCCAAGCCTACTTGATTCAATTCAAGTGTCATATTACGGTGCAATGACACCACTTAAGCAAGTGGCAAACATTGGTATTGAAGATTCTCGTACATTAAATGTAACTGTTTTTGATGCCACTATGGTTCAAGCTGTTGAGAAAGCGATCATGAGTTCAGACTTAGGTCTAAACCCAATGACTGCTGGTAACGCAATGCGTATTCCACTACCTGCACTGACTGAAGAACGTCGTAAAGACTTCATCAAAGTCGTACGTGGCGAAGCTGAAAATGGTCGTGTTGCAGTACGTAATGTACGTCGTGATGCTATCAGTGAAGTTAAAAAGCTTGAGAAAGCCAAAGAGTGTACTGAAGATGATGTTCGCCGTAGCGAAGATGAAATCCAAAAGTTCACTGATGCAAGCATCAAGAATATTGATGGAATTTTAGCTGCTAAAGAAAAAGAATTGATGGAAGTCTAATTCTCAACCTAGCAAAGCTAGAGTTAAAGCGCCGTGTAAGGTTATACTACACGGCGTTTGTCTATTTGAAAGGGTTGTAATAGATGTCATCCACTGTTGGATATGAGCCAGAAACAAAGTCGAGTGCTGATATTGCGTCATCAGAACAATTGCCAGGGCAATTATCTGAAGCAGTAAAGCAGTCGCTACCTAAGCATGTCGCTATTATTATGGACGGTAATGGCCGCTGGGCTCAGCAGCAAGGAAAACCAAGGGTGTTTGGTCATAAGGCTGGTGTAAAAGCTGTACGCCGAGCTGTGAGTGTCGCGAGCCAACTAGGCATTGAGTCACTGACCTTATTTGCATTTTCAAGTGAAAACTGGCGCAGGCCAGATAAAGAAGTCAGTTTACTAATGGAGTTGTTTTTCTCAGTATTACAAAGAGAAATTAAACTACTGCATAATAACCATGTAAGATTAAATATCATTGGTGATACCAGTCGTTTTTCTGCACGTTTACAAAAACAGATTGAAAAAGCACAACAACACACTGCAGAAAATACCGGATTAGTGCTTAATGTTGCAGCTAACTACGGTGGCCGTTGGGATATTTTACAAGCAGCTCAAAAGCTTGCAGATAAAGTTGCCCAAGGCGAGATTGAGTTAAGTGAATTGACAGAAGAGTCGTTAAATCAACAACTGTGTATGAGTGAACAGCACGAAGTAGATTTAATGATACGAACTGGCGGTGATTACCGTATCAGTAATTTTATTTTATGGCAGGCTGCATATGCAGAATTGGTCTTTACTGAGACTTTGTGGCCAGACTTCAACGAGCAAGCTTTTAAAGATGCACTTGCCGTTTTTGCCAGTAGGCAGCGTCGATTTGGTTTGACTGGCAGTCAAATTGAAGAAATACGAGCTGTATAAAAAATTTAAGAGGCTTTTGCTTTGTTAAAACAACGAATTATGACTGTACTATGGCTCCTTCCATTAGTGATAGGTGCCATTTTCTTTTTACCAGCAGAATATTTTGCTTGGGCACTCGTGCCTGTTTTTATGATTGGAGCAAAAGAGTGGGGGAGTTTTATTGACCCACAATGTACAGTCACTCAATGGACGTTTACCGTCACGGTTTCGTTAATTCTCATTGCACTTAATATATTTGTTCCAGTTGAGGCATTATGGCTGAAAGGCCAAGTTCATCCTATCTTTTTAGCCGTCATTTCAATTGGCCTTTTTTGGTGGGTAATTAGCACCTTGTTAGTGTTTACTTATCCTAAAAGTGGCAGCATTTGGCAAGCCAGTCCGATGTTAAAATCAATGTTTGGACAGTTAACGTTAATTCCCTGTTTTGTCTCACTTATCACCCTCAAGTCAATCAGTGCTAATGTTGATCCTTACTTTGGTGGTACTTTAGTCTTTTTAGTCATGCTAATTGTTTGGGCTGCTGATACAGGAGCTTATTTTGCTGGTCGTTCATTAGGCAAGCATAAATTGATGCCGAAAGTGAGCCCTAATAAGACTTTAGAAGGCCTTGGTGGTGGTTTAGTTGCGACTATGGCGGTTGTGGCAGGTGTTATGTATTACTCACCAGAACAAGAGCTTGGGCTTGTAATTGCGGTTACCTTAATTACGGCAATAGCTTCAGCATTTGGTGACCTGTCTGAAAGTATGTTTAAACGAGCAGCTAATATAAAAGATTCAGGAAAAATCTTACCGGGTCACGGTGGTGTATTAGATAGAATGGACAGTCTGACTGCAGCATTACCTGTTTTTACTTTCATTTATCTCGCATTCTGGATTTAATCAACCATGCAAAATATGGTCATCCTTGGAGCCACGGGCTCTATCGGAAGCAGTACGCTAAGTGTTATCGAGCATAATCCAGAGCAATACTGCGTTTATGGTTTAGTTGCCAATGCCAGTGTAGAAAAGATGCTTCAATTGTGTCTGAAGCATAAACCTCGTGTCGCGCATATGGTGGATTCAACTGCGGCGCAAGCGCTTAAAGAAGCGTTACCAGCGAACCTCAATATTGATGTCACCACAGGCGCCGATGAACTTGAAAGTCTTGTTACAGCCACTCAAGTAGATACCGTGATGGCAGCAATTGTTGGCGCAGCGGGGTTAATGTCAACTTACGCTGCGGTTAAAGCGGGCAAAAGGGTGCTATTAGCTAATAAAGAGTCACTGGTGATGTCTGGTGAACTTTTTATGAAGGCTGCGCGTGAAAATAATGCGACGCTACTGCCAGTCGATAGTGAGCATAACGCAATTTTTCAATGTCTCCCTGCCAATATTCAAGCAAATCTCGGAACCTGTGATTTAACGGCATCTGGAATTTCCCATATCTTATTAACGGGTTCTGGTGGACCATTTCTGACTTCAGATATTGCCGCTTTAAGTGCAATGACACCAACACAAGCATGTAATCATCCTAATTGGTCTATGGGACCTAAGATTTCTGTTGATTCAGCCACCATGATGAATAAAGGGCTTGAATTTATTGAAGCGCGCTGGCTTTTTAATACCAATAAAGAGCAATTGAAAGTGGTGATTCACCCTCAAAGCGTGATTCACTCCATGGTGCAATACAAAGATGGTTCAGTGATTGCACAAATGGGTAACCCTGATATGCGCACACCTATTGCGCATTGTATGTCTTTTCCAGAAAGAATTTACGCTGGAGTTGAACCTTTGGATTTTTTCAAAGTCCGAGAATTAAGCTTTTGTGAACCTGACTACCAACGTTTCCCTTGTTTAGCTCTTGCGATGAAAGCATGTGAACAAGGTCAAGAGGCTACAACTGTACTCAATGCAGCAAACGAAATTGCTGTTGATGCTTTTTTAAATGAAAAGATAAAGTTTACTGATATCGCTCGTGTTAATGAGTCATGTTTAGAACGGGTATCCCATTCAGCATTAGGTACGATTGAAGATATTATGGCGTTAGACGGACAAGCTCGTATAATCGCAAACGAAGCAATCAAATTGATTAACTAGTTCGTAGGAGAACAATGTTAGATTTTTTATGGAACCTGGGGTCATTTATTGTCGTACTGGGTATTTTGATTACTGCACATGAATACGGACATTTTTGGGTTGCACGTCGTTGTGGCATCAAAGTAGAACGTTTTTCTATTGGTTTTGGTAAAGCCATTTGGCGTAAAGTGGGTCAAGATGGCACTGAGTATGTCGTTGCCATGATCCCTTTGGGTGGTTACGTCAAAATGCTCGATGAGCGAGTTGAGGATGTGCCTGAAGAGTTAAAAGATCAGGCATTTAACCGTAAAACCGTTTGGCAACGGATCGCGGTTGTGTCCGCAGGACCGATTGCAAACTTTTTATTTGCTATTGTGGCACTTTATTTAATGTATCTTATTGGGGTCCCTTCACTAAAACCTGTTATTGATACAACAAGAGCAAATACTCCAGCCGCTCAAATTGAGTTAAAAGAACCGATGCAAATTGTGGCAGTTTCTGGCCAGAAAGTTAGAAACTGGGAAGAAGTTAACCTTGCTTTAGTTGGCCATATTGGCGGTAAAGAACTGGACATTAGCTTAGTTCCTTTGTCTTCGACAACAGCATCAGAAAAAACTTACACACTAGATATCCGTGATTGGCAATTTGATCCAGACAAAGAGTCGCCTATTGGGGCTATGGGTCTAGGAATATATCGCCCAGGAATTAAGCCAGTGATTGCGCTTGTAACCAACGGTAGTGCGGCCGAAATCGCTGGTTTGCAGTTGGGTGACGAAATACTCAAGGTAAATGGCCAACCTTATCAAGATTGGAATGATTTTGTTGATGTGATACAAACGTCTGCAAACAAAGACGTTAACCTGACCATCGCACGTAACAATGAGCAATTAACTATCATTGTCACCCCGCAAGCACAAACAAATGCAAACGGAGAAACCATTGGCATTGTTGGTGTAAGCCCAACTCAAATTGATTGGCCTGAAAGTATGCGCTTCCAGCTTGAGTATGGCATAGTAGATTCCTTTGCTGCAGCTGCAGATAAAACCTGGCAACTGGTTGTTGTCAGCTTTAAGATGATTGGAAAATTATTTACCGGCGATGTGTCGGTGAAAAACCTGAGTGGACCTATATCAATAGCTCAAGGTGCTGGCACCAGCGCAGACTATGGATTAGTGTATTTTCTTGGGTTTATCGCACTCATCAGTGTGAACTTAGGGATTATTAATTTAATGCCTTTGCCAGTACTCGATGGGGGACACTTGCTGTATTACTTTATCGAAGTGATTACGGGTAAGCCTGTACCAGAAAAGGTTCAGGACATAGGATTCAGGTTTGGTGCAGTTATGCTGCTGTTGTTGATGAGCATTGCCATCTTCAATGATTTTTCCAGACTCTGAGCAGGGAACACAAATAATTAGAAGTGCTCTATGAGATTTAATAAACTTTTTGCCTCGATGATTTTAGTCGGTGCGTCATTTTCAGGCAATGGTGTGGCTGATACTTTCCAACCATTTGAAGTGACCGACATCCAGATTGATGGTTTACAGCGAGTTGCACTTGGTGCCGCCTTGCTTAGTCTCCCCGTTAAAGTGGGCGATACTGTAGATCAAATTAAATTACAGCAAGCGATTAAAAGCTTGTACGCCTCAACTAACTTTGAAACGATTAACGTTGCTCATGAAGATGGGGTGTTAATCGTTACAGTCAAAGAGCGTGCGACAATTAGTGCCGTGACCTTTGAAGGTAACAAAGACATTAAAGATGAGCAGCTTCAAGAAAGTTTAGATGGCTCAGGTATTAAAATAGGTGAGTCTCTCGATAGAACCATGTTATCGGGGATTGAAAAAGGCTTACAAGACTTCTACTACGGTGTCGGTAAATATGGCGCAAAAGTAGAAGCTGAAGTCATTAACTTACCGCGTAACCGTGTTGAGCTGAAGTTTAACTTCACCGAAGGTCTTGCGGCTGAAATTCGCCAAATCAACGTGGTTGGGAACAGCGTGTTCTCAGATGCAGAGTTGATCGGTTTATTAGAGCTTAAAGACTATGTTGCTTGGTGGGATTTATTCGGCGAACGTCGATACCAAAAGCAAAAACTACAAGCAGATTTAGAAACGGTAAAAACCTATTATCATAACCAAGGTTACATTCGTTTTGAGGTGACTTCGACACAAGTGGCGATGACACCTGACAGAAAAGGATTGTATATCACCATCAATGTTGATGAAGGTGAGAAGTATCAGGTTTCTGAAGTTAACTTAACCGGTGAGCTAATGGGCCGTGAAAAGTTAATGAAAGCGATTTTGCCGATTAAAGAAGGTGATACATACAACGGTGGCGATGTTACGTTCACCGAAGAAATGTACAGCAAATACCTTGGCCGATTTGGTTATGCTTATCCAGAAGTGAAAACCTACCCTGAAATTGATGACGAATCTAAAGAAGTTGCGCTAAACATCAATGTTAACCCTGGTAAACGTGTCTACGTTCGCTCGGTTAATTTCACTGGTAATACAGTGACAAAAGATGAAGTAATGCGTCGTGAATTACGTCAAATGGAAGGTGCATGGTTAAACTCTGCACAAGTCGAACAATCAAAAGCACGTCTTAACCGTCTAGGTTACTTTGAGACCGTTGATACAGAGACTGTTCAGGTACCTGGAAGTGATGATCTTGTCGATGTCGCATTTAACGTTAAAGAGCAACCATCGGGTTCATTTAACGCAGGTGTTGGTTACGGTACTGAATCTGGTCTGAGCCTTCAGTTTGGTGTTCAGCAAAGTAACTTCTTAGGTACAGGTAACCAAGCTGGCGTCAGCTTAAACACCAACAAATACTCTAAGAATGTAAACTTCTCGTACACTGACCCATACTTTACTAAAGATGGTGTGAGTTTAGGTGGTAGCATTTATTGGAATGAGTTTGATGCGAACGAGGCTAACCTTGAGCGCTATAAAAACAAATCTTATGGTATTGCATTAAATTCAGGTTTCCCGATTAACGAATACAACCGTTTGAACGGTGGTATTGGTTACCGTCATAACCAAATTTCTGAAATTTCTGCTTATGAACAAGCATTACGTTTCTATAATGTTTATCGTGAGTCAGATGATCCTAATGCTGATTTAAGTTTTGATAACTTTGAGCTTAATGGTGGTTGGAGCCGCAGTACATTAAACCGTGGTACTTTCCCAACCGATGGTTCATCACAGCGCTTTAGCGCTAAAGCGACCATTCCAGGTTCTGATTTACAGTACTTTAAGACAGATTTAGATACCAACTTCTATTTCCCATTAACTCGTAATCATAGCTTTGTATTATTGACCCGTGCACGTTTGGGTTATGCTAATGGTTATGGCCAGTTTAATGATAATGACCAAATTCTTCCTTTCTGGGAAAACTACTATTCAGGTGGTAGCAGCTCATTACGTGGCTTCCAGTCAAACTCTGTTGGTCCACGTTCATTCTATTTATACCGTGGTAGCGAACCATGTTCTCCAGATCCTTCTGGTGACAGCTGTTCATTACCGGGTGAGCCAAATAGAGTACAAGTGAGCTCAGGAAGATCGATTGGTGGTAACGCAATTGCGACTGCCAGTATGGAAATGATTGTGCCGACTCCATTCTTGGATGAAGCTTATTCAAATTCAGTACGTACCAGCTTCTTCGTTGATGCAGGTAACGTATGGGATACCGAGTTCGATTATGACTCGTATAGATATCTTCCAGCCGATGAGTTTGATAAATTGGAAGATTATAGTGACCCAAGCAGAATACGTGCCTCATGGGGTATGAGTGTTCAGTGGCTATCGCCGATGGGACCTATGGTGTTTAGCTTGGCTTGGCCGATTAAAGAATACGAAGATGATGAAACTGAGATCTTTTCGTTCAATATTGGCAAAACGTTCTAAAACAAATACACTCGGCAAGTTTTGCTGATAATAACAAGGAGTCTATTTTGAAAAAGATGGTAAATCGCGCGTTAGTAACAATGGCATTTTTAAGTGCACCTATGATGGCACATGCTGAGAAAATTGCTGTGGTTGATATGGGCGAAGTGTTTGAGCAACTACCTCAACGTGAACAAATTTCACAATCACTAAAAACTGAATTTGGTGACCGTGTTGCTGAAGTACAAAAAATGCAAGAAGAAATGCGTACTATGGTTGAGAAGCAGCAACGTGATGGCGCGTTGATGAGCGACAGCCAAAAGACTGATCTTGTACGTCAAATGGAGTCGTTAAAATCTGACTTCCAACTAAAAGGCAAAGCACTTGATGAAGATATGCGTCGTCGTCAAGGTGAAGAGCAAAACAAGCTTTTAGTTAAAGTACAAGAAGCAATCAACACCATTGCACAGAAAGAGTCTTATGACATCGTTCTTCAACGTGGTGCTGTAATCTTTGTAAAGCCAGAAGCTGATATCAGCGACAAAGTTGTTCAAGCGTTAAGTAAAGGCAACTAATGAAAACTGTGACTTTAAAAGAGCTTGGTCAGCTGTTGGGCGCAACGATTTTGGGTGATGATTCTCTGGAAATAACCGGAGTTGCGACCCTTGAAGATGCTGCTTCAGATCAACTTTCTTTTTTAGCCAATAGTAAGTACCGTGCACAGCTTGAATCTTCTCAAGCTGGTGCGGTGTTATTGAGTGAAAAAGATGCCGAAGATTACTCTGGTAATGCTTTGGTTTTAAAAGATCCTTACGTAGGATTTGCACGCGTAGCGCAATTACTTGATACCACCCCGAAAGTGGCAACAGGTATTCACCCCTCAGCAGTTATTCATGCTTCTGCCCAATTAGGTAAAAATGTTGCTATTGCGGCAAATGTCGTGATTGATGCCAATGTGATTATTGGCAATGATGTGCAAATCGGTGCTGGAAGCGTTGTCGCAGAGCAATCAATTATTGGTTCTGGCACATGTTTGAAGGCAAATGTCACCTTTTATCATGACGTGATAGTGGGACAAAATTGTATCTTTCATTCTGGTTGTGTCATTGGCTCTGACGGTTTTGGCTATGCCAATGAGCGCGGTAACTGGATTAAAATTCCACAAACAGGTGGCGTGAGAATTGGTGATAATGTCGAAATCGGAGCTGGTACTACAGTTGACCGTGGCGCATTGTCACACACTGAAATTCATGATGGCGTTATCATCGATAACCAAGTCCAAATCGCCCACAATTGTGTTGTAGGCCAAAATACAGCGATTGCAGGGACGTCTTTCTTAGCCGGTAGCTCAACTTTGGGCAAATATTGTATTGTTGGCGGCGGAAGTGGAATTGCAGGTCACCTTAAAGTGGCGGATGGCACACATATTTCAGGCAGTACCAATGTAACAAGCGAAATTCGTAAGCCTGGTCTGTATTCATCTGCTACAATTGCAATGGATAATAAGAGCTGGCGACGTAATACGGTTCGTTTCCGCCATTTAGATGAATTGTTCAATCGTGTGAAAGAGATTGAGAAAAAAATAAAAGATTAGCAGTAAATGGCGTTAACGCCATTTCGAGGAATTACGTGTGGCAAACCAATTGAATACAATGGATATTGAAGAAATTCTTCAATATCTTCCTCATCGTTACCCATTTTTACTTGTCGATCGTGTTTTAGATTACACCGTTGGTGAATCATTACATGCGATCAAAAACGTGACGTTTAACGAACCTTTCTTCCAAGGCCATTTTCCTGTTAAACCTGTCATGCCCGGCGTGTTAATTATTGAAGCAATGGCACAGGCTACTGGCTTACTTGCATTTAAAACCATGAGCCCAGATCCTTCTCCAGATGTGCTATACCTACTTGCTGGTGTTGATAAAGCCCGTTTTAAACGTGTTGTATCACCAGGGGATCAATTACATTTTCACGTTAAAATGATTAAAGAGCGCCGAGGGATTGGTGTATTTGAAGGACAGGCATTTGTTGATGGTGAACTAGCTTGTTCAGCCGAAATAATGTGTGCACGCAGAGAGATTAACAAGTGATTGATAAGTTAGCATTCGTACATCCCGATGCAAAAATTGGTAACAACGTTACCATTGGTCCTTGGAGTTATATCGGCGCTGATGTTGAAATCGGCGATGATACTTGGATTAGTTCCCATGTGGTTATTAAAGGCCCAAGCGTAATAGGTAAGGGTAATCGCTTCTTTCAATTTTCATCTATTGGTGAAGAATGTCAGGACAAAAAATACGCAGGTGAGCCAACGACATTAATCATGGGCGACAACAATATTGTTCGTGAAAATGTCACCATTCATCGTGGCACGATTCAAGACAACAGTGAAACGCGTATTGGTTCGAACAATTTATTGATGGCTTACGTGCACATTGCTCATGATTGCGTATTAGGCGATAACATTATTATGGCTAACAATGCGTCAATTGCTGGTCATGTACACGTCGGTGACTGGGCAATTTTAGGCGGCATGACAGGCGTACATCAATTTGTTCATATTGGTGCTCATGCGTTTACTGCAGGTTCTTCTACTATCTTCCAAGATGTGCCGCCATTTGTGATGGCAGCAGGTAGCCCAGCAATCCCTCGTGGGTTGAATGTTGAAGGTCTTAAGCGCCGTGGTTTCACTAAAGAAACTCAACATGCTATTCGCCGTACGTATAAATCGTTGTACCGTAAAAACCTGACAATTGAAGAAGCATTAGCTGAAATCACAGCCGATGCTGAATCAGATGAACATGTAAAAGGGATGGTTGAGTTTATTAATGGCTCATCTCGCGGGATCATTCGATAGAAGATAACATGACAAATAATACCCCTCGTATATTTGCAATGGTCGCCGGAGAACTCTCCGGCGATATTTTAGGTGCAGGATTAATAAAGTCACTGCAAAAACAATACCCTGATGCACGATTTATCGGTATTGGTGGGCCGCAAATGGAAGCGCTCGGTTTTGAGAGTTACTTTTCATTTGAAGAGCTTGCTGTCATGGGAATTGTTGAAGTCCTCGCGCGATTACCACGATTGCTTAAAGTGCGCGCGACGTTAATTAAAAATATTTGTGCTGAAAAACCTGACTGTTTTATTGGCATAGATGCACCCGATTTTAATATTGGTCTTGAGCTTAAACTCAAAGCACAAGGGATTAAAACCGTTCACTATGTCAGTCCATCTGTATGGGCTTGGCGTCCAAAACGTATTTTTAAAATCGCAAAAGCAACCAACATGGTGCTGTCATTACTGCCGTTTGAAAAAGCATTTTATGACAAGCATCAGGTACCTTGTACTTTTGTTGGTCACACTTTAGCTGATGATATTCCCATGGAAAGCGACAAGCTTGCAGCCCGTGAGCAGCTTGGTTTAGATCCGCAAGCGGAATATTTAGCGATTTTGCCTGGTTCACGAGGTGGTGAACTCAAGCAACTTGCCGAACCATTTATCAAAGCTGCAGTCATTATTAAGCAAACCTATCCAGATATTAAATTTGTGACGCCTTTGGTTAATCAAGCTCGCCGTGAACAGTTTATAACGGCACTTAAACAGTTTGCGCCAGATCTTGAAATCGAATTGGTTGAAGGACAATCTCGTGCTGTGATGGCGGCATCAGATGCCATATTGTTAGCATCCGGTACGGCGGCGTTAGAAGCCATGCTTGTTAAGCGTCCGATGGTGATGTCATATCGTGTTAATGCGATGACATACACTTTGGCAAAGCGACTGATGTTGGTCGAGCACTATTCTTTACCAAATTTATTAGCGGGTCGTGCGCTAATCCCTGAAATTGTTCAAGATGAATGTAACGAGAACAATATTTCTGCAGCTGTGATTGAACAGCTAAATCGTGACTTTACGCCATTGAAAGCTGAGTTTGAGCAAATCCATGAAACCCTTCGCTGCAACGCCAGCGATCGAGCTGCAGACGCTGTTATCGAATTAATAAGCCACTCTCCACTGCAAGAAGTGAAATCATGAGCAGAATACCGACAGTCATTAAAGGGATTACACCTGAGCAAGTTGCGTATATCACTCGTGGTGTTGTTGCTGGTGTGGATGAAGTCGGCCGCGGTCCTTTAGTAGGGGATGTGGTGACTGCCGCTGTTATTCTTGATCCTAATCAGCCGATAGCGGGGTTAAATGATTCTAAAAAGCTATCAGAAAAGCGTCGACAGTTATTGTTTAACGAGATAACAGATAAAGCCTTAGCCATCAGTGTTGGTAGAGCAACGCCAACCGAAATTGATGATATCAATATTCTGCACGCCACTATGTTAGCAATGCAGCGAGCTGTTGCTGGATTATCCATTCAACCAGAAAAGGTTTTAGTCGATGGTAATCGTACCCCTGATTTTGGTATTCAAAGCCATGCGATTATAAAAGGTGACGGATTAGTTGCAGCGATTAGCGCAGCGTCAATTATCGCTAAAGTCACTCGCGATCGTGAAATGGATGCATTAGATGCCAGATATCCTCAATATGGATTTGCTAATCACAAAGGTTATCCAACAAAAGCTCACTTCGAAGCATTAGAAGCACACGGCGTACTACCTGAGCATCGCAAAAGTTTTAAGCCAGTGATGGCTATTCTTAATCAGTCATGATGAGCGATGACTTTTAGTTCATTATTTTTACCTCATTATTTTTAGATTATTATTTGTTACGAAGCCCTGTAATTTCAACTTACGAGGTCAGGGCTGAACCGTTGACTTTCCGCTTAGATTGATATTAATTTCTCTATTATAAATTGGCGTAGTTTGCTAATCTGGTCAACGGTTTTTTCCTTTTAATCATGCATTTCAAAGATACTCATATTCTATGTCCGATCCTCGTTTCGTCCATCTCCGTGTTCACAGTGATTTTTCCATGTCTGATGGCGTGGCAAAAGTTAAACCTATTCTGGCGAAAGCCTCAGAACTTGGTATGGGAGCATTAGCAATTACTGACCAGAATAACTTTTGTGGTCTAGTAAAATTCTATGGCGGTTGTCATGGCGCGGGAATAAAACCGATTATCGGCGCTGACTTTTGGATGAAAGTGCCAGGTTTTGCAGATGAATACTGTGCTATTACCATTATCGCCTTAGACAATGACGGTTATCAAAGCTTAACTCAATTAATCAGTGAAGCGTATTTACGTGGCCAACTTAACGGCAGAGTGGTCATCGATCAGGAATGGTTAGTTAAATTTAATCAAGGCATCTTGCTGATTTCAGGTGCTAAAGATGGCGATATTGGTAAAGCGCTATTGAAAGGTAACATGGCGCAAGTTGAAGAGCTGGTGTCATTCTATAAAACCCACTTCCATGATCGTTACTTTTTAGAGTTGATCAGAACGGGCAGACCGGATGAAGAACGTTATCTTCATATGGCTGTTAAACTGGCTTCAGAAAATGAATTACCTGTTGTTGCAACTAACCAAGTGGTGTTTTTAAAAGCTGACGACTTTGAGTCTCACGAAATTCGGGTTGCGATTCATGACGGCTTTACGTTAGCCGATCCTCGTAGACCTAAAAAATACAGTGAACAACAATATCTCCGAACCGAAGATGAAATGTGTGATTTGTTTGCTGATATTCCATCTGCATTATCAAACAGTGTTGAAATTGCCAAACGCTGTAATGTCACGATTCGCTTAAATGAATATTTCTTACCTAATTTCCCAACAGGCGATTTGACCATTGAAGACTTTTTGGTTGAAGTGTCTGAAAAAGGTCTGGAAGAGCGTTTAGAGTTTTTATTCCCTGACGAGCAAGAGCGTAAAGAGAAACGTCCTGAGTATGATGAACGTCTCGATGTTGAACTAAAAGTGATTAACCAAATGGGGTTCCCTGGTTACTTCTTGATCGTAATGGAGTTCATTCAATGGGGTAAAGATAATGGCATACCTGTTGGACCGGGACGTGGCTCTGGTGCCGGTTCTTTAGTGGCTTATGCGCTTAAAATTACTGACTTAGATCCATTAGAATACGATTTGTTATTTGAACGTTTCTTGAACCCTGAACGTGTATCCATGCCCGATTTCGACGTTGACTTCTGTATGGATCGCCGTGATGAGGTAATTGACCACGTTGCCGATTTATATGGCCGTGATGCAGTTTCTCAAATTATTACCTTCGGTACGATGGCGGCAAAAGCGGTAGTACGAGATGTTGGGCGAGTGTTAGGTCATCCTTATGGTTTTGTTGAACGGCTTACCAAAATGATCCCAGCCGAGCCTGGCATGACACTGGCTAAAGCGTTCGAAGTCGAGCCGTCACTGCCAGAAGCTTATAATGGCGATGAAGATGTCAAAGAGCTTATTGACATGTGTCGCCGCCTTGAAGGTGTGACCCGAAACGCGGGTAAACATGCTGGTGGTGTTGTAATTTCACCGACAGTCATCACTGACTTCTCACCACTATATTGTGATGCAGAAGGCTTAAACCCAGTGACTCAGTTTGATAAAAATGATGTTGAAACGGCTGGTTTAGTTAAATTCGATTTCTTGGGATTAAGAACCCTAACTATTATCGACTGGGCTTTGCAGATGATTAACCCTCGCTTAGAAAAAGCAGGGGAAGAACCCGTCAGAATTGAATCCATTAGCTTGACTGACCCTAAATCATTTAGATTATTGCAGCGTTATGAAACCACGGCGGTATTCCAGTTGGAGTCTCGTGGTATGAAAGACTTGATTAAACGTCTGCAGCCCGATTGTTTTGAAGACATGATTGCATTAGTGGCGTTATTCCGCCCAGGACCTTTGCAGTCCGGCATGGTAGACAACTTTATTGAGCGTAAGCATGGCCGTGAAGAAGTCTCTTATCCTGATGCAGAGTATCAACATGAGTCGTTAAAAGACTTACTAGAGCCGACATACGGTATTATTTTATACCAAGAACAGGTTATGCAAATTGCGCAGGTATTGGCTGGATATACCTTAGGTGGCGCGGACATGCTTCGTCGTGCTATGGGTAAGAAAAAACCTGAAGAAATGGCTAAGCAACGGGGTACTTTCGAAGCTGGCGCAATTAAGAATGGCGTTGATGGGCCATTGTCGATGAAAATTTTCGACTTGGTAGAAAAGTTCGCGGGTTACGGTTTCAACAAATCTCACTCGGCTGCTTATGCGCTAGTTTCATATCAAACCTTGTGGCTAAAAACCCATTATCCTGCAGAGTTTATGGCAGCAGTAATGTCCGCTGATATGGATAACACGGATAAAATTGTGATTTTGGTTGATGAGTGTGAGCGTATGGGCTTGCCAATTATACCACCTGATGTGAATAAAGGATTGTTCAAGTTTACTGTCGATGACGACTTAAACATTGTTTATGGGATTGGTGCGATTAAAGGGGTGGGTGATGGCCCTGTAGAATCGATTTTAAATGCGCGTAAAGATGGCCCATTTACCGATTTGTTTGATTTCTGTGCTCGTATCGATCTTAAAAAGCTAAATAAGCGGGTGATTGAAAAGCTGATTTGCGCAGGAGCACTCGATAATTTAGGCCCACATCGTGCGGCCATGATGGCGACCTTACCTGAAGCGATTTTAGCCGCTGCTCAACATGCGAAAGCTGAAGCCATTGGCCAGAATGATATGTTTGGCTTACTTAATTCTGAGCCAGAAGATAACAAACAAAGCTTTGTCGAATGTCCTACATGGCCTGACAAAGTTTGGCTTGAAGGCGAGCGTGACACATTAGGTTTATACCTTACTGGTCACCCAATTAATCAGTATTTAAAAGAGTTAAGACAATACACTTCTGGACGATTGAAAGACGTTCACCCAACTGATCGCGGTAAAACCGTTAAAGCTGCAGGGTTAGTTATTGCTACTCGAGTGATGATCACCAAGCGAGGCTCAAAAATGGGCTTGGTCACTCTTGATGATAAAAGTGCGCGATTAGAAGTCATGTTGTTTACTGAGGCATTTGAGAAATTTAATCATCTTTTAGAAAAAGATCGTATTTTGATTTGTGAAGGTGAAGTGAGCTTTGATGACTTTGCTGGCGGTAACCGAATGACTGCACGCAATATTATCGAAATCGGTGAGGCGAGAAGTCACTTTGCTAATGCGGTAGAAATTAATGTTACAGCTGAGGATATTAACCCTGAGTGGCTGGAAAAATTTGAACAAGCGCTTTCGCCTTGGAAAAATGGTAGCGTACCAGTAGTGATTAATTATCAGCAGCGTGAAGCCGCAGGGCAATTACGTTTAGGGGATGAGTGGCGTGTTAACCCTACCGATGAGCTGATGTTAGCAATTGAAAGCTTGGTCGGCTCGAGTAACGTTAAGATTGTTTTTTAGTGTTAACTCTGCGTAACTTTGTCGTGTTAAGTGCGCTGAGTAACGCACTGGATTAATCATAGTATGTTAAAAGGGACAAGCTGATGAAAATCATTAATATCTGTGAAGCGATTAAGCAGCACACATCAGCTTTGTTATCGATTAACAACCCAGCTGGTGCTGTTAATGCTGCTCATCATTCACCGAATAAAATTGTGCTGGCATACAGCGGCGGGGTTGATTCTGAGTGTCTTTGTTACGGCTTGAGCCAGTTTGCCCAGCAAAACCCGCATATTTCATGTTTATTGGTCCATGTGCATCATGGTTTAAGCCCAAATGCAGATGAGTGGGCGCAGCACTGTGTATCACAAGCCAGTCAATATCAACTCCCTATTCAAGTAGAACATGTCTCATTGACTAAAACATCTCGGACGAGTCTTGAAGCAATCGCCCGAGATGCTCGCTATCAAGTTTTTAAAAAGTACCTTAATCCTGGTGATATTCTCTTAACGGCCCATCATCAAGATGATCAGCTTGAAACGTTATTACTAGCGTTAAAACGTGGTCAAGGCCCGAAAGGTTTGGCAGCTATGGGGAGCATTCAAGCATTTCATCAACAAAGTTGGGTCATTAGACCTTTGCTGGGCTTTTCTCGTAGTGACATTGAGGCATTTGCAATCGATAAGTCATTAATTCATATCGAAGATGAGAGTAACTTAGACACCCAGTATGATCGAAATTTTCTGCGTCAAGATATCATTCCTAGACTAAAGCAACGTTGGCCGAGTATTGCTGCAACAGCATCTCGCAGCGCGCAGCTTTGTGCGCAGCAGCAATCTATCGTTGACGCTGAAGTGACTCAGCGACTTCCTGAATTCATTACGTACTCTCCGAGTTTTAGTTTATCAGGCCCTGGTTTAGCGCTATTAACATTCAAAGAACAATCAAGTGAATGGCAAAACTTGCTGTTACGCGGTTTTATTTTAGCTCAAGGCTACAAATTACCGTCTCAGTCGCAGCTTGAGCAAATTGTGAGTCAACTATTGTACGCTGCTAATGATGCCAACGTAGATGTCCAGTGTGCCGGATATTCGATTAAACGTTTTGCTGGATGTGCCTATGTTGTATCCAAGAACAGTAAAAAGGACTTAGAGGCATCACAGAGCATTGATGCTGAGTTGCTGACTAATGCGATTCAGATGTTAGACATGCGAACCGAAGAGGTTTGTACTGTTCAGTTATCCAGTCTATCTATAAATAATTTAGAAGGTGAGCAATCACCTCAACCTTTACATGTCTCAGTGGGAGCGAGTACTCAAGGAGCGCGACTATCGATAACGGATTTAACCTCGGTTAGCATTGCCTTTACAGCGAAAGGGAGTACCCGCTGTCAACCCCACTTTAGGGATAAAGGACGAGAGCTTAAAAAGATATGGCAAGAACTTGCCGTTCCGCCTTGGATGAGGGATAGAGTAGCTTTGGTTTTTTATGGCGAAGTGTTAGTTGCCGCCATTGGCTTGTGGATCGATAAACGCTACTTAGCTAAAGCTGATGAAATCGGTTTACTATTAAACTATAAAATGCAGACATCAGATTAACGTTTACAAACAGTTACTGCATTTCTTCAAGGTAACTTAGTATAAAACGGCAATCTTTTTACTCACTAAGAACGCTCAACGTTAAAGTGATTCGCTAATATAGCTGAACAATCACAACTATTTTTGTGATTTATTATCAAGAGTTTAACTCTGTTAAGTTTTGTCTATTCATACCTTAGTCATTGCAAATTCTAAAACAATTTCTGCCCGCATCTTTGGCTTCATATAACGCCATGTCAGCACTTTCATACAGTTTATCTTGGGTTTGTGCGCCACTTGAACTTGCCACGCCTAAGCTGCATTTAACTTGAAAAGTGCTCATTAACGGATGTGACTCCATGGTGTTAATGATACGCTGACACAAAGGCGTCATTTCGAGTGCATTTCCTTGAGCTATAATTATAAATTCGTCACCACCAATACGAAAAGCTTGATCGGTATTTCGAATAGCGTCATTAATCAGTTCAGCAAATGAAGATAAAATCGTATCGCCAAGTTTATGTCCGTGTTGATCATTTACACTTTTAAAGTTGTCTAAATCGAGCACAACCAAAGAGATATCACCTTGGTTTCTGTTGGCTCTGGCCAATGCGCTCTTGATGCTTTGTCGATAATAATAGCGATTACCTAAGCCTGTTAATGCATCAAACATGGCTTGATTCGACATTTGACTGTACTTAGTTGCATTTAAAAATGGTTGGCAAAACAATTTTTCAATTTCATTAAGCTGTATTAATTGGTCGGGTGTTAATGGTGAGCTAAGGTAATATTTGATGCTATAAGGCTCACCAAAGCCGCTAATCACTCTTTGTTGATTAAGTCCATGACAACGACCCCAGTTTAGTTTTAGCTGGTGATTCAGTTGTACACCTTGGATCGGCAATAATTGGCCTAGTGATTTGCCGTAACTGGCAAAGACCGTTCTTGGCTCTAAACTTGAGTGCATTTGCTGCAAGATTTCCATCAAATTATTATCTGAGTTGTGATCTTTGCCAGCTGTGTAAGGCGCTGATTTTCCCCAGTTTTGTTCTGGATATGGCTGTGAAGCTATGGCGTAATCCATTTTTACTACCTCATTTGATGCAAATACATGCGAATGCGAAACATATAAATAAAATTGTTTTTACCTGTATCAAAATGTAAGCAAAAACTGTGCCTGATATTTTTAGTTACTAATTATCATAAGGTTATTGTTAATTGGTTTTATTGTTAATAGACTGTTTCATTGAATCGCTATTTTATTGACTCGGAGAACTCGCATTTATGGAGCACAGCATCTTTATCCATATTCTCTCAATGCTCGTGATAGCTATTGTGGCTATTTCACTGCTAAGGCGATTTGGTTTACCTCCCATTCTTGCTTACCTACTCACAGGAGTAGTGAGCGGTCCTAGCGGTTTTCATTGGTTCACCCAGCAGCAAATGCATTCAGTGGCTGAGCTTGGCGTTGTGTTATTGATGTTCAGTTTAGGGCTTGAATTCTCTGTACCTAAGTTGTGGTCAATGCGAAGAACGGTATTTGGCTTAGGTAGTGCGCAAGTGACCTTTACTGCGCTGTTAGCTGGTTTGGTGGCACTGCTATTTGGCCAAGATATGATTTCAGCCATTGTTATTGGTTCTGCAGTTGCATTGTCTTCAACGGCGATTGTATTAAAGCTGGTTAACGAGCAAGGGTGGATGCGAAGACGTCACGGCGAGCTCTCTGTCAGTGTGCTGCTCTTTCAAGATATTGCAGTGGTGCCGCTATTAATTATCTTACCTTTATTATCAACCAATGGTGAGCCGATAGGCTTTCTAGATATTGCTTGGGGTATGCTTACAGGCATTTTGGCATTCATTGGTTTGATGTCTTTCGGTAAGTGGGTGTTACCTCGAATTTTTGACGAAATAGCTCGTTCTCGTTCAAATGAATTGTTCGTGTTATCCACCTTAGTTGTTGTATTAGTCACAGGAGCCTTTACTCAGTGGTTAGGTTTATCGATGGCGCTCGGTGCTTTTATTGCGGGTATGTTATTGGGTGAGAGTCAATATCGTCGTCAACTTGAAGCTGATATAAGACCATTTAGAGATCTCTTAATGGGTCTGTTTTTTATCTCTATCGGTATGCTGCTAGATTTTACGATTGTTGCGCAATTTTGGTGGCAAATTCTATTAATTTTAGTTGCTGTTTTAGTGACTAAAACTGTCGTGGTATTCGGTATTTTAAAGTTGGGCGGTGAACAGTTTAAAGTGGCGTTAAGTACAGCCATTAGCTTGGCACAAGTGGGTGAGTTTAGTTTTGTACTGTTAGCGTTGGCGGTTAATTATCAGCTATTAGAAACTCAAATGAGTACCATTTTTGTCATGGTGGCCGTTTTGTCTATGTCAATTGCGCCTTGGCTTATCAGAAACAGTGTTGAAATAGCGCAGGCTATCGAAGGTAAAACATCACGTAAAAAACAGATTGAAGATGAGTTTCAATTGCCGCCACCAGAAGACGGGGATTTAGTATTAATTCTTGGTTACGGCCGAGTGGGGCAAACCATCGCCCGATTTTTGAAAAAAGAAGCAGTGCCATTTGTGGTGTTAGATCTTGACCCTACGAGAGTGTCAGAAGCTAAGAATGCTGGCGAACCTGTATTTTTCGGTGACGCTTGTAAAATGGGGTTATTAAAACAAATTGGTATACGTCGTGCCAGCATGGTGGTCATTACATTTGGAGAGTCTCGCCAAGTGGAAGATTGCCTGGCTCTGTCGCGAAAATTGGCGCCAGATACTAAGATTTTAGTGAGAACCACGGATGATGCAGAGCTTGATAGTTTAAAAGAGATGGGCGCCACACAGGTTATTCCCGAAAAGCTTGAAGGCAGCTTAATGCTGGTATCACAAGTGCTATACAAATGTGGGGTGCCACTACCAAGAATTATTAAGCGATTAGAATCAGAAAGGCGTAACCATTACCAATATCTTCATGGCTTTTTTACTGGAGCTGAGACGGATATGACCTTAGAGCTACTGCATGCGGTGTCGTTAGATACTGGTTCTAATGCGGTTGGTAAGCGCATCGCTAAAATCCCTTGGTCTCAGTTAGGTGTTGAACTTAGAGCTGTAAGAAGGAAGGCGAGGAGATAAGTCCTGCACCAGAAGACTGGGTTTTCGAGCGTAATGACATCATCATGTTGGTTGGTAAACCACGCTCAATAGAGGCTGCAGAAGAGTATTTATTGCAAGGTTGATGGTTTTTTTTGAAGATGGCTAATTACAGTAGAATTTTGCCATCTTCTTCCATACAATGGCTAGTTACGTTTGTTGTTGAGTAGCCATGTGGTTACTGCTTGTATGGGATAGTCATGTCGGCCAAATTGTTTAATCTTCCTATCAAAATAAGCTTAGAGTTGATTGCTAAGTTATTTTCATCAGTTCAATTACAAAAAGCGCAGAATTATCTCATTGAAGGCCGAGTGCTTGAAGTGCACGCAAGCCAAGAAAATCATAATGTTGAATCTTATGTGGCTGGCTCTGCGATCGAGCCTTATCGCCAAGACATTACTCTGGTAAATGTAAATCACAAAATCGTGATGAAATCACATTGTACTTGCCCTGTCGGCTCCAACTGTAAGCATGTTGCAGCCGCCTTGTTAGCGCTAATTGATAAAAAACCAGTTGAAGAACAACGATTAAGCCAGTGGTTGATGCAGCTTGAAAAGCAAGATTTAGTGCACGCCACAGAAGAAGATGAAGAAAAAGATCGAATTATTTTCACGCTTTCTAGCGACCATCATGGCATTTTTGTCGACTTTAAGCGCAGTAAGCTAAATAAAAAACAACAGTTTAATAAGGGCAGTAAAATTGCCTTAAATGATGTTAAATATCATCTACCTTGGTGGATCAGCCCTGAAGATAGTCAGATTATTAGCTTGCTGTTATCTTCTTCAAAAAGTGCTTCAAAAATATACCTTGAGGGCGAAATTTGCGCTCTTGCATTAACAAAAATGCTTGAGCTTGGTACGTGTTTCTGGGAAGAGAATCGCACACCTTTAACGTTAACTTCTAAACTGGCTCCTGATTTTGTTTGGCAAGAAACTGACACCCGTCATACTCAAATTAGCATGAGTATGCCAGAGCTAGATAATTGGGAGTTTATCGCTACCAACCCACCAATGTTCGTTGACTTAGATTATTTAAAAGTTGGCTATTTAGACACGGATTTATCAGTAGATAAATTAAAGCTGCTGCAGCAAATGCCGCCAGTGCCATTAGATAAGGTGGATGATATTAGCGATAAAATGCTGCGTCATTTTTCACCTAAAAGTGTGCCAGTTCCCAGTGAGATTGAATTTCATGAGATAGAAGATCCGCTCAAAGTCTCGCTAACCTTTACGATGGCACAGCTAAATGACAGTCCTATCATGCAGCCTGTGCTACAAATCGAGTTTCTGTATGGTGATATCAGCATTGCTGGTAGAAAAAGCCGAGAAAAAATTAATCTTATCAAACAAGGTAAGGTGCAATATCAAATACATCGAGAGCTTGAGTTAGAAGCTCAAGCACTTGAATGTCTTGAAAGCCTACAGTTACAGGCGATTGATAACAGTATCCTGACCTATAACAATCAACATGTTAGCTATTTTAGCCTTGGTTTAATGCCAGAGATGGTTAACGAGTGGGCGCAACTCACGACTTTTGGCATTATGACCTTAGAAGATTTAGGCTATAACGTGGAGTTTGCTGCTGACTTTGACTTAAACATTGTTGATGCAGATATTGAGGTAGATTTAGATGACGATGAAGATAGTGGTTGGTTTTCGTTATCGTTAAATGCTGATATCGAAGGGCAGAGTGTGCCGCTGTTGAGCCTTGTTGCCCGTTGGCTCCAGCAAAATGGTGAGCCTGATGATGAGCAAGAGCTTATTTTACCCGGGCCAAATGGACGGTTTGTCAAAATTAAAGCCAAAACAATTAAGCCGCTAATTTCGGTGATTCAGGAGTTATTTCAGCGAGGCGGTGGTGATGTTCTCGAAGTCCCACGTAACCGAGCTGATTTGCTTAATGAATTGTCAGAAAGCGATATTAGATTACTCAATGGTGAAAGAGTCAGGCATTTAGCGACAAAATTAGCCGAGTTTAAAGGGATTGAGTCAGTTGCATTGCCCACAGGGCTTAATGCCACTTTGCGAGACTATCAAAAACAAGGGTTTGATTGGTTGTGCTTTTTAAAAGAATATCAACTGGGCGGTATTCTTGCTGATGATATGGGCTTAGGTAAGACGTTACAGACATTGGCATTTTTATTAAAATCCAAACAGATGAAAGCGCAAAATATTGACTCGAGCAGCACGACGTCATTAACACCAAGACCGAGTCTTATCGTTTGTCCTACTAGTTTAGTGGGTAACTGGTATAAAGAAGCGCAAAAGTTTACTCCCGATTTAAAAGTGTTGGTTATTCATGGCAACAAGCGTCAAGCATTACTCGAAAAAATCGAAGAGTTTGATGTCATTGTCACCACATACCCTCTGATTTTACGTGATGAAATGGTGTATAGCGAATATAGCTTTGAGCACATTATTTTAGATGAAGCACAACAAATCAAAAATGCGCAAGCAAAAGTGACCCAAGCGTTAAAGACTTTTAAAGCTCAATTCCGTTTGTGTTTGTCAGGCACACCGTTAGAAAATCATTTAGGTGAATTAAAGTCGTTAATGGATTTTTGTTTACCAGGATTATTAGGCCAACATGCTTACTTTAATAAAGAGTTTCGTGGCCCAATTGAGAAACAAGCAGATACTGAAAAGTCAGCTATTTTGCTAAACCGAATTGCGCCATTTTTACTACGTCGTACTAAAAACGAAGTGATGTCGGAGTTACCTGAAAAAACCATCATAGTACAAACCCTTGAACTGGAAAAAGATCAACGTAACTTATATGAAAGTATCCGCTTAGTGATGGAGAAAAAACTGCGAGAACTCTTTGCAAAACAAGGTGTTTCAAGCAGTCATATTGAGTTTTTAGATGCGTTATTAAAACTACGCCAAGCCTGTTGCGATCCTAGACTGGTTAAGTTAGAACAAGCCCAATACGTTGAAGATAATGCGAAGTTAACTTGGCTGACGCAAAACGTGCCAGAAATGGTTGAAGAAGGCCGAAAGATCCTTATCTTTAGCCAGTTCACAGGTATGCTGGCATTGATTGAACAAGAGTTTATTAATATGGGGATTCCATATAGTAAATTAACCGGCCAAACTCGACAGCGCCAAGATGAAATCGATGCGTTTCAAGAGGGAGATGTGCCGGTATTTTTAATCAGTTTAAAAGCGGGCGGAACAGGGCTTAATTTAACCGCTGCAGACACGGTGATTCACTTTGATCCATGGTGGAACCCCGCAGCAGAAAAACAAGCGACCGACCGAGCGCACCGCATTGGTCAGCTAAATCCAGTATTTGTTTATAAGCTAATTGCTCAAGGTACAGTTGAAGAGAAAATTCAAGAAATGCAGCAACATAAACAAAGTCTTGCTGATAGTATTCTCGCTGGAAGTGCCAAGAGTCAGTGGCAAGGCAATGCCGATGACTTACTGGCACTATTGAGATAATGTAGCTGCTAAGATTGACTGACTAAATTATCAAGTACAGTAAAGCTTTCAATATGCTGATATTGCCAATAGAGCTGAGTTAACTCAGCTCTATTTTTTTTGTGTGTTAACGAGGCAATATTGGGGCTTTCACCCATGGTGTGCAAATACTTTAACAGTACATCAAATTCAAAAATGACTTCGCCTGCCATGGGGAGGCTCTCTGCGTAGGGGTAACACTGGCGGCTATCAGCTTGATATTCTTGATGATCGAATTGAAAAAACACAATGTCGGCTCGGGTCTGCAACATGTCTATGTATAAAGATGAATAGTCTGTGATCAGTAAATCAACGTCATTGATGATTTCATAAGTATCCTGCCAATCAGAGATATTAATAATATTTGGATAGTGACTAATATCATTGGCTAAATCAGCTTCATTAGGGTGTAAGCGCAATAATAATAGCTGCTTATTGTAGACGAGTGCTTCCGATAAGCTCTCAAAATTAATGGCTTGTAGATAAGGGTTAGTGCGAGTTTCCCTATCACCCGCAATACCACTGTCGCGCCAAGAAGGGGCGTACAATAACACCTGCGACACATTATTATTCTGTTTCAATGTTTGTATTATGGATGTTGATTTAGGGTATCGCTGATAAAAATCTGTACGAGGATTGCCCGATAACAACATATGGTGCTCGCTAATATGAAAAGCTGTAGCAAATAATGCTGAGACTAAATCGCTTGGTGCAATCATGTAATCTGGAGCAATTCTTTGCTGGTGGTATTGCGTTACGGAGACAAACTTTTGATGCAAGCTCTGAGGGTGATAAACCGAGAATAATGGGCCGTTATTGATATCATATTCAATACGTTTTAATGGCGAGCCATGCCATAAATTAATCTTGACAGCTCCATTGGCAAAGTACTGATTCACATCTCCAATATAGCTGTTATACACGTAATATTTGGCAGTAAGGGCATGGAAAATGCCTTTTATACTCCAACGATAATAAGCTTCATAACCTTGAATGGTCAGTTGAGCAATGACATCTTTGTCACCGGAAATCCAAATAGAGCGAATCGTTTTCGCTTGTTGCCAATGCAGGTATAGGTACTTACTATTATCTGCGAATTTGTTTTTATAGCTTCCCATCACAGCCTTTTGAGTTCTTGGAAACAAGGCTGCAATAAAATAGATGGATTGAGTGACTACAAACCTGATGCTGTTGACAATGTATTGGCCCAATTTATGATCCCATAACAATTGAAAAAATCCGTTAAATACAGAATAGCACTAATCAAGTTAACTGCCAGATATAAAAGAAATTTATTAAAAATGTTACCTGCCTGCGATTAAGCAGGCACTGCAAGATTATTTTTAATTTCAGTCGTTGAAATATCATCGGTACGAGTAAGATATAACACATCACATTGACTTTTTAGATGATCAAATTGACCTTCCCAGTCGTCACCGATAGCAAAAACATCGACATCAAATTTCTCTATATCGGTGCTTTTTTGTTGCCAGTTTTGCTCAGGGATGACTTTAGATACATATTTACAAGCGGCAATGATTTCACTGCGTTGCTCATAACTGAAAAATGCAGCTTTGCCTTTCATTGCATTAAATTCGTCGGTGGACACCCCAACAATAAGTTGGTCACACATTTCGCTTAATCGAGCCAGTAATCTAACGTGACCAAAGTGAAATAAATCAAAAGTACCGTAAGTTATAATCGTTTTCATAATGATATTCCTTAATCGTATTCATGCGATAAATGAGTATTAGGGTTAACCTTTTATAACGATGTCCGTATTGGCTTTATTCATTTGCTGTTGCAATAGGTTGATTAAATATTGTGGTTTATTCGCTTGTTCAAATTCTATTTCAACCATTTGGACTTCTTCGATTGGAGTTGTTTCATCAAAATTAAGTTGTACTGGTCCATAAACACCATATGGCGTTGAGCTATTGATTTTGCTTTGGAATTGCGTTGAGGCACCAAACAAATTGAGGTCTCCTTTTGCAGCACTCCAAAGTTGAGGTAATAATGCAAAACTAGGGTTGGCAATATTGAACTTGTGTACTTTAATCGGTTGATTATCATTGCTAACAACGGTGTCAGTTACTATGGGTTTTCTGGGTTTATTAATGCATGCACATAAAAATAACGTCAGTAAAAGTGGCGATAATAGGACGTATAGTATGAGTAATCCTGCACGCTGAACTAACGTATTATATTGCGTTGGCTCTTGAACTGACTTGGCAATAAGACTGGGATCTTCAATACGAGTCCAGCTATTGGTTTGCGGGTCTATCATCAAGTCTTGCGAGATGATTTTATTGTTTACACTGAGCTGTGGTCCAACATATGAGTTAGGTAAAATGATGCTGTTTTGAATGGTGCTATCTTCAATAAAGCAGTACTCACCGACAACCACGCCTTCAGTAAGCGATGCTTTTGGAGATACTTTTGTAAACTCGCCGATGGCGCCATATACATCTGTTTTTGATAAATCAGGTAATTGACATTGCGCTTCAACAATCAAATGTTGCTTGGTATTGTTTGTCGCTATCGCACGACCTTTAACGCAAAAATCACGACTGTTGATGACATATTCAGATGCTTCAACATAGGCAGCTAAACTATCTAAGTAAAAGCATTCACCATGAAGTAATTGCGCAACACTATCTGCATGGTTAACTTCTTTCGTCTCAAGCGGCCAGTTCATTAACTCATGATGTTTCCAACCAGCAGGTAGCATCATCATTGCTGGATTACGCTGTGACATTTTTGCATGCACAAACTTTGATGGCATTAGACTGGCAAATTCAATAAAACGACCCAAACAAGGACTGCGTAACATATCTCCACGAACCACTAATGCTTGGGTGTCTTTGTTGATGCTCATGCGAGACAGCACGCTATTAACTTGCTCTTCAGGTTTGCTTAAGAAGTAATCTATTTTTAATCCCCATTGCTGACCATTTCCGAGTTGGCTTTCGATTTTTTTTGCGTCGCTACAGATGACTAGCTTCACGTCGGTAACACCTGCTGACGCTAAGTCTTCTAAGGTATATTCAACCAATGCTTTATTAGCAACGGGCAAAAGTGCTGGGCAGTATTGTTGATTTAAAGGGGCTAATTCATTGCCTGTACGATTTGCAAATACGATAGCTTGCATAATGTCTCCTAGTAGGCGCCGCGCGCCAAAAGTACTGCCGGAATGGTTTTCAATAACAAGCTGATATCTTCTTTTAGTGATTGCTTGTAGATATAGTCAATGTCGAGTTCTACTTGCTTATCAAAAGGGATATCTGAACGTCCGCTAACTTGCCATATGCAGGTTATACCTGGTTTAACTCCCAATCTGCGACGGTCACTTAACTGATATTGGCTTACTTCATTAGGTAGTGCAGGTCTTGGGCCAACTAGTGACATATCACCAATTAATACGTTCCAAAGTTGCGGTAATTCGTCAATTGAAGCCTTTCTTATCAGTTTTCCTATCGTGGTGATACGCGGATCTTTTTTCATCTTAAAGATTACACCACCTTGCATTTCATTGTTTTTCTTTATTTTTTCTAGTCTTTCTTCAGCATCAATATACATTGAACGGAACTTCCACATCGTGAATGGTTGATTGTTACGACCACTTCGAGTTTGTGAAAAAAAGATTGCTCCTTTTGATTCAACACGGATACATAAGGCGGTGAGCAGGAACAAAGGCGCCAATAGGATTAGCAAAATGCTAGCGGCCACAATATCAAATGTGCGTTTTGCAAATTGACCACATTTGATTCCAAAGAAATACCAGCGACGCTTATGTTGGTTGTTCACTTGGCCTAGATTAGTTGCAATGTTTGTAGGTGCTTGTTCAATAGATGCATGACTTAAACGTTTTTGCTTTAATACTCGAGCGATAAAAAGTGGGTTACCAACCACATAACGTTTCCACATACGTGTTGGCTCTTGGGCTAAGCGCCATACCCACTCCATACCGACTTGTCTTACCGCAATTGGTGCTCTTGAAACGTTATTGGCAAAGAAATCAAATAATCCACCCACACCAACAGCAACTCCAACGCTAAGTGCTGATTTATGCTGACGTATCCAAGCCTCTTGTTTAGGTGCGCCCATGCCAACTAACAAGATGTGTGCTCCAGATTGATTGATTTGTTCAATAACTTGCTGCTCATTTTCATCGGTTAAGTAACCGTGGTGACAGCCTACAATCTCAAGGTTTGGATATTGCGCAGCCAAGTTAGCTGCGGCTTCGTCGGCAGTGTTACCTTTGCCTCCTAAGAAGAATAATTTGATGCCAATTAAGGATGCTTTCTCGCAAAGTAATGGCAGCATATCTGTGCCGTTAACATTATCTTTAAGGCCGATATGATGTAGCTGGCAAGCAATCCTAATACCGCTTCCATCGGCAAACACCTGGTCGCATTGGTTTACCGTATCGCGATAGTTAGAGTCACTCGCTGCAATGTTTAAACAATCGGCATTTACGAAAGCAAATTGTTTAGTGCTAGTCGATTGTGATGAATGGATAAGTAACTCAATACTTTCATCCATGGTGTTGTTATCGATATCGACACCTAAAAGATTAAACTGTTTTGGGTAGTTTAATTGTGTTGAAACAACCACTAACTTGCTGATTAGGCATTTAAAAATGTTCGATACATAACCGAAGAGGCCAAATGTTGGCACTGTATTTGGGTTAGTATTGATATGCGTAATGCCCATACGACGCTGCATTTGTTCAACTGATAAGATCCCTGGGCGCTGGTTAGCGTGGCTTGGCTCAAATACGGCGTACTCAAATGACGTACCTAACAATCCAACTTGGCCTTTTAAGACACTAAACAGCAAAGGGAGTGTCGAAAATCGGCCTTGTGAGAATGTCCGAATCGCAACTTCCTTTCCACCAGAATGAATAAAAAGTGTTTCGAAAATAGGATGCTTAGAACAGGCAAGGAATGCCACTTTCACTACCCAAATCGGGCTTGATAAGATCAGAATGCTGCAAGCCACAACCCAGTCGAAAACTAAGATGCTAATAGGCGTTTTATGTGAATGAGTGTTGTTAGGTGCAGTTTTCATATGTTGCCTCACACAGGATCGACGTAATTGATACCTTGGTAAAGCAGGAAGCGTTCCAACTTTTTAAGTTGTTGTTATTTAGGTTATTATATTGATTTTTACTGTTTTGAGGAATGGTTGGTAACAGGCGATTACCATAATGAAAAAGTCGGCTTTGCAGATTGCAAACAAGTCTGCAAAGCCAAACAGGGAAGCTTTTTCATATATCGATAATTCACTCAAGTTTATCTTGGCCTTATAAAGGCATTTTAAGGTCAGTGATGCGTTTACAGTTTGTTGTCTTGCATAAACTCACTTGATACGCCATCTTTCGCAATGCGAAGTTTTTGCATCATGCTAATACATTTTTGACCGACGCCTTCGATAACCAGGTATCCCCAAGAAGGCATTACCCATTGCGCATAAGCTGCAATTAAAGTGGTTACTGTACGACCCGTTTCTGATTGCAAAATACTTGGTGATGTCGAAATCGCTTGGTTTACCAGTTTTACTGCTGCTGCGCCATCGCCTAAGCGAATCGCTTGTCTTGATAAATAACGTAACTGGTAAGCACGCGCGGCTTTCTCATGGCGTGCAAGTAGCGTAGGCGCGAAATCACGTGCTTTTTCAATCATCTTTTCCCACGAAGCATATTGCTTCATTAGATTTGCAGATAAACCACCATGATTAAGACGGTAATACGTTAGTGGCTCTGGTAAGCCTTCAATTTTCCAAGAGGTAGTTGCAGCAATACGTAACCAACATTCAATATCTTCAGATTGACGGAAGCTCTCATCAAAATAACAGCTATAACGTTCTGCAGTACTCATTGATTGGTAGCGAATGTCATTTAATGTAGTACGGCGAATGACTGGTGCGCTGCCATTACCAACAGGGTTGCGACATAATAAGTGTGCAGCATCAATATCAGTTAGTTTTGGCATTTGATAAAAATCAATAAACTTGCCTGTGTAATCAATGAAACTTGAGCGAGAAAAGCTAACACCGATTTGTGGATCGCTTTCTAAATGTGCCACGTGACGAGCTAGTTTTTCTGAGTGCCATAAATCATCGGAATCAATAAAAGCGATATACTCACCTAGTGCATGACGTATACCAGTGTTTCTCGCTGCTGCTAACCCTTTATTTTTAGCGTGACGAATAATGTGCACACGTGGGTCGCCAACAAATTGTTTACAGATTTGGATACTGCGGTCATCGCCGCGGTCATCAATAATAAGTAATTCAAAATTATCAAATGTTTGACTCAATACAGATTCAATTGCTGATTTAACGAATTTTTCAACATTATAAACTGGCATGACGACTGAGATTCTTGGAGACATAGTGTTTTCCTTAACTGTTTATAACAGTTGATTGAGTAAAAGTGATGCGGCTGCTGTACCAGCAAAGCCAAGGCATGATGATTAAGTAAGTCACCATTACGCTGCATGCGACGGTGGTTAAATCAAACTGGCTAGCGATACTGATAACCAGTGTTAAAAGGGCGGTGATAGAGATATTTAGTTTGAAATTTAAATGGCTGTGTCCATGTGCCAACAGTAGTTGGCTGGCTGCTTCAGCCATCGGACGAACTAAACCGCTTAAACATAAAAATACGAAAACCGAAATTGCATCTGTGCTTATCCATTGCTCGCCGTAGACAAAAGGGACATACAATGGCGCTAAACTGGTTTGTAAGATAATGATTGGCGCAGCAATCGCGGTGATTGCTATGACACTACTACGATATTTCTGCTGTGCTGACTGACCATCTGATGTTGGGTTACTGCCGCAAATGTGAGAGTAAAAAGCAGTGCCAAAACTTTGTACTAGACCAAGACTGACGCCCAAGCTGACGTTGTAAGCAAAGAAGTAAACGCCAAGTGCTTCAACACCCATGAAATAGCCAATAACAAGGTAATCAATGCTCTGTCTTAGGGTATTAATTAAGTCGCTTAAACTTACTGGTACACTAAAGTTAAGCAGTGCTTTAACTTGATTGGCAGACGGCTTTTGAGTGCTTACTGGTAATCTGGTGTCTTTTTTATGGATGTATATCCAAACCAATACCATCACCACTTTTGGGATAATAATGGCCCATAATCCAAAACCGCTTAAGGCTAAGGTTGCTGTTAACACGCCATCACCTATGGTTTGCCATAAGTTTGCACTTGCCACTTTACGCATATTGTTATTACGTAAGTTGGCCGTTGCGTACATCATCCCAAAAGGTAAAAGTAGGTAGCTTGATGCAACAAAGATAATTGGCAGCACTAATTGCGTATCTTGATAGTAATATGCAAGTGGAACACTGATTAAGCTCATTAAAGCAAATGCAATCACACAGCTGGCAAGGTTGATAAGGTTAGCGCTAGCAAGGTTGTCACTATAGTCGCTGTCATTCATACGAATTAATGCAGCGGAAGTGATACGTCTTGTAGGAGTGCAGATTAATTCAAATAAGGTTAATACGATTGCTACTTGACCAAATATCTCTGGGGTCAATAATCGAGCCGTTATAACGCTTGCACCTAGTCTCACTACTCGACCGCTGAATTGTGCACTAGCTAACCATAAAAGGTTTTTACCTAATGAACGTATGCCTTGATTAAGCATCTCATTAAGCGCTAGCTTTTGATTCAGTGTTTGCTTCGATTGTGATTGAAGCTTAGTGATGTTCTGCATGACCGCTATCCTTGATATTAAATTGCATTTTGCTGTTTAGCATTGAGAGCAAGTTGCGTTGATACCTAGGTATTACAGTTATTGTGCCAACTTTTAAGTTGTTGATTTTGTGTTGTTTTGTTTTTGTTTGTTAAAGCTGAATATGTGAAGTTAGCATTTTGAAAGTGGAGGATTGCAGAATGCAATTTGCAATAAATCTGCTTTTTGGGGGAAATTTCACTCTGTCAGTAAGGAAGTCAGGGGCTTGATGTCTGTCTAGTTCAAGTAATGAGTATGCTAATAATTTAAAAACGTGATGGATATAAGATCGTATTAGGTGACTTCATATTAAGTGACTTCATATTAAGTGGTATTTAAAGATAAACTTGTGCTGGGATAGAGCGATTAACCTTGAGGTATAAATAGTGATTAAAGTAAGAACAATAAAATTAAAAGCAGCAAAAGCAATCAAAATGAGCTTCCCAGACCTAAGGTTATTGATTGGTACATTTCTTATATCTGGGTTTCTGATAGGTTGCGGTGAAGAGCAAGACGTTGCTGCAAAAGAACAAGTTTCGGTAGAAATGCTGGAACAGTGTGGAGAGCAGGAGTTTTTAGTTATTGCTGAAAAAGTGAGTGCTGGTGACGGCCAAGGACATGGTCCAGATATTGGCTCAGATGAATGGCAATCAGTCATTGAATTTAAACTTGGCATTAGAGGGCAGGCAGACGTGCCTGCAAGAGATGATGTTCAATGGTGCCAATTTATTCTTAAAAAGCTATAAGCATTCATTTGTTATGGAGCATCCGGTGCATCTGCTTTAGCAAATACGTCGTCAGGCTCTTCAGCGCGAAGGGCCATGCCTAATACAATAAGGCCTGGCCAAAATAAATAGGCGAGAATTTCTAAATTTTCCCCAAAGGTATACAGTCCTAGCATAAGTAAGATAGCCATGCCTACTTTGGCTAATGGGTTGCTAAAAAGGCGTATTAGCAAGGTGATAAAGGTGACTAACATAGGGATGGCTAACGCGACAGCACCTACAACGCCTTTAACAAATAGCAATCCGTACCAAGTGTGATGCGAACCTATAGGCATATACTCCACCATATGTGGGCCTCGCTCGACAATACCATGGCCAAAAACAACCGCTTCGTTCATCCACCGTTCAACAGCGATATCTGCCAAAGCTTGTCTTACTCGAGTAGAGTCGGCGCGAGCCGCTTTAACGGCATCGATACTTTGCTCAATTTTAGAAATGGTGGATTCACCGATAACACCGACAAATAACATCAAAGGGCTGAGCAATAAGTACAACCAAGGAGAACGCACAAAGCGTAACGTGGTAAAAAAGCCAATTAATGCAAGGTAGCAGACGATGGCAAGTCGAGACTGTGACATGAGGATCATCAGTAAACTGCCGCCGTAGCCCCATCTTCTCCATGTTGCATTTTTTTCTTGTAAGGCAAAAATAAAGTACAAATTCCCTAGCATCCCCAGTGCAGGTGCCCACGGAGTAAATAGTCGCCAACGTGGTACACCGCTCCCTGGATCAATTTCATAAAGGCTGACACTAAAAAACTCAGGCCCTGGGCCACCAATGATGCTTAAAGGGGAAACATATAAAGTGCTAGGTAAACCAGCGACCCATGCAAATACAAACACAGGGAATAACAGGATGGTGTGTTTGCAAACTCGACAACTTGCGCGGTAAATAATTTCAGGTCGAATAGGTAAGCAACCGATTAAAGGGAATATCGCTAATAAAGCCCAACCTTTAGCCCAGCCAATGGAGGATTTTATAAGTTTGCCCGTGCCAAGGCCAAATTGCAGGTGGCCAACAACCAACGCAATTAACATGACCCACATGCCTAGTACCCAAACATAATGTGTGATGCTAATACGAAATGCGGGTTGGTTATCTAACTTTTTGACAAGAAGTCGCAAAAATAGAATCCAAGCAATCACAGGTGCAATGACGTAAAGCGCACCTAATAACCAGAATAAGTAACTAAAACTTATGCAGTTGTAGATGATTTTTTCGTCAACATTTTCCGTAATAATGGTTTGCGAATCCATAAAATGCTTAGTCCTACTAATGACATGAATGATGCACATATACCGCCGAAAATAATCAAAATAATGGCGAGTTTATCGGGTGATGCAGGCAAACTTGGTGCTGATAGTAACTGCAACATTGGGTAAGCGGTGTAAATATCTGATTTACCAACATCCATTTTTGCCATGGCTGAAGTTAATACTGCCGAAGCTAATTGATGTTCTCGCTGTAAGTCTGCAAGTTTCGCTGCATCGTCATTGCTGTGTTGTAAACGTTGTTCCCATTGATTGATTTGAGCAGTTAACGAGTCAACTTCTGACTGGGTCGCTTTGCGATTAGAGGCGAGTGTGATGAATTCTTGCATCATTTCAGCTCGACCATCAACGTCATCAACAGTGAGCATCATGAGTAGTTTTTCATCTTGAAAACCGATCACGGTATTAAAGCGTTTTTTCATGCTGTCTAAAATACTGTCTAACTCTGCTTTTAATGACACTAAAACAGGATGGCGGGCACCTAATCTGCCAGCATTTTCGATATACATAGTGTTTGCAGTATTGTGCTTTTCAACTAATTGTTGGAACAGTTTGTCATTATTTAGCTTTAGCAACATTGCTGCTTGGGCATCACTTAAACCCAAGTGGTTTTCGTATAAAAAGTAACTTGCATTTAACCCTTGTAATTCGGCAAGCATAGTGACTTTACTGTGTCTCAGACGTTCGATAGTAATCGCTAACTCTTTAAATTGGTCAAGTGTGACTAAGCCGCGCTCAGATTGAAAATCTAAAAGTTGCTTTTGGGTTTCTTTTACTCGAGTTGAATAACTTTTAAGGCCTTCTTTTATTCCGATTTCACGTAAAGCAATTTCGTCTGCGCGTAAATCATCTAAAATATTTTGCAACGAGCGATACATTGCCCAGCCTCGCTCTTGAGCTGCTTCTGGACTGTCAGCTTTAATACTGTATTCCATTAAGCCTGTTTGACTGGGTAGTTTTAGTTTAGGCTTTTTAATGGCTGATGTTGGAACATCAAGATAGTGAGCTGCACTTTGCATTAACAAGGTGCTCATTGAAATTGCTTTGTAGTTTTCTCGTGGATCGATGGCAGAGCTCATGTAAGGCGAAATACTAGAGGTACTTGCTTGACCTAAGCTATCAAGGCTTAAAGATGATCCCGCTGCTGCACCAGGTAAAATGAGTACCCACTTGCTTACGTATTGCGTTGGCGTGAGCATAATGAAAATGCCTGCCAGTAACCAGATGATGAGTAATGCGCCAAAACCTGTTTTAAGGTAAAGGCGTTTACGCAATTTAGGCGTCAGTTTACTGCCTTCTAATGTGGCGCGTTTTATCCAATATAAGTAAGCAAGTTCAGAGAAACTTGTTTGCTCACTCGTTTCGTCATTGTTGTCGTCGGCTTTTTCTTGTTTAGTATTTTGTTGGTCAGTGTGTTGCTGACTATCAGCAATGGCTTTTTCAATAGCCTGTTCTATAACAGGAGCCGCTTTTTGGCTATCCGTGCTGGTTTGAGTCTTATCTTCATCATGAATTCGGCTCATTGCTGACTCCTTACAACCATCCAATAAGGGTGGTTGGTACGACTAACTCAGTCACTGTTCTTGCTATTTCGCGCATGTTGGTAACACGAGAGTCATAACATGCAAGACCATCACCAGGAAGTAATACTGGGTTTGATTGATCATTCCAAGCGCTTTGTATTAGTCCATCAATTGAACGCTCAACAACATCAATTTGATTTGAAAGTGGATTCTTGGTTACAAGTATCACATAACGACTTGCGTTAGTTGATTGCGCACCACCCACACAGTTAGCTGCGATAGCCCCATTGAGTAAGCGAGTACCATATGGAAAACGTGTTGCTTCACGATCGACCGCTGACTGACTGTTTGAGCTAGCTGGCTGTGTTAAATTTGACATAAATACCCTGATCCCTGGAGCTGTCAATTGTGAAGGTCTAGCAAGTTGATCATTAAACGAATGTGTCGATGGAACATGAACATGATCGCCAGCCATTAATGTCATGCTGGGTACTTTTTCACCTGTTAGCATACCACGTAAATCCATATTGAAAACCTGACCATTACGGATAACTTTAATCGCAGAAATATCAGCATCAGGGCGCACACCACCTGAAGATTTTACAGCGGCACCAATACTACGGTTAATAGCTTGGTCACCAGCATAATTACTACCGTCATCTTTTAGTTCTATCGGTAGTTTCTTATTGATCATGTGTTGTCCAGGTTCAAATACCGCACCTGAAGTCGTAATTTCAATTGGCGCCCAGCTGATAGGTAAAATACTAATGCGCACTGCGTGAGCTAACATTAACCTTTCATCAATTAGTAGCTTATTGATATATGTATTTAGCTGTTTAAGTGTTAAGCCTTTTGCTGCAATTGCAGGTAAGTAAGGTAGATAAATATTACCATCGGCATCCACTTCAACATCTTTACTGAATTCTTCACCGTTTAGGATGTTAATCGAGATTTTGTCACCTACTGATAATGACAATGCTTGATTACTTGCATCGACAATCATGGCTTTGTCACCAAAGATTGGAGCGGTTGGAAAAGTGGTATGGTTTGAGGTAACCGCACTGACTTTTCGATTGTAAGGTGTTTGCTGACCAAAATAGTGACAGCTAGTAAGTTGTTTTTCTAAATCACAAACGTCCTGTTGCGCTGGCTGCGAAGGGGTGACGCAAGCGGTTAAACTTGCGACCATTGCGATTGAAATTAGAGTATTAATCATTTTCATTGCGTTATTCCCTTTACGTTTAGTTTAGAAAAATTTCAGTTATTGTCAGTTTTTATTAACTGGCTAAATCAGCGATGACACGTTTATCAAAATCAGACTCTTCGACAATGCTGCTGTGACGTAAAAACTCGAGTGCTAATTTTTCCGTTTCAAAGATTTCGAAAATATGATGTAAACGTGTTAGCTCAATCAGTGATCTCACTGCGGGTGTTGGCGATAACAAAACAATGTTGCCTTGATAATTGAGTGCTTGATTTCTTGCAGATATAAGCACTGATAATCCACTAGAGTCGATATATTCAAGGTGCTGCATATCGATGACTAAACGGGTGTGACCTCTATCGATATAATCAACAAGTGCGGCTCTATAAGTTGGTGTGTGCGCCATAAACATTCTGATTGGTAGGGTTACTACGCTCGCATGTTGCGCTACTTTTAATTCAAATTTCATAACGTGCTCCTAGACTGTAATGATGCTTCTATATGTATTGTTTATTTGAAGCTTGTAGTCTTTAATAGCAGGTACTATGCCAACTTTTTATTCGTTTTATTTCAATTGTTTATGTGTTTGTTTTGTTTTTTTGCTATTTGGGTTTGCTGTTTGCGAAGAGGAAAATTGCTGTTTGCAACAGAGGGTTTTGATGATGTTTGCAGTTTGCAATTTGCAAAATGAACGCATATCAATTGATCTGAGGCAGAATTGTGACTGGCTATTACATTTTTAAGAGGCTGGAATGCTGGTGTTTAAATATGGAGATAAAGCGCAATACTGAAGTTATGTGTTAAGTGATATAAAAGGGTAAATAAGCAGGCTTAATAAAAAGTAAATATAAATAAGAGGCAAAGAGAAGCAAGAGGTGAGAGAAGTAACAGTGTTTCGATTCTATCAATGATTAAAGGAACGAGAATACGGCATGAGAAGTTGCAATAGTGGAGTGGTGACAAATAGTAAGGCTACAAGCTTAAACAATAATGAAGGAGGTAGAGTTCAGTATCATTCAGCAATAAGCTTGTTCTATGTAAACTTGTAGCCAGTCTTGCTTGGGGCAGCGCAATTTTTGTTGGTCATCAAATTGCTGCCTTTTCTAATGAGAGTCGCAGATGAGTGCCTAATACGGTGGCTTTCTTGTTTACCTTGTCCATCCATTGATCCATGATCCACAGGCCTCTGCCATTAGGTCTATCGTTAGTCGGGCACTTTTTAGGCGCAGAAAGCTCAACAAACTCTGCAGTATCAAGAATATCAACGACGATATTGTCTTTGTTGTTTTGCACTAACAAGGTCACATCCTCTGTGTTATCAGGGCAATGCTGCGATACATTATTAACGGCCTCCAAGATACAGAGCATTAATTTGAACCTTTGCAGAGAGGCAATTTCGTTAGCAATTAAAAAGGCCTCAACTTCATCATAAATCTGTTCAGGTGTCATGAGCTGTAAGTTTAAATTCATTTGTAAACTATTCATTGTTAGTCCTTAAAAGTGGCTATAGCACTTTATGGGTTAGGTTACTTTGCAGTAAATGATTTAGTTATCAACATTGGCATCAATCAATCTTAATTATCTGATTGTCTTGTATCTTGGCACCACAGCTTCAAAATAGCGTTAGCCTGTTCATTGCGATACTTTTCTCATTACTATGCCTTTGTAATTCATAAGCTTAGTGACTAAGTTTCGGGTGCTGTAAACAATAACAGCGACATATCATCCTGAGGTTGGTTTTGCTTCCATAGGTTTAATACATAAGTAAGGTGTTTAAGTAATTTATTGGCAGGCAAATTTTTGGCTTCTGCACAACGCTGCTTGAAACGTGCTAAGCCAAACATGCCATGTTGTGGATGATTGACTTCATAAACACCATCTGAAAAAAGCAGTAACTGTTCGCCAGGGTAAAGCTGATACTCACCGGTTGAATATTGACTGTTTTTATCAATACCAATAGGGAGACCAGAAGGCACAGATAATGTTTGGACATCATTTTTGGAAATGATTAAAGGCATAGGGTGGCCTGCACTAGACATGTAAACCTGATGAGTTTTAATATTGATTTTACCAAGGATAACCGTGGCAAATTGGCCTAAATTAGCGGGGTCATCAAACAATAAGTTTAATCTGTGCATTAACACTTCTGGTGCAAGTTCCCAATCCATTCTTTGAGGAGATAAGCCTTGAGCTAGGGTGAAACTTAGCATTGCAGCTCTAGCGCCATGACCCGATACATCAATCACATAAAAACCAATCCACTCTTCATTAATTTTAAAACACTGAAAAATATCGCCAGCAAGTTCTGCTGCAGGTTCAAAAAAATGCTTAACATGCCAATTATCGAATGATAAATCTTCTTTGGGCAGTAAAGATTGTTGTAAAGTCGCTGCTTGCTCAAGCTCAGTTTGCTTGTTGTTTAATTCAATTTCTAACTTTTGGTTATTCTCTAATATTTTTTTTTTGGCTTGTATTAACCTCACTGCGGCTAAAACTTTCACCTTTAAAACAGAGGCTAAAAAAGGCTTAGTAATGTAGTCATCAGCACCTGTTTCCATGGCATAAACCATATCTTCAGTTTTATCGTTACCTGTAAGCAAAAGGAAAAAAGCGGGATTATTTGAGGCTTTTAAACGTTTACATAATTCTACACCCGTCATATTGGGCATACGCCAATCACTGATGATTAAGTCAAAATCATGCAGTTTACAGGTATCAAGTGCTGTTAACCCATCTTCACATTGAGTTATTTCAAACTCGATGTCATCAGGTTGAAAGCTTTGGAGTAAACTTGCTATGTAGTAACGCTCGCTAAAAGTGTCTTCAACTAATAATATTGACAACCTTTTGGGCGTTGTACTTGCATTTTGCATAGCTGTTTCCTAAAAATATAAAGATATGTCTGATAAAAGCAATTACTGTACCTAAATTGTTTTAGTGTTTAATATCAGTGTTATAGCGTATGTTGTTATTTAGGTTTATTCATGTTTTTTCATTTTGCGAATAATTTTTTGCAAAATGCAACAAGGTGATTCATAGTGAGTTGTGGCGTGGTTATTGTCAGCTCTGTCAGCGCTTTTTCAGCTTGAAAACATGGATTGATTTGCAAAATGCAATAGGAGAAGGAATTTGTCTTTCAGATTAAAAGCCATCATTGCGATTGGATTGATGCAATCAGCACTATTACTGATGCTAATTTATAATAGCTTAGGGGTAATAAAGACCGCGAATCAAGCCGAAATCCAACAGCAAGGTCACCTGTCTGCAATACTGGTCGCCAATAGTGTTGATGTGAATGACCCTCGTCAATCCATTCTTTTACTCAAGCAATCCCTCGAAGAACACCAAATAAGCCATATAGAATCAGTGCAAGTATTTAAAGCTGATAAACGCTTATATGCCGCTGAGCGCAATAATCTTGGTGAGTTTGCCTTAATTGAACAGCCTGTTCGTAGCGATAACCTAGTACCTATTGAAGCTCAATCTAATAATGGCAGTGGAGTGTCAATAAAGGTAATGGTGAATACTGACGAGTTTGATCACAGCGTTAATGGTGTCGCGATTAAATATAGTGCCTTGATGCTGCTCGTGATTGTGCTGATATCCATTTTATCTTGGTATCAGGGACTTAACCTTATCAAACATGTGTTCAATATCCAGCGGGCATCTAAACAAGTTCTCGAAGGCGATACAGGGGTTCAAGTTAACGAGCCAGGCACTCAAGATATTACAGATACCACCAATGCCTTTAATGAAATGCTGCAATTTTTAGATCAGCAGCGCCACGATCTTCAAGGTGCCAATGTCCGATTAAATACCATTTTAGATTCTGCAGCAGACGGCTTTGTGATTATTGACACTAGCGGTGTGATAACCGAAGTCAATAAAGCGGTAAGTAGTTTATTTGGTTATCAAAAAGAAGAATTAATAGACCAGAATGTATCCATTCTCATGCCGATGGCTGATAGGTTTATGCATGATGGTTATATTCAGGATTACTTAAAAGGCGGTGACGCCAAAATTGTTGGCTTAGGTGGTGGACGAGCATTAAAAGCTCAACATAAAGAAGGCCACCTTTTTCCGATTGAGTTGTCTATTTCCAAAATGGAAATCGATGGTGATGTGTTATTTCTTGGCTTTATTAAAGACATGTCTGAACTTAAAAAGGAACAAGCATCTGCGGCTCGAACTCAATCAATTCATTTAGCAACATTAGAAGCCAGCCACGATGCGTTAATCACGATTAATATCGCCGGGCGAGTAGAAGAGTTTAATGCTGCAGCTGTGAAGTTGTTTGGCTACGAGCGTGAGGAAGCTTTAGGCGAGTTACTTGAGGATTTGATTATTCCTGAAGGGTTCCATAAGGCGCATAAAAATGGCATGGATCATCATCGTAAAACCGGTGAAGGGCCAGTGTTGAATAACCGAATAGAAGTGCCAGCACATAATAAAGCAGGAGACGAATTCCCTGTGGAGTTGCGGGTTATACCGATTCAATTAGATGACGAAATGTATTACACCGCTTTTTTACGTAATATTTCAGAACAGAAATCAAAAGAAGAAGAACTGCGCCAAGCTAAAGAGCAAGCCGAAGAGGGCAGTAAAGCAAAATCTCGCTTCTTAGCAACAATGAGCCATGAGATCCGCTCACCACTTAATGCGGTGCTCGGTAGTGTTGATTTATTGCTTGATTCTAGCTTAGAGAAAGGTCAGAGGATGTACGCTAGGACGGCTAAAGAAGCTGGTTCTGTGCTGTTAAGTACCATTAATGATATTTTGGACTTTTCAAAAATTGAAGCGGGCCAAATGGTGTTGGAGCCCAAAGAGTTTGAACCTGACGAATTAGTGGCGCAAGTATTACAAATCTTATCCCATAAAGCCCATGATAAAGGGGTTCATTTAGCCAGTTATATCAATCGAAATGTACCGCAAAAGCTGGTGGGTGATGCGCAGCGTATTAGGCAGGTGGTGCAAAACTTAGTAGATAATGCGATTAAGTTTTCTACTGAGGGATGTATCTCTGTGGAAGTTTGGATCCCAAATCGTGATAACGATAAAGTGCAATTATGTTGTCGAGTCACTGATCAAGGTATTGGTATTGGTGATGCCTCGCAGGAGAAACTCTTTAGAGAATTCTCTCAGGTTCATGATACTCATACCACAAGTTACGCTGGCACAGGTTTAGGTTTAGCGATTTGTTCAGAACTTGCTCGAATGATGGGCGGTAAATTAGTGGTTGAAAGTAAGCTGGGTGAAGGTAGCCAATTTACCTTATCTGTATTGTTAGATGAATCTAGTCAAGCCAGTAATCACAATGTTCGCTTACCAGAGCACCCGCGTGTACTTCTTATTCACCCCGATGAAACCTTGTGTAAACTGATTAAGAAACAGTACAGTCAATATGGTGTTGAAACGAAGTATGAGCACCATGTTAGCGATATATTTAATAGTAAAATAGTGCGTGGACGATTTGATTTAATCATGCTCGATGATGCATGTCTCTTATCTGCTAAAGAAAAAGATGTCAGTATTTTACACAGTGATTATTTATTCGAAACTGGCTATATCGCAGCTCTTGCCACTGGCGTTAATAATGATGCGCAATCACTGATAGAAAAATTGGGCATTGAAGAATCGGTGAGTAAACCGCTAAGCCGTGCAATGCTATTGAGTTTAATTAGTGGCGCGACAGCTGAAAATAAACATGAAAAGCCATTAGAGAAAGTCGCTAGTTTACCTCAAGGCTGCCGCCTATTATTAGCTGAAGATAGCCCTGCTAATCAGATGGTCGCAGGTACAATGCTCACCAATGAAGGCGCTGTAATGACCTATGCCAATAATGGCGTAGAAGCTGTTGAATTAGCACTGAGTCAAGACTTTGATTTGATATTGATGGATATCAGAATGCCTGAAATGGATGGCTTAGAGGCATGTCAAAAGATATTAGCTCATAAACCAGATCAAATTATTCTGGCGATGACTGCCAATGTATTTAGTGAAGAAATCGCTGCGTGTAAAGCCGTTGGCATGCTTGATTGTATTGGTAAACCTGTGAATAAATCTGACTTGATCTCAGGTGTGAGTCATTGGTTAGGTCAAGTAAAGCAGGCATCTTCAATGGGAATGGGGATGCAAATAGAGTTAACTCATGACAAGTCGCAAGTTGAAAATACAGATAAAGTGACAGCTGAAATAAGCGAAAAAAGTACTGAATTATCCGCCCCCAAAGTCTCTACAAATACAGACACAGATGAATTGTTCACAGAGGTCTTGTTAGATGAGGCTGTTTTTGACGAATTACTCTCAGCTGTGGGTGAAGCTAGCTTAGCCAAAATGATGCAAGTGTTTTATCACGAGACGATAATGCGGGTTAATACACTTAAAGCCTTAACGCCTCAAGGAAGTCGTCATGATATCGAAACGGAAGTGCATACCATTAAAAGTAGTGCAGGTAGTTTCGGCGCTAAGACCTTAGCTGATGTTGCTGTTAGATTAGAAGCGGCTTCAAGGACAGAAGATGAGCCTTTAGATGCGTTATTTAATGAAATTTTGCCGTTGCTGAACAGAGTTTAAACCTGATCCAGCAACGCTTTAATATTACTCAAAATCAGAGTAATCGAATGAATGATAAGGAATGAACAAATGGGTTTTAGTGCCATTCTTGTAGAAGACAGTATGTCCTTAGGCGCACTTTATAGTGAGTACCTTTGCGCAGAAGGGGCTGAAGTCACTCATGTTAACTTTGGTGAAGATGCGTTAAAAGAATTAGCGCGCAAGCAACCAGACTTATTAGTATTAGATATCAAGCTGCCTGACATGTCAGGAATGGATATCTTAACGAAGGTGCAAAAAGAATACCCAAATATTACCGTTATTATGATCACCGCCCATGGCACGATTGATCTCGCTGTAGATGCAATGCGTGCAGGTGCATTTGATTTTTTGATCAAACCATTCGACAGTAAACGCTTATCGATTACCGTGCGTAACGCTTTAAAGCAAAGGGATTTATTAGCGTTAGTTTCCAATTATGAGAACAGTTTACCGAAAACCAATTTTCACGGTTTTATCGGTGACTCACTGGCAATGCAAACGGTATACAACACCATTGATTGTGTTGCTAACAGTAAGGCTTCTGTGTTTGTTGTGGGTGAAAGTGGCACAGGTAAAGAAGTGTGTGCACAAGCGATTCATGAAGCTGGAATTCGAGCAGAAGCCCCATTTATTGCCTTAAATTGTGCATCAATTCCAAAAGACCTCATTGAGAGTGAAATTTTCGGCCATACAAAAGGGGCATTTACTGGCGCTGTCAGTCATCGCGATGGTGCAGCTACTCGTGCAGATGGTGGTACGCTATTTCTTGATGAACTCTGTGAAATGGATTTAGAACTGCAAAGTAAGCTGTTACGGTTCATTCAAACGGGTGTTTTTCAGCGTGTGGGTGGCAGCAAAGAAGAAAAAGTCGATGTGCGTTTTATTAGTGCAACCAACAGAGACCCTTGGAAAGAAGTGCAAGAAGGGCGTTTTAGAGAAGATTTATATTATCGTCTTCACGTTATTCCGATTGAATTACCGCCATTAAGACAACGGGGTAAAGATGTTATTGCTATTGCTAAAAAGCTATTAAAGCAATACAGCAAAGAAGAGGGCAAAAACTTTAAAGGCTTTAGCAAAGAGGTTGAACGTTGTTTTGGCCTATATTCATGGCCTGGCAATGTGCGGCAATTACAAAATATTATTCGCCAAGTCGTAGTGTTAAATGTGGCTGATGAAGTTGCGATTACCATGTTACCCGCTCAAGTGACTGCGGCTTTATCTCAAGCCAATGTTAAATCTGTCAAGGTCAGTGAACAGGTTGCACAAACAGCAGTAACGAGCGCAACAGTGACAGATATTCATGCTAAACCTCAAGCGCATACTGTTGGTGAGAGTACCGTCGCTGCCGCGGCATCGGATGATATTGTTGATAACAATATGCCAGTTAATAGTGGAATAAACGCTATTGAATCGGAAGAAGATATTCAACCTTTGTGGCTTACTGAAAAAATCACCATTGAAACCGCCATTGAACAATGTGATGGCAACATCCCCAAAGCGGCTGCTTTATTAGATGTCAGTCCTTCAACGATTTACCGTAAAAAACAGCAGTGGGAAGACAAAGGTTTGTAGGGCATTATTTAATCACTGGAGTAGTTGAACAGAGATAAAACATAAGCATATAGCGTAAAAGGTTCGAATAAAAAGCCCATCATATGATGGGCTTTTTATGTAAAAACGATTTTCAGCGATTAAAAATCTCGTTCCCAACCTGCATAAAAGGTCGTTTCCCAGTCACTACTGGTATCAATTTCTGGGTATTCACTGTAACCAATGGTACCGCCGACTTTTAACTTACCTGCATAGAATGGTCTATGGTAACTGGCATCGAGTTGATATAAGCGCTCGTAACGACCTGGTGAAACTGGGTTTCCACCAGAAGGTCTGCTGGTATCTACTCCATCAAAGTTAAGTTTAGCGTAACGGAATTTGGTGCTTAGGCTCTGCCCATGCTCAAGCTGAGTGATCCCGCCTAATACCACCACTCTTGAGTCATTATCATAGGTGCTGCCGAGACTGCGGCCATAATAACGATATCCACTTTGGTAAAAACCGTGCTCATACATACAGTTATAAACGTCAGATTCGACGCCACATGACGCTGCAGTATCTGAGTATTCAGCAAAAAAACGGGTGTTTAAATTGGCAATGAAAATATCAACGCCACCCATGTTTGATGCATTAATTAAACGATTTTTACCTTTGTGATAATCTTCATGAATACGCTCGTAGTAAATACCATAAGGAACTCCCCATGCGGTGTCTGACCATCTGAAATCATAACCTGCGAGCATGTTTTCTTGGCCATTTTCTTTATCGCCTTCATAAACACCGCCGTTAAACAAACCATCCCACCAGTCTGAAAGGCTATTACCATAACCTTCGCCGCCCCATTGCATGGTCCATGAAAAACCTACCTCTAGTTTAGATATAGGTTTAAAGGTACCTCGAGCGCCCCAATGCTGGGTATCAGGTACATAACGCTCACTTTCCATTTGGCTAAAGCTTGTGGTGAAAGTCCACGGGCCAATCCAATTAAGCCATGGCGTTTCAAATGCATTACTGTTGTTACGAGAAAAAGTTATGCCTGGCATTGGACGTGCATTCGTTGTTTGTATTAAACCTGAGTCCCAACCTGGCCCCCAGTATTTTTGGACTGCACCACCAGTCACAATCCAATTACCCAACTTAACGGCAGCAAAGCTATTATCTAATCGGGATTCGTTTCCATCAATGGCATCGTAATGATAACTGGCAGCTAAGCGCCCACTAAACCAGTCTTTGGTGACTTCAGCGGTGAACTCCACTTCGGCTTTATCGCGGTAATCATTACCATAACCAATAAAGCGAGCTTCCTCGTTTGCCCCTGATAGACTGGCACCTAAACTGACCGTTTGATGGTCTTTGTCGTAGGCCCGCATCACCCGATGAAAAGCATCTTTTTGATGCACAGTCATTGGGCTATCAACGGCATTATCTAAATCAGATTTTATCCCTGACCACATTAGAGGGAAGGTGGTGACTGGCTGAAGGATGATACCTGTATCAGCAAGTAATTGAATATCAGCGCGAAGCGGTAAGTCGGTAGGCTCAATCCACCAAGCAGCTTGTGTTGAAAAGCTGCTAAGTAATGCTATCCCTGCTAAAAATTTTAACTTCATTAGGTACTCTTTAAGATGAACAAATACATCAACTAATAAAAAAAGGCTGTTATCGTTAATGATAACAGCCTATTGAATTAGAGCACTAATACTGAAGATAATTTTTCAATTTGTTAGGTAAGTATTGAAACAAGTGATGAGTTAGATGTGAATAATGTTGCTTGTTCGCTGCTTACACAGTTTCATTTATACTTTTTGTTGTTTCAACATAAGCATTTAACATGTTTTGTTGATTATTCATATTTGCGGCATTGACAGTTGCAGCTCTGGCATCATCATTATTTTTGATGATATAAGCTGAAGTTGCACTTATCGAATCGTCACTGCCATTGGCTACGCCTGCTAAGTCCGAGTAAAACTGATATTGGGTCTGAGCTTTTTTATAGTGGACATAGTTCTCCACTTTTTCGCCGTTATTTGGCAAGCTAGGTTGTGTTTCAGGCTCAGATTGACTTTGTGATAAGGCCATGGCTTGAGCACTTATCGTTACTGAATCTCGTTGAGTCGTATTAAGATGACTGACCGGTTCATTTGACGGCTTATTTACTGACGTATTTTGTTGAGTGCTATTGGCTGGGCTAACAGTATTCGCACTCATTTGTTGAGCGGCAGTATAAGATTGAATTTGCATGATAACCCCTGTTTAAATAATGGTGACGAAAAACTTGATGCTATGCTAATTGGTATTAGCTGTACTGAAGTTGAACAAAACAGGCTGAACAATACAGCTTGAACATTATTGTTAACCAATAATTATTGATACAAAGGAACCGTTTTACCCCAGCTAAATGGGTTGTACCACTTAGATACTGACCGCATTTCGACTATTGTTTGGGTAAAGTCACAATGAGTTTGGCAACTTGGGCATAAGCATCCGCTTAATCCATCAGGATAGTAGCGAGTATTAGTCATGATGTGTTCTTTGCAATGACTGCAGTGCACTTTGACTTCTATTATCATTTTTAGCCCCCTGACTTGTTATTATCTCGCTTGGGACATGATGTAATTAACTCCAACTTGATTATTGAGCTAGTTACATAAGTGGCAAGGCGTAGATAATGTTAGAAAACGTTTGATATTTAATCAATATTTTAACCTTGAATATGTGATGTATTAAGTGTTCTGTTTGCTGGTAAGAGAAATAACACCAGCGCTGTAACAAATGTGAAAACTGGCAGCATGAATGTGGTTGATTATTTAACAATAGATCGTGTAGTTAACATTACTGTGTCTGCGAAATGGAATACGAGTCGATTAATAAGCTGCGCTTTGATCTTGGGCTATAAATTGATTGCGATTAGTATGCCAGCAGAAATCATGATGCTTCCAGCGGTGCGATTAATCACCCGGATGGCTTTAGCTGAACGAAATACTTTTTTGGCCTGTGTAGCCATTAACGAGTAGCCCAAATTGATACTGCCAAATGCCAATGTTGAAATCAGCATGACAAGAATAACATCGTTTAATGTGGTATGTAGTGGAACAAACGCAGGGAAAAAGCCAACATAAAAAATAATCGCTTTGGGGTTACTTAACCCAATCATTAATCCTGTCATCAGGTTTTGATAAGCCGATGTTTTTGTCCCAGTGGCCATTGGGTTAGATTGACGCTGAGCTTGAAATAATTGAAAGCCTAACCAACAAAGATAAGCCGCACTGACATATTTTATGACGATAAAACTGGGCCCCATTGCATTGGCTAAAGCAGATAAGCCAAATAAAGCTGTGCAAATGAAAATATAATCAGCAATTAATACCCCTAAAAACAGCTGCATGGCCGCAATAAAGCCATGTGAAAATGACCGTGAAATAATTGCAAATACCACTGGGCCAGGAATGATAGCCAGCACTAACATGGTAAAGAGTAGGCTTAATGATTGCTGCAATTCCATGTTTATTAAGTTCCCTACTTATCGCTGTTATCAATCAAGCTGAGTGTGCTTTAAGGTATTTCGTCGCTGAATTGTACCTGTTTTTTTCGCTAGTGTATTGGAGCTATCACTCTGAATAGTGATAACATTCAGTTTGTAAAATAGACTGCAAATACTGCGATATCCCTATTCTTATTTACCTTGGCTCCTTATATGAAGATAGTGCTACTTACTCACCAAAAAGAAATCAGTCGGGTAAATAATACTGGCAGATGCGTGACCACCATTTTAAAAGACGATGCCTTGGTTGTGGTTTGGGATAGAGTAAACCCTGATCTTCAATTACTGAATATGATTAACACCTGCAAAGTGGGTTTATTGTATCCTGATAATCAACAACTCAGTGATGCGAAGGTACCAGAAGCGACGGTTCAACAACCACTTTGCCAAATGCATCCTAACGTTGAGCAAATTAAAGAACACAGACAAGAACAACACCAAGAGAGAAACCAAGATCAAAACCGAGAGCAACAGCAAAAAACAAATCAAGATAAGTTTGATGCGTTAATACTCATAGACGCAACATGGCAAGAGGCACGCAAAATATATAATCGCAGTGACTACCTAAAGGCGTTACAAAAAATCTCGATATCTAGCCAGCATGAGTCGATTTATCAACTTCGACGAAATCAAGTTGAAGGGGGATTGTGTACTGCAGAATGCGCAGCACATATACTTTTAGCTTCAGGTGAGCCCCAAAAAGCTGAGCAGATAATGGCATTACTTGTTCAGCAAATTGCTGATGATCAAAGTCATCGAAACTAATGTATTACATAATTAAATCAGTATATTCATTATTAATTTAAGGTGAGCTGCTCCACTTTCGTCGCTAATAAGCTGTCTTGTAATTTAGCTTTATTTACATTGGATTTGTTTTGGATAATCTTAGTGGCAAGCACATAGGCTTTTGCATGATTGATAGCATCGACAGCGAGTAAAGTATCTCCTTTAAAGTACCAAACTGAAAATGACGTTGGCTTGTTTTCTTCAACTTGTTTAATGACTTCATCATAGCCTTGGGCTAAGCCAACCATTTGTAATTTAGTATCAAATTGATCAGACCAAAACCAAGGTATGGCTTGGTATGTTAACTTTTCAATATCATTCAATGTTGCTTCAATACGCATTGAATGCGCTGTTAAATAGTGATCTTTTTGATTTTGTGCAATCACCTTTGCTGCAACTTTGGCTTGTTCAACTGCGTTCTGTACTGATTCAAGCCGAATCATACGGTCATAATGTGGATTGTGATGATATGTGCAGTCACCAATTGCAAAAATATTCTCGTCACTGGTTTGCAGTGAAGAGTTTACCCATATCCCAGGTTTAGGTGTGCTTTTAGGTTTATCACGGCCATTTGCTTCATTATGATTAGCCTGCTCATTAGGCGTATCAGATGCGAGTTTAATCCCACACGCTTTGGCAAGCTCAGTGTTAACTGTAATACCAACGCCAATCACAATGACATCCGCAATATAGCTGCTGCCATCTGCGCAGGTAATCTTATGTGCTAATGGCATATTTTTATCATTATTCAAATTTGATGTGCTGATTTGTTGAACTAACTTGTCGGTTAATACCTCAACCTGATTTTCTTGATGCAATTGGGTAAAAAATTCAGACATTAGCGGGGCAGTGACTCGAGCTAAAATACGTGGCTCTCTTTCTAATACCGTCACCGTTGCACCAAGCTTTTTTAATGAAGAAGCGGTTTCTAGTCCTACATAACCGCCACCAATAATAACGACGCGTTTTTGCTCACTTGTAGCTAAGGCCTGTTTAATGCGGCTGACATCACTAACGGTTCTTAAACAAAAAGCTTCTTTACAAGCTTTTATGCCCGAAATTGGTGGGATAAAAGGTCTTGCTCCTGTGGCTAATACGAGCTTGTCATAAGCTTGTTTTGAACCATTACTTAATGTCACTTGTTTAGAGTTTCTATTAATTTTCGTTACCGTGAGCCCCAATTTAAGGGTGATGTTTTGCTTGCGATAACTATCTGGGGATTTTAGTTGAATACTGCTGGGGTCAAGATGGATTTCATGGCTAGCGCATTCAGTCACATTATGATTAAGTAAGAAAGCTTTCGATAAAGGAGGTCTGTGGTAGGGCAAATTTGGATCTGAATCAATCAAGATAATATTACCTTGCCAACCATGTTTTCTCAGTGAAAAAGCAAGATTAACGCCACCATGACTTGCGCCAATGATCACACAGGTATCATTTTTAGTTAACGTCTGCATTGCATTATCAGTAAGTTGAATTGTCATATTTGGCCTGTTTAATCAAATACCGTGGTTGAAGTTAATCGTTATTGGGTGAATTGAGTGGGTAGCGACTATTTCGAAAAACTATTGCGAAAAACTATCGCGCTAACACTTTTGCACGAACACTACGGCACTATGGCGCTATGGTTAATATAAGACCGTCTAAGTCATCAGATAGCGTTATCTGGCAGCAAAGCCGGCTTAATTCTGTGACATTATCATCAAGCTCTAACATGTCTTTCTCGATTTCACTGATAGCACCTGTTTTATCAAGTTGATCAGAGGCCACATATACATGGCAGGTAGCGCAAGAACAAACACCGCCACAATCTCCATCAATGCCTTCAATGTTATTTTCAACTGCTAGCTCCATGACTGAACCCTGATGTCCTTCAACTGTTGTTGATTGTTCATTTGAAGTAATAAATGTAATTTTTGCCATGGGAAATCCCTTCTATATTTAATGTGGTGTTATCGGCAAGGACTGAATATCATGTTCAGTTGCTCATAGCCGACTTTTCGCTGAAATGCGCCCCAATCTTCGATGTTATCTTGTTGTGATAGCACCTCAATCGTGTCAACTTTATTGGTTAGTGTCGTGATGAGCGTCTTGATTATTTGCCTTGCATGGGTGGCTCCAAGACAGTTATGGGGGCCAAAGCCGAAAGCGACATGAGGGTTAATTTTTCTATCTAAAATGACCTCATTTGGCTGTTCGAAAACCGAGGCATCGCGATTTGCTGAAGCCCAGCAAAGTGATATCCGTGAGTCAGCTGTTACTTCCTGTTGAGCCACATCTGTATCTTGAGTAACGACTCGGCCCATATGAGTTAACGGTGAAAAATAGCGAATTAATTCCTCGACTGCTCTGGGTATAATTTCGGGCTCTTTTCTGAGTCGAGAAAGAGATGATGGCTGACTGGCAAAGTAGGCGATGGTATTGGTGACAGCATTAATCACCGTATCTCTGCCGCCTGCAAAGGTTAATATCATCACGCCTTTAATTTGTTCTTTAGATAGCTTTTTCCCGTCGATACTGGCATTAAGTAAGGATGAGTAAAGGCTGTCGCTTGGTGTTTTCATGGCTAATTCAATTTGATTATCAATATAATCGTATAAGATTGCGGCTTTTTCGCCGTCTAACTCTGACTCGTTACTGCGAAACACATGGGTGCCCCAATTAATCCAGACTAAGGATTCTTCATAAGGTACATTTAAAAGCAAAGTGAGTGCCCGAGATTGTAGTTTTAGCGAAAATTCGCTCACAATATCGGTCGAACCATGGTGAATAACATCATCAACGAGTTCTTCAATGATTTGTTGTAATGAGTTGATATAGCCTTGTTCCAATGGTCTTTTAAACCATGGATTAAGTAAATCACGAAAATGCTTATGCTCTGGAGGGTCGAGCTCAAAAGGGATTTGCCTTGTCTCTCTAATACTGACTTCTGAAGGAACAACGATGCGCCCTGGAACTGCCCCAGATTGAAATATCTTCCAGTTATTAGCACACTTTCGTACGTCTTTTAACCCTAAAATCATCGTGACAGGATCATCCTGATCTTCAATGAAGCCCACTCCTTTTGTAATACGTGCTTGTTCAAAAACATCAGGCAACTGCTCAGTACGGTTAATAGGGCATCGATTTATCTGGCGATTATTATTCATGTCACTATTTCCCTGTGCTGGCGACTAAAAACGGTTATCTTGTTAAATTAATAGTGTTAATCCTATGGCATCAATCGATGCCTAAATACTCATATTAGGGCCAGAAGTATCAAATATTTGCACTATTGGCATAGTTGCAGTGAAATAGAAGTTGTCATTACAAGCGCATTAACCATAAGAACGGATTAACGGATGAAGCAGATGGGATAGAGTCTGTTAGTGAATACTTTTTGACATAGGCTCTCGCAAAACAAGGATTGAACGTGGTACACAAATTAACAGCCATCACGCTGAGTATATATGCCTTGATAGCAGGGTGTTTATTATTGTTTTCATATGCAGACAAGACAATTTGGCAACAATTTATTTATGCCATTGTATTTATTGTTATTCCCATTATTGGCTCGCTTAGTAGTCTTTATGGTGATAAACGAGGTATTAGCTTAGTGTTATTACTCATGGCATCGCAGGTAATTAGACCCTTGACTCCGTTTGAGTTTTTTCCTTTTCATGCGCCTTTTTCTCTTGCCTTTCCTTTTGGCCAAATTGAGCAAGGAAAGGGGTATTTATTTGATATTTTTGCCTTTGTGATGTTGCTTGTCGTTGCTTTTATGTTGAAACCCAAAAAACAATAGCTTAAAGATTAGGGCTCACGGTTGAACTTGAAGCTGACATTAATGTCTTAAAAATGGCCAAAGTTTACATAAAGTATGACGTATAAAATACGAGCCTATAGTAAACAGACGTTAGAAATTGACCATTAGATAAACATCAAAGGAAGGAAAATGAGTGCCATCAAAGGATTGTTATATATCGCTGCAAGCGTCGTTGTTTTGTATCCATTATGGGGATTAATTCAACCCGCAAGTTATTTGACTGAAATTGTCGAGGTTTATCCTTTTGCTGGTGATGCTAATGAAGCTCAAGTTAGAGTCGCTGCAGGTTTATTATTGTTGAGTAATACCGTGATGGGCTTATCTTTGGTAAGCATTGCTGGGCTTATCGCGCGGCCAACGTCTATTCATCTATTGAAGCTTTCCGCTTTGTTACTGATTACGTATCCGTTTCTATTAACTGTCGTTGAGGTGTTTTCAGCTAAAGCACTTTCAAGTCACCTTGAGGCATCTGCTGTAACAGTAGAGTTTTCAGCAATGAAGTTGTTTTATGTGATTTTTGGTATCGGGTTATTAGGCGTATTTAAAACAATTTCACTTAATGATGTTACAAAGGTCTAAATCAAAAACAGCGTAAACCGTGAGTCACTCAATCGGTATACGCTGTTTTAAATGCTGGATAAGATTCGTCTAGCAAGCCGTCTTGCTATTTTTGATAGTTAAAGCTTTTTTGCAAACGAATATCTTCTACTGATGAGCCAAGCATTACAGTAAATTTTCCAGCCTCTGCAAGCCAATCATTTGAGTTAATATCCCAAAAAGACAGGTCTCGCTGAGTTAAAGTAAAGCTAACTTGGCCCGTTTCGCCCGCTTTGAGCCATATTTTATCAAAACCTTTTAGCTCTTTTTGTGGACGCGATACGCTGGCTTTTACGTCATGAAGATATAGTTGCGCGACTTCGGCACCATCAATGCCACTAGTATTAGTAATGTCTGCTGTAATGGTCATTGTGCCACCTTCAGCCATTGTACTTTTAGATAGCTTGATATTGTCATAACTAAATTGACTGTATGATAGGCCATGGCCAAAAGGGAATGCAGGAGCAATTTTTTGTTGCTCAAACCAGCGATAACCAATAAACACTCCTTCGGAATATAACGACTCCGTTTCATTGTAATCATTCAACGCTATCGGTGCGGTGTCCTGTAATGACTTAGGTAAAGTGATAGGCATTTTTCCATTTGGGTTGGCATCGCCAAAGAGGATGTCACTATAAGCATGGCCCGCTTCCATTCCGCCGTACCAGCCCCAAGCAATAGCGTTAGCTTTGTCTGCCCATGGCATTTCAACTGCCGAGCCACCAATGATAAACACAACAGTATTCGGGTTAACCGCAAGGAGTTTATTGATAATTTCATCTTGTTGACCTGGAAGCTTCATATCTGGGCGATCAATGGACTCACGATCATCAGCATGGCTCAGGCCGCCAAAATACAACACGGCATCGGCATTTTGGGCTGCTGCTAAATATTCAGCTTCATCGTTATATAAACTGTTTGGCGTTTCCCAGCCTAAAGTGACTTGCTGTTGACCTTGATAAATTAATCTAATGGCATAGGTCTCATCAGCAGTGAGATCAATGACATACTCGATAATGTTGGCTGGATTTGCTTTTTTATTGACTAATATCTTGTCATTAACAGCTAGGCTAACATCGCCATCCGCTAGTATTTTTAAGGTATGTTTACCTGATTCAACTGGCTTGATATTGGCTTTTATCTCAACATTTTGAGGCTGATTTTTGGCATCGAATTGGGGATCGGCAATCCAAGATTCACTGGTTAGCTGATTAAGTTGTTTATCGGCATAGTAGTTAATCTGCCAAGAAGGGGTGCCTGTCCAATGACGTGTCGTAAGGTAATCATTAGGGATAGGCATAAACTGACTACTTGCAGGGCGCACATGCTGAATATTAACGTTTTTTCCAGCTTGTTTAAACTTGGCCTTGAGTCCGTCTAATGGGCTGATTTCGTACAGTGCTTTTACTTCTGATGAGCCGCCACCAAAGCCGTGACGTTTATCTGCATTAGGGCCAAGCACTAAGATATTGCTAACTTTTTGGGCATCTAAAGGCAGCACTTTACCGTCATTTTTAAGCAGTACCACGCCATTAGTGGCGATGGTGCGCGCATCATTTCGGTGAGCCTGAGTATTACGCTCACCTGACAATCGCTGTTTATCCATCATGCCAATACTTAATTGTACTCTAAGAATTCGGCGTACTTTATCATCAAGCTCTGACTCAGGCACTTTGCCAGCTTTTATCATGTTTAGCAGCGGTGTTGCGAGAAAATACTCATCATAACTTGCGACATCTGTGCCCATTTCAATATCAAGGCCATTCATCGCAGCGTCATAGGTATTAATATCGACATTCCAGTCAGTCAATAACACGCCCTCGTAGCCCCATTCACCTTTTAAGATGGTTTTAATAAGGTGATGACTTTGGTTAGCGTTAGTTCCGCGAAATTCATTATATGCTCCCATGATGGCATAAACGTTGGCTTCTTTAACTGCTGCTTCAAAAGCGGGCAGGTAAACTTCACGTAATGTGCGTTCATCGGGTTTTGCATTCACTCCAGTGCGATTTAATTCTTGAGTGTTTAGCGCATAGTGTTTGACAGTTGCACCAACATCGTTGGCTTGAATGGCTTTGACAGTGGGGACAACCAAGGCTGCAGCGAGATAAGGATCTTCACCCATGTATTCAAAATTACGACCGTAAAGAGGTAAACGAGCCAAGTTGACACCTGGGCCGAGTATAAGGTCTTTATTACGGTGGCGCGCCTCAGCGCCAAGCACATTGCCGTGTAAGCTCGCCATGTTCGGATCCCAACTTGCTGCGACAGCGGTAAGTGGCGGTAAATAGGTTGAGTAGTCATTAGTCCAGCCAGCTGGTGCCCATGAATTTCTGTCAATTTCATAGCGTACGCCGTGAGGCCCATCCGACATCCACATTTCATGAATATTGAGTCTCTCGATAGCTGGAATATGAAATTTACCCCCTGCATGCACTAAGGAGACTTTTTCTTCTAAAGTCAGTTGCGGCAGTAATCTTTCAATTTCAGCTTCTACTTTCGATAGTCGTGTCTGTAAACGCTGCTGCTCAGATTGGCTTAATACAGAAAGCGCATGGATCTGATTAGTGTTCATCCCATCTGATTGAGCGAAACTGCTGGAAGTACTGATAAGCATTGATGCCGAAAGGGAGACAACAAGGGCGTGTTTAATTCCTTTTGTAAGCGCTTTCATTTTGTGGCGATGTTTCATTGTCATGTCAGAGTCCTTGCTGATTATTTTTATTTAATTTGGTTATTTACTGCAGTTGGTTTCGAATTAGTGGATTCGAATAACGAGATAATTTGCTCAACGCTTATGTCACATTGATAAATATATTGGCGGTTAAGCGCCCCGAACTTGGATTACTATCTATATCCGTTTGTTGATCAACTAAGGTTGAGTGCAATAAGTTTCCAGGGTAAATGACTAATCGATGTTGTTTGTAATCGACTTGATGGTATTGCTGGTAGTATTCATTACTGTCAACGAAGTATTTCGCAGGAAAGGGCGCTAACGCCTGTAAATAGGGCTCTGCAGCGCGAAAATAATTATCCATATTCGCTTGTGTTATTCGCTCATAACCTGTTGGTTGATGCTTAAAAAAAGCCGTGGCGCCGTGTGTACTGTCATTAAGATATTGTAACAATGCAAAATAATATGGTGCTGGGGTGTCAAAATGAGGAATACGCTGCAAAGTCGTTAAACTTTCCGGTGGTCGGTTTATCAATGAAAAGTAGGTCGCTTGCGGCTTGATACGCAAGTTTTTAGGGATTTTATAGACATCGTAAATCAGCTGAAATACCTGATTTAGCACTTCAATGACGTAGTCTCTAGGGAGCTTGGCTCTAACACCTGGATAGTAAGAGCCTTTATCGAGATTAAAGTCGATTTGGTTAGCATAATTCTGTAACGCTGATAAATCGGTTGTAAAGTCATCGATAACAATCACAGGCGTTTGCAGCTCACCGATATAATGGATCTCAGGGTTCAAAGGCTTGTTGATTAACACCAATGAATCGAGATTTTTCATATCTTGCGCCCGCTGACGCTGTGATTGAGAACTTGTCATACTCTACCTTTACACTTCAATTAGTGACTTAATAACGTTCCTAGCTTACTCATTGCATTGCAGACTTACAGCATTTTTGACTTGCAGTAATGCTGCACGAAATCATAATGATCAGGCAAGTTTGCCACTTTTTGTTTTGCTTTTGCCTTTATCGATGCAAGGAAGTTTTCTAGCTCATCATCTTCCATCATGTCAACAATTGGGTGGTATTGTTTTGGAGCAAGGCCCTGTCCCATCATGACTTGAATCCAAGAGCTCTCACCAAATAACTCATTACCATGTTTATATACTTTGCCAGATGCATCAAACATATCGATTCGGTGTTGAAGTGATGCAGGTACGCTCATGTTTTTACAATAACGCCAGAATCGGCTATCAGTTCGGTCAGTGACTTTGTAATGCAAAACAATAAAGTCGCGAATATTTTCAGTTTCGGTGCGAGTTTGTTCATTAAACTCATTAATGTCTTCTTCAACGAGCCCTTGAGAAGGAAACATTTGCAATAAGCGCACAATGCCACGTTGAATTAAATGAATGCTGGTGGACTCTAGGGGTTCTAAGAACCCGGAAGATAGACCTATAGCAACACAGTTCTTATGCCAGGTTTTACGGCGGCTACCTGTGCGGAATTTGATGACACGAGGGTCTGTTAATGGTTCACCTTCGATATTGTCCATCAAGGTGGCTTTAGCTTCTTCATCGCTCATGTACTTACTGCAAAATACTAAGCCATTGCCTGTCCGACTTTGCAGTGGGATGCGCCATTGCCAGCCTGACTCTCGCGCAATTGAGCGAGTATAAGGAATCGGTTTTTCAGTGGTTTTAGTTTGCACCGCAATGGCGCTGTCGCAAGGTAACCAGTGACTCCAGTCATCAAAGCCGGTATTGAGAGTCTGCTCAATTAACAGCGCTCTAAATCCAGTGCAATCAAGGAACAAATCACCCTCGATAACGTCTCCTGATTCAAGGGTTAATCCGCGAATATTACCAGTATCATCATGCTGGAGGACTTCTTTAATTTTGCCCTCAATTCGGGTGATGCCATGTTGCTCAGCAATAGCCCTTAAGAACTTGGCGTACAAAGTGGCATCCATATGGTAGGCATGGTTGTAATCTTGATTAGGTAATACGGCAAAACGCCCCTCACGAGCCGCTAAATGCTCGGTGCAGTAATCACCAATTTGGCTGACGATACCGCGTTGTTGACCTTTGAGCCAAAAATGTTGAAATCCACATGCCCAACAGTCTTTGCCTAAAAAACCAAAGGAGTGAATATAATCTTTACCTACGTCATGCCAGTTTTCAAAAGCAATTCCGAGCTTGAAGGTCGCATTGGTCGCAGCCATGACATCTTGTTCTTTAATGCCAAGTAAACGGTGAAAGATGTGTAGCGTTGGAATCGTGGCTTCACCAACTCCAACGGTGCCTATTTGGTCTGACTCAACCAGCACCACTTCTAGGTGTTTTCCCAGTAACTTTGTTAATGCAGCTGCAGCCATCCAACCCGCAGTGCCACCACCGGCAATCACGACTTTTTTAATCGGTTTGTTTGAACTTGTTGTATTTGAAGCTTGCTTTTGCATAACAAAATGTCCTTTGAATCAACTTATACCCGAGGTAATTTTATTTTCGTTGTTGATTTTGTTCGTTAAGTTGCTGTTTGTGTAAATCAAATGGCCGCACATTAGTATCACAGAGGCGATTACCGCTTGAGCTTGTTTATTAAGTCTGCTCTTAACTTACGTGCGTTTAATTCATCCAGTGGCTTAGTTTGCATGCCCTGAGCTGACTCTGGTATGTGCGAAACGTCATCGTCATCATGGTCAAAAATATAATGATTAAAATGCGCCTTCCAAGCTTGTCGTTGCGCTTTAGGTAAAGAGCGTAAGCTGAGCATTGCCAGTGCTAGGGCGTTATTGGGTCTTCCTAGGTAAGCGGGTGTATCTCGCCACCAATGGGTAATGAGTACATTAAATGCTTCGATACCACTGACTTGATGCCACCACATGCTTGGAACATACAGTACATCGCCAGGCTCTAGCTCGGCAGTTTGAGCAGCGTTGAGGGCATGTTGGTATTTGGGGAATTTTTCAAAGTCAGGATTATCAAAATCCACCATACTGATTTCTTGGCCGCCGGGTGCAAATTCCATTGGGCCAGTATATAAATTGCCTACTTGCTCAGGAGGAAATAAGGTAAATGTTCGCTTTCCCACAACGTTACAGGCTAGATTCTGAGGAAAATCAAAATGCGCCGCAATACGAGATTGATTGCCTAACCACACACTTGTCAGAGGATGAATCTTGTCAAATGTTAGACTGTTTTCAGCAGCAAGCCCTGGCAGAAACTGATTAATTTCTGTTGATCCCATATAAATACTGGGTGGAAAGGCATCGTCTTTATGGGTAAATAGCTTATCAATGACTTGGCGTAAGTTTAGCTGCGCTGCTTGATAGTTAAAACCATTGACTTGCTCGTTATAAAAAACACGCCCTTTATGCTCTGGGGAAACATAATAGGCGGTAACTGGTGCTTCTTGATAAAATGTCAGTAAGTATTGTGCTGCGGCTTCTGCACTTTGTTGCCCTGCTTGCACAATAGGCCAATGAGCACATGCGCCTTTAAAAATCACAGGCTCATCTGTGTTATCAATCACTTCTAAAATATGACTGATTTCAGTGTTATCAATGACCCTGACTGCCTGCTTTTTTTCCATTGACTACAACCTTTTAAATAATCCTAACGAGACATTGCTATCTATTGTGCATTTTTAAAGTTGAGTAATTGTCTGATATTGGATTGTGATGCCAACGTCATATAAATTGCGTTCAAATAGCCATTTTGATGCAGCTCACCTAAAGTTTCGGCAGGTAAGCTTGCTAAGGTTTCTTCATTGATGGTGTAAAACCCTATCATTTGGTGTTTGGCGCCATTATCAAGTTCAATATCTAAAGTGAATGATTCAAGCAGTTCTAGCTTGATGAGCGTTTCAATGAACTGTTTACTGTCAATTAACCCATGGTGGATTACTTCGAGCATTTCACCGACTTCATCTAAATACGGTGTATTACCGCCGTATGGAAAAAATAGCGGCTCACCTTCAATTTCATTAATACGAGGATGATTAGGGTCAAGGTGAATCACACGTTGTACTTGCTCTACACCGTCTTCTTGAATAGTTTGTTGGCCGATTAAAAATGGCTGACGACGAACGGTAAGCGGGATATAAGATGCTTGCCATTTGCCATCTTGTAAAAACAAATTCTCTTTATGTTGAAAACCAAACATGGCAACAGAGTAAAACTGACCTGTATTACTGTCTTTTTGAAAAAAGATGGGATAGTGCGCTTGAACACTTCTGAATTCAGCTGGAAAAGTCACTGTATACCATAGGTTATCACCGTACTTTTCTGAGCGTTCGGTAATAATTTTAATATCTTTATGATCGACACTGTTGAGTAATACTGGTTTGTTCATGCTGACATCCTAATCAAATATTATTGGTTTTTGCTGTTTTTCAATTGTTCAAAAGAAAACAGTTATTGTTATTTTGTTGCTAAATATGGGGCAAGCCATATTGACGAATTTTATTGAGCAGCTCGCGATTGGTTGGCAGGATTTGCTTTAATCCCTGGGTTCGCTTGATATTTTCAGTAAACAACTGCTGAGCACGCTGTTGAAGCGTTGGTTTTAGGTGAGTTGGCACATGGGTCTCAAACGCCATTCCGTATAATACAAACTGAAAACTTGCAGCGGGAAATAACACGTCAGTGTGCTGAATATCATGCTTATTGGGCGTTTGGGTTCGCCATAGAGCTATCTGCTGTTGCAATGATTCTGGTATGGTCGATGACTCTCGATGATCATGCCAATAATCACTATCGCTGCGCTGACTTAATACATAATGTAACTTTAAAAATTCAATAATTTGTTGCCAATGCTGAGAAAATCGTTGATTGACTCTAGTGGCAACAATATCCATAACTTGTCTATTGGCAGGTAGTTGCTGCGCTAAGGTATTGGCGCTCCATTCAACTAATGCTAATGCAGAGGCTTCTAGCGGCTCAATAAAGCCCGATGCCATACCAATTGCCATACAATTGTTTTTCCAGCAAATTTTTCGGTGACCTGGTGCTATTGATAGTTTTCTAATATCAAGGTTATCGAGGTCAACATTGACACTGGGTCTTAAGTAGTCAATCAATTGCTGTTCAGCTTGCGCTTGGTCAGCATGGCTAGACGAATACACATGGCCCACACCACGTCTTGTCGGCAAGCCAATATCCCATATCCAACCATTGGTTTGCGCGGTTGAATGAGTGCATGAAGCAATCTCAGTATCATCAGTTGGGTAAGGGACTTGAATCGCTAACGCTGAATCGTTAAATAACACTGATTTTTGACATACAAACGGTACGTGCATTTGCTCACCGAGTAACAAAGATTTTACCCCTGTACAGTCAACAAAGAAGTCTGCTGTCTGCTCGCCTGAATGTTGAGTGACTAATGAACGAATATCGCCATTCTCAGCTTTTTGAATATCGCTGACATGGTCTTGAATATGAGTCACACCGAGCTTTTCGGTACAGTGTTGTTGCAGCAACTGACTAAATTTACCCGCATTGAGATGGTAACCGTAGTTGTTTTGAAACTGGTATTCACCGGTAGTAATTTGTTTAGGTGCCAAGCCCTGCATACTCAGTTGATTTTGTTGTCCAACAGCGTCAGCAAAACTGACTTGTTGACGGTGAGGCAGCCAAAAAGGGCATAAATCAATTTCGTTAGTGCCAATTGGCAAACTGAATGGATGAAGGTAATGATCTCGGGGTTGCTTGGTTAGATCAGCGTCTGGGCTATGGGTCCAATTGATAAAACGAGAGCCTTGTTTAAAGCTTGCATCGCAGCTGATTAAGAACTCAGTTTCACTGATACCGATTTTTTTCAGCGTCGTGCGCATTGAAGGCCAAGTGCCTTCACCAACACCAATAGTGGCAACATCTGGTGATTCAATTAACGTAATGTTGAGCTTAGGGGAGGGCGATAATTTGCCATTGTCAGCGTTATGTTCAGCAGCCAAAATGCCAGCGGTAATCCATCCCGCAGTGCCGCCGCCAACAATAATGATGTCTCTTATCGCGTGTTCCATAATCTGCCTATTATTGTTTTGTTTTATCGTTAAGGCTGTATTGAAATGTTTGTTACTAAGATTAATGTGATTTTGAGTTTATTTAGCATTGAATATTTTTCAATCACTTACAAGGGGTATAGCGTAATAATTTGTATTAATAAAAATCAAAATGAAATTTAAAAAAGGTGCAACGTCCTTGTTGCTAACGGATGTAGCTTAAAAAAGAGGTGACCATAATAGTCACCTCAAACGACCTTAGTTTACATTTTGCAAAAGGTGCACACGTTAGAATGTATAACGAGCGCCAAGACTGTATCGAGCTCCTGTTTGTGTGTAGTTAAGTACTTGAGTACTTGAACGACCATGAGTTCGAGTATTCTCTTCAGTAATGTTTAACCCTTCGAAGAATACTGTTAAGCCTTCAACTGCGGCGATGTCGTAACCAATATTGAAGTCAACTTGCGAGTATTCTTCAGTGTAAGATGGGTTAGCACCTGTACCGTCACCAGTTGAGTTCAAGAACTCATCACGCCAGTTCCAAGCAAGACGAGCTGAGAAACCGTAGTTTTCATAGATAGCAACAACGTTAGCTGTATCACTGATGTTAGTTAATACGTTTTGCGGCTCATCACCTGGACGGTTTAAGTTGAAGTTGTCATAAGAATCACCCGCGTTCACTAACGTGTAGTTAGCTTGCATACCGAAACCAGACTCTCCAAAGAAGTGCTGTACCGCAAACTCCCAACCATCAATAACTGAGCTGTCGCTGCTGTTAGACGGTGTGGTAATCACGAAGTTTAAATCAGGGTCACCAGGGTTACCTGTAATTTCGATATTACCGTTATCAGGGTTTAACGTAACGTTTGGATCTGTTGCGCCGTAGTTATCATAAATCCACTGGCGTTGCTCAATTGCGGTTGTTGCACCTGCAGCAATGGCTTCTTGAACGTAAACACCATTTGATGGATCCGGAATGTTGTAGATATTTGAATTAACAGGGTTACTGTCAATGAAGTTTGTTACGTCTTTACGGAAGTAACCAACAGAAACATAACTGCCTTCAGCGTAATACCACTCACCAGAGAAATCATAGTTAGTTGATTCAAGCGGTAATAAACTTGGGTTACCACTTTCACCACTACCACCACCACGGTTAGCGAGTGTGCCTACAGACGTACCACCTTGAATAGAGGTATAATCTGGACGACCAATGGTTTCACTGTAAGCTGCACGTAAATAGATATCTTCTACCACTTCAATGTTGAAGTTAAAGCTTGGTAGTAAGTAATCGTATGAACCTGTTTGAGTACCAAATACGCGGTTATCAGCCGTTGTACTTTCTAGAGCAATCTCAGTTTCCGCAATCCAAGTAGCTTGATCGTACGATGATACTGCAGACTTAGATTCAACATCGGTTTTCTCGTAACGCAAACCTAAGTGAACATCGAATGGCATATCACCAAGCTCGCCTTCGTAGTTATATTGTACGTAAGCAGATTGAGATTCTTCTTGAGTGAAACGGTCAGTATCGCTAGCGTAATCAGTCGATGGGCAGAAACCATTACCACAATCACCAATCGCTGTTGAGCCGTATAATTCAGCTGCACGTGCTCTTACTGCTTCAAAGTCCCATAAGAAGATAACGTCTTGTGGGTCAATAGAGGCAGAACCTTGATAATCAGAGAAGTCACCTTGTGAACCATCAAATTTATCTTGAACACTATCTGCAGGGAACCATGAAGGGTCAAAGTCGCCTTCAGCACCTACACCACCCCAGTCATTACGTTGAACGTTAACTGATTGAGAGTGGTTATTGACGTCAGTTGCAGCGATACCGAAATCAATACTACCCGCTTCTTCAAATACGTAAGTACCATTAATTTGTAATTGTTCAATTTCAGATTTATTGCGTGCATTACCAAATACTGAACCGGTCACGCGCATATCTTCAGGACGAACAGCATTACCGCCACCCACAGCTAGAACGGGTACATCACCAGTAAAGTCAGTCGCTGCACTTGTACGAATAAATGCTGCTGTACTTAAGTTACTGTTACTACCATTTTTGTTGTTTGGTGAGCGTTCAGCTTCTGAAGTATGGTAATCCAATGATAAGAATAAATTATCAGTAGCATCCCACTCTAAGTTAAAGCCTAATGAGCCACTTTCATCTCGGGTACCGTAATCACCAGCTGCCATTGATAAATCGGCGCCGCCATCAGGGTAAGTTTCAGAGTAAACAAGTGGAGAAGATACTGGGCCGTCAGACCAAGTACTTTCTTGTGTTGGTACGAAGTTAAACCATGCGGAAACATCATGAGATTGGGTATCAATATCATTTTGCATGTAGGTGTAATCTAAAGTTGCACGTAATGAATCAATTGGCTCATATTGCAGTACTAATTGACCATTTGTACGGGTACGTTGTTGCTCTTCAAAACGGTAAACCGTGGTTTGAGGAACTGCATATACGTCATCTTCGCCTGGGCGGTTGATTTGGTTATCATCTTTTGGAACACCACCCCATTCAGCGTTATCGCCGCCCCAATCTTGGTCAACAATACCAGGGAAACTACGCCAGCCTGTACCTACTTGAGCTTGCTGATTACCACTTTCACGTTCTTGGTAGCTTGCAGAAATAGAGATACCAAATTTGCCATCAGCAAAGGTATTTGAATATAAACCTGATAATTCAGGTGTTACAGAGCCTTCATCTGTTGATGTGTCATCAACGGCTTTAACACCAAATGTGGCTTTAAGACCTGGAGAGCTTAAAGGGCGATGAGTTAGAACATTAATGGTTGCACCGATACCACCCGTTGAGTTTTTCGCTTGGCTGGTTTTTTCAACTTCAACAGCGCTAATTGCTTCAGAAGCAATATTGGCGAAGTCGAATGAGCGCGAACCTGTGGTTACTGGCATTTGACGATTGTTCAGCATAACCAAGTTTTGGTCTGCACCGAAACCACGAACAGACACTCGGCTACCTTCACCATTTTGTCTGTCGATAGATACACCAGTAATACGTTGCAGAGATTCTGCTAAGTTACTATCCGGGAATTTACCAATATCTTCCGCGTTAATCGCATCAACGATACCGTCAGAGCTTCTTTTTAAATCCATTGATTTAATTAAGCTTCCACGAATACCAGTGACCTGAAGCACCTCGATGTTTTCATCTGCAGCGACTTCGTCTGCTGCAAATGCAGGCATCATGGTGCTTGCACTCAGTACTACCGACAAACTAGTGGCAATTCTGGTCTTTTTGAATGTTCTAGATTTCATCTAAGTCTCCCCTCGACTAGATCTCAGGCTACTACTCTCTGATTTTTTTATTCGGATTACGCATTCACGTAATGTGTTTTATTCATCATTTGTAAACGCTTTTAAAAGCCTTTATGTAAAAGTTAATGTAAGCGCTTACATAAAACTAGATTAATTTGTTAACAGCGTCAACAATAATTACGACAAAAAGTCACAACTTGTTAACCTTGTTTTTATAAATGGATAAAGTGATATTTTTTAGTTTATTGTTTTAATTGGTTTAATTTTGTTTTTTGTGCTTTTTTTTGTAGAAATAAAAAAGAAATATTTTTGTGATAGCGCTTACATTTTTATTGTGAATTTTAAGGTAGGGAGTTTGGTTTGTTGCAAATTTAAAATCATCATTTTTAAATCAAGACAATATACTGATTTAACTGGTTCCGATTTAAGGTTTCTTTGCCCGTTATTTGGTGCGATTACTCATGTTTCAGCTGGCTACTTAGGCACCTAAAAAGAGACGTTAGCCTCTAGGCAACGCTGAAGCACTTTTGAGCTTCAATTAATCAGTCAGTTCGTTCTTGAGTACTAAGCCTGATAAGTGAATAACCGAAATTAACACGATTGAAAAACAAAAGTGCCAGGGCATATTACTTGAACAGAGTACCTAGACAGAGCACCTAGATAGAGTAATCTGTGCAGGGTGCAGAGTGCAGAGTGCAGAGTGCAGAGTGCAGAGTGCAGAGTGCAGAGTGCAGAGTGTATAACGGTAAAGCGAGTAGAAGGTTATCGGGAATAAAGCGGTAGCGAGTAAACGATAAAGGAGGGTGATATTAACACCTTGTGGATATCATGATAGGCGATATGCAAGTTTTGCTTGTACTCATTACTACGGAAACTCTAACTGTTTAAAGGAATAGGCAGAGAGGATATTGGCATAGTATTAAGGTTATCGGGGCAATATAAAGCGTATAGATAAACAGTATATGAGGGAATAGCGAGTTAGACTACTCCCTTAACGTCTTCAATTTCGAAGGTTACTTGTGTGGTGATGTCGCAGAGTCTCTCACTATCAGTTGCGGGATGAAGGTGTTTTCGACTATCGCTTTAGGGTCATTATATACATGCTTAAGCACCCAAAAAGCAGCCATTTTACCCATTTCATGGATGGGGTTGTTCACTGTGGTGAGCTTTGGTGAAATATATTGTGGAAAAGGAATATTATCGTAGCCAACAAAAGAGAGTTCTTCAGGGATTTTCATGCCTTTTTCTAAGCAAACTGCAATCGCTCCTGAAGCCATCTGATCACTGGCACATACCACTGCTGTGAAAGGCTTATCGATGGTGAATAAATGATTCATCGCATCACTGCCGCCAAATTCACGGAAGTTACCTTCATAAAATAATGTCTTATCAAAGTCGACATTGAACTCTTTTAACGCTCGTTTATGTCCGAGTAAACGGTCTTGAGCATCTAGCTTATATAACGGGCCTGAAACGTAAGCAAGATCAGTATGACCTTGACTCAAAATATGCTTGGTTGCTAAATATCCGCCCAGTTCATTATCTAAATAAACACAACAATCACTGATTTCTTCAATATAGCGGTTAATGAGAACAATGGGAGTGTTGCCTTTATGTAGATTTATCAAGTATTCATCATCGACAGCTTCAACGTCTAGAATCAACGCATCACAGCCACGGCTCATTAAAAACTCGACACCGTCTTTTTCCTGTGATTCAACACTATGGTCAGCGGCAATAATAACGTGCTTATTGCCAGCTCGAAGCGCGGTTTCAATCTCGGTCATCATAGGGCCATAGTATGGACCATCAAGTTGAGAGACTAAGACTCCAACACTGTTTGAGCGACTAGACGCTAGTGATTGAGCGATGGTATTAGGTCGATAACCTAACTGATCCATTGCGCTTAATACTTTCTGGCGTGTTTTTTCACTGACCTTAGTATTGTTATTCATCACTCTTGATACCGTTGCCAGCGAAACACCTGCTAACACTGATACATCATATATAGTCGCCATATATCCCTATTTAATACTTGTTTTGCTAGTCAAAATCGAAAAACGCCGATAAGACTAGCATGAACCTTTTAGCATAATCATCAAAAAAACAGATAAATTGACGAATGTAACTCAATCATCAGGCCAATTTGACAGCATTTTCTTTTGATAGTGTAAATTGTATCAAGGCTGTTTGTTGTTAACTATATACAATTCTGAGTAAATTTATACTAACAGCTTTATCTATTAACCCATTGATAGTTATTCTGTAATCGCAGCATGAACCTGGCTTACGGCTTTGTTATCTAAGGTATACCATTTCATTACGATGGCTACGATGATAGAGCCGACAGCAGGGTAAAGGGTAAATGACATCAAAATACCGTGTTGTGTCGCTTCTGTTTGCTCTACATCTGCTTGATAGCCATAAAAAGCCAGTAACCAACCAGCAGCTGCGCCACCAATTGCAACACCAAGCTTAATAAAGAAAATGATTGAAGAATAAATCATGCCAGTAATTCTAACGCCTGTTTTGTATTGGCCGTAATCGACAACATCCGCCATTTTAGCCCATAGCAATGGGGTGCCCATATTGAAGGTGAAGCCCCAAATAATGAACAGCGCAAATGCCATTTCCACTTGTTCACCCGATACAAAGTAGGCTGCTATACATAACGCAGCAGCAATAATTTGAATGGTAATATAAGCTTTTACTTTACAGACTCGTTTGGCTAAAGGCTCAGCTAAGATACAGCCAAAAATATTACCTATCATTCCAAGCGTGATAAATAAGGTAATGGAGTCAGGCATATTCAAATAATACTTAACGTAATAAATCGCTAAACTGGTTTTTAATACCATTCCTGATAATAACCAAATCGCAGCGATTGAAAGAATGCGCCACTGATCGTTTTGCCAGAGTAATTTAAAGTCTTTTTTGAAGCTGAGGTTTTGATCTTTAGGAGGATGTAAGCGCTCTTTGGTTCCTAAGAAGCACAAGATAAACATCACTACGCCCAAGGCACTCATTGCCGCAATCGTAAGCTGATAACCTTTAGCTTGATCACCTTGTCCGAAATATTCAACTAAAGGTAAGGTTAATGCCGACACCATTAATCCACCAATCATGGCAAACACAAAGCGATAAGACTGGACGGAAACACGTTCTTTTGGATCTGCGGTTAATACGCCACCTAATGCACAATAAGGAATATTAATGGCGGTATAAACCATCATCAGGGCGGTGTAGGTAACAAAGGCATAGATCATCTTGCCTTCTTCCGCTAAATCTGGCGTGGTGAAGGCCATAACACTGATAATACCGAAGGGCAGAGCAAACCAAATAAGGTAGGGGCGGAACTTACCCCATTTTGTTTCGGTTCTATCGGTTAATGCGCCCATTAGCGGATCGGTTATTGCGTCGATAAATCGTACTGCAAGGAACATGGTGCCGACAAATGCCGGCGAAATTCCAAAAATATCAGTATAAAAAAAGGTTAAAAATAACATCACGGTTTGAAACACGATGTTACTGGCGGTATCACCTAATCCATAGGCTATTTTCTCTTTAACGCTAATCATTGAAAACCTCTTTCGGGTTATTATTCTTTTTAAGTAGGGTTTTGAGTATTTATCGATTAATCAATGCGTTGATTAATAAAGTCACGGTAAGCTAAGCCACTGCGCTTTATGGTGCGTTTTTGTATTTGGTAATCAACATACACTATTCCGAAGCGTTTTAAATAGCCTTCCGCCCATTCAAAGTTGTCCATTAAGCTCCAAGCAAAATAGCCATCAACTTTCACGCCTTGCTCTATAGCATTATTTACAGCGTTTAAATGGGCTTGATAATATTCCAGGCGGTCAATATCGTTAACGGCGTTATCTTCAATGTGATCGTCAATTGCCGCGCCATTTTCAGTGATATAAATAGGAGGTAATGAGTAGGTATTATTGAGACTGGTTAATAAGTCAGTGAAGGCTTCTGGATAAATTTCCCACCCAATATCTGTTTTAGGGGCATCCTTCATATCTATTTGGACAAATTGATTGTCGCTACATGCTTGATAAACGGCGCGGGTATAAAAGTTAATGCCTAAAAAGTCGATTGGCTGACTAATGATTGCCATATCGCCTGGTTCAATGTCGGGTTTATCACCAGTATCAAAATCGTTAATGATTGCTGGATACTCACCATCCATAATGGGTTTGATATACCACTGGTTAAAGTAGTCATCTGCAATCTGTGTCGCTTTTTTATCTTCTGCGCTTTGGGTCAGTGGATAGCAAGGCGTAAAGTTAAGCACAATACCATTAAGAGATTGGGGACTATTTTTTTGAATCACTTGCATAGCCAATCCATGTGCAAGTAATAAATGGTGCGCAGATTTACGGCCAAAAGCTTTGGTAGCAAGCCCTGGTGCATGAATACCAATTTCATAACCTAGATATGAACTACAAAAAGGTTCATTTAAGGTGGCGTAGGAATACACTCTATCACCTAAGGCTTTAGTAATTTTGTCCGCGTAGTCTTGAAAAAGGTATGCCGTATTTCGATTAAGCCAGCCACCTTCATCTTCAATATGTTGAGGTAGATCCCAGTGATATAGGGTGACGTACACTTTAATATTACGACGGTTTAATTCATCCATTAAGTTGATATAAAAGTTAACCCCATCTTGATTTAAGCTGCCATCTTGGTTAATCACTCTTCCCCACGAAAGTGATAAACGATAAGCATCGACACCTAAAGATTCGATTAAATTGACATCTTCTTTCCAAAGCGCAACGTGCTCGCAGGCTTGCTTACCGTCTGAACCATCTCGAATTTTATCTGGAGTCGCACAAAAGGTATCCCAAATACAAGGCAAGCGAGAATCTGCTGCTCCTTCAATTTGGAAAGAGGCAGTTGCCACTCCAAACGTAAATGATTTTGAGTGCATTTTAGAATTTTCGGGTAGAGAAATTTTCATATTTATTATTCACTTAATATGTTTCAGGCGTATTTGTGTCAACGAAACTACAGCGTCTTTTACTCAGGGTAATACCTAAGTGTTTTTACAATGATTACTTACAAAAAGCGTTGACTTTCGTTATCGATATGTTAAAAATGAAAGCGCTTACATCGAGATTAGTGATTAATTAACAAAAGGTCAATAATTGATTTAGATAAATCTTGAAACAGCCTATCTGCGTACTACTAAAGGTGTACAGCTACAGTGCTTAGATAGTCATCGACCATAAATAGATAATAATTAAAGAGGGAATGACATGGCCAGTGCACCATTAAATGCAGAGTCTGCAGAAATGGGAAGTGTTCATCAAAGCGGTAACTTTAAGTTTGCGTTGATGGCATTAACCTCATTATTTTTTATGTGGGGATTTTTGACCTGCTTAAATGACATCTTAATTCCATATTTAAAAAGTATGTTTGAATTAAGTTACACCCAAGCCATGTTAGTGCAGTTTTGCTTCTTCGGTGCTTACTTTATTGTTTCCGTACCTGCTGGGGCTTTAGTTGGCAAAATAGGCTATCAAAAAGGCATTGTGACAGGGCTTGCGATTGCCTGCGTTGGCTGCTTGATGTTTTATCCATCAGCTAGCTATGCCTCTTATTGGATGTTTTTAAGCGCGTTTTTTGTATTGGCTGCTGGTATTACAATTTTACAAGTTGCAGCGAACCCTTATGTCAGTGCGTTAGGCCCAGCTGAAACCGCTTCTTCTAGACTGACGATGACCCAAGCATTCAATGCGCTTGGTACCACTGTCGCGCCATTTTTTGGCAGTTACCTCATTCTTAGCAATATGAGTCACAGTGATGATTCAGCTGCTGTTGAAAGTGCAACCATTGAAGCCGTTCATCAAGCAAGTACTGTGCAAGTTCCTTATTTAATGTTAGCTGGTGCATTGTGTGTGCTGGCGATAATTTTCTTTGTTTTAAAGCTACCTGTACTTGGTATCAGTGAACAAAACACCCAACAGTCTTCTTCTGATACTGGCAGCGCTTGGAAGTTTCCACACCTTGTTTTAGGTGCAGTAGGTATTTTTGTTTATGTGGGCGCTGAAGTGGGTATTGGTAGCTTTCTGATTAACTTTTTAACTCAACCTGATATTGGTGGCTTTACTGAAGCGTAAGCGGCTAAATACATTGCGTATTACTTTGGTGGTGCCATGGTCGGACGCTTCATTGGCGCATTAGTCATGCAAAAAATTGCGGCGGGTAAAGTACTGGCCTTTAATGCAATTTGCGCCGTGCTATTAGTGGCCGTTGCGATGCTTGCTGAGGGCACGACCGCGATGTGGGCTCTGCTGTTGGTTGGATTATGTAATTCAATCATGTTCCCGACGATTTTCAGTTTAGCACTGACCGATTTAAAGCAACACACCAGTCAAGGCTCAGGCGTACTGTGTTTAGCCATTGTGGGTGGGGCTATTGTGCCGCTACTACAAGGCATGCTAGCTGACTCATTTGGTATTCAAATGGCGTTTATTTTACCGTTAGTTTGTTATGCCTTTATTGCCCATTATGGCCTTATTGGCAGTAAAGCAAAGCGTCCACAAGCGTAATACCACAAGTTTTTTATTAATTAATTTTCTGCGAAGGCAGATTGGATAGAAAAGGCAATATTATGGATAAGGCAACTAACGTATTCGCAAATAAGCAAATAACCTTGCCAGTCACTCTGCTAGCTGTCGTGATGGGTTTATCGGCATGTGGCGAAGATGAAACAAAGAAATCAGTACCAAAGGTAAGTGATGATAAACCTGCACCTGTAGCTGAAACGTCACAAACTGCGTCCAATAAGATTGTTTCTGGGACTATTTCAGGCGACATTTCTATTTGGCCAGAGTTAGCGATTCCATTCACAAAAGACGCTGCGCTTGAGAAGCGAATTTCTGATTTGATGGCGACAATGACACTTGAGCAGAAAGTTGCGCAGATGATCCAACCTGAGATCCGTGATATTACCGTTGAAGATATGCGTACTTATGGATTTGGCTCTTACCTTAATGGTGGTGGCGCCTATCCTAATAATGATAAACATGCCACGCCTGCAGATTGGATTAAACTCGCCGAAGATATGTACCAAGCATCTATAGATGACAGTATTGATGGCAATGCAATTCCAACTATGTGGGGCACAGATGCCGTTCACGGTCATAATAACGTTATTGGCGCTACGCTTTTTCCTCATAACATTGGTTTAGGTGCGGCGAATAATCCAGACTTAATTCGTGAAATAGCCGCCATTACCGCTAAAGAGGTTATGGTAACAGGTATTGATTGGGTATTTGCCCCCACGGTTGCTGTTGTACGTGATGATCGCTGGGGACGTACATACGAAGGCTATTCTGAAGATCCACAAATAGTTAAAGCCTACTCTCATGCTATCGTCGAAGGTCTTCAAGGCAAGGTCGGAGATGACTTTTTATCTGATCAACATGTTATTTCCACAGTGAAGCATTTCTTAGGAGATGGTGGGACTGAAAAAGGGATAGACCAAGGACAAAACCTAGATTCTGAGCAAGTGCTATTTGATATTCATGCTCAAGGTTATGTGGGCGGATTGACTGCTGGCGCTCAAACCGTCATGGCGTCGTTTAATAGCTGGCAAGGCAAGAAAATTCATGGCGAAAAATACCTACTGAATGATGTACTTAAAGACAAAATGGGCTTTGATGGCTTTGTTGTAGGGGGATTGGAATGGTCATGGACAAGTCGATGGCTGTACTAATGAGTCATGTGCGCAAGCGGCAAATGCTGGGTTAGATGTGTACATGGTACCTACAAGTGCATGGAAACCATTATATGAGAATACGATTGCCCAAGTGAGAAATGGTGAAATCCCTCAAGCAAGAATAGATGATGCAGTTAGCCGTATACTCAGAGTGAAAATTCGTGCTGGCTTGTTCGAAAAACCCAGTCCTGCTAACCGTGAAATTTCAGGTAAAACTGAACTTATTGGTGCTAAGGCACATCGTGATGTCGCCAGACAAGCAGTACGCGAATCGTTAGTTTTACTGAAAAACAATAATAATGTGTTACCACTTTCTCCCAAAATGAACGTTTTAGTCGCTGGTGATGGCGCAGATAATATTGGTAAGCAATCTGGCGGGTGGAGTATCACTTGGCAAGGCACCGATAATCTAAATGAAGACTTTCCGGGTGCAACCTCTATTTATGCTGGTATTGCTAAAGATGTGACAGCGGCTGGTGGCCAAGTAACACTTAATGTTGATGGTCAGTTTGAAGCAAACAATAAACCAGATGTTGCTATTGTCGTATTCGGTGAAGAACCTTATGCAGAAGGTAATGGTGACATTGATAACCTTGAATATCAACGTGGTGATAAACGTGATTTAGCATTACTTCGTTCACTTAAGTCTCAAGGTATTCCTGTTGTGTCTATCTTTATCAGTGGTCGTCCTATGTGGGTGAATCCTGAGCTAAATGCATCGGATGCATTTGTTGCAGCTTGGCTTCCAGGTACTGAAGGTGATGGTATTTCACAAGTGCTATTTCGTGATAAAGACGGCAAAGTAAATCATGACTTTACCGGTAAACTTTCATTTTCGTGGCCAACTCGACCTCAGCAAACAGAAGTTAATGTCCATGATGAAAATTATCAGCCTTTATTCGCTTATGGCTATGGCCTGAAGTATGGCGAGAAGAGTGACGTGTCTAATGCGCTTTCAGAAGATAATTTTGCAGCAGAGGAGAAGTTAACTTCATTAGCATTGTTTGAACGTGCAGTAAAAGCGCCTTGGCGATTAATGATTGGTACTGAATCATCGTCCGATACTGTCAGTAGCAGCATTCAAAGTAATGATGTTGTGACGATCAGAACTTTTGATAAAGTTGTTCAAGAAGATGCTCGTTTAGTTAGTTTTAATGGTACAGGCCTTGGGTTTGTTGGATTAATCAGTAACTTCCCTCGTGACTTACGAGCATACTCAAACACCGATTCAGCGCTGTCAGTGTTAATTAAAACCACCAATAAAGTTGAGCAGCCTGTGATGTTAGGGGTTGCATGTGACCGTGATTGCCGCGCAGATGTGGATATTGCTAATGCTTTAAATACAGCTGTAGGTGAGTGGCAAACCATCAGTGTTGATTTGAAGTGCTTTGCAAATAAAGGCGTCAATTTCGGTAACATCAATACACCTTTCTATTTGGCAACCAATGGGAGCGCTGAGATTAACTTTAGCGACTTATTGATTGTGCCTAATGCGGCAGAAACAGCCACAATAACCTGCCCAGACGCCTAATATAATTTTTGTTTTGCCGGCTAGCATAATGCTAGCTGGCAAGTTATTCCTGCACTGTTGTGAACTTGCAATTAATTTTGTAGGGGATTTTGCTGGATTTTTTTCGTGTTTTTTGAGTATTCCTTGGGGGGAAAATGAAAAAAAGAGCATCAGTTTTAACTATCACAAGTGTGAGTCTCGCTGCAGCTATGTTATTAGGATGCGGCTCTGACAGTGCCACAGATGTTGTTGAAGACATGGCACCTGTCGATAACAGCGAAGAACAAGAAAACCTATGGAATTTGGTATGGAGCGATGAGTTTGATGGTACCACTATCGATTTAGACAAGTGGAACCTCGCATATAATTGTTATGGCGGAGGCAATGAGGAGCGGCAATGTTATACCCAGCGTCCCGAAAATAGCCAAGTTGCTGATGGAAAGTTAGTGATTACTGCACAGCGAGAAGATTTTAGTGGTCCTGCTGTTGCATTGGGCGATCCTAATTATGATGAAAACGATACGTCAAAACAGCAAGCGTACACATCAGCACGATTAGATTCGACGAACAAAGGTGACTGGAAATATGGCCGTTTTGAAATCCGTGCCAAAATGCCGCAAGGGCAAGGTACATGGCCAGCGATTTGGATGTTGCCAACAGATTGGGTTTATGGCCCATGGGCTGGTTCCGGCGAAATCGATATTATGGAAGCGGTTAACCTTAAAGTGGTGACTGAAGGCTCTGATCCCGAAGCTAAAATTCATGGCACCTTGCATTACGGTAAAGCCTGGCCTGGCAATGTGTACTCTGGCGCTGAATATAGCTTACCTGATGGGGCTAACCCAGCTGACGATTTTCATGTTTATGCCATTGAGTGGGAGAAGGATGAAATTCGTTGGTATGTTGATGACGTCCACTTTGCAACTCAACGTTCAACAGGTTGGTACAGTCAATACGTCGATAGTGATGGTAATCTCGCTAATGCAGCGGAAGATGCTCCTTATAATCAACCATTTCATATGATTTTAAATCTAGCAGTTGGTGGAACTTGGGCGGGTAATGTCAATAACACTGGGGTTGATGAAAGTGTTTTCCCGCAAGTATTAGAAGTGGACTACGTTAGAGTTTATGAGTGCAGTGTGTCACCCGAAACTGGGGCTGGTTGTGCCAGCGTAGGTGACAATGCTGAGATTGTTGAAGGGCATGTTGCCCCTGAAATCACTGTGCCATCAACAGATATAGGTGCGGGGCCAGAATTCATACTATATGACGAAGGACTCGCTGAGGGGTTAAGTCTTGATAGCTACAATCCTGATAATGCGGTGACATTACAAACGCTAACTGTTGAGGGAAAGGGGGAAGTGCTTCAGCTAGATAAAGTTGGCGCGACAGGTAATGCTTATTTTAGTTATCCACCTACTGCTGATTTGTCACATTGGTCAGCAAACGGCACTTTAGTTTTTGACTTAAATCTATTAAGCACAGACAACGACGTTGAGTTATTGGTCAAAATTGATAGTGGTTGGCCGAATGTTAGTGATGTGAGTGTTAGCTTACCTGAATTGAATACTTGGACAGAAATCCGTATACCTATTGCGGAACTTGTTGCCAGTGGTAATCGGTTTTCTCCAGGAAGTTTCGTTGATTTAGCATCAGTATCAAATCCCTTTGTCATTGAACCATTAGGCAATATGAGCTTACAAATCGATAATGTCCGTTATGAATATCAAGTATCAACGGCTAATGAGCTTATTATTTATGATGATGAAGTAAAAGCTCCTTTTACTATTGGTCATTATGCGGCATCAGGCAGCGTTGCAATTGAGCAACTAGACGTCGGTGCTGACCATGGCATTGTCAACCAGTTTAGTTTCAATACCGATGAGGCTGTGGTGTATTTTCAAAGTACAGGCTTGCAGCAAGATGTCAGTAGCTTTGCTGCGGTCGAATTTGATCTTAACGTCATAACAGACCCTCGCGAAGTACGCGATTTTAATATTAAAGTCGATTGTGGCCATCCATGTAGTTCAGGAGATTTTGCCATCCCAGCGCCTGAAGTTGGCGCATGGACACATTACCGTATTGCGTTAGCTGATCTCGTCGCCAATACAGGTTCAAGCTTGGTATTAACGCAAGTGGATGCGCCGTTAGTTATTTTCCCTGCATGGGGCAATCAAAATGGTGTTGTAATGCAGGTGGATAACGTGCAGCTGGTTAAATAAATGGGACAATACTTTTAAGATAACAAGTGTTAGTTACAGTAGCGTCACTGGATAACTCCAGCCTTTTAGCCACCATTTTGTGGCTAAAAGGATAATAACATTCAGGTTTGAATACGAATGCAGCCGAGGGTTAGAGGCTTTCAAGCTTATCCGACTTGGCTTACTATCAAACCTGTTATTACAAATGAGTAACAATAGCGGTATTAGCAAGGCTAATGATTAATGTCTAAGACAAGCTAAATAGTTATAAATATTTAGCTTGTTCAATGGCATAATGTGTTGATTATTTACGACTTAATCGTCGATATTTTCCAAGGAGTTACCTTTGAGTAGCCAGAGAATAGATCAACCTTTTGATATAACAGAAAATCAGTTACAGCAAGTTATCAGCATCGCTATAGACGCTGGTAATGCCATTATGCAGGTGTATTCATCTTCAGACTTGCAAGTCGTCACTAAACAGGATGACAGCCCAGTCACGGCTGCTGATATTGCAAGTCATAATGTCATTGTCGCTGGACTTGAAAGTCAGTTTGCAGGTATTCCAATCATGAGTGAGGAAGCTGCAGATATTCCGTGGGAAGAACGTCAATTATGGAACACCTATTGGCTCATAGATCCACTGGATGGAACGAAAGAATTTATAAAACGAAATGGTGAATTTACTGTCAATATTGCGCTAATACATCATGGTAAAGCCATCGCTGGAGTGGTGTACGCGCCAGTCCTAGAAACTTGTTATTCAGGTATTTGCCATCAAGGTGCTTGGCTAGAACAAGGTGATAAGCGAGTTAAGCTCGATATCAGCCAACGTCCTATTAGTGAAAACCCAATTGTTGTTGGTAGTCGCTCGCACATTAGCCCTGACGTAGCAGCGTATGTCGCTAATATTGGTGAGCATGAGATGCAAAGTGTCGGCAGCTCGCTTAAATTTTGTTTAGTGGCAGAGGGTAAAGCTGATGTGTACCCAAGAATGGGGCTAACAAGTGAATGGGATACCGCGGCGGCGCAAGCAGTATTAGAAAGTGCAGGTGGACAAGTGTTACGCCACCCAGATTTAGCACCGTTAGATTACAACCAAAAAGAAGATATTTTAAACCCGTATTTTATTGCGGCATCACCGAAATGGTTTGAGCGACAGTCCTGACTTCGTCATACATGACAGCTCATTATCACTCGTTGGGTTAATGCCGTGAATCTACGTGTTAAATGATAGATTATAATTAAATGGAGAGTGAAGCTATGATGCGCATGGGTGTTGACCTTGGCGGGACAAAAATCGAGTTAGTAGCGTTAGCGGATGATGGCAGCGAGCTGTTTCGTAAACGTGTTCCTACCCCAAAAAATTATCCTGGAACCTTAGATGCGATAATTGGACTCGTTTCTGAAGCTGAAGCTGAAACTCAGCAAACAGGCTCAGTTGGTGTAGGGATCCCTGGCGTTGTTTCACCTTTTACAGGATTAGTTAAAAACTCAAATTCTACTTGGATTAATGGACATCCATTAGATAAAGATTTGAGCGCCCGTCTTGATAGAGAAGTACGAGTTGCCAATGATGCTAACTGCTTTGCTGTATCTGAGTCAGTAGATGGCGCCGCAGCAGGAAAAGGCGTGGTTTTTGGCGTGATTATTGGAACGGGTTGTGGCGGTGGTTTATCTATTAATGGCAAAGTCCACGGCGGGGGTAATGGTATCGGCGGTGAATGGGGGCATAACCCATTACCTTGGATGACGCCTGATGAGTTCAACTCAACATCGTGTTTTTGTGGCAATAAAGATTGTATTGAAACCTTTATTTCTGGGACTGGCTGGGTAAGAGATTTTCGCCGAGCTGGAGGTGAGGCTGACAGTGGAATACAAATTTCACAGATGATGGCTGAAGGGCATCCCTTGGCTACTCAAGCTTTTGTTCGTTATATCGACCGTTTAGCACGCTCTCTTGCCCACTTAATCAATATGATTGACCCTGACGTTATTGTATTAGGTGGCGGGGTATCGAACATTGATGCCATTTACAAAGAGTTGCCTAAGGTGTTGCCTAAATATGTCGTCGGCCGTGAATGCGACACGATAGTGGTCAAAAACCAGTTTGGTGCGTCATCAGGTGTACGTGGCGCAGCGTGGCTATGGGGTAAAGATAGCCATTAATGAGAGTTTTTGATTTGTTTCTGTATTGATTATTTAGGTCATTACACTTCAAATTCAGAGCATACAAAAAACACTAGCGACGCTTATCATAGCGTCGCTTTTTTATGCTTAAAGCAATTTTATGTTCATCATATTGGTGACGATATGATGTTGGTGAAATGTGGAGCGTGACTGGATAACATATAGGTATTAGTAATCTATTCCTTAACAAGCTAATATATTGCTGCGAATAATCTTTGGGTATCTTAATGTTTTGGCTTAAAAAAATACTTTCACAATTAGTCATGCCTGTACCATTTACACTTTTGTGTTTGCTCATGGCTCTACTCATTTGGCGTTACTGCAGTAAACATAAAAAAGTTATTGGACAGCTGTGTCTATTTTTAGGCTTTTCAACCTTATTGGTCTTCAGTAACTCATATGTATCTGCTGCGCTATCCCATAGTTTAGAGTCAAGGTACTCAGTGAACGAAATTCCGCTGTCTTTTGCTTATGATGAAAATGAAAATTATCAATGCTATGTGATGGTGTTAGGCTCAGGCCATACTGAAAATAACGAGATCAGTGCTGTACAGCAGTTATCATCGACCGCACTTGCAAGGTTGATGGAAGGCCTACGACAGCTAGATATCGCAGACAGGCCATGTACCTTAGTCGTCAGTGGTTGGAGCGGCGGAATTACCCCAACGCCCCATGCGATGATCATGAAACGTGCAGCCATTGAACTTGGGGTGCCAGCTGAAAGCATTACCATTTTTCCAACAGCGTTAGATACCATAGAAGAAGCACAAGCAATGAAGCAGCTGGTAGGAAAAACACCATTTATACTGGTTACCTCAGCGACGCATATGCCAAGATCGATAAAAATATTTAGCCAAGAAAACCTATTTCCAGTAGCTGCGCCAACGAACTTTATCAGTTCTACAGGCTATTGGTGGCGGTTTAGCGCTGAAAACTTGTTTATTTCTCAACGGTCGATTCATGAATATGTCGGGATGGAATGGCTAAAAATAAAACGGTTTTTGATTGAAACCTTTGAATAACAACCTTTAATCCTTACAAGCTAAACGTTGGCAACATGACTCAAGAAAACACATTATTAATCAGTCCATTTGGTAAGCGTAATGGTATAACCTTAACCGTGTTCGGTTCGCTAGCGTTATTTATCAGCCTAGTGTTATTTATCACTGCAAAACACCTATTTGGGATCGGCATTGTGTTATTTGGTTTTGGCAGTGTGAGTTTAATTTTAGGTATCGCTAAAATTAACCAACCTAGTGCCAGTTTTAAGTTAACACAGGCAGGAGTCGAATATTTCCATCGACGCGGTACTGTCCATATCGGGTGGAACAATATCCAGCGAATTGATGTATCAAGAGTGACTCAAAACCTTGAATTAATCGAATTGCCCTACATTGGCTTTAAGCTCAAAAAAATAAACCCCATTCTAGATAATATTTCCCCACGATTGGCGACAGGTCTGTTAACTGAGCAGCGCCCGTTATTGATGACGGCAGCGACACAAGATGAAGACTTACAAAGTTTAGAAACCTACCTAGGCGCTGAGTTTACTCCTTTGGTCGTTAATGGGGATCGTTACAGAGGCGTGTTAGCAATGTTTGGCCATCGCTGTCAGACACTTGAAAGTCATCTCGGGTTTCATTTATATATTTCTGTAGATAGCCTTGATAGGGCACCAATGGCGTTTGTGGCTTTACTAAGGGAGTGGCAGCAAGAGTTTGGTGGAGAAGGAGAAGAAGTAACGTAAACTTTGTTATTGTCTCGTGGGTGATGGTTCAAACATCACTTGAAACAACAACAAAGCTTATTAATACAGTTATCAACACATTTCGGTGAAAACTAAGCTGTCACGGCTGCAGAAAGTTGTGGGTTATCAGTTTTTTCTTCTGATGAATCACTGATCACTTTTTCATTTGAGATTAACTGATGTTCAGCGCTTTCGTCATAAGCTTTGCGGTATCCGATAAACTGACCATTATCTAAGATTTCCATACGCTTACTGTAAACTTCACCATCAAACGTACCTGTATTGGTGATTGATAATTTATCGCACGTAATATTACCTGTCATCAAGCCTGACACTGACGCTTCAACACAAATCACGCCACCAGTCACTACACCTGTTGATTCTACTGTTACGTTACCTGTTGCACGAATTTCACCGTTGATTTTGCCTGCAATCAAGACGTCCCCAACAACTTTGATATTACCCGTGACTTCACAGTCGTTTGCGATAAAACTGAGGTTGTTTGCCGGACTTTTTTTACTAAACATGTAGACTCTCTTTTCGCATAATTAGGCCGCAATAAAACTGATAAGCGCGGCGAAAATGACTTTGTTATAGATATTTAACATTTAATATAGCGACAATTAAATGCAAAAAAAACAATTAAATTTTGACTGTTAGGACTTTTTTTTGACGGCGGTCACTCAATTAGCCTCAATTACTCGGCTTTAGCGTGAGGTTCTGTCACGGTAATTGACTGTGCAGGACAAGGAGATACGCATGCGCCGCAGCCAGTACAAGCATCAATATCAATAATGGGTTTAGGGATTTGACCGACTGCCATCTTAAACGTAATAGCTCTAGGATCGCATGCATCTTTGCAACTTTGACACCACACACCTTTGTAGGTCAGGCATGAATCATTGATTGACGCTTTAATTGTCCATGGTAAAGCTTGAGATACATCGAAAATCTTTTCTTCGCAGACGGTTGCACACTGCTGACAAAAAGTGCATTCATCTTCAGAAAATTTAATTTCTGGAAAGCCGCCATCTCCTTTAATAAGCACTTTGGTTTCGCAAGCATCGATACAGGCATTACAACGAGTGCATTCGTCAGTAAACTCGATAGAATCTATCACCCATGGTGGACGTTGAGCATTGTCTTTTCTGCGTCTGAATAGGTTTCTACGGCTATGATTAATGGATTGGCTCATGATTTATTTCCAGCCTTACAATGATTCATTTCGTGTTTATTCTCGATAACCTTTAGGGTTTTTTGATTGCCATCGCCAGCTACTTTTAACCATTGACTCAAGGGTATGAGTGGGCTGCCAATCAAGTTCTTTGTGCGCCAAACTCGCATCAGCGAAATAGGCGGCTAAATCTCCTGTACGGCGATCGGTAAAGCGATAAGGTATTGTCTTACCACTGGCTTGTTCAAATGCCGTAATTAACTCGATGACGCTATAACCTCTACCTGTACCGAGGTTGTAAGTCACAATGCCAGGATTTTCAGACAGTTTATTTAAAGCCTTGATGTGGCCTGTTGCGAGATCTTCGACATGAATATAATCTCGAACACCAGTGCCATCAGGAGTGAGGTAATCATTTCCAAAAACGTGTAATTCTTTGATATTCCCAATCGCGACTTGGCAAATAAATGGCATCAAATTGTTGGGTATATCACTAGGATCTTCGCCTATTAACCCACTTTTATGGGCACCAACAGGGTTAAAATATCGTAATACAGCAATATTCCATTGGTTATCTGCAGCGTATAAGTCAGCCAATAGCTGCTCAACCATAAGTTTAGATTGCCCATAAGGGTTGGTAGCACCTGTGGCAAAATCCTCTCGAATTGGCAGACTTTCAGGTAGGCCGTAAACAGTGGCTGATGAGCTAAAGACTAATTTTTTTACATTATGCTCAGCCATGACTTGGCAAAGTATGATGGAACCTGTGACGTTGGTTTCATAATATTGTAACGGGTTAATGACAGACTCGCCTACCGCTTTTAAGCCAGCAAAATGAATCACTGAGTCGATAACATGATCGGTAAAGATTTTGTGTAACAGGGCTTTATTGAGCACGCTACCTTGATAAAAAGTGCAATCTTTCCCTGTAATTTGGCGGATTCTGTCGAGCGCATTAACGTTGGCATTCGATAAATTATCAACAATGATCACCTGCTGATTGGCATCTAACAGTTCTACGACAGTATGAGAGCCGATATAGCCAACACCGCCAGTCACTAGAATTGCCATGGTTTGTCCTTAACACTGTGGAGTAAAAGTAATTGCTCATACTATTGTACTTAACTTAGCGTGATGAATATAACTTTTGTTACTGATATCCATTCGAATAATCAGTAAATAGCAGCATTATTCTAAGATGCGCTACAAAAAAGTCTGCAACATTGCTGGCCTTTAACTCATTCGTCAAACTATAACTACATTTTAAGTCTCTGTTTTAAAATTACTATTCTTTATCAATATTGACTTTGTAGCGAATGGTTTACGTTTTTAGCTAGCAAACTGCCAATCAATAAAGTGTGAGCCTGTTAACAAATATGAAACCTTAGCTCACTATGAAGGCAGAGAAGTTTACGTAAAGTGACACTTATGAGCAAAGCAACAAATTACACAGCTAAAATCCCCGATAGTCAGGGTTATATTCAGTACACTGATGAAGAACATGATGTCTGGCATGAGTTATATCAGCGTCAGATGGTTAACATGCCAGGACGTGCATGTGATGCATATATGCAAGGCCTTAAGGCGCTCAATATGCCGACCAACAGGGTGCCGCAATTACAAGAAATCGATAAAGTGCTAACCGAAACGACTGGTTGGAAAACCGCGGGCGTGCCGGCTTTAATTTCTTTTGGAAAATTTTTTGAATTGCTAGCGAGTAAACAGTTCCCCGTCGCCACGTTTATTCGTACCAAAGAAGAGTTTGATTACTTACAAGAACCGGATATTTTTCATGAAATTTTTGGCCATTGTCCGTTATTGACGAACCCTGCATTTGCGCGCTTTTCACATATTTATGGTCAGCTAGGTTTGGCTGCATCAAAAGAAGAGCGGGTATATTTAGCTAGACTGTATTGGTTTACTGTGGAATTTGGTTTAGTCAAAAGTGCTGACGGCGGTCTTAATATTTATGGTGGGGGGATTTTAAGTTCTCCTGGCGAGACCTTATATGCGTTAAGTGATGAACCTGAACGTAAGCCATTTGATTTGATAGAAGTGCTCAGGACGCCTTACCGAATCGATATTATGCAACCTATTTACTATGTGATTGACAGCGTCGACTATTTGGATGAAATCGCTCAAATGGACATTATGGCTGCAGTGACAAAAGCACGTCAGTTGGGGTTACTTGAACCTAAATTTTCCCCAAAGACGATTGCAAGTTAATACGAATAAAAGAACAAAAAACTCAGGAGTAGTTATGTCTGATTTATCAGAATTAAAATGTGAAGCTTGCCAAATTGATGCCCCAAAAGTGACCGAGCAAGAAATGGTCGAGTTCGGTCAAATGATTCCAGAATGGACCGTAGAGAATCGTGACGGAATTAATCAGTTAGAGCGTGTGTATAAGTTCAAGAACTTCAAGTTGGCGATGGTTTTTACCAATAAATTAGCTGAACTTGCTGAAGAAGAGTTTCATCACCCTGGTATTTTAACGGAATGGGGCAAAGTGACAGTGACTTGGTGGTCACACTCAATTAAAGGACTTCATAAAAATGATTTTATCATGGCGGCGAAAACCGACCAGTTGATAGACTAGTCAGCTTCATCATTAATTTCAGCAGGTTACGTTAACGTAACCTGCTGGAATACGTCATCTGTTACAATTCCGCTGTAAACAACACTTGCCACAAGCCGCATAACCTTTTAACGTATCGCTCACAAATAAAGAAGGATGACAATTTTCATTCAATATTGAATGGTTTTTGCCTTGAATCCTCGTATATTGCTGCAAAATGACTGATAGGGAATAGTTGTATATGCGTTTGGAAGTGAGTTGTTTAGATCGCATTGGCCTTGCGAAAGATATTCTTGAAGTATTAGAGACTTATGGCATTAATTTGATTGCAATTGATGCTAGTAACAAAGGTTTTCTCTATTTACAATTCGCTGAAATTGGGTTTGAAACCTTAAGCGAATTAATGCCACTTATTAGAAAAGTAGAAAGTGTTCATGATGTACGAACCGTATCGTTTATGCCTTCTGAGCAAGAGCGTTATGCATTAAAAACTTTGTTAAAAACGTTACCCGATTCGGTATTTTCTATTAATTCCAAAGGGCGTATTCGTATCGTCAATGAATCTGCATTGTTGACCTTGAATATGCAAGAGCATGAAGTTATTGATGAATCACTAAATCACTGGGTTCAAGGCTTTAACTTTTCTCGTTGGTTAACAGAAGCACCTGTCTTAGCTCAAGCTACCCGAGTACAAATTGGTAGTAACGAGTATCTAGCTGAAATGCTCCCGATTTATTTACCAGATGAAAACAATGCCAGTATCTTAGCTGGTGCTGTTGTATCACTTAAATCGCCTGCCAGAGTAGGTAAACAGTTTAATGCACTTCAAAATCAAACAACGGGTTTTGATAATGTTCTTGCTGTTAGCGATAAGATGAAAGATGTCCTAAAGCAAGCTAAACGTATGGCACAACTTGATGCGCCTTTATTGATCACTGGTGAAACGGGAACGGGTAAAGAGTTAATGGCTAAAGCAAGCCATGATGCCAGTATGCGCCGTGAACATCCGTTTATTCCAATTAACTGTGCAGCTTTGCCTGATAGTGTGGCTGAGGAAGAGTTATTTGGCTTTGTCGCTAACGGACAAGTTATCAAGCGTGGTTTATTTGAAGAAGCGAAAGGCGGCACCGTCTTTTTAGATGAAATCGCCGAAATGTCAAAAGCGGCGCAAGTTAAGTTATTGCGCCTTTTACAAGATGGCACCTTCAGACGAATTGGTGGCGATGAAGAAGTCCGTGCTGATGTACGTATTATTTGCTCCACTCAGAAAAACCTAGCAGAGCTTTGTCAGTCTGGAGAGTTCAGAGAAGATCTATATTACCGAATTCATGTACTCAGTTATCACATGCCGTCGCTGCGCGAGCGAAAGGTTGATGTTATCCCATTAACTGAAATGTTCTTAGAGCATTACAGTCAGCAGCTATCAAGCCCACTTCGCCGTATTTCAGCATCTTGTCGTGATTACCTGTTTACCTATGCGTGGCCTGGTAATGTTCGTCAGCTTAAAAACGCTATTTTTAGAGCGGTTTCAATGTGGGATGGATCAGCTGAATTAACTGTTGAACAGCTTAAACTGCCGTCTTACGCTGAAGGGTTTGGTTATTTTGATGAAGAGTTTGAGGGTAGCCTTGATCAAGCAATGAAAGAATATGAAGCGTCATTGTTAAGGCGTTTATATCCTGCTTATCCAAGTACCCGACAATTAGCCAAAAAGTTAGGTGTTTCTCATACGGCGATTGCAAACAAACTTAGAGATTACAAAATCACTAAAAAGCGTTAGCCGTGAACTTAAGGTTCATTAGGTAAAACTGACTGTAACGATATAATGCCAGCAAAATGCTGGCATTATGGTATTTTTCAGGCATATATTGCTGATATTGCCACTATCTTGCACTGTGTATTAAAAGCTTTACAAAATCACCGCCAACTAACCAAAGTGTGATTTATCTCACGCTATATTAATTTGGCTGAGCTTAATGTATTCCTAGCGTTATAACGCTATTTTCGTTGATATTAACCCGCAATCTGTTCGACAAATGCTTCATTAGCGTCTTAGGTACAGATTGCCAGAAATAACAATTTAAAATCTAGTATCAACTTTATTTGTTCCCTTTAGGAGTCAAAATGAAACTTGCAAGTTACAACAACGGCCGCCGTGATGGCCAACTTATGTTGGTGAGTAAAGATTTATCAAAAGCCGTTGCCGTTCCTGCTATTGCCAATACCATGCAGCAACTATTGGATGCATGGGATTTACTTAATCCTCAATTGCAAGAGCTGTATGAAGCGTTAAATGCTGGTCAAATGGATAATGCTATCGATTTTGATGAGTCACGTTGTCTGTCACCTTTACCACGTGCGTACCAGTGGGCAGATGGTAGTGCTTATGTGAATCACGTTGAGTTAGTTCGTAAGGCTCGTGGTGCTGAAATGCCTGAGTCTTTTTGGACAGATCCATTAGTTTACCAAGGTGGCTCTGATTGCTTTATCGCACCTAAAGCGGATATTGAAATGGCAAGCGAAGAGTTTGGCATTGATTTCGAATCTGAAATTGCCGTTGTTACGGATGATGTTGCAATGGGTGTTGATACCGATAATGCAGCTAAACATATTAAATTACTGATGCTAGTGAATGATGTGTCACTGCGTAATTTAATTCCTGGTGAGTTGGCTAAAGGATTTGGTTTTTTCCAATCTAAGCCTTCTAGTGCATTTTCTCCTGTTGCGATTACCCCAGATGAGTTAGGTGATAAGTGGCAAGACAGTAAAGTTCACTTACCATTAGTCACACATTTAAACGGCGACCTATTTGGCCAACCCAATGCTGGCGTTGATATGACGTTCAACTTCAGCCAACTGGTTTCTCATGTGGCTAAAACCCGTCCATTATGCGCTGGTGCTGTGATTGGTTCAGGCACGATATCAAATTATGATCGCAGTGCAGGTTCTAGCTGTTTAGCTGAGAAACGTATGTTAGAAATCATTGCAGATGGCAAAGCTTCAACTCCATTCATGCATTTCGGTGATACTGTCAGAATCGAAATGTTTGATGAAGAAAACAACAGTATCTTTGGCTCAATAGACCAAAAAGTGGTTGAGTACAAAGGCTAGTCGTTACGGTTTAATACCCTAAAGCAATAGCGCTATGCGTTATTGCTTTTTTTATGCTCATTAGGCTGTTAGCTCAATGATGATAAGGAGATAAAATGAAACTATATGGATACTGGCGCTCAAGTGCCGCCTATCGAGTACGCATTGCACTCAATTTAAAGCAACTGGTGGCAGAACAGGTTTCAGTGCATTTAGTTAACAATGGCGGGGAGCAGCATAGCGAGATGTTTGCAGCGTTAAACCCTCAGCAATTAGTTCCCGCTTTTGTCGACTCTAACGATGACGGGGAATTTTGCCTTACTCAATCAATGGCAATTATTGAATATTTAGAAGAGCAGTATCCTCAAAGCCCACTATTGCCAAAAACGCCAAAGGATAGGGCGATTGTTCGTGCGATGGCGCAATCTATTGCTTGCGAAATTCACCCATTAGATAATTTGCGTGTGTTGCAATTTTTAGTGAAAGAGATGGGTGTAGATGAAGAAGCTAAAATGAAGTGGTATCACCATTGGATCCACATTGGCTTTAAAGCATTAGAATCACAAATGAAGACTTATTCTGGCAAATATTGTTTCGGTGATACTCCGACGTTAGTGGATTTATGTTTAATCCCGCAGGTTTATAATGCTAAACGATTCAATGTTGATTTAACTGATTACCCGAACATTTTAAGAGTTTGGACGTATTGTAATCAACAACCTGCTTTTGCTGATGCCGCTCCAGAACAGCAGGCTGATGCTACTTAAACCTTGGTGACTCTTTCGCTACATAGCCAGTTAATGTTGAGCGTGTTCTACAATCACATGCTCTGACCATTTGACTGGCTGTTGCTCCTTTCAGTGCGTTATTCGTGTTTAAACTTGCTTTATATTATCCAATTTTATTGCCTATCAACTTGAAATGGCGCGTAGTTTATTAATAGCTTTGTGACATAAAATCAGTTAACTTAGCCCACCAATATTAGCATGTGTTAATGTTGTTTTTGTCAATATTGTCGTTTAGTAAGTTTTGTCGAAAGAGTAGCGTTATTTATCGATCAAAATGTAAATTATTAAAGTTCTTCATTTATTAAGCCGATAAAGTGGTAGCTTTTGATTTACCGTTTTTAAATCTGCAAATTAGCATCGGTACACTGTGGTTAATTTGAATAGTACAAATAACACTCGGAATAGCTCATGGATTTTGAATCTCAAATAAAACAGTGGATTACAAACGACCCAATGCGCATGAAAGCATTGGATCTGACTGCGCAAATGTTTAAAGAGCTTGAGGTTGATGATTGGTATATTGCTGCAGGTTTTGTTCGTAATTTAGTGTGGGATAAATTGCATGGCGCTGCGGAATCAGTATTAGATGATATTGACGTGATTTATTACTGCAATGAAGAAACCAGTGTTTATCGTGACAAGTTAATCGAACTTGCTTTAGCGGAAATGGCTTCATTCCCTTGGTCCGTTAAAAACCAAGCAAGAATGCACATAAAAAACCAGCATCTTGCATATACTTCTGCTAAAGATGCGATGTCTTATTGGCCTGAACTGCAAACAGCGATTGGAGTGAAGCTCGATGAGCGTGGTGATATTGTCGTTGAGTCAGTGTTCGGTTTGCCATGTCTATTTAACTTGACTGTAAATTACAATCCCAAAGCTGATGAGTCAGTGTTTATGGAGCGAGTTGCCAGCAAGCCTTGGTTTAATGAGTACCAGAATTTGTCGTTAGAGCTTTAATTCGTTTAGTTAGCATTGCTAATTCAAACATTTTGAAATAACACTTCGATGGTGACAGTCAAAACGGCTTGATTCAAGCGCTCGCTGTCTTCATCTTCACTCCATGTGTATTCAGGCGTAATGCCAAAAAATAACCATTCTCTCAAATAACTTTGTCTATATGTGAGCCCAATACTGGCTTTATCAATATAATGGTAGGGCTTATTGACGCCATTTATTTTTGCTTGATAGCTAATGGCTTGTGTCTCACTAATATATTGATAAAGCTGTAAACCAGTGCCTATTTTCCAGCCGTTACCTTTATTCTCATATTGTGCTGCACTATGCCAACGGAGCAAAAATTGAGGGTTAAAAGCATGTTCAAAATCTAACTCTGTAGATTCACCTGTTACGCTTTTTTCCTGGTATAACTTTTGTGTAAATCGCCAAAGGCTGTTGTCCGAAATCGGTAAAGTGTAACGGTAGCGCGCTTCAATTTTGGGTTTAAAACTGGCTTTGATATTGAAACTACTTCTTTCTTTTGTATACCAGTCATATCGTAAGCCGACATCAACATCTCTTTCTTCATCAGGACGTTTAATAAAAGAGAAAGGATCATCTTCGCCCGTGGAGTCAAAAATAAGCTTTAATTTCTTGCTCATCCCCGGCAAGTTTAAACGCGCATTTAAGTTAGCTCGATACTTAAACCCCTCCTTTTCAAAATAAGAGAAGTCGTTATACCAGCGAATGATGGTGCCTGCTCGTCCATCATCCTCTATACGATCATCGACAAAAAAGCTGTCAAACCAGATAGCGGGTTCGCAAAACTTGGTATTCAAATAAGCGAATGTTTTATCTAACGGTAGTTCTGATTGTGAGCGGCTATAGCATGGAGAGTCTTCAGTAGCGCTTTGCTCACTGTTGGCTTTTGTAGCGTTTGGTTTAATTTTTTGAACAGCTTCTACGGTTGCGTCGCTTGCCGTTTCTGATTTGCTTTCAGCTTGCTTCGGTGTTTGCTCAAAAACCGTACTCGCTTGAGTAGAGTTAATATTGGCAAACAACAATAGCCAGCTAATTATCATAAAAATCTGTTTTGATTGGCGCGACAAAGCGATGTGATTCCAAAAAGAAAGTCGATAAATTTGATTGTATCACTTATGTAACGAATTTCTGATGGTTAACATCTTAGTGGCATAAAACAAATCTTACACCAATTAGATAGATGAAATTGTTGTCAATATGTGAATTATTTATTTTGCCTGAATATTTATGCGATACCTAGGGTTGAGTGAAATTTGTTCGTTTTTAATGCGATATGTTGGATTTATAGCTGTATATTAAATGCGTGTTATCTAAATCTGCTAGGTAAATGTGATCTCAGTCATTAATGTTGCTTACCTAGTTTGGTATAGGTGTTTTTATTGATTTGGATCAATATTGTTAATCAAATACTCTGGCAGTGTAGCGGCAATTGTTAACAGTGTTTGCACAAAGCACTAATTATGTTGCGCACATGGAGTTGTCACAATGAATAAAAAAATAGCCTTAAGTATTGTCGCAGCCAGTTTATTATCTACTGGCATTTCTTCTTCTGTTTTTGCTCACCAAGCGGGTGACTTTATAGTACGTGTCGGTGCTGCTGCGGTTGTACCTAATGAATCTAGCCCAGTTATTGCTGGTATATCTGAGTTTAGTGTTGATGACAATACTCAAGTTGGCCTTAACTTCAGTTACATGTTGACTGACAATTGGGCGGTTGAGTTATTGGCGGCAACTCCTTTTAGCCACGATATCTCACTAGATGGAGTAGGTAAGATTGCTGAGACAAAACATTTACCACCTACCTTAGTTGCTCAGTATTACTTCGGTGATGCTAATTCTTCTTTACGTCCTTATATTGGTGTCGGTGTCAACTTTACCAACTTTTATGACAATGAAATCACCAATAAAACAGACCTTGATTTAAACAGTTTAAGTTTGAGTAATTCTTGGGGACTGGCAGCGCAAGTGGGTATTGATTATCAAGTTAACAATAACTGGTTAGTTAATGCTTCAGTTTGGTATGCAGATATTTCAACAGATGTTAATTTTAACGCAGGTGATACGGCTTACCCAGAAACCACTGTCGATATTAACCCTTGGGTTTACATGGTAAGTGTTGGCTATTCTTTTTAAGCGTTCATTCAAGAACTCAGTTTACTAGCCGATTTTAGGGCGTTAGATGATAAAACAGGAGCTTATTAGCTCCTGTTTTTGGTTTAAGGTTTTACAAATTATAAAGCTACTTCTTCTTTTTCGTTTTCCAGTGGCGGGTGTTGTAAATAAATTCTGGCAACATCATGGTTAACCAAGCAACTAAACGCCAGCGTTTGGTGACATATACTTTACGTTTACCTTTTTTCATTGCAGCAATGATTTGATCTGCCACTTTAGCAAGAGGCGGGAGCCACAACTTACTTTGCTGCATCGCAGCTTTATCTAATAAGCCTAATTGAATATCTGTAATGGTGATGGGTAATTTCAGGCGCTGAGCATGCATACTCAAGCCTTCAAGGTAGTTCTGTGCATACGCCTTAGATGCATGGTAAGCAACGCTTGGTCCACCTCTCAGTCCGGCAATTGAGTTAATAGCGGCAATTTGGCCATACCCTTGCTCTCGCATGAGTCGGAAAGTGGTATTACAAATAGCAGTAAAACCAGTGACATTGACGTCAATAATATCTTGCTCAAGTTGCCATGGCAGCGTCTCGTTGTAACCATTTAGCCCTGTGTTTATTAAGACCAAATGTGCGCCATCGATTCGTTGCCACTCTTGTTCTAATTGGCGAATTATCTCAACAGGCTGCTCAATATTTAACGGTAAAACGTTAACTTCAGTCTCAAGTTGTGAAGCAAACTCTTTTAATGAGTCTGGATCTTGGACAAAAAGTGTCAAAGCAACTTTTTCTGCGGCCAATTTACGGGCGATTTCTTTACTAAGATGTGAGCTAGCGCCCACTATTATTGCGTTTGCTTGTGTCATGCGCTTTAAGGCTTCGAAATGATGACCTATGATAAAAACAACTGCTTTCGATAACAAGCAAGAATATTATTCAATATAAGACGTATAGACTTCTAGAAGTCTTTATGTATGATAAGGAGACTGAAATGAGCAAGGCAATGATGCGATTATTTAATGGAGTGCTTGTCGCGGTAGTGGTGTTTTTAGGATTAGGTGCATGTGCTTCGCACAATGATCTTGTCAGTGTATCAGGTGAGATCATGTATCGAGAGCGTATCGCGTTACCTGATAACGCAGTTATTAAAGTGCAACTTAAAGATGTGTCTTTGCAAGATACGAAAGCGATTGTTATGGCTGAAATGACTTCAGATGAAGTGACGACGCCCCATGCATTTACATTTGAACTTGCTCGCGATCAATTTCAGCAGGGACATACCTACGCCATAGGTGCCCGTATTGAGGTGGAAGGTAAGCTTTGGTTTATCAATACTCAATCTTATGTAGTTGATATTAATAGTAATGAGGCTATTAATCTTATCGTAAATAAAGTCGGTAATGAGTGATAAATGTCGGACGCAACACGGTTGTGTGTTGTTGATGTTTTCCAAGTACCGAATCTTATAGTGTTAAAAAGGTGCTTTGATGCCGGTTAGAATCCCAGATAATTTACCCGCTGCAGAAATCTTAGAATCAGAGAATATTTTCGTTATGTCCGAAACACGGGCTGCGAATCAAGATATTCGTCCAATGCGTGTGCTGATTTTAAATTTGATGCCTAATAAAATTGAGACAGAAACTCAGTTGTTACGTTTATTAGGAAATACGCCTTTGCAAGTGGATGTGGATTTATTACGTATCCATGATAAAGCTTCAAAACACACCTCAATTGATCATATGAACACTTTTTATCGTGATTTCGAAGCGGTAAAAACACGCAATTATGATGGTCTAATTATCACTGGTGCGCCACTAGGGCAATTAGACTTTGAAGATGTTGTGTATTGGGAACACATAAAAGAAATTATCGATTGGTCTCAGCAGCATGTCACATCGGTATTGTTTTTATGCTGGGCTGCCCATGCGGGTTTATTTCACTTATATGATTTACATCGAAAATTGCTAGAGAAGAAACGTTCTGGTGTGTTTAACCACAGTCGCTGTAATAAACCACATCCGTTATTACGTGGTTTCGATGATGAATTTTTTGCGCCTCATTCACGTTTCGCTGAAATGGATATTAATGATATTAAGCAGCATCCTGATTTAGAAGTATTGGCTGAATCAAAAGAAGCTGGAGCTTATATCGTGTTAAGTCGAAATAATCGAAACTTGTTTGTAATGGGTCATCCAGAATATCAAAAATCGACGTTAAACGACGAATACCTGCGTGATATTGAGCAAGGTCTAAAACCAAGTGTTCCCACTCATTATTATCGTGACGATAACCCTAAAAATGACGCCGTTGCCAAATGGCATAGTCATGGCAGTTTGTTAGTCAGTAATTGGCTTAATTATTATGTTTATCAGTTAACGCCGTATGATTTATCTGACATGAGTGCAATGACGCCATGGGAAACCGGTCGTTAGTGTCTCAATATTAAGTCATTCGTTTAATTAAAGGCGCCATTTAGTATGACTAAGTGGCGCTTTTAGTCTCACCTTATTGCCTGGAAAATACCCAAAATAATTAGTTGTTTAGCACAAGTTAATACTTGGGATTGAAATCAAGCCCAACCAGTGTCGTGTCGTTGTTTCTTCGGTTAGGATTTTTGAATACTTAGTTAACGTAGCTGAGTCTTGCTGAGTATTACTTTTCAAACGGATCTGAAATTTAATGAGGGTATTCAATTGAATAACAAGAAACTACTCCCGCTAGCGTTTGCTATTGCTGGGTTATCTGGAGCCTTGCAAGCCGCACCGCATGCTCCCACGCCACAAACGGGCGCTTTCGATTTAGTGATTGCCGATGAGCAGAAGTTAATAGAAATGCTCAAGAAATCAGGAAAAATCTCACAAAGTGCTAGCTTAAAAGAAGCTGAAACAGCGTTAAAAACCTACCTTAAAAAACGTCAATCAGAAGCGGTACTAAATGCCGCAGCGCTCGATGCTGCTGTAGTCAGTCAGTATCCTATGACTAATGAAATTAAAGGTAAGGCTAAACATCATAAACGGCATGAAGCGTCAAAAGGACAGCTAACAGCCAATGCGATGCGAAGCCGTCCTGCGAATGTTCAAGAAGAAGTATATGAAGGTGAAACACGAGAAGCACGTGTTTTAGCGATTTTGATGGAGTTCCCTGACTTTGTGCATAATTCTATCTTACCTGATGAAGCAGGTATGTATTATGAGGATTACAACCCAGACCATTATCGTCAAATCCTTTTTGGTGACGATGGTTGGGTTGCGCCGAATGGTCATCATGCTAATTCGTTTAGACAATTTTATGAGAAACAGTCAGGTGACAGTTATACCGTCACTGGCGATGTTGCTGGTTGGTATATGGCAGAAATGCCTGCGGCATTCTATGGCAACAATGTTGATGGTGATGCGAGAAGCTTAATTCGAGAAGCTTTAACTGCAGCCTCACAAGATCCCACTGTGGACTTAAATCAATTTGATATTGAAGACAGGTATGATCTTGATGGTGATGGTAATTACTGGGAACCAGATGGATTGGTTGATCATGTGATGGTATTCCATTCAGCAGTGGGGGAAGAAGCTGGTGGTGGTCAAGTAGGTGAAGATGCTATTTGGTCACATCGTTGGAATTTGGGGGGAGTATTTGGGATCCCTGATTCTTCAAGCTCAGCGCCTTATTGGGGCGGACTAATGGGGGCTTTTGATTATACCATCGCTCCGATTGACAGTGCTGTTGGAGTCATTAGCCATGAATATGGTCATGATTTAGGGTTACCTGATGAATATGACACTCAATATACTGGCCAAGGTGAGCCGGTATCTATGTGGTCTATTATGTCATCTGGTAGTTGGGCGGGTGAAATCGGCGGCACAGAGCCCGTTGGTTTTAGTCCATTCGCAAAAGAGTATTTACAAGCAAGCCTTGGTGGCAATTGGCAACACGGTGCTGTGGTGAATTTTGATGATATTCCTCGTCGAGGTGTCGTTGGTCTATTAGATCAAGCATCCAGTAAAGGCACTAATCATGATGTGATTAGGGTGAGTCTGCCAAACAAGCAACAGGTTATTACTGTACCAACCAGTGGGGAATATGCGTATTTCAGTGGTTCTGGAGATAATCTAGAAAACCTGATGGCCGTTTCTGTCGATTTAACTGATGCAACCACTGCAGCAGTGCAGTTTAAAACATGGTATGACATCGAGCTTGATTGGGATTATGGCTATGTGATTGCTGTTGGTAGCTTTGGTCAGATGATGCTTGAAGGCAATATCACCAGTAACACAAATCCGAATGATACTAATTTGGGTAACGGTATAACAGGTAATTCAGCGGGCTGGATTGATGCTGAATTTGATCTCACTTCGCTTGCTGGTGAGGCATTTGATTTATACGTAATGTATAAAACCGATGGCGCGGTATCCAACCCAGGTATGTACGTTGATGATTTAAACATTGTGGTCGATGAAACGATTGTTGCGACAGCGAATGCTGATGTGATGCCAGAAGTCATGATGCTAAATGGATTTGATGTATCGACGGGCGTTTCTGAAACTGAGCACTATTATTTAGTTGAGTGGCGTACTCATCATGGTGTCGACAGTGGTTTAGCGCATATCAATGTTGCTGGACAGCCAATGACCTATGAAAAGGGCATGCTCATTTGGTACGTGGATAATCAATATTCAGATAACTGGGTTGGTGTTCACCCTGGTGACGGTTTCTTAGGTGTTGTGGATGCTGATCAAAATACCTTGTCTTGGAGCAATGGTAATATTGCAACGACACGCTACCAAATCCACGATGCGACATTTAGAATCGATAGACCTGAAAAGATGTTTATCGATTTGTCTGAAGATTATGGCATCACTATGTATGACAACCGTACTCGTGCCCAACGTACTTTTAGAGATTCTCGTGATTACTCTGGCGGCGACTTACTTGATGCTGGACGTAATATTCCTGAATACGGGTTAACAATTCGCTTATTAAATCAAAGTGAAGATCGTAGTGTTGGTGCGGTAATGATCCAAAAGTAGTGCATTTTTGCATAAACAGCTTGAAATAAAGCTTGCTGTTAATTGCAGATGATTCACCAATAGCGAAGTTAATGAATGGCCTTAATAAGCCACTTTACTTTTGCAAAAAGCGCTGAGATTCAGCGCTTTTTTTATTTTTCATATTTATTTTTATACGCGAGTTATCAGTTAAAAATATCAATAGTCCTGATATTTTGCCGATAAATTATGGCAACTAAGCTAGATACAGGTTAATTATCTAATCGCATTAGCGTTAGCATCGATTCAAGCATAAGCCTGCGGTCTTCGCTACATTGTCATATCGAAGCAACTCACTTATGCTGATACAATCTGTTAACCCTTGTGACAGTTAAATCTTGTTTTGCTGACCTTGATGTATCTCAAAGCTTAAATGGTAAGCAGGGGCATAGCGAAATCAGATGTTGAGGCGCCCATTGATTGAATTTCACCTTTGTTATTACCGAGTGCTATCGATAAGCCGATTCATTGCGTTGGCAGGCTTTATCAGTCTGGTTACTCCAGTTTATGCCAATGACAATGTAGAGCGAGCGATACAGTCAAATGATGCTCATCACGTCATGACATTAGATTCAGTTAAACAAGCGCTGGATAAGTTTTCTGCGCCAGAGGAAAAGCTTGAGTATTTACAACAAGCTCAGCAACACCATTCGTGGAACCCAATTGATAATGCCCATATATTCAATTTAATTGCGATTGAACAAGAGGCATTAGACAAATTAGATGATGCCGTTGAATCATATTCTTTAGCGATTCAATCTGCTGAGCAAGTTGCCACTTCAGATATTTTAGTTATCAGTTATATTGAGCGTTCATTCATTAAATATTTACAGGTTAATGATAAAGAGCGCTATTGCCCTGATAGAGAATATGCATTGGAATTAGCACGCGCTATTGACTCTCCTATCGTGTTGTCCAAAGCACTCACGCAAAGCGCATTTTGCTACACTGACACACAAGTGTTTGAGCAAGGATTACAGCGCCTTGAAGAAGCTTTGTTGATTGCCAAGAAGCACCATTTCCCTCCGAACAAGCAAGCGATGATTTATAACTCAACTGGCGCGATTTACCGCTCTAATGGATTACATAAATACGCTTATGAATACTTCAATGAAGCCTATCGGTTATGGAGTGAAGTTGACGATATTCAAGACATGTTCAATATGCTGCACAACTTGGTTGGTGAGGCGATAAAAATGTCAGACTGGGAAGCGGCTGAAATTCATGTTGTAGGCCTGTTTGATTTAGCCAAGCGGCATCCTGAATTTAACGACTTCTTATTTTTCGCTTATTTTAATGCGGGTCGGCTAAGTTATTATAATAATGATCATGAGTTGGCAATTGAGCGATTACAAAACGCTAAACAGTTAAGCTCAACCACTAATGAACAATATTTTATTGGCTTAATGTATGCCTATCTCGCTTTAGCTCACATGCAGCAAGAGCAGCCAGAGTTGGCTTATGAAGCTGCTGATGTATTTATAAATTCTGACACATTTGCGGCGAGCTCTTCTTTTCTCAAAACGTCAATAATGGCGCTTAAACAGTTTTCCGAACAAGAGTACTTAGCCAGCTTTAACTTGTTGATGTCGAGCTTAAATCATGAACGTTTGACCTATGCCTCCATCATGGACAAAGACGTTATCTACTCGTCGCTAGAGCACAATTCAAAAGTCGCTGAATATGAAATCCAAATCCTGGAAAATCAGCTTGCGATTAATTTACTGAAGTTAAAGTCAGAAACAGATAAGCAGCAAATATCTCAATTAACCTTAATCGTTACCAGTTTGATTATTGTGGTTTTACTTGTTGCAACGGCTTTTTTAATTCAGTCTCGCCGCTTATTTAAACGCCGTTCGCAAACAGATTATCTTACAGGGATATCAAATCGACGTTACACCATGGAGCAGGGGAATAGGTTATTTAGTCTTGCCCTAAAACGAGCTGAGCCATTAGCAGTGATCATTTTTGATATTGATAAATTTAAAATGATTAATGACACATACGGTCATCATATCGGGGACTTAACAATTAAAGCTGCGGCACGAAAAGCAAGAAATTGGGTCAAAAAAACGGATGTATTAGGCCGAATTGGTGGAGAAGAGTTTTTATTGATATTGCCTAATACCAATATAGACCAAGCAGTTGAAGTGGCTGAGCGACTCCGTAACAGTATCGAGCAGCAAACATTTACTTTTGATCATGTCGAAGTGAAATTTACCATCAGCTTAGGGGTTACTGTAAGTCAGCTAAGCGAAGTTGATGGTGTTGTCATAGAGCATAGCGAGCAAGATGAATTAGCAGAGCAAGATCTTGGAACTGAAGAAAGCCTAGATTCACTATCTAAGATGATAAAAAGAGCGGATGCTGGTATGTATAAAGCGAAACAAAATGGCCGTAATCAAACCTTTTCGATGTGATATTTTCCTATTGATCCAATGCGTGTTGATTTGATGGCTTTCCACTATACGGGCATTAGCAACTCAATTAACCTTGATGCTCCTTAAAACCTGCACGTCACCACTGTTATTTCTTTCCCATCTATTTCTTTCCCATCTATTTCTTCCCATCATAATCTGCAGCGATTCATTCCCCGTATGAGCTAACTCACTTTTTGACAACAATAAACTTGGCAGTCCTAGTTATAAATCCCCTTAATTATTAATGGCATATCGTTTTTGTAAATTTTCAATGACAGCCGTGTTGAAATCTTAATATGAATTTGACGATTTTTTCTTGCTTTACGTTAGCGTAAACGTCACAGTGTGATAATTGAACTAGATCACATTTTACTGTGTATTAATCTCGGCCAGAATATTTGCCGGTTTACAGCGGAGAAGTTATGAGCACCACACATTCATCACCACAAGATATCGTTATCGTTGCTGCTAAGCGCACCCCAATGGGTGGCTTTCAAGGCGCATTATCAGCAGTGACATCTCCAACATTAGCCGCCAATGCGATTAAAGGGTTAGTCAGTCACACTCAGATTGATACTCATTTAATTGATGAAGTCTTAATGGGTTGTGTATTGCCTGCAGGTTTAGGACAGGCGCCAGCTCGTCAAGCGACATTAGGAGCTGAATTACCTTTAAGTGTTGGTGCAACGACCATCAATAAAGTCTGCGGTTCAGGTATGAAGACCGTGATGATGGCGCACGACTTAATCAAAGCGGGTAGTGCTGAAGTTGTTGTTGCTGGTGGTATGGAAAGTATGACCCAAGCGCCTTATTTATTAGATAAGGCGCGTAGTGGAATGCGTATGGGTCATGGCAAAGTTTTGGACCATATGTTCCTCGATGGCCTTGAAGATGCTTACACTGGCGGTGCAATGGGGACTTTTGCCCAAAAAACTGCTGATGATTTTGGCTTAACTCGTGAAAACATGGACCAATTCGCACTGAACTCTTTAGAAAAGGCTAACGCAGCGATTCAGTCTGGAGCGTTTAAAGATGAAATCGTGCCAGTGACGATTTCAAGTCGTCGAGGTGATGTCACAGTGGATACGGATGAGCAGCCAGGCAATGCGCGTCCTGAAAAAATCCCTTCACTACGTCCAGCATTTGCTAAAGACGGCACAATTACAGCCGCTAACTCAAGCTCTATTTCAGATGGTGCTGCGGCCTTAATGTTAATGAGCCGAGAAAAAGCGGAGTCATTAGGCCTCACTATTATGGCGACAATTAAAGGCCATACCACTCATTCTCAAGAACCTTCAATGTTTACCACTGCACCAGTCGGTGCAATGAACAAGCTATTCGATAAAGTTAATTGGTCTAAAGCTGATGTGGATTTATTCGAAATTAACGAAGCATTCGGCATGGTGACTATGTTAGCTATTAGTGAATTACAACTTGACGAATCTAAAGTCAATATCAATGGCGGCGCTTGCGCATTAGGCCATCCTATTGGGTGCTCTGGGGCACGTGTACTTGTGACGTTAATTCATTCGCTAAAAGCCAAGGGCTTATCTAAAGGTGTGGCGTCATTATGTATTGGTGGTGGTGAAGCAACGGCAATGGCAATTGAAGTTTAACTATCTTGCTATAACCGTTTAAGTGTAACAATCGATTAGAAAATAATTCAACAAGACTCAAGTGCTGCACGAGCTAGGCAATTATTCGTAACACTAATAAGTAACAGTAATTAGTCAAAAATAACAAGCCGGCAGTACTTCACTTTCACAGAGCTTTGGGGCTCTACAGGGATTTAGGAAGCAAGATGACAGTTCAAGTGAAACATTATATCAACGGTGAATTTACCGAAGGCATGGGAACTCAACAGATTTCGGTGACCAATCCTGCAAATAACTTACCGATTGCCAATATTAATGCCGCCACGGTAGAGGAAGTTAATCGAGCGATTCATAGTGCTAAAGAAGCATTTAAAACATGGAAAGAAGTGCCGGTCTCTGAACGTGCCAGAGTGATGTTGCGTTATCAACATTTGCTAAAAGAGCATCATGACGAGATCGCAACCATACTAGCCCAAGAAACAGGTAAAACCTTTGAAGATGCTAAAGGTGATGTTTGGCGTGGCATCGAAGTCGCTGAGCACGCATGTAACATCGCCTCAATGTTAATGGGCGAAACGGTTGAAAATGTGGCAAGAAATATCGATACCTATAGTTACACGCAACCATTAGGTGTTTGTGCCGGTATTACCCCATTTAACTTCCCAGCGATGATCCCATTATGGATGTTCCCGCTGGCCATTGCGTGTGGTAATACCTTTATCTTAAAACCTTCAGAGCAAGATCCAATGACGCCACAACGCTTGGTTGAGCTATTTGTTGAAGCGGGTGCGCCAAAAGGGGTACTGCAGTTGATCCATGGCGATAAAACGGCAGTTGATGTGTTGCTCAATGATAAAGAAATTAAAGCGATTTCATTTGTCGGTTCTGTCGGTGTAGGACAATACATCTATAAAACGGGTACCGATAACTTAAAACGTGTTCAAGCCTTTGCTGGTGCGAAAAACCATTGTGTGATTATGCCTGATGCGAACAAGCAGCAAGTGATTAATAACATGGTAGGCGCCTCTGTTGGTGCGGCGGGTCAACGTTGTATGGCGATTTCTGTTGCTGTATTTGTCGGCGCTGCCAAAGAGTGGATCCCTGAGCTTAAAGAAGCACTAGCAAAAGTACGCCCAGGATTATGGAATGATGAAAATGCGGCTTATGGTCCAGTCATTAGCCCTGCTGCTAAAGCGCGTGTGCTAAAACTGATTGCTCAAGGTAAAGAAGAAGGCGCTGAGTGTTTACTCGATGGCAGTGACTTTACTGTTGAAGGATATGAGTCTGGTAACTGGATTGGCCCAACCATGTTCAGCAATGTCACCACAGACATGAGCATCTACAAAGAAGAAATCTTTGGCCCTGTACTCTGTTGTATGGAAGCTGAAAGCCTTGATGAAGCGATTGACGTTGTTAATAACAGCCCTTATGGCAACGGCACTTCTATCTTTACAGCATCAGGCGGTGCTGCACGTAAATATCAACATCATATTGATGTTGGCCAAGTGGGAATTAATGTCCCAATTCCTGTGCCATTACCATTTTTCTCATTTACGGGATGGAAAGGCAGTTTCTATGGCGACCAACACGCCTATGGTAAGCAAGCGGTTCGTTTTTACACTGAAACCAAAACCATTACCTCTCGCTGGTTTGATGATGAAGTCGTCAGTGGCCCAAATATGAGTATTAATCTTAAGTAATTTATAAAGGCCTTCTGATGGGAGAAGGCCTTTTATCGACGTTGTAATAAGGCCGCATTTTGGCCTGCCGAGACATGCCATTCAGCAGGAAGCTGAATAACTAAACAGCATACTACGCCTAAGTATCTGCAAACAGAGCAATATAGCTCACACAAATCTATTGCAGAACTTTAGCTTAAGTGACCACTGATAGTGGCAATTCAAATGACCATAGAGTCATAGTAAAAAAGGATTCAAACATGAATTTTAATTTCAACGAAGACCAACGCCAGTTCGCCGATCTCGCTCGTCAATTTGCTGCTGAAGAACTCACACCATTTGCAGCAAAATGGGATGAAGAGCATTATTTTCCAAAAGATGTCATTAAAAAAGCGGGTGAATTAGGTTTTTGCTCATTGTACTCGCCAGAGTCAGAAGGTGGCATGGGGTTATCTCGCCTTGATGCTTCAATTATCTTCGAAGAATTATCCCAAGGTTGCACTGCAACAACCGCCATGTTGACCATTCATAATATGGCCACATGGATGGTAACAACTTGGGGAACCGAAACCTTACGTCAGCAATGGTCTGAAGGTTTGACGACAGGACAATTATTAGCATCTTATTGCCTAACAGAACCAGGTGCAGGTAGTGATGCCGCTTCTTTGCAAACCAAAGCGATTAAAGATGGCGATGATTACATCATTAATGGTTCGAAAATGTTTATTTCTGGCGCCGGTGAGACTGAGCTATTAGTTGTTATGTGCCGTACCGGTGACGCTGGTGCTAAAGGCATCTCAGCGATTGCGATTCCAGCTGATGCACCAGGCATCACATACGGCAAAGCAGAAGAAAAAATGGGCTGGAACGCACAGCCAACTCGATTAATCAGTTTTGAAAATGTACGTGTGCCACAAGCCAACTTGTTAGGCGATGAAGGACAAGGGTTTACCTTTGCCATGAAGGGCCTTGATGGTGGTCGCATTAATATTGCGACTTGTTCAGTTGGCACTGCGCAAGCGGCATTAGAACGCGCGACAGAATACATGAATGAGCGTAAGCAATTTGGTAAACCCATTGCCGCTTTTCAAGGATTACAATTTAAACTAGCGGATATGGCGACTGAGCTTGTTGCTGCAAGACAAATGGTACGTTTAGCCGCATTTAAACTTGATAACAATGACCCTGAAGCAACGGCTTATTGTGCTATGGGCAAACGTTTTGCCACCGATATTGGTTTTCAAGTGTGTGATAGTGCGTTGCAAATCCACGGTGGTTACGGATATATCCGTGAGTACCCATTGGAGCGACACTTTAGGGATGTTCGTGTTCATCAAATATTGGAAGGCACCAATGAAATCATGCGTTTGATCATTGCTCGCCGTTTATTAGATGAGAATTCACACGCAATTTTATAAGTTGCCAGCTTGCTCCGTTTCGATAACGGAGCATTAACGCGCATGCACTATTGTTAAAGGATTAAATCATGACGACGACAACTGCCCAAACAGGGCCCGCTATCGTAGAAACCATTGATGGTCATACCGCCATTTTGACCTTAAATAACCCGCCAGCAAACACCTGGACATCAGCCAGTTTGATGTTGCTTAAAGATATCGTATTACGCCTAAATCAAGACAATAATATTTATGCGCTGGTGATTACAGGTCAAGGAGAGAAGTTTTTCTCAGCAGGTGCTGATTTAAAATTATTTGCCGACGGCGATAAAGGCAATGCTGCGACAATGGCCAAGTGTTTTGGAGAAGCATTTGAAACATTAAGCGCCTTTCGTGGCGTTTCTATTGCGGCTATCAATGGCTATGCCATGGGTGGCGGGCTAGAAGTGGCATTAGCGTGCGATTTACGTATTGCCGAGTCGCAAGCACAAATGGCCTTACCTGAAGCCACAGTCGGCTTGTTACCTTGTGCGGGCGGCACACAAAACTTAACGGCTTTGGTCGGGGAAGGTTGGGCAAAAAGAATGATTCTATGCGGCGAGAGAATCGATGCAGCTAAAGCCCAAACGATTGGTTTAGTAGAAGAAGTGGTTGAACAAGGTCAATCATTAGCTGCTGCGATATCGCTTGCGGCAAAAGTGGCTCGTCAATCACCGAGCAGCGTGAAAGTATGTAAAACATTAATTCAAGCTGGAAGAGCCATGCCTCGCACCCAAGCTTTACCCTTAGAGCGTGAGTTGTTTGTAGGATTATTTGATACCGAAGATCAGGCTGAAGGCGTCAATGCCTTTTTGGATAAACGCACTGCAAATTGGAAGAATAACTAATGAATCAAGATGTGATTTTTCAAACATTAGGAACACTATCAGGCAAGTCGATTGGTGTGGTTACGCTTAATATTGAAAAAGCGTTAAATTCACTGAATCTTGGTATGGTTCAAGCAATGACTAAGCAGTTATTAGCTTGGCAGCAAGACAATGATATTGCTTTTGTTGTACTCGATGGCGCTGGTGAGAAAGCTTTTTGTGCTGGTGGTGATGTCAGAGCTATCTATCATGCTTCTAGGGCTAACCCTCAATCAATGACTCAAGAAGCGTGTGACTTTTTTAGCGAAGAATACCAACTTGACTACCTATTACATCAGTACGGAAAGCCTGTATTAGTGTGGGGAGATGGAATTGTGATGGGCGGCGGCTTAGGACTTATGGCTGGCGGCAGCCACCGAGTGTTAACTGAGCGAAGCCGTATTGCAATGCCCGAAATTACCATTGGTTTATATCCAGATGTTGGCGGTAGTTACTTCCTTAATAGAATGCCTGGTAAAACAGGATTATTCTTGGGATTAACGGCTTACAACATGACCGCTGCTGATGCCCATTACGTCGGATTAGGCAATCACTTTTTAAGTAGTGATGATAAAGAACCCTTGTTTGATGCTATAGCTGAAGTAAGTTGGAGTGATGATGTTGCTTTAAATCACTTACAACTAAGTGATTTACTTAATTCAATGCAGGAAAACGCGACGGCGAGTATGGGCGATAGTCTGCTAGCACAATATCAAGTTGAAATTGATCAACTTATGAGCGGTGAAATCGAAGAAGTGCATCATCAAATTTCAAGTTTAGATACTGAACTTGATTGGCTAAAGCGCGCACAAAAAACGGCATTAGCAGGTAGCCCGTTAAGTTGGTTTTTAATTTTTGCTCAAGCCAGTATCGGTAAAGATAAAACCTTAGCTGAGTGCTTTAAATGGGAATTAGGCATCAGTGTTAATTGCTGTTCTTACGGTGATTTTTGTGAAGGGATACGAGCACTGTTAATCGATAAAGATCGAAATCCACAATGGCGTTTTCCTCACGCAAGTGATGTGACACCAGAGGCGGTGACGCAGCTATTAACGTCACCTTGGAATAATGACAATCACCCATTAAAAGACATGTAAAAGGACATTATTATGGCAACTGTGGCATTTATTGGACTCGGTAATATGGGTGGCCCTATGGCTGTAAACTTAATTAAAGCAGGCATGACCGTGACTGTTTTTGATTTGGTTCCTGCAGCGGTAGATGCACTCACATCTCAAGGTGCGCTTAGTGCCAAAACTGCCTGTGGCGCTGCGGCTTCGGCAGACTTTGTGATAACTATGTTGCCTGCTGGAAAGCATGTCCATAGTTTGTATATTGGCGATGCTGACAATAAAGGATTGTTGGATGTTGTAGCAGAAGGCGCAGTGTTAATTGATTGTTCTACCATTGATGCTGGCACTGCGCAAACAGTGGGGGCACACGCGAAAGCAAAAGGCATTGAGTTTATGGATGCGCCTGTATCTGGTGGCACAGCTGGCGCCGCAGCGGGCACATTAACCTTTATTTGTGGTGGCTCAGATAACGCGTATCAAAAAGCACAAACGGTATTAACTGTGATGGGGGCAAACATATTCCACGCAGGAGCAACGGGTGCAGGTCAAATAGCTAAAATTTGTAATAACATGCTGTTATCGGTATTGATGGTCGGTACGAGTGAATCTTTGCAATTGGGTATTGATAATGGTTTAGACCCTAAAGTGTTATCTGATATCATGAAAGTCAGTAGCGGTGGTAACTGGACTTTAGAGAAATATAATCCTTGTCCAGATGTCATGGACAATGTGCCATCATCAAATGATTACCAAGGCGGATTTATGGTTGATTTGATGGTGAAAGATTTAGGCTTGTCTCAGCAAGCATCATTGGCGTCAAATTCTAGTACGCCGATGGGAGCATTAGCACGTAGTTTATATGTAAACCATGCAAGGCAAGGTAATGGCCGCCGCGATTTTTCAAGTATATTTGAGCAGTTTGCTCAAGCGGATAAGAAATCATAACGATTGATTTTAATAAATTAAGAAAGGATCCAGTTAATGGAAATTAAAGATAAAGTTGTTGTCATTACTGGCGGAGCAGGTGGATTAGGGCTAGCGATGGCGCAAGAGTTTGCCTCTCAAGGCGCAAGACTTGCACTTATCGATGTTGATCAAGAAAAATTAGAGCGTGCTTGTGCTGATTTAGGAGCGACAACAGAAGTACAAGGTTATGCCTTAGACATTACTGATGAAGAAGACGTCGTGGCAGGTTTTAACTATATCCTTGAAGATTTTGGTCAAGTGAACGTATTAGTTAACAATGCAGGTATTCTTCGTGATGGGATGATGATTAAAGCAAAAGAAGGCCTTGTGACTGACCGTATGTCTTTTGAGCAATTTCAATCGGTCATCAATGTCAACTTAACAGGGACTTTCTTGTGTGGGCGTGAAGCGGCTGCAGCGATGATTCATTCAAAGCAAGCAGGGGTAATTATTAATATCTCTAGTATTGCTAAGGCAGGTAATATTGGTCAGTCAAATTATTCTGCATCTAAAGCTGGTGTTGCAGCAATGAGTGTTGGTTGGTCTAAAGAACTTGCGCGTTATAACATCAGAAGCGCCGCAGTTGCGCCAGGTGTAATAGCAACAGAAATGACCGCTGGTATGAAACCAGAAGCCTTGGAGCGTCTTGAAAAAATGGTGCCAGTTGGGCGTTTAGGTCAAGCACAAGAAGTGGCTGCAACAGTTAAGTTTATTGTTGAAAATGATTATGTAAATGGCCGCGTTTTTGAAATTGATGGCGGTTTAAGCATGTAATTGCTACTGATTCAGACTAAAGCCAACCCGTTAATGGTTGGCTTTTTTATTGCTGCGATTATTGTTACCATCTTGGCGAGTGTTATTGACAACTCTTTTTTCAGGGTATTTCACAGAATAATTAAAGGGATTGCGAAATGGATAGGCTAGAAAAAGCAATGAAGCTAACCATGCTCACAGTGGGAATTGCTGGTATTGCCGTGATTTATTTTGGCTTCTTTTATCTGCAATACAATGCTGAATTAGGCATGACAATGCCGTGGTATTTTTTGATCTCTCCTTGGGTGTGTGTTTATTTTGGACTAAGTGAACAACAACAAAGCGCCACTATTGCCTGGTTTACTCGAAAATTCACCGCAAAGAAATAGTCTGTTATTCCCTTCATTCTTCAGTTACTGACTGGTTCTGACCTTCAATATTCCCCATCTGTCTTTTTTGACTTAATAAATTCATGGAATTTCGCCTGATTTATGGCGCCTTGTGGCTAAGTTAAGTTGAAAAAATAAGCTGAAATGCTATAGTACGCCGCCTATTTAATATGGCCATGCTTAACTAATTAAGGGTGGCTAGAAACCAGTGCTAACTGAGCAATAACCGCTATACTCGTTGAACGTTATAGCCGTTACATAATTCGGCACTGGTTTTTTGTTTTTATCATAACTTGAATTTTGGAATCTCATTTTGATTACTACAGCTAACATCACCATGCAGTTTGGTTCAAAGCCTCTGTTTGAAAATATCTCAGTTAAATTCGGTGGCGGTAACCGCTACGGTCTTATCGGAGCCAATGGTTGTGGTAAATCCACCTTCATGAAAATCCTAACTGGTGACCTTGAGCCGTCAAGCGGCAATGTGTCAATTGATCCAGGCGAGCGCATGGGTAAGTTGAACCAGGATCAGTTTGCATATGAAGCTTATTCAGTGGTTGATACTGTGATCATGGGTCATAAAGAGCTATGGGAAGTTAAGCAAGAGCGTGATCGTATCTACTCTTTACCAGAAATGAGTGAAGAAGACGGCATCAAAGTGGCTGAACTTGAAATGCAGTTTGCCGAAATGGACGGTTACACTGCTGAATCTCGTGCTGGTGACTTACTGATGGGCGTCGGTATTGGTGTTGACCAACACTTTGGCTTAATGAGTGAAATTGCACCAGGTTTCAAATTACGTGTGCTACTTGCACAAGCCTTGCTCTCAGACCCAGATGTATTATTACTTGATGAACCAACCAACAACTTGGACATCGATACCATTCGCTGGTTACAAGAAATGCTAAACCAACGTAATAGCACCATGGTGATTATTTCGCATGATAGATATTTCTTGAACTCTGTATGTACCCATATGGCAGATATCGATTACGGTGAACTACGTGTTTACCCTGGTAACTACGATGAATACATGATGGCAGCGCAGCAAGCTCGTGAGCGTCTGCAGTCAGATAATGCCAAGAAGAAAGCACAAATTGCAGAGCTTCAAGGCTTCGTTGCTCGTTTCTCGGCTAACGCATCTAAAGCAAAGCAAGCTACATCGCGTGCTAAGCAGATCGATAAGATTAAAATTGAAGAAGTTAAAGCGTCTAGCCGTGTTAATCCGTTTATTCGTTTCGAACAAGAGAAGAAATTGTTCCGTAATGCATTAGTGGTTGAGCAGTTAGCTAAAGGCTTTGACGAAACGCCGTTATTCTCTGGTTTTGACATGATGGCTGAAGTTGGCGAGCGAATTGCTATTTTGGGTGAAAATGGCGTGGGTAAAACCACCTTGTTACGTACCTTAGTCCATGATTTACCACAAGATGCGGGTACGATTCAATGGTCAGAAAATTCAAACATTGGTTATTATGCACAGGATCACGAAGCTGATTTTGCTAATGATATGACCTTGTTTGATTGGATGAGCCAATGGCGTAAGCCAGAAGATGACGACCAAACAGTACGTGGTATTTTAGGACGTATGTTATTTGGTTCTGACGATATTAAAAAGTCAGTAAAAGTCTTATCTGGTGGTGAAAAAGGTCGCATGTATTTTGGTAAGCTTATTATGCAAAAGCCAAATATCTTGCTGCTTGATGAACCAACTAACCACATGGATATGGAATCAATTGAGTCATTAAACAACGCGTTAGAAATGTATGAAGGTACGTTGTTGTTTGTATCTCATGACCGTGCGTTTGTATCATCTCTTGCTACTCGTATTCTTGAAGTGACGCCACAAGGCATTAATGACTTCAAAGGAACTTATGATGAGTTCTTAGCAAGTAAAGGCGTTGAAGGTTAAGCTAAAGCTTTTATTTAAATAGCCGATAAACCTGTAATACTCATATAGAGTTTTACAGGTTTTTTTTTGCGCGAACGATATTCTCATACTAATTTGAAAAGAAATTAAGTCGCCTTAGTTACATCAAAGCATGTAATTTATTGCGATAAATTGCATGGAGCACTTACTCTAAGGGTAAAGATACAATGAAATGGATTACCGATCTAAAAACGCTACATAAACTGCTATTGCTAATTGTCCCGCCTCTGCTGATTTGTTTGATTTATGGTGGCATGTTTGTTCACAATAAATATGAAACTAAATCAGAATTAAATACGGTACTTTCGTTAACTGAGCTTGCTGTAATTAATAGTGCATTAGTCCATGAGTTACAAAAAGAGCGTGGCATGAGTGCCGGCTATATTGGTTCACAAGGACAATCATTTGCCGATGCGCTACCTCAGCAGCGTGGGATGTCTGATAGACAAATAAGTCGTTTTAATAGCATTCCAAATGTTGATGATTTTCCTGTTCAGATTAGTGCTACCTTGAGACAAATTAGCAACCAGTTGCAGCAATTGCAGTCAATGAGACGTTCTGTTGATTCATTGACGGTTACGGTTGCTGATGAAGTGAAGTATTACACAGGTTTAAATACGGCATTGTTATCGGTTGTTGATGAAACGGCAATGCAAAGCACTGACAGTGAATTATCACTCAAGTTGGCATCATTTGGTGCGTTTTTACAGTTAAAAGAACGTGCAGGTATTGAGCGTGCTGTACTTAGCACAACCTTCGGCCAACAAGGGTTTAAAGATGGCGTTTTTAGCCGGTTTGTCACTTTAGTGTCTGAACAAAATACTTATGGTGAACGCTTTAAGGCGTTAGCGACTCCAGATTGGATATCGCAATTTGAACAAGTTTCACGATCTCGAGAAGAGTCAGCGGTGCAGCAATTACGTGATATCGCTTATTCTCAAGACGTCACTCATATCAGCGCCCAAAATCCGGAAACTTGGTTTAGTACTTCTACAGCAAGAATTAACGTGCTAACTGACTTTGAACATTTCTTAGCTGATGATTTGATTAAGTTAACTAAACTAAGATTGGATTCAGCCAACCAAATGATGTGGACATCATTACTCGCATTAACAATATCGATAATATTGCTAGCATGGTTGAGTTTATCAGTGTCTAATTACTTGAATAAGAGCTTGAGTCACTTATTTGAGAAAGTCACCCATGCGGGTAACCATTTTGATTTAAGCACGCGGATTGAGCACAAATCTGCAGATGAATTCGGCCAATTGTCAGCCGCCTTTAATGCCATGATGACTGACTTTGAAACGATAATTGCTCAAGTTAGACAAAGTGCTTCGCAAGTGGTGAGTGTGGTTGAGCAAGTTAATGGTCATACTCAGACCATGAAGCAAGATGTTGAACTTGGCTACCAAGAGGCAGAGCAAGTGGCTTCGGCTATGACTGAGATGAGTGCAACAGTCACTCAAATTGCGGCTAATGCGGTGCAAGCATCAGATGCATCTACGTCTGCCAATAAAGAGGCACATATTGGTAATAAGGGTGTTTCACAAACGACGGTATCGATAAAACATCTTGCCAGCGAAATCAATGAAGCCTCAAATGCGATCGAGACATTAGATCAAGATGTACAATCTATTGCGACTATTTTGGATGTCATTAGCGCGATTTCAGAGCAAACTAACTTACTGGCACTTAACGCGGCCATTGAAGCGGCAAGAGCGGGAGAGCAAGGACGAGGCTTTGCTGTTGTGGCTGATGAAGTCAGAACCTTAGCGCAACGAACACAATCATCAACGGATGATATCAAGCGGATGACTGATAGGCTTAAATCAGGTGCTCAGTTAGCCGTTAAAACTATGCAACGTGGCATGGTCAGTGCTGATGAAAGCGTTATTGAAGTTGAAAATGCGGGCAAAGAGTTGAAACAAATTGTGGCGGATGTTGATGTTATTGACAGTATGAATCAACAAATTGCTTCAGCAACTCATGAACAAGCAGCTGTTGCCGAAGAAGTGAATCAAAATGCGATGAAAATCAGTGAGATTTATAATCAAACTCAAGAAATTGCTAATGCGTTAAGTCAGCTCAATGAAACCTTACTTGAAGATGCTGCAGCGATGTCAGAACAAGTTCAGAAATTTACTCTAACCCAGTAATAATCGCATTGAGTATTGTTTAAATTAAGAAAAATTGACGTAACAAAGGCCGGCACTTGTTGTCGGCTTTTTTTATTTACACCATTTTATGTAAACAAATTCAGAAAAAGCTAATGTATTCTAGATTTTGATAATAAAAGGCATTAAGGTTGCTGAAATTAAGGCAAGTGCTTACATATACACTCAAAATGTACTATAGAAGAAGGTGCAATACGCTATAAAGGAATCGGTTTAATACGGTATTGGGCATTTAAAAACGGATTAAGTTTAAATGGATTATTTAACGACAAACAAACAGGCTTGGAATGAAAGAGCAAAAGTGCACTTTGACTCATCGTTTTATGATGTTCCAAGCTTTCTTGCTGGCGAAACCTCACTGACTGAAATTGAGCTCGCAGAACTCAATGATGTTGCGGATAAGTCGTTATTACATCTTCAGTGTCATTTTGGGTTAGATACGCTGTCATGGGCAAGAAGAGGGGCTAAAGTGACTGGTGTTGATTTATCAAATACTGCCATTGATAAAGCGAATGAGCTGGCTAAACAATGCCAAATAAGCGCTGATTTTGTTTGCTCAGATGTTTATAGCTATTCAGCTGATAGTCAGCATAGTTTTGATATTGTCTTCACCTCGTTTGGTGCTATTTGTTGGCTGCCTTGTTTGACCCAGTGGGCAAAAGTGATAGCAGATAATTTAACATCCGGTGGCACCTTTTATATGGCTGAATTTCATCCTGTACAGGATGTGTTAGAGGGGTATCCGTATTTTCATCAATCCAAGCCAGATATTGTCACTGAAGGCAGTTATACAGATGTAGAAGATGATACACCGCAGACGATGGTGACTTGGGCACATTCATTGGGAGAAGTGATTAACGCTTTGATTCAAGCTGGTATTCGCATTGATAGCGTCAATGAATATCCTTATAGCCCTTATAATTGCTTTGAAAACTTAATTGAGCAGCAACCAAACCAGTTTCACTCTATTGTAAAAGGCCAATCAATTCCTTTGGTGTTTTCTATAAAAGGAACAAAAACGTAAATGTTATTTTCAACCGATCAAAAGTTAGACATTGGTAATCGTTGGTTAGGCATTTTTACTAAAGTCTCTTTAGGGATTTGTGCAGCTGTTGCACTAATGTATTGGTCATATTTTTATGTCAGCCCGAGTGTGACAGTTAAGAATAGCTCTGAATTTGTTATTGATTCAGCAGTCATTCAATTGCCACATAGTCGTCTCGATTTTGGTGAGATAAACATTGGTGAGCAAAATCGAATCTACTATGACTTAGCTCAACTTGATGGTGATTATCAGTATCAGCTAGTGCTTAATAGTGGTGAAACCCTTGATGGACGATGTGGCTATGTGACTAATCTTGAGGTCAATAAACGTGCAGTGCTGACTCTTAATGATAACGGGAAAATCCGTTGTGATTTTTAGTATATTATTAATATTGTCACCTCGTTAAGCTTAACCACAATTTTGAATCTGTTCATTCAAAAGCTAATTTATATCTCACTCTTATGTCGACAAACACTTTGAACACGCGCTGAAATACGGGCTCTCCCACGTATTAGCGAATCAAGCTGAAGCTATGGCTGTCCGTCATTATCCTTTCTAAACGAACAAATAACAGTTTGATACATATGTTAAGGTTGTGGTGAGCCGTCTGGGTGGTTGTTAATTGATCGGACTTGCTGTTAGTGGCATTGTCAAGATATTGGATTTCTTAAACATCCATATTCCTTTTAGCTCAATTTTAATTTTAAATTAATATTTCATCTCTATCATCCTCGCTCCCAAATTTATCTGTCTATTTTATCATCAATGCTGAGATTAATTTTACCAGTACAGAAGCATTGAATGAGTCACTTATTTATTTATCTCAATGTTTTTAATGTTGATTAACATTGAAGCTGTTAAGGATTTTTCGCTCTAATGCTACGAACTTTTACTCTTGTTATTGCTCTTTCAACGCTTTTTATTAGTCATATCGTTTTTGCTGAAGATTCGATAGAAGTCACTCCAAAATACCAACGTGCTTTCCCTATTTGGGCCCAGGAAGCGATTGATTTAGGTTACGAACTCCCAAAACCTTATGGCTTTAGCATCAATTATATGACGATGGAACAGCCTTTAGTGGTTGATAGTGTTGCCTTTACAGGATTAGGGGACTTTATTGATGACAAGATTTCGATTAATGGCAGCGAAGCACTACAAGACTCTGAAACATTAACGTTTCGGGCAGACATGTGGGTGCTTCCATTTTTGAACTTGTATGGTGTTATTGGTCATACAAAAGGCAGTAGCGTTGCCAATGTTCAAGTGGATGTTGATTTGCCTTTTTTCCCTGAGTTAGATCCTTTTGATTTTGAATTAAATTTTAAAGGAACAACCTATGGCGTTGGCGGCACCATTGTTGGCGGTATTGATAACTGGTTTGCGTTATTGGATGTGAATTATACCAATACAGATCTGGATATTCTCGATGGTGAAATCAGCACGATAGTTGTGTCGCCACGAGTGGGGTATCGCACCAAAGTATATGGTAATGATCTGCAGGTATGGGTCGGTGGTATGTACCAAAACGTTGAACAGACATTCAGTGGCTATCTTAAAGATATTCTTCCTATCGGTGACTCGAGTATTGGTGATTTGATAGGTGATGGTAAATTTGAAGTTAACCAACATCTAGCTGATAAATGGAACACCTTGGTGGGGGCTCAATTACACCTTGGCGCTGGCTTTGACTTGTTGCTTGAGGGTGGTTTTGGTAATCGTACAAGCTTTATGGCCTCCATTGGATATCGGTTTTAATACTGATGCGATTATTGATTACCAGTATCGTTATTTGGCTCATTTCCGGTTGCTCGACCGTCTCTATGGTGGATAGTTATCAGCAAAAACAGCTAATTAATGCTGGTTTTGAGCGAAACCATCTAACGCTAGCGCAGGACGGGGAATTACATTATTGGCAAGGCGGCAATGAACAGGCTCCAGTAATCATTTTACTCCATGGTTTTGGTGGTACAGGCATGACAAGTTGGTATGAAACCATGCAAGATCTTGTCGTCGATTACCATATTATTGTTCCTGATTTATTGTGGTTTGGCGATTCATATAGCCATGCTCCAGCAACCATTGAAAGCGAAACTTCGGCGATTCAACAGCTCATAAGTGAACTTAGGCTTAAACAAGTAAACCTTGTTGGTATTTCGTTCGGTGGCTTTGTGACGTTTGACTTAATGATTAAAGCGCCAGAAGTAAAAAAAGCGATGATGCTTGCCAGTCCGGGGATTGTCTTTAGTGATGCTGATATGGATGCGATGAGTGAGCGATTAGGCCAAACAACCCCTGAAGCGGTGTTTGTGCCTCAAGATAAAGAAGGTGTAAGGCATCTTTTGGAACATACCTTTGTCGCACACCCTTGGTACCCAAGCTTTATCGATGAACAAATCTATCAAACATACTTTGCGAATTACCTCGAAGAAAAACGCTCGTTGATTACCACATTACCTGCGTATCGAAATCAATTGGAACCTGCTGAATTCAGGGATAACTTGCCTCCATCTTTATTGATATGGGGTGAAAACGATCAGGTGTTTCCATTAGAGAAAGGGCATGAGTTTTCAGTTTTTCTAGATGCGCCGCTTATCATTATTCCTGACGCTTCCCACGGGTTAACGAATGACTTTCCGGAGCTCATCAATCAAATGATCCGAGATTTTATAAAATGATGCAGTTTCTGAACAAAAACCTATTACTCCTTTCAATAATCACTATCGCTAGTGGCTGCTCAAGCAGTGAATGGCAAGTCAGTGCGACGCCATCTGATGTGGCAGTGGAAGCAGCGCTTGATAATGAGCCTGACAACGCATTACTTAAGGATATCAAATTACCAGAGCAAGCAGCTTTACCTTTACCGACAAGTGTTAGACCTTGTTGTGCATTTGGTAGTGGCCAGAAAGTTAAACTTGGACCGATTCCGGTGCCATTTTTTAGACATGCCAATACGATTGAGCTGGATGATATTGGTGCTCATGCGTTTGAAGCGGGAAGCTTTAGCCATCAAAAGTCGGCGCCGAATGCTGGCCGAAGTGGTGAGAATAACGGTTTGGTGTACACCCTAAAAGGTGGCTTTATTGACCTCGCTCATGTGCGTGATACTGCAGATAACGCTGTGGCTTTGTTTTACCGCATTCAGCCTTATTTAGGTGAGGCGCAAACTATTGAGCTGCCGTTTGAAATCGGTCCAAGAACCATTGAGTTAGCGGCGTTTGACGTCAGCGAGTTAACCGCTACTGAGCGTTGGGAGCTGGCGGCAAGTATAGCGGTTCGTTTGGCTTACTCTATGGCAGAAGCCCATGAAATAGCTCAATACCATGGTTATCGTAGCTTTAGTCCCTGGACCGAAGATGTGTCGGCGTATTCACCTGAAGATCTTTACTCGAATATGTTAGGGGCGAAAATCGCTCTTGCAGTGCTCACCAATAATTTAGCCATGACACGTCAGCAATATAATTTTCATATGACAGCGTGGATTTTTGCAACCATCGCTTGGTTAGACCCCGTTTCTGCCCAACAAACTGATGCCATGTTTGAAGCCATTGATGGTTATTGGTGGGATTCAAACGAACCGTTACCGAATAAATTCATGCTGCTTAAACGTCACTATGAATTAGGAGATGAACAATCACCTTACATCGTGCCTAAGGGCTTGGCATTTATCAGTAAATCATGGCCAGCGATCAGCGCTCTTTATGAGCAAACGGTTGAGCCGCATGAGTTACAGCTTGCCAATCTTGTTCACGGGATTGTCATTGATGATGTCGCAAAGCAATGGCTATTCGTAGACCCTAAATTTTCAGCCTCATTTGATCATGTGCCTGCATCGCTTTGGCAGCAAGGCTTTACACAAGAGCAGTTTCTTGAGTTATCTCGTTATAACCAAACTCGAGATCAAGCCATGTTAACTGAACATTTAGCTAAGTACCCTAAGTTGCCATTAGCGAAACAACTGAAACAAGCTGATAGCTCAAACCAAGGACACGTTAATGAAGCTAATTAATTCTGTGGCACGCACATTGGCTGTTACAGTGAGCTCAAAGCGCAATCATGCTTGCAGGCGTTCAGCGTTACTTTTGCCGATTTTACCTCTGTCAATTTCACTCATGCTGAGTTTTAGTGTGTCAGCAGCACAGTCTCAATCAGTGAATGGCGCGACTAAACAGATCACAGAACAAGAGCTGCATAAGGCTAACGGTGCTGATGAAGTGCCATTTCAAGACGACAATGAAGCGCTCGGCTGGGTAGAAAATTTTTTACAAAAGCTAGGGGCTGATGGCGAATTTGACCCGAGTAAACCTATTGATTTTAGCTTTTTACCAGGGCCATTTTACAATCCTGAAATGGATTTAGGTGTTGGCATTTCTGCTGTAGGCTTGTATCAAGTTGATCCTGACGATGAGGTAAGTCAATTATCTTCGTTGGTCATTAATGGTTTAGCCTCTATTAATGGCGCATTAGGTGTGTCCATTGAAAATAAAACCTTTCTGAATGAAGATAGGCAGCGCCTATATCTCAACGCCGAATTGTCAGATATTCCCGATGTGTTTTATGGCATTGGGTATGATGAAAATTATCAAGATGAGAATCGTACTGATTTTAGTGGCAGAGTGATTAGTGCAAATCCAATGTTCCTTCAGCGGGTGTCGTCAAATGTGTTTGTCGGAGCAGGCTTTGACTTCAGTTATGCCAAAGCCAGTAGTATTGATATCTTAGAATCTGAAGTTGATATCACGCCATTAGAAGCGTCATCACGTAGCGTAGGTATTAACTTATTGGCCAATTATGATAGCCGAGATAATGTACTCAATCCTGAACAGGGAAAAATTGCTCAGATAGATGTCGGTGTATATCGTAAAGACTTAGGTAGCAAAACAGACTTTGAAGTCGTTAATGCTCTCTACAGCACTTATTATCCTGTTGCAGATAGTGACGTTCTGGCATGGCAAATACGTGGTCGATTTACCCATGGTGATGTACCTTGGGATCAGCTATCTAAAGCTGGTGGCGGAGATTTACTACGAGGTTACACCTCAGGTCGTTATCGCGATAAGCAAATGCTCCTTGCTCAAGTAGAATATCGTCAAAACTTATCTGGTCGTCATGGCATGGTATATTGGGTAGGTGCTGGGGTTATTTCTGATAAATTTAATGAATTAGCGTCATCTGATGTGCTACCCAACACTGGCATTGGTTATCGTTTTGAAGTGAAACCGCGAGTTAACCTTAGATTAGACTTGGCCTTTGGTGATGGTGACAGTGGGTTTTATTTCAATGTAAATGAAGCTTTTTAGGTTTCAATTTTGTTTTTCAAACATGTATTTTCAATCTTCTATTTTAAAAATTGGCATCTGGTTTGAGTGATGTGCATGCTTTAACGTTACTCTGGATAAGTATATTTAAAAGCATGGAGGCTTGTATTAATGTTACAAAAAGTTGGTGCAACCCTTATTAAGCTGCGGCATATTGCTCGTTGCCATTGCGGCGAAGTGAACATTGAATTGTTTCTCCCTAATGGAATAGAAAATCCCAGACGTTGTGATTGTTCTATTTGTCGCCGTAAAGGTGCCATTGTGGCTTCTGTTCCTTTAGCAAATTTAACGATTATTGCAGGCGAGCAGCATTTAACTTGCTATCAATTTAATACTCATACCGCTAAACATTACTTTTGCTCTAAATGTGGCATCTATACACATCACCAACGGCGCTCAAATCCCAATGAATATGGCTATAACATTGGGTGTCTGGTTGGAGTGAACCCATATGAATTAGGCGATGTAGTGATAAATGATGGTGTAAATCATCCTGCTGACAAGTAGGATTACAATAAGCGCAAAAACAAAGCTAAGCATTAGTGCTATCGTTTAGTTTTAGCTATCACCTAACTTCAAGGAAGATGAATTGAGTAAAGTCAGATTAACAGGCTATATTTTAGTGGCTGATGAGGATTTATCCGCAGTAAAACAAGCCTTACCTTTGCACCGCAAGCTGACGCTAGCAGAGCCTGGCTGCGTTAGTTTTGAAGTGCTTCCTGATAACAAAAATCCAAATAAGTATAATGTCGATGAAGTGTTTACAGATCAAATGGCATTCGAAGTGCATCAAGCACGAGTGAAGCAGTCAGCTTGGGGGCGGCTTACTGTCAATGTAACTCGACATTACCAAATGAGTGATACCGAGTAATGTTTACTTAATCTTGTTTCCTACCTTGCATTGTTTTAATAATGCAGTAAAAAATTCAGTGCCTTTACGTTCAGCAAAAGCAATATTCCTTTCAGGGATAGACTCTGGCTCATCGTATTCAGCTAAAGCGGCTTCCATATTCGCTTCACGAATGATGTGAATCGTTGGATAAGGTGAGCGGTTGGTATAATTTGTGGGACTATCTTGTGGCTCGCCATCAAAACAATAGTCCGGGTGAAAACTGGCAAGTTGATAGACACCTTCATAGTCATTTTCGAGTAATTTATCATTGGCTAAATCGACAAGATCTAGATAGTGATAAAAGCCTTCAAAACCTCGGGGTAAAACGAATAGTGTGGTTTCGGTATCGGGATGGTTATCTAGGTATTCACATTCTGACAGAAAGTCTTTTAGCACCTGTTTGACTTTAGTGTTTTCGCTGCAAATGTATCGGATGCTGTTATTTTCAACTTCTCGACGTGCAAATGGGCAAATATTGTATTTCATGATCACTTTATTGACCCAGTTTGCTGTTTCAATATGGTATTCGCTTTGCTCTTGCATGTTCTTTCCTGTCATATGTTCAATTCGTCATAGCGGGCTTACGCTAAAACTAATGTTCGTCGCTAAAACTAACGTTCGGCGTTAAAGCTAACAGCCTTACTAACAGTGTTGTTTATTCAATGTAAGACTAATCAGGTAAAGCCATCTGTATGATAGATAACACTAATAGCAGGGCCATTGAAATATTGAATATTCTTTGCTGACGCTCGTTTTTAAGCAGTTTTTTAAGGCCAATACCAAAGCTTAACCAAATTGAGGCACAAGGTAATGCCACCATAAAAAATACCACTGCAATGGTTAATACTTGCGGAATTAAAGCGTGTGAAATGTCAGTAAAGGTAGCGATGGCGCCGACAGCCATAATCCAGCCTTTAGGATTAACCCATTGAAATGCAGCAGCTTGAAAGAAGTTAAATGGTTTAGCTGTTTGTTTACCTTCTAAGTTGCTTGAGCTATTAGCGATGCGCCAAGAAAGGTAAAGTAGGTAGATGATACCAGCAACTTTAATGACTTGATGCGTCATTGGGTAGGCTTGAAAGACGGCACTCAGTCCTAGGCCAATAGCGACCACCATACTCGGAAAGCCAATAATAATCCCTAGTAAATGTGGCATGCTGCGTTTTATACCGAAATTAACGCCAGACGTCATTAACATGATGTTATTGGGGCCGGGTGTAATTCCTGCAGAAAAAGCGAATAGTGCAATAGTAAAAACGAGTTCCATAAATCGGTAAAATATATCAATACGGCAGTGCTAATAGGTGATCATCTTAACGGGAATATACTGGCTAACCTAGTGTTAATTACATTTTTCGTGGATGGTGCTTTTACATTTGTACTGTAATTGTTTGTAGCTTGCTAATCTTGTGTGTGGCTTTTTGCTGGTAACATGACATAACTTGTTATTGAAATTGAGTCAGGTTAGGTTAGGGTTTAAGTGTTATATTGATAACGAAATTTCAATAGCTTGATACAATAAAGATAGGCTAACTTGCTGACTACAGGACTAAATGTGAATGAATAGCAAAAAATGGTGTTTATGGATAAGTCTTTTCGCTGTATTGATTTCAGGTTGTGCAACCAAAGAAGAGGTCAACAAGCCTGCTCCTAGTCGAATCACAATGGTGACTTCAGGAGATCTTGGCTTTATTTCTTCGCAAGCAAAGAGCTTTGCTTGGCACCCAACGATGTTTACTGTTCATAGTGCAAATAAACTTGATGATGCTGAATTAGTGAGACATATGCGTCAATCGATAACAAAAATCATGGAGCAAAAGGGCTACCATTTTGCTAAAGATAATGAGAATCCAAATGTGCTTATTGGTTTTGGTATGGCGCTAGAGTCGGAAATGAGTGACGCAGAAATCATGAAAAGAGCAGGTCTCGTTGCTGGCTTATCAACATCAGGTATTGATGATGATTTTGAAAAAGGATCTGTACTGGTGGCTTTGTTTAGTCCTAATCGTATTCAACCTATTTGGAAAGTGTTAGCACAAGGGTTTACAGAGACAGGAAAACCTATCGAAGATCGTGAGATCCGCTTTGATAAATTGACTGGTATGATGCTGAACTCTATCCCTAATCATACGATGTAACGATTTTCCTGAGCGAGAAACTATTATAAAAAAGCCGCAGAGCCTATGTTCTGCGGCTTTTTATTTAGCCTAAATTCAGTTTACCGTTCAATTGAAGTGTTATTCAGTGTCAACATTCACTTCGTATGATGAGAACTTACGGATATTGATAACGCCTGTGTCAAAAATGAGGTACTGACCTTTAATACCTTGCAAAACCCCCGTTACTTCAGGTGTTTTATCAAAGTTATGAGATTTTACTTTTTTAGGGAACTCGGTAATAGGGAAGCGAATACCTTGAATTTGGTCATTGAGTCGCTCAATCACAAAGTCAGGATTTTGCTCTTTTATCTCTAACAGTTTTGCTTCAATTTCTGGGATTAATTGATTGGCCATATCGACTAAATCAACATCATCTGCATTACCTTTTAACATGGCTTGCCAATTGGTTTTATCATTAATCAGTTTTGCTAATTCTACTTCAACAAGGCCTGAAAGTTGGCGAGTAGAAACTTTAAAGATAGGTAACCCTTGTGTGGCGCCTTGATCTATCCAGCGAGTCGGTATTTGCGTGTAACGCGTAATGCCAACTTTGATCCCGGATGTATTGGATAAATAGACAAAGTGAGGAACAAAGCAATGACTTTGTGCCCATTCAGGTTCACGGCAGGTACCTTGATCAAAGTGACACGTTTCAGGCTTCATGATGCATAAGTCACAGCTAGCAAGCTTTGACATACACACGTAACAATGTCCCTGAGAGTAGCTTTTTTTGGTTTTCTTACCACAACTTGAGCATAAAATTTTACCCGTATGGGTCAAGGTGAGTGTTTTACCGATTAAAGGGTTTAACTCTAAGAGTGCATCCCCTACGGGTAATTGATAGTGCACTTCATTTTGCTCATCAAGCTGAGTGCGCATTTTTGATAACGTTCCTAACATCTCTAAACTCATTTTTGTTATGATTTGTTAGTAGTCTAACAGATGGTAGTCAGTAAATTTAAACGGTTTTTTAGATTGAATAGAAGGGATATCTGTTGCGCTAATATATTCATTAACGCAACAAACAAAAGGAGCTAGGCGCTTTTACTGAGTTTATCTAACACCACATCGTCACCGAGTTCATATAGTGATTCTGTGAGTTGTTCTTCCTGACTTGGATCTGATAACCCTAAACCCATGGTGGCTCTAAACAATGCAATACCACTGTGGCCTGCAGTTTCTTGCTGACTACTAAATTGCTCGATGTTAATACCAAGTGCATTTATTTTATTTGAAATTTCAAGCACTAAGCCTTCACGGTCGTAGGCTACTAAATTAAAACTTAATCGTTTAATCGGCTCTGCTATGTGGCCTGTTTTACTGTAAGTACAGCTTAGCCCTTCGATACACTCCAAAGACTCAAGCAAGGTATCCCATTTTAATGCCGATACTTCTAACTGTAATATTGCGGCAAAAACGCCGTCAATATGGCGCATTTCGGAGTCGAGCCAGTTGCCGTTGTGACGACTGATAACATTTGCAATCTGTCCAACTAACCCTTTTCTATCAGGGGCTTGCAAGGTAACTAGATAACGTAACATAAAAGAAACTCCCAAATGTTTAACAAATAAATCGCCTGTAACACTACTGTCATATATACGTCATATAATTCAGCCAATTAAAATAGGCATCTAAAAAATGTCATCAATTAATCACTTAAACGTACTGATTTGAACTGACAATTGTTGAGTTGTAATCACAAACGCTTAAGGTAAATAAAACAGCTATTTATTTAGTATCACAGCGGATTAAACAATCATAGCGAAATTTCGCTGACGATTAATTATAGAGGTTCTGAATGGAAAGTCAGGTCAATCAACCTGGTTCTGAGACGAAGAGTCTGCTAGTAGGCAGAAAAGCGAATCGAAGAGCATTTACGGATAAGGCAGCTGAAGTGGGTGTAACTGTGGGTGGAACCATGGTTTTTGTCGCTTTGTTGTTGATTTTCTTTTACTTATTGTATGTTATCAAGCCGATTTTTGATGGCGCTGATGTTGAACCTGTATCAACAATCAGTTATCAAAATACCGAGACTGCCACTTTAATGGTGGGAAGTGATGAGCAAAATGAAATAGCTTATCGCGTACTGGTAAATGGCCAAGTTGATTTTTATTCAGTAGCCAGTAAACAGTTAATTGAGAGTTTTCAGCCTCCGCTTCCTGAAGGGGCGACAGTGGTTAGTAGCGCCAAAGCTAAACCAAATGAGCAACGTTTTGCGCTTGGATTAAGTACGGGTGAGGCGTTAATCGTTGGGGTTGATTTTGGCGTGACTTACCCTGATAACGTGCGCACAATTACACCACGTTTACGCTACCCATTAGGTGAAACACCGATTATGGTTGATGAAGGTCAGCCATTACATCACTTAGCCTTTGACTATATCGATAGTCGCATTGGTTTTGCATACCAAGATAATCAAGGTGCATGGAAGTTAAATCGTCTTGAAGGCGAAGAAAACATGATGACCGAAGAAATTGAATGGTATTCGGATCTGACCGTTGTTGAAGATGCGCCTAAAGATGCGTTAACGGCGTTAATGACACCTGACCATCGCCAGTTGATCCTGCCTACATCAAACAAAATCTTCATTTATGATATTCGCGACACTGATGAACCGTCATTGCTGCAAGTTATTGATGTTAAAGATGGCTCAAACAAAGTTTCTAATGTGAGCTTACTTGCGGGTGCGAGTTCGATTCTTGTTAATTACCAAGACGGTACTATTGACCAGTATTTTCAGGTTAGTAGCCGAAGTGGTCGTTTATACCAAAAAATTCGTGATTTTGAGATTGATTCACCTGTACAGACAATTGCTACTGAGTTTTATCGCAAAAGTTTTGCTGTAGTGAGTCCTGAAGGTGAACTATCACTGCTTTATACAACCAGTCAGCGTAATTTATTCACTGAAACGTTTAATATTGCGCAACCTGGAGCAATGGCATTTAGCCCACGTTCGAATGCATTAATTGTTGAAGCGAATAATAGCTTGAATGTATTTGCGGTAGACAATGACCATCCAGAAGTCTCTTGGAGTGCTTTGTGGCAAAAAGTTTGGTACGAAGGTTACCCAGAGCCACAGTATGTTTGGCAGTCAACTTCAGGCTCTGATGACTTTGAAGCAAAACTAAGCTTAATGCCGTTAGCATTCGGTACCATGAAAGCGGCATTTTACGCGATGCTTTTCGCTGTGCCATTAGCGATTGCTGGTGCAATTTATACCGCTTACTTCATGTCGCCTAAAGTCCGTAGTGTTGTTAAGCCAACCATTGAAATTATGGAAGCACTTCCTACGGTTATTTTAGGTTTCTTAGCGGGCCTTTGGTTAGCGCCGTTAATTGAAGACCATCTTCCAGGCATTTTAGTATTACTGACATTGTTACCAACCAGTATTTTACTAAGTGCATTTACTTGGAGCAGGTTACCAAACTCGTGGAAGCAACGATTACCTGAAACGTACCAAGAAATCATGCTAATCCCTGTGATCTTGTTTGTGGGTTGGTTCTCATTCGAAATCAGTCCAGTGATTGAGATTGCTTTCTTTGATGGTAATACTCGCCAATTTATTACCAATGATTTAGGGATTACCTTTGACCAACGTAATGCATTTGTTGTCGGTATTGCGATGGGCTTTGCTGTTATTCCAACGATTTTCTCAATTGCTGAAGATGCTATCTTCTCAGTGCCACGTCATTTATCAAATGGCTCATTAGCGCTGGGTGCAACGAACTGGCAGACACTGACTCGCGTGGTTCTATTGACAGCCAGTCCAGGTATCTTTTCCGCTGTGATGATGGGACTTGGTCGTGCAGTGGGAGAAACCATGATTGTACTGATGGCTACAGGTAACACCGCAATCCTTGAATGGAGTGTATTTGAAGGTATGCGGACATTAGCGGCTAACATTGCGGTAGAAATGCCTGAATCTGCCATTGGTAGTTCGCACTATCGTGTATTGTTCCTTGCGGCATTCGTCTTGTTTGTATTTACCTTTGTCTTTAACACCATTGCAGAAGTGGTACGTCAACGTCTACGTGAACGTTACAGCTCACTTTAAGGAATGAAGATGAAAATAATAATGAATATTTCGCCAATCGCTTTGAGAGGTTTGAGCAATGGGTAAGTGGGTTAAATCGGGTTCTCCATGGATTTGGATGACCGGTGGTGCAGTCAGTATCAGCTTGATTGCAGTATTAGGTTTGTTGTTATTAATTGCATGGCGTGGATTAAGTTACTTTTGGCCTGCCGATATTTATCAATGGCAACTTGAAGATAATAATGGTGTTAAATCAACCTTAATTGGTGAGATTTATGACCGTGAAGAAGTGCCTACTGAACGATTGATTTCAGCAGGTCATCAGTTTAACGAACATCCTGGTGAGTTTGTCACTCGCTATCTAGTGAAAACAGGTAACCGTGAATTCGTTGGTTTGGATTTTCGCTGGATTTTGGCTACAGACATTGTTAGTCGTGAAAAGCCTACTGATATCGCTATGTTGGAGCGTACCAAAAATGGTAACTTCTACGGCTACCCGGTTGCTGTGATTGAAAATGGTGAACGTTTACCATTATCAGGCGAGCAAATCGAAATCGCGTTAGAAGAACACATTGACCGTGCTGTGACCATCGGCGAGCAGGCGTTAAAGCTTCAAAAGTCTGAGATTGGTTCAGTTAACTATGCACTTGAGCGTTTACGTTTAAAAGAACGTGGTTATGAGTTAGACGGTAAATTAACCCCAGAGCGTAAAGCAGAATTAGATGCACAAGCAGAAAAGCTCAACCAAGATTACTTAGTCATGGAAAAAGACTTGTTCGCGTTACGTGACCAAGCGGCAAGAGATTCTGTGATAATTCGAGACATGCGCGGTGAAGAAGTCACGCTCAAGTTAGATTCAGTATTAGACGTTAGCTACGTCAATCGTATGAACAGTTTCGATAAAGTAGTACATTGGTTTGTCGGTTTAGGTCGCTTTGTTAGCCATGACCCACGTGAAGCAAATACTGAGGGTGGGGTATTTCCAGCTATCTTTGGTACGGTATTTATGGTGATGCTGATGGCCGTTATTGTAACGCCATTCGGGGTTATCGCTGCTATTTACCTACACGAATATGCTAAAAAGGGTCCAATTACTAAGATGATCCGTATCGCGGTAATTAACTTAGCGGGTGTTCCGTCAATTGTTTACGGTGTGTTTGGCTTAGGCTTCTTTGTATACATGCTTGGTGGTTCATTAGACCAATTGTTTTATCCAGAAGCGCTACCTTCACCCACTTTTGGTTCGCCAGGTGTGATTTGGTCAGCATTAACGTTAGCGATTCTAACGCTTCCAGTGGTCATTGTATCGACTGAAGAAGGCTTAAGCCGAATCCCAAGTGCAGTGCGTCAAGGCAGTTTAGCGCTAGGTGCGACTAAGTTTGAAACCTTATGGCGAATTGTTATTCCAATGGCGAGTCCTGCAATTATGACAGGCCTTATTTTGGCTGTTGCGCGCGCAGCAGGTGAAGTTGCACCATTGATGTTAGTGGGTGTTGTTAAACTCGCACCGACTTTACCTATTGATATGAACTTTCCGTTTATCCATTTAGAACGTAAGTTTATGCATTTAGGTTTCCATATTTACGACGTTGGCTTCCAAAGTCCTAACGTAGAAGCGGCAAGACCATTAGTTTATGCCACTTCATTCTTATTAGTATCTGTGATTGTGACACTTAACTTAACAGTTATCAGTGTACGTAATCACTTACGTGAAAAATTCCGTTCGCTAGAACACTAATTAGCGATATCCTGAGGAAAAAAGAAAAATGATTTCTATTGATCAAAGCGCTATTAAATCTGAAGTTGTCGATTTAGCTAACCTACCTGCACAGGATACTGCGTTAGAAATTCGTAATTTAGATTTACGTTATGGTGATAAACAAGCTCTATTTGATGTGAGCATGAAAATCCCGAAAAACCAAGTGACAGCATTTATTGGTCCTAGTGGTTGTGGTAAGTCGACGCTTTTACGTTGTATTAACCGTATGAATGACTTAGTTGAAACTTGTCATATTGACGGTGAAATTTTACTTCACGGTCAAAATATTTATGACAAGAAAGTTGATGTTGCTGCACTTCGTCGTAATGTCGGTATGGTGTTCCAGCGTCCTAACCCGTTTCCAAAGTCGATTTACGAGAACGTGGTTTACGGTTTACGTCTGCAAGGGGTGAGTAACCGTCGTGAGTTAGATGAAGCCGCCGAGCGTTCATTGCGCGGTGCAGCAATTTGGGATGAAGTAAAAGACCGTTTGCACGATAACGCCTTCGGATTATCTGGTGGTCAGCAACAACGTCTTGTTATTGCCCGTGCCATTGCCATTGAGCCAGAGGTATTGCTGCTTGATGAACCAACATCGGCATTGGATCCAATTTCAACGTTAACGATTGAAGAGTTAATCACGGATCTTAAATCAAAATATACTGTGGTTATCGTAACGCATAACATGCAACAGGCTGCACGTGTATCAGATCAAACTGCATTCATGTATATGGGTGAACTGATTGAATATGCTGACACAAATACTATCTTCACTACGCCACAAAAGCGTAAAACAGAAGATTACATTACCGGTCGTTACGGCTAAATTTATTGCATTAGAGCTGATGGCTTAGGTCAATATAGTAAAGAATAAGGTTGATACAGTAATGGAAAACAAAAGTTTAAATAAGCATATCTCGGGTCAATTCAACGCCGAACTTGAAGATATTCGTAACCGTGTTTTAGCCATGGGCGGCCTAGTTGAACGCCAACTAGAAGAATCTCTAGATGCACTTGCTTCTTTAGATGCTGAGCTTGCGCAAAAAGTCATTGATGGTGATCACCGTGTTAATGGCATGGAAGTGTCTATTGATGAAGAATGTACTCGTATCATCGCTAAACGCCAACCAGCAGCCAGTGATTTACGTTTGATTATCACAATCACTAAAACCATTACCGATCTTGAACGTATCGGAGATGCCTGTGTTCGTATTGCTAAAGCTGCGTTAGATAAGCGCTTGAACAATCAACAACCATTGCTAGTAAGCATTGAAAACATGGGGCGCCATGCTACTCGTACACTGCATTCAACCTTGGACGCTTTGGCCCGTATGGATGCAGATAATGCATTTGAGTTACACAAAGAAGATGCCAAATTAGATAAAGAGTATGAAGGGATTATTCGTCAATTGATGACCTATATGATGGAAGATCCTCGCTCTATCCCTGGTGTACTAGATGTTCTTTGGGCTGCTCGTGCTGTTGAGCGAGTGGGCGACCGCTGTAAAAACATCTGTGAATACATTATTTACTTCGTTAAAGGTAAAGATGTTCGCCATACTTCATACGAAGATATGGAAAAAGATCTTAACTTATAATAAGTAAGGCAAACTAACTTTGAGTGAGTTCTAGATAACTCATTAATTAATAAGCACCTTTCGAGGTGCTTTTTTATTGCGAAAATCTGAGTTCACTAACCTCGATGTCATCATATTAAGAATGACTAATTTGGACATATTGACCTTTTAAAGAATTTTTGTGTGGGTCAATATGTCTATTGTTTTTGGCTAAACGATTAACATCACAGCATTATTTTGAACTAGTTCACATTATTTTTGTTGGCATTCAAATTGCTATATTTCAGTATCCAATCCCTACGGCAAGATATATGAGATGTAAGACCAATCGTTTTAATAATTTCAACAAAATTTCAGGTGAGTTCAGTGGTGCTTTTGCGGACTTAGGCACTTTTCTTCCTTTAGTGCTTGGGCTTATTGCCCTCAATCAATTTTCCCCCCAAGGTATATTCTTAGGCTTTGGTTGTTTTGCTATTTTTACTGCTTTTTATTATCGAAGACCTATCCCTATCCAACCGATGAAAGTGATAAGCGCGCTAGTGATTGCTGAAGGGTTAACCCCTGGAATGTTGCAAGCATCTGCCATGTTGATGGGGGGGATCCTTCTGATATTGGCTTACAGCGGTATTATTCAGTGGATGGCAAAACAATTGTCGCCTGCCATCAGTATCGGCATTCAACTCGCCATTGGTATTCAGTTGATGTGGATGGGCGGTTTCATGATGAGTGAAACATGGGGCGTAGGCTTATTGGCATTTGGTATTTTGTTTTTAAGTCGGTTTATGCCAATGCAATATTTGGTTATGCCTTTGGTGATTTTTCTAGGCATTCTATGGCAATTATTTAGCCAATCTAGCCCGAACTTTGACTTTACTCAAACCACAGGTTGGCAATTCAGTTGGCCTGAGTCTAATGAGTGGAGTTCAGCTGCATTATTGTTAGTATTACCGCAATTAGCACTCACCTTAACTAACGCTGTCATTGCGATTTCGGCAATGGCTAAAGACAAATTCCCCGAAGACAGTGACAAGTTTACTCCACAAGCTTTTGCAAAAACTTCAGGTTGGTCAAACTTACTCATGGCGCCATTTGGCGGCGCAGCAATGTGCCATGGCGCTGGAGGACTTGCTGTTCAGCATCACTTTGGCGCTAGAACATGGTTAGCACCGGCAATCTTTGGTGGAACGTGTTTATTCATAGCCATTTTTTGGGGACAGGGCATTGCGACTGTTTTATCGTTAATTCCCCTAGCGGTGTTGGGAAGCTTGCTTGCTATTGCTGGAACGCAGCTCGCTTGGTCTAAGCGATTTATCGATGGTAAGCCCTTTTGTATTTTTGTCATTTTTTCAACGGCATTAGCATGTTTGGCAATTAATACAGCTGTAGGGCTGGCAGTGGGCGTTGTACTCGAGTTAGGCCGCAATCAATGGCTGCAACTGAGTGCGTCTAAATAGCAGTATTCGCTCGCTATAACTGTATGTTGATGCAGATTAAAGATGGCTTTGCAGATCTATTCGTGATTTAGCTCACAAAGCCAGCTTTGCTCATTTAGCTATGATGAATATACAGCATGGCTTATGAGCATTGTGTGCTACCATTTTCGTCCTGATTTCTATTTGCGTGGACGTAATGAAAAACACCCTTTCTAGAGGCCTAACTAATCTGTTACCTATGGTACTCAGCCTTTGGTTATTCTGGTCTTTATTTATCTCTTTAGATGGCTTAGGTCATTTCTTGCTTGATATTGTCGAACTGGACAACGCTTTTGTTGGCACAGGTTTCATCCTGGTTGCAGTATTGGTTTTTATCTCGGGGTTATTATTCTCGTTTAGTCCGTTTGCTTGGTTATATTCATGGCTTGAACAGCAATTAATGAAGTTTCCTTTGTTTAAGTCGGTATATGGCAGTATTCGTGATATTGCAGGGTTAATGAAAAGCGATGGTAAGCCAAAAAACCAAAAGACCGTGCTGATTAAACAGGCAAACGGTGGTTATGTTGTTGGTTTTATTATGAACCAAACCGCGCCTAAACCATTAACTGACGCGCTACCAGACGGGGATTGGGTACCGGTTTTATTTCAGCTGAGTTATCAAATGGCTGGTGTTACGAGTTTAGTTAAACGAGAAGATTTAATTGAAGTTGATTGGTCGTTTGAAGATGCTATGCGCTTTAATTTAACCGCTGGAATTTCGGCAAAATCAATCACAGCCACTAACGCTAAAAAGCCCATTAAAGACAGTGCCAAAGACACATTAGTAGACAGTGAGCCTGAGGCTAAAAATAGCGACAATAAGCATTAAGCTAATCTACATGCCAGTCTTAATACGCATTTAATTGTGAGCGGCCTTCAGCAAGGATAAAGCTAATAGCCGCTATTTTCGTCGATGTTTGCATATTAAGTCGCTCAGGGATAAATGGACTGCCCCTGAGTTTGCTGAAAACTCGTCATTAATCCTGTTGCTTAAAGCACGACATCCTCATCACCAAGCACTAACATCTTACAGTCAACTCAAAATGTTAGTCTCAGGGCTTGCTGTTACATTGACTTGCAGAGCAAATTTAATGTTATGGACCTGTGTTTATCTGTATCTTAATCCTGACAGTTGTTAACTGCGGGTAAGCTTTTGCTTAAAGCGTGTGCTGTAAGACAAAAACATCCATTAGATTGTGCTATTGTGAAGGTTAGTTTATAAGTTAATCAAAGCATTAAGTTCGACAAATAGATTTTTGAACGACTTAGCGCTTAGGTTAGCTTAGATATTTTTTCACTCCAAACTAGGAGTATAAATGTTACCTAAGGCTAGTATAAATCCGCCTGTATTTTTTTCGTCTGTCACCCTTATTACTATGATGGTTCTCCTGTGTGCTTTTTGGCCACAGCAATCCGCTGCTTTTTTCCAAACGGTTCAGTCTTGGCTGCAACTTAAAGTTGGTTGGTTTTACATCGTAGGCGTCGCAATTTTTATCATCTTTATCATGTTCGTTATGATGAGCCGTTTTGGTGATATCAAGTTAGGTCCAGATCACGCCGTCCCAGACTATAGTTACAAAAGCTGGATTGCCATGCTGTTTTCTGCAGGTATGGGAATTGGCTTGATGTTCTTTGGTGTGGCTGAGCCTGTGATGCATTTTCTTGCGCCACCTGATACCAGCCCTGAAACCATAGAAGCCGCAAAAGAAGCAATGAAAATTACCTTCTTTCATTGGGGTATTCACGCTTGGGCGATTTATGCCATTGTGGCGTTAAGTTTGGCGTATTTTTCTTATCGACATAAGTTACCACTACTACCTCGCTCTGCGCTTTATCCGTTAATTGGAGAGCGCATATATGGTCCAATCGGCCACGCAGTTGATACATTTGCAGTATTAGGCACTATGTTCGGTGTCGCGACCTCATTAGGCTTTGGTGTGTTGCAAGTCAACTCAGGCTTAAGCTATTTAATTGACGGATTGCCAAACAATATCACTGTCCAAGTGATCTTAATTATTGCCATCACTGGCGTGGCGACTTTATCGGTGTTCTCAGGCTTAGATAAAGGCGTTAAAAGGCTCAGCGAGTTAAACCTAGGGTTAGCTTTGTTACTCTTGGTTGCTGTGCTTTTACTTGGCCCGACAATTGCGTTATTGCAAGCCTTTGTGCAAAACACTGGCGGCTATTTAAGTGATATTGTGGGTAAAACATTTAACTTATATGCCTACGATCAAAAAGAAGATTGGATTGGTGGTTGGACGCTACTTTATTGGGGCTGGTGGATATCATGGTCCCCATTTGTCGGTACCTTTATTGCCAGAGTAAGCCGTGGACGAACCATTCGTGAGTTTTTGATTGGGGTGTTATTTGTTCCTTCAGGGATTACTTTCCTATGGATGACGGCATTTGGTAATACCGCAATCGATGCTGTAATGAATCATGGTGCAACCTATTTGTCGGATGCTGTTTCAAGTGACGTTTCAGTAGCGCTATTTAAGTTCTTTGAACACTTACCATTTTCGAACATCTTATCGATTATTGCCGTGTTCCTAGTGGTGACATTTTTCGTGACGTCGTCAGACTCAGGTTCGTTGGTGATTGATAACCTTACATCTGGTGGCGACAATAGTGCACCAGTATGGCAACGAATTTTTTGGGCTATTTTACAAGGGGTTGTTGCATCAGTACTGCTAATTGCGGGTGGGTTACAAGCATTACAAACTGCGGCAATAGCCAGTGCAATGCCGTTTTTAATTGTCATGCTATTAATGTGTGTCGGTTTGTTTAGAGCCTTACAAGATGATTATTTGAAGATAAACAGTGTCCAATCTCATAATACCAGTGTGCAATTTGCTAAAGCGAATATGAGTTGGAAAGATCGCATTGATGTACTTGTCTCTCAGCCGAGTCATCAAGATGCACAAGAGTTTTTAGATAACATCGCCAAGCCCGGTCTTGACCAAGTGAAGCAAATATTTTTGCAAAAAAATATCGCTGCTGTAATCACCCAAGATGAACAACGTGTCAGGTTGGTTATCGGTAATGAAGATAATGATACTCTGCCATTTGCTTATGGGCTGCGGTTACGTGCGTTTAATATGAATGGTGCGGATGTTGAGTTGTTTGATAGCGAACAAGACTATTATCGTGTTGAAGTGTTTTTAGAGCACGGTGGTCAGCAGTATGATGTTATGGGGTACACCCAAGAGCAAATCATTGCAGATATTGTTAATCAATATGAACGTTATCTACACTATTTACATCTGTCGAACTCTGAATTGGTAACAGAGTAGTCATATTGGCTTTAGCAGTAATGTAAGCTGTATTAAATGCGTTTGTGATAGAAACCATTGCCCCAACGGATAACTGAGATTATCCTTGGGGTAATTTTTTGACAACGATTTAGCGTTAGTCACTCATATTTAATTATCAAAAGTTGGAAACTCGATGTCAGGTACGCAAAGTAAATTAGATAAAGTACTCGCTGAAGCAAGAGAATATAAAGCGAGTCGTGAAAAAGGCTATCGTGAGCAAGCATTGAAATTATACCCTTGGGTATGTGGTCGATGCACTCGAGAGTTCACTCATAAAAATTTGTCTGAATTAACTGTGCACCATGTTGATCATAACCATGATAACAACCCATCAGATGGCTCTAATTGGGAATTATTATGCTTATATTGCCATGATAATGAGCATTCTCGATTTGAGGAGTTAATTCGTTATGGCAGTACGACTGAAGTGAAGCAAGAAGCGGCAACATACAACCCTTTTGCAGATTTAAAATCAATGATGAAAAAGTGATGTTGCGTTAATACGTTAAGCGTCATTCATCTGAATATTAAAAGGTTACCCGTGGGGTAACCTTTTTTATTGCAAGCAGCATGTTGAACTAATCTAATTTCCCTTCGGCAGCCAGCCATTTTTCACGACTGATAGTGTGAAAATTATTGCCTCCTTTCATCACCGCTTTTCGCTCAGGTAATTGCGCCCAAATTTGTTGTTGTCTTTCTTCACTTGCTTTGCCCCAGCCAACAATTTCATTGATATGCCTAAAACATCCCATACAAAAGTCGTCATCATTGAGACCGCATTTAGCGACACAAGGAGAGTGCATATAAACATCCTATACTGAATTAATAAACCTGAATTCTACTGAGTCAAATAGCATTTAGCCCTAGACAGAAAATGTAAAAATAACTAGTCTCGATAATATTTATTTTATATATATCATATAGTTAAATTAACCCTGTAGCTGTGTCACAAGTGTTTCATTTGTAAGGCAAGCTATGGATAACTGTTGGTGTTTGTTTGTTGTTTTGCTGCTTATTTGTGTGGAGAATACCATGAATGCATGGGAAAGTTCAGCCGTTAACCGTTTGGTTCAAGTGTTATTGTTGTTAGTGAGCGTCAACGTATTAACTGGCTGCTCTTTATTAGAGGTTAAGCTTGAAAGTGGCGTAGAGCCCTTGCCTAAAGAGCAAATTAATATGCGTATGTTCAGCCGTGAATATAGCTATAACTTTTATACAGAGGTTGAATCCAGCGCAGATTTAATTGCTAATGACACGGATGATGTGGCAATAAAATCTAATACTCTGATGTGGAAAATTTATTCAGAGCAAAGCCTACAACGCGCGATTTTTCAGGCATCCCCGATTGCAGCTATGATTGATACTTGGGTGTTTACTGAGCAAATGAACCACTATTTTACAACTGGTGCAGGACGCGAGGTTTTTGGGGAGCATCAGCATATTGCTATTGAAGCGAGTCAACGTCTATCGGCTCGATTTGCTAAAACGGCAAAGGGATTTAATGTGAGTAATTTTAAACAGCATCAGAAATTTGTTGAGCAATACGTAGCTAAAAACCCAATCAGTGATTTGACGTTTAGCCGAACCTCAGCTTTTAATGATTGGCTTGAGTTTAGTAATATATCTGAGTTTGAAGCGATAACCACATTCGGCTCTATGCCTGAAGTGATGAGTGACATGTCAGATCGTATGGCGATGACAACCCAACAAATGCCGAAAATTTTGGGCTGGAAAGCCGAACTATATGCGTTACATTCTGATGTTAATGCGGCAGATGTTGAAAAGGCACTGACAGATATCAGTCAAACTACCGTTAAATTTCAAGCATTAATGGAGCAAACCCCTGAGTTAATGACACAGCTTGCCGCTGATATGCGCACGGAACTAAGCCCGCTTATTGAACAGTTAAGTCAAGTGACTGATGATAAGTTAATGCAGTTATCTAAAGAGCGTGCTTCATTGGCGTTAATCATTACTCACGAGCGGGAAGCACTCGTTCAAATGATTGCAGATGAGCGAGCTGCGGCGGTTCAAGATTTAGACGCATTGAGCCATAAAACCGTCGAATTAGTGTTTCAACAGATCACAGAAACCATTAAGAGTGTCATTGTGTATTTCATTTTGTTTTTAATTACAGTATTTTTCGCACCACTCGGTTTAGGTGTTTGGTTGGGTAAACGAATGACGACCAATAAGAACAACTCGGTAGTTAACAATTAACAAGGTGAAATATTGTCTATTGCTAAAGTAAATACATCAGCAACTCATCGTCTAACTTTCAGTGAGCAGTTATCGATTCGAAGCGATTGTTTATTGTTACTTACCCCTTTGTGGCAAGTGCAGGCTTTTGAGTGTGCCGAGTTACCTTGGAAGACACAATTCCCAGAGCTGGCGAAAGCAGTTTGGCAAATTGATGACAGTGAAATTGATACAATAGACGCAGATCAAACTGCTTTAGTTGAGTGTTTATTACCAAGTTTACAGCTTGATTTAGCATCAAATAACTTGAGCATAGATGGCTTATTTGAACTACTCACCAGTAAGGTAAAAGCTCAGGTTGAAGTTAGCGTTAATCAAATGCAAAACAAGGTTGCTGAGCAGGGACTAACTGAAAGCGAGCTTAGTCATTTTAGCGCGCATATCAAAGGGCGCAAATGGCAACAAATTACTGCGTTTGCTCACTTTATTCCTGCGGATGATTTACCCATTCTTGAATGGTGTGCGGGGAAGGGGCATTTAGGGCGGTATTTAGCGAAGAAAAAAGCGACAAAGGTAACCAGCTTAGAATGGCAGCAAAGCTTATGTGAGCAAGGGCAAGCCTTTGCTGATAAATGGCATTTACCCCAAACGTTTACTTGCACTGATGTATTTGAAATAACGAATAGCCCTTTAATTAATAAACAGCATGCGGTTGCGCTGCATGCCTGTGGTGATTTGCATGTAAGGCTGATTGATTTAGCTGTACAGGCGTCGACTCGCGCTATTTCATTCTCGCCTTGTTGTTATCATTTAATCCAAGCAAGTCACTATCAGGCACTATCTGATGTAGCCAAAGACTCGGGGTTAACGTTTTCACGTCATGACTTGCAGTTGCCTTTACAGCAAAGTGTTATTGCTAATCCAAAGCAGCAACTATTACGTCATCAAGAAATAAGCTGGCGCTTGGGGTTTGATTCTTTACAAAGAGACATCACTGGTAGCGGCCGATATTTACCCATTCCCAGCGTAAAACGCAGTCAATTATCCGCAAGCTTTGATGAGTTTTGTCGATGGGCAGCCAATCAAAAAGGCGTTGCACTTAACGGGTCAATTGATTTTGATGACTACCTTATCAAAGGTGAGCACAGACAGGCATTAACGCGTCGCATTGATCTCGTCGCGCACCTATTTCGTCTAATAATAGAGCAGTGGTTATTATTAGATAGAGTGTGCTTTTTAGAACAATATGGTTATCAGGTTGAGATGTTTGAATTCTGTGCAAACAGTATTACACCCAGAAATTGTTTAATTCAGGCTAAAAAGCAGCCATAGCAGACTTCTTTGTTCGAATGGTAGCTTAACTTACTGTTTATTAATCTAAAATTTTTATATTTCAGTATTAATTCTGATTTTTTTGGCTGTTTTTTCTGTTTTCATGTCTCAATGAAGTAGATTTAAATGGCCCGTAAAGTGGTTTTGTATTGAATATTTGGATTTTTCTTGTTCAAATGGCGGGTTAATAACAAATACCAATAAATTCGGTTGCTGATAGCGACCTTAAAGTGAGCGATTGATACGGTTTCATGAAATATTCCCGCGTTTTTATTAATAGTATGGCTTATGAACTTGCACCCCAAGTGGTGTCAAGTCTAGACCTAGAATCTCGCCTTGCGCCGCTTTATCAAAAGTTTCGTATCCCGATGGGGCAATTAGCCGCATTAACCGGTATTAAAGAACGCCGCTGGTGGCCGAAAGGTTATCGTTTATCTGATGGGGCACTTTGTGCTGCCAGAAAAGCGGTCGATGAGACAGGCATTAGTGTTAGCGACTTAGGTGCAGTGGTTTATACCGGCGTATGTCGTGACCAACATGAGCCTGCTACGGCTTGTCGAGTTGCAGCAGAGCTTGGCGTATCAAAAGATACAGCGATTTATGATATTAGTAATGCCTGCTTAGGTGTGCTGTCAGGTATCTTAGATATTGCAAACCGTATTGAGTTAGGCCAAATCAAAGCGGGTATGGTGGTATCGTGTGAATCAGCACGTGACATTGTTGAGGTGACGATTGATAACATGTTGTCAGACCCAACTATGCAAAACTTTGCCCAATCACTTGCCACGCTAACAGGTGGTTCAGGTGCCATTGCCGTCATTTTAACCGATGGAAGCCTGCCGCTTAAAAACACTCGTCAACATCAATTGTTAGGTGCAAGTCATTTATCGGCACCAGAGCATCACGAGCTATGTCAGTGGGGGCTACAGGAGACGAGCCAGAAGCTGTATCGTGAGTTTATGCGAACTGACGCTGTCACATTACTTAAAGAAGGTGTCGACTTAGCTAAACACACTTGGGAGCATTTCTTAACCCAACGTGATTGGTTAGTCGAACAAGTTGATAAAGTGATTTGTCACCAAGTCGGTGCTTCAAATCGTAAGCAAGTATTAAATGCGCTTAATATCCCGCATGAAAAAGAATTCCCTACTTATGAAACCTTAGGCAATATGGGCACCGTTTCACTGCCTGTCACTGCTGCAATTGCCCATGATCAAGGTTTTTTAAAACTTGGCGATCAAGTGAGCTTCCTAGGAATAGGTAGCGGACTCAACTGTATGATGCTTGGCATCAAGTGGTAGTTCGCTAGCTGTGTATTTAGGATTAATAAAAAAAGATTAGGAAGCATCATGTTAGAGAATTTATTACCTTTTGATAGCCATTTCTTAGACCGTAATGGCAATAAATTGCATTATGTCAACGAAGGTCAAGGTGAGCCTGTTGTTATGGTTCACGGTAATCCAAGCTGGAGTTATTATTACCGTAATTTGGTGGGTGCATTAAGCCCAACTCATCAGTGTATAGTGCCTGATCATATCGGTTGTGGTTTGTCTGATAAACCTGACGATCCAGATTATGATTATACGCTTAAAAATCGTATTGATGATTTGGAAGCTTTACTTGATCATCTAGACGTAAAAGACAACATTACCTTGGTTGTTCATGATTGGGGCGGAATGATTGGTATGGGCTATGCTGCTCGTTACCCTGACAGAATTAAGCGTTTAGTATTTTTAAATACAGCGGCTTTCCATTTGCCAGAATCAAAGCCGTTTCCTTGGGCACTTTGGGTATGTCGTGAAACTATTCTCGGTACTTTTTTAGTTCGTGGCTTTAACGCATTTTCTTCAATTGCGTCATACGTAGGTGTTAAACGTAACCCAATGCCAAAAGAAGTAAGAGAAGCCTACGTTGCACCGTTTAATAACTGGAAAAATCGTATTTCGACTTTACGGTTTGTGCAAGATATTCCATTAAAACCAGAAGACAGAAACTATGATTTGGTTTCTAGTATTGCTGATAGCTTACCGCAGTTCTCGAATGTACCGACTTTGATTTGTTGGGGTTTACAGGACTTTGTATTCGACAAGCATTTTCTTGATAAATGGCGCCAACACATGCCTCATGCCCAAGTACGTGAGTTTGATGATTGTGGCCATTATATTTTAGAAGATGCCAGTGAAGATGTGATTGGCTTAATCCAACATTTTATGGCCGAGCAACCTCAATCTTAATCCATAAAATATTGAACGTTGTAGTATCTAAGGGCATTTTAACAATGCCCTTTTTTATTAAAATGAATACTCTATAGGTTTAAGAGATAACTAATACATTAATGAGATACTTCAGTGGTTACAGGTATCCCCAATAAGATGACATCAACATTATGACTTTACCTTCGGCCAATATTTGTCAGCACCTTCAGCATGCAGCTGTTCACTCTCCAACAGAACTTGCCGTTGCCGTGCAAACGGCATCATCGACACTGTCATATCAAGAAATTGATTTTAACCAGCTAAATGCGCAATCCGATGAAATGGCTTATCGCTTAAATGCCAATGGTATTAAAGCTGGAATGAAAGCGGTATTAATGGTGACGCCCAGTATTGATTTTTTTGTACTGACGTTTGCCTTATTCAAAGCAGGAATTATTCCCATTCTGGTTGACCCTGGAATGGGCGTAAAAAACCTAAAACAATGTTTTGAAGAGTCGAAACCTGATGCTTTTATCGGTATTACGAAGGCAAATATTGCAAGGCGCATTCTTGGATGGGGTAAAGGTTCGGTTAAGCAATGCCTCAATGTGGGAGGCAGTCGGATCGCATGCTTTTTGGCAGGGGCGAAGGCGATAGATGACTTACCCCAAAATACGGCCTCTGCACCTTATCCTATTGCTGCATTGGCAAAAGATGCCATGGCGGCGATATTGTTTACCAGTGGTAGCACTGGCACCCCAAAGGGGGTGGTTTATAGTCACGAGATGTTTGAGGCTCAAATTCAAGCATTGAAACATGATTATGGCATTAAGCCTGGTGAGCGAGACCTAGCGACATTTCCGTTATTTTCATTATTTGGTCCAGCTCTTGGAATGGCATCGATTGTGCCAGCTATGGATGCCAGTAAACCGATTACCGCCAATCCTGATTACTTGTTTGCGGCAATTGAAAAATATCAATGCTCAAATATGTTTGTTAACCCAGCTTTGCTGGAGCGATTAGGTGAAGCAGGTGAGAGTAAACAGCATAAATTACCTAGCGTTAAACGCGTAATTTCAGCTGGCGCCCCAGCAACAATAGCTTCGATAAAGCGCTTCAGTCATATGCTGAGTAGCGGTGTTGAAGTGCTAAACTCTTATGGTGCTACCGAGTCGTTACCCATTAGTATGATGCCGAGTTCGGCGTTATTTGAGACCACAGAGGCAACAGATAACGGCTTAGGAATTTGTGTGGGTCACCCGATTAAAGGTGTTGATATTGCGATTATTGATATCACCGAAAACCCGCTTAAACAGTGGGATGATAACTTGATGCTCGATAGCGGTAGCATTGGTGAAATTGTGGTAAAAGGTCCCATGGTGAGTCGCAGTTATTATCATCGTGAAAGTGCAACTGCAATCGCTAAAATCTCAGATGGTGAGCATATTCGTCATAGGATGGGCGATGTTGGCTATCTTGATGAAAAAGGGCAGTTATGGATGTGTGGTCGCAAGGCGCATCGTGTTGACCAAACTGGTACAGATAAAAAACGTTATTTTTCTATTCCCTGTGAAAGAGTATTTAATACCCATCCGCAGGTTAAACGTTCTGCACTTGTTCCTGTCAGCATAAACGGTGAAACTTTGCCTTTGTTGTGTATTGAACTAGATAAAGGCCTCGCCTGTTCGGATAGTAAAATGCTCTATAGTGACCTGCTAGCAATCGCTGAAAAGCATTCTCATACTGTGGGGATCAGTCGATTCCTTATCCATCCTGATTTTCCTGTTGATGTCCGCCATAATGCAAAAATATTTCGCGAAAAGCTGGCAGTTTGGGCACAAGCACAATGGAAGGAAGCGTAAGTGACTCAAATTGAAAATAAGCCCTTAACTCATTTGGAAGCGAACTCAATGACCTCAGTAAATAGCGCTCAGCTTCAATTAACTGATTTACTGCCTCAAGAACAAACGGCATTAGCAGCACTTAAACAAACGGCAAACAAGGCATTTGTTACCGGAGCGGGCGGCTTTCTAGGTAAGAGTATTTGTAAACGTCTGCGCGCCGCGCAAATTGAGGTCGTAGGATTTGCCCGTGGTGATTACCCTGAACTCACTGCAATGGGTGTTGAGATGTTTAAAGGTGATCTTGCTGATTATGATGGGGTGGTTAACGCTATGGAAGGCTGCGATCTCGTGTTTCACGTTGCTTCAAAAGCCGGTGTTTGGGGAACTAGAGATAGTTATTTTGAACCTAACGTTAATGGCACCGCCAATATCATTAGAGCGAGTAAAGCCCATCAAATAGACCGTATTGTGTATACCAGTACCCCAAGTGTGACTTTTGCTGGTGAAGATGAAGCAGGAATTGATGAATCAGCGCCATATGCGGCTAAATTTTTAAATTATTATGGCCACTCAAAAGCGCTAGCAGAAAAGATGATTCTTGATGCAAATAGCGAAGAGCTTAAAACCACAGCATTACGACCTCATTTAATCTGGGGGCCTGAGGATCCGCACTTGGTTCCAAGGGTGATTGAGCGTGCTAAAAAAGGCAAATTAAAACTAGTAGGCAAGCAAGATAAGTTAGTTGATACGATCTTTGTCGATAATGCTGCATTTGCACATATTCTTGCCGCTGTAGAGTTAAGTCATCAAGCAAACTGTGCTGGTAAAGCCTACTTCTTGAGTAATGATGAACCAATAACAATGGCTAACATGCTCAATAAAATTTTAGCTTGTGTTGATATCCCCCCCGTTGAAAAACGAGTACCTGCAGGGGTTGCCTATGCAGCAGGAGTGGTATTAGAAGGCATATATGGCCTTTTAAAGAAACAGCAAGAACCGATAATGACACGATTCGTAGCAAGGCAATTATCAACCAGTCATTACTTTGATATTAGAGCAGCAAAAAACGATTTTGGGTATCAAGCGCTAATCAGTATTGATGAAGGCATGATAAGACTAAAGCAGTCGCTTTAGTCTTATGTAAATAGTCTCTAAATAAAAGCGAGAAGTTTAGTCACTGAGTCACGCTGTACTAAGTGATTGGTTTAATAAAACGACAAGGGTTGCCGGCATACACACCATTGCCGGCGATATCTTTAGTCACAACACTGCCTGCACCAATCACAGTGTTATCGTGAATGGTAATGCCAGGCAATACAGAAACATTTCCGCCTAACCAAACATCATTTCCTATCGTAATCGGCTTTCCGAATTCAGTATTGCGGCGTGCAATAGGATCAATCGGGTGTGTGGCCGTTGATAACATAACGTTAGGGCCAAACATAACATTGCTTCCTATTTTGACTTCACAGACGTCTAAAATAACCAAATTATGATTGGCATAAAAATTATCACCGATCGTGATATTAGTGCCATAGTCACAGAAGAAGTTTGCTTCGATATGACAGTGTCCAGTGATATTAAGTAATGTTTTTAGCATGGCTTGGCGTTTATCATTATCCAATGGACTGAGCTGATTAAACTGATGACACACTAATTTTGCCTGATTTCTTGCAGCTAGAAGCACTTCATCCCACGCATCATATGCCAGGCCTGCTAGCATTTTTTGTTTCTCAGTCTGTTTTTTCATCACGATAACCTTAAGTGCGTGAATAATTTTTCTTTAGTATGACTTAAGTTTACAAACCAAACATAGACTTATGTCTGCTATACGCCGGGTGTAACTTGATTATCATAACGGTATTACTTTAACGCATTGTTTTAGGGGACTTATCGCACCTAAATTTCATGCAATAGGATGGATACTGGCAGATGAACATTAAATTCACTGAGTTATATCGTCAATTAGGACGTCTAACCAAGGCTAAAAACCTTAAGGTTTTGGGGCTGTTTTGCATCATGCTAACAAGTATACCTTTAGCAATAGGCCAAAATCAGCCTAAGCAAGAATCCCTTCATAATCCTTTGATTGGTAGCTGGGCGCTGTTTGATGGCAAGTACCTCAATGAGAATAAACAATGGGTTGATTATAAGACACTTAATTTATCTGCTATTAAGCTTGTGTCGGCAACGCACTTTAGCTTCACGACAATGAAAAAAGAGGGCGGGAAAAAGACATTTTGGGCAAGTGCTAGTGGTCATTACGAATTAATTAATAATCAATATACCGAGTTTCCGACGTTGAGCTCATTTGGGGTGAAGCCAGGAGAGTCCTATCGCTTTTTATTTATGTTAAAAGAAAATGAGTGGCATACGCAAAGATACGATGGTGAAGATCTCGTTGAAGAGGAGGTGTGGAAAAGGCTTGATTAAAGGGCTTGCGGATTTTCGTAATCTTGGCTTTACAAGTTTGAAGGTATCAAAAAGTCGTTTTAGCATTGGCTAATTTATCAGCACATGTATCTTGAGTTTGACTTACCCACACCAATCACAATTCTAATGAATGGGTAAGAAGGGAGAAAAAGATGCATAAACCATGGAATTTAGCCACATTAGCCATCCACGCAGGGCACGAGAAAGATGCGCTTGGGGCGTTGGTATCGCCACTATATCAAAGTGCGACATTCGTTTTTGATAATGCAGAGCAAGGAGGAGCCCGCTTTGCGGGTGATGAAGCTGGATACATTTATACTCGTTTAGGAAACCCGACAACCAATGAGTTAGAGCGTAAAATGGCTTTGTTAGAGGGGGCTGAACAAGCAGCTGCCTGTGCGTCTGGGATGGCTGCAGTATCGGCATCGCTTATGACTCATTTGGAATCAGGTGATCATCTCATTGCCTCAAACGCGATTTACGGCTGTACTTTCGCTCTATTAAGTAGTCAGTTAACCCGTTTTGGGGTTGAAACAACCTTCGTCGATTTTAGGGATCTTTTAGCCATAGAAGCGGCCATTCAACCGAATACCAAATTATTATTTTGTGAAACCCCAGTGAACCCTCACTTACAAGTGTTCGATTTGAGCGCCATCGTCGATATCGCCAAAACCAATAACCTGATTACGATTGTCGATAACACCTTTATGACGCCATTGTTACAGCAGCCTATTAACATGGGAGTCGACATGGTCATCCACAGTGCCACAAAATATTTAAATGGTCACGGTGATGTTATTGCCGGAATAGTGTGCGGTTCTGAGGCGCATATCCACAAATTGAAGTATGAGATTTTAAAAGATTTTGGTGGCGTACTTTCGCCACATGACGCGTGGCTAATTTTGCGTGGAATAAAAACCTTAGATGTGCGATTACAAAGACATTGTGATAATGCAGAGATATTAGCTGAATACCTTAATCAGCATCAAGCTATAGAAAAGGTGTTCTATCCAGGGCTTAAGTCTCATCAAGGTCATGGGTTTCTTGGCTCACAAATGAAACGTGCGGGCGGGGTGATTGCATTTGAAATAAAAGGAGACATCAAACAGGCAATCAAATTTGTCGATAGTTTGTCACTATTTACTATTGCTGTCAGTTTAGGAGATGCAGAGTCGTTAATTCAGCATCCAGCTTCTATGACTCATTCGCCATATACCCCAGAAGCCAGAGCTGCTGCTGGCATTACCGATAATCTATTGCGTATCTCTGTCGGATTGGAAAACGTAGAAGACTTGATAGAAGATATTTCACGAGCATTGAATATGTGCGCAATCGATAGCAAATAGTAGAGGTAGATAAATAAACTGGGTAGATATCAAAAACTAAATTCTTTAATTGTAATAACAAACTAAGAAATAAGCAGAACAAGGGAAAATAACTGAATAAGATAGGTATTGATAAAATTGGTTGCGGGAGCTGGATTTGAACCAACGACCTTCGGGTTATGAGCCCGACGAGCTACCAAACTGCTCCATCCCGCGTCCGATTTTTATCTTTTGTTATTAAGTGGTTGCGGGAGCTGGATTTGAACCAACGACCTTCGGGTTATGAGCCCGACGAGCTACCAAACTGCTCCATCCCGCGTCCGTACTTAATAATGATAGTGGTTATATTGGTTGCGGGAGCTGGATTTGAACCAACGACCTTCGGGTTATGAGCCCGACGAGCTACCAAACTGCTCCATCCCGCGTCCGAATATAAACTATCTTGCTTAAACAGTGCGATATAGCTTAGCTATAATACCTTGTTGCCATCATTATATTGGTTATCAATTGATACCATTACAAAATTGGTTGCGGGAGCTGGATTTGAACCAACGACCTTCGGGTTATGAGCCCGACGAGCTACCAAACTGCTCCATCCCGCGTCCGTTTAAGCGGGGCGAACTATAACGACCTAAGCTGTACTTGGCAAGTCATAATGACAATTTTATGATTGTTTGCTGGGTTAATGAGCATAAATCGATATTTTAGTCACATTCAGTCGTTTTAATCGCCAAATCCGCTATCTCTATTCTGAGTCGCTTGCCTATTGACCGAGCGATACTTGGGCTAAGGGAACGACTTATTAGTGAGAATGACCCATTTGGTGAGGCAATTTGAATTAAATTGTCTTAAAAAGATGAGTATTTATCCAATTCAACCACATTTTCTCACTTGAACTCTTGATTAGGTATATAATGCCGACTTAATTATATCTGTGAGATGATGACTGCCAATTCCATGTTAAATTTTTTTGCTGCAGCCCCTAAGGGTTTTGAATATAGCTTAGCCAATGAGCTTAAAGAGTTTGGTGCTACTGATGTTAAGGAAAGCGTTGCGGGCGTATATTTTTCTGCTCCACTTGAGCTTGCCTATAGAATTACATTGTGGACAAGACTAGCGAGTCGCATTGTCGTGGTTATCTATAAAGGGGCTTGTGAGTCAGCCGAGCAACTTTATAACGCAGCTTACTGTATTGATTGGCCTTCGCATTTTTCTAATAAGAGTACATTCAGTATCGACTTCCATGGTACGGGTGGCTTTATCAATAATACGCAATTCGGTGCATTAAAAATTAAAGATGCAGTCGTAGACCGTTTTCGTGATGATGGCGAGTGCCGTCCTGACGTTGAACGGTTAAATGCTGAATTTAGAATTGACGCCCACTTTAGAAATAATCAATTAACAGTATCGATTAACTTTTCTGGGCCTTCATTGCATCAACGTGGGTATCGTGCCACAACAGGTGAAGCACCACTAAAAGAAAATCTAGCAGCGAATATGTTGGCCCGTAGTGGCTGGCAAGCCAAGCCAACGGATTTGCTCGACCCATTTTGTGGTAGTGGAACAGTCGTCATTGAAGCGGCATTAATGGCGTCAGATATCGCCCCTGGTTTGCAACGTGCACGTTTTGGGTTTGAGCATTGGCAACGTCATGATGACGCAGTTTGGCAAGCTGTACTACAGGAAGCTAAAGCACGTGCTTCTTTGGGTAAGACTCGTTGCCAAGTGAAGTTTTTTGCATCTGATATCGATTCTCGCTTAGTGGCATTAGCTAAGAAAAATGCTGAAAATGCCGGTGTCGCTGATTTGATCGAGTTTTCCGTTTCAGATGCGCTGAATGTCACCCCACCAGTTACTGAAGGTTTTTTAATTTCTAATCCGCCTTACGGGGAACGATTAGGTAGCATCACTGAGTTATTACAACTTTATTACCAACTTGGTGATAAGTTCAAAAAAGACTTTGGCGGATGGAAAATCGCCATGCTATGTAGTGACATCGAATTATTGTCAGCCTTGAAGCTTAAAGCTGATAAACAAATGAAGATGTTTAATGGTGCATTAGAGTGTGGCTTTAACTTGTACACTTTACATGCTAAAAGCACCCGTCGTGAAGCGCCTGTATTGCCAGAAGGCGTCGATATTGCTGATATTTCGCCAGCATTTGCTAATCGTATTAAAAAGAATATGAAGCAACTGACTAAATGGGCGAAAAAAGAGGGTATCGATAGTTACCGTATTTATGATGCCGATTTACCTGAATATAACGTTGCTATTGATAAATATGTCGATCACGTTGTGATTCAGGAGTATTCAGCGCCAGCCAGTATTCCTGAGGCTGTTACCAAACGTCGTCTTACTGATGTATTGCTTTCGCTTCCTGCTGCGTTAGGTATTGACCCTGATTTAGTTACCCTTAAAACCCGTGAACGTCAAAAAGGCACTAATCAATACCAAAAACTTGATGAGCAAAAGCTTGAGATTATTACCCAAGAATATAATGCGCGCTTTAAGTTAAATCTGACTGGCTATTTAGACACAGGCCTATTTTTAGACCATCGTTTAACGCGTAAATTGGTCGGCGAGAAATCTGCTGGCAAGCGTGTATTGAATTTGTTTTCTTATACGGGATCGGCGTCAGTCCATGCTGCACTTGGCGGTGCTAAGTCGGTAACGACCGTCGATATGTCTAATACCTATCTTGCTTGGGCAAAAGAGAATTTTGAGCTTAATAATCTCAATGTTAGACAATACCAATTTGAACAAGCTAACTGCATTCAATGGATTAAAGACTGCGACCAGCAATTTGATTTGATTTTCATCGACCCACCAACTTTTTCCAACTCTAAAAGAATGGAAGACAGTTGGGATGTTCAGCGTGACCACGCCGCTTTATTGGTTGATTTAATTAAGTTACTTAGCCCAGATGGTGAGATCATCTTCTCTAATAACAAGCGTAAGTTTAAGATGGACATCGATTTATTAAGCCAGTACAAAATGGATATTAAAAATATCGATAGCCAAACCTTGCCAATGGATTATAAGCGCAACCCGCATATCCATAACACGTGGTTAATTACGCATGCAAAGTCTCCTTACGCTAAATAAATAGACGCAAAGAGGTATCGTTTGCAAAGCAAAACAACAGAAAGTCATTTGATTTTATATCACACAGATGGTTGTCATCTGTGTGAAATTGCTCAGGCCCTGGTTGAGCAATTAGGTATTCATTATCAACATATTGATATCTGCGATGATGAAAATCTCGCTGCACGCTATGGCGTGTCAATTCCAGTGGTATCTGTGGGTGATAAAGAGCTGTTTTGGCCATTTGATGAGTCACAGCTAACTGATTTTATTAGGAGCGTCGTTTGAGTTTAGTTCGTATTAATAATGGTTCTTTAGCGTATGGTTACACACCATTATTGAAAAACGCAGACTTTACCATTTTACCGGGTGAGCGTGTTTGTATTGTAGGCCGAAATGGTGCAGGTAAGTCGAGTTTAATGAAAGTATTGTCTGGTGACGTATTACTCGATGATGGTGAATTCAATATTGCCTCTGATGTCAATGTTAGCCGCTTACAGCAAGACCCGCCTAAAGCAGAAACGGGTACAGTATATAAGTATATTTCAGCTGGGCTTAAAGAGATTGGTGAACAATTAGATAGATACCACCAATTGTCACATGATGTGGCAACCGCCAATCCTGATGCGATGGAAAAAATGCTTAATCAAATGACTCGTTTACAAGAGTCACTTGATCATAACAATGGCTGGCACTTAGATTCTCGTATTAAACAGAATTGTGAACTGCTAGGGCTTGACCCTGATAAGCCACTTAATGAATTATCTGGTGGCTGGCAGCGTAAGGTTGCATTAGCTCGTGCATTAGTAAGCGAGCCAGATTTATTGCTCCTTGATGAACCAACTAACCACCTTGATATTGACACCATTGAATGGCTTGAGCAGTTTTTATTAAGTTTTAAAGGCGCCATTGTATTTGTGAGTCATGACCGTGGATTTATTCACCGCATGGCAACACGGATTGTCGACCTTGACCGAGGGGTTGTCACATCTTGGCCTGGTAACTACAAAATGTACCTTGAAGGTAAGCAAGAGTGGTTACGTGTTGAAGCTGAACAAAATGCTCATTTTGATAAGAAACTGGCTGAAGAAGAAGCGTGGATTAGACAGGGCGTTAAGGCTCGTCGTACCCGTAATGAAGGCCGAGTAAGAGCGCTAAAAGCCTTACGAGTTGAGCGAAGTGAACGCTTAAATCGTCAAGGTAACGCTAAGATGAATGTCAGTGACTCAGAGCGTTCAGGTAAGTTAGTCTTCGACATTAAAAATGTAAATTACAACCTACCTGAAAAAGACTTAGTTAAAAACTTCAGTTCAACCGTGATGCGCGGCGATAGAATTGCACTGATTGGTCCTAATGGCTGTGGTAAATCAACCTTGATTAAGTTATTGATTGAGCAGTTAACGCCACAATCTGGTGAAGTTAAAGTCGGCACTAAACTTGAGGTTGCTTACTTTGACCAGTATCGTGAAGCGCTAGATCCTGAAAAAACAGTGGAAGAAAATGTTGGCGACGGTAAAAGTACTGTCACCATTAATGGCCAAGACCGCCATATTTTGAGCTATTTACAAGACTTCTTGTTTTCACCTGCCAGAGCAAGGACGCCAGTAAAAGCCTTATCTGGTGGTGAGAAAAACCGGTTATTGTTAGCGCGCTTACTGTTACGACCTGCAAACTTAATTATTCTTGATGAACCAACCAATGACCTTGATGTTGAGACACTAGAATTGTTAGAGTCTTTGCTAACGGATTTTGAAGGTACCTTACTGATTGTAAGTCATGACCGTGAATTTATTGATAATACGGTCACCAGTAGTTGGTGGTTTGCCGGTAATGGTGCATGGCACGAATATGTTGGCGGCTATAATGATGCAGTTTCTCAAGGCGCTAAATTTTATTCTGAGGAACCTGAAGCAACATCTGTTGTCATACCATCAGCACCTGCAGAAACTAAGCAAGAAAAACCGAAGAGAGTGGCTGCTGCAGCACCGAAAAAATTATCGTTCAAGCTTCAACGGGAGTTAGATCAATTACCCGCCAAAATGGAGAAGCTTGAGCAAGAGGTAGAAGAGTTACAAAATACTGTGGCTTCGGCTGATTTTTATAGCCAACCACAAGATAAAGTCAACACAGTGTTACAAGCGTTGGCAACAAAAGAACAGGAATTGGACACTTGCTTTGAACGTTGGGAAGAACTCGAGTCATTGAAGTAAGCGCATAATAACAATAGGAATTAAAATGAAGTCGAAGTTTGATAAGGCATTATCAGTCGTTGCCTTGAGTGTGCTAGGCGCTATAGGAAGTGTTCAAGCAGCACCCGTATACGAAATCGTTAATATTGAAGATTTTGATCTCAAAGGAAATGTTGACGGAACCAGCCGTGGTTATGCATTAGCTGTTAATGCAAATAATGAATTAGTTGGCGTATCAAAAGGTAAAAAGAAATTATCTGTTGATGATGAAGACGAAGATGATGTTATTGACGTTGAAGATGGTATTGCGCCAGAAGAAGCGATTGTCTATTCGGTATTTTTACCGATTGTGGCGAATAACTTCACTTTCACTGCGGAAGAAAATGACCCTGAGTCTCCATGGAATCCAAACTTTTACAGCATTAATGGTACAACACCACCAACAGAAGTTGATGATGAAGGCGAGTTAGTGGTTAACTCTGTTGATACTTATTTTTATGGTATGAACGATTCAGAAGTGAAAGTGGGTTCATACACAGCGCCTGAAAAAACCATTGATTACGAAGGCACTGACGAAGACCAAGAGTTTTGGTATTACCGAGATTTTGAACTGCGTGGCGTGGCTGTGACTGCAGACGGTACTGAAATTGAACTTGTCCCTTCATACGAAACTTATGTTCGTGAAGAAGATGACTTTGTTGTTGAGCTAGGTGGTTGGTCAGCAGCAGCTGCCGTTAACAATAATAACCTAGTCGCAGGTTATGCAAGTACTGATATCATTGAGTACAGTGCAGGTCGTATCGATGATTGTATCGACGCAAGCCAAAACGAAGATGCTGAGTTTCCAGTTCCAGTAGAAATCTGTGTTCAGGCAGATCAATACCCATCAAACGGTACACGTAATATTTCTTACCAAACACGTGCACATGTATGGCAAATTGAAGCTGATAATACGATACCTGAGGATAACATCGTAGAACTTCCATTGGGGCTAACACCTGACGAAGATTCAACACTGAACTACATTGCTCAAGGTTTAGGTATCAATAATGATGGTGTTGTCGTCGGTCGCTCTCATACATACCGTAATGGTAAAGAAGATGACTTGTACCAGGATGCTGCCTACTGGCAAAAAGATAGCAATGGTGACTACCAATATAACTGGATTGATCCAGATATTTTCAGTGATACAGTTTATAGCTCGATTGCATACGATATTAACGATAACGGTATCGTGATTGGTAGCTTACAAAAATACATCAGTGGCTACTTACGTGAAAAGTTCTTCTATTACGATATAAATGATCCAGGTGCAGAAATTGTTATTCCTGATGACTTTCAAGACGGCATCTCAGATCTAACCAGCAAGCCTAAGTCGATTAATAATGCCGGACAAGTCGTCGGTAATATTGAAGTGACTTATGATAAAGATAAGCCACGTCCGAAAGCTGCCTTCTTGTTCAACATGAATGATAATGAATTTATCAATATCAATGACAATTTGACCTGTGAGTCAAAAGGTTATGAACAAGATGAAGACGGTAATTGGTCACGTCACCCAATTGAAGTGATTGATGGTGACGGCTCTATTCTTACCTATGGTTCTGAGTTTTATGTGGTAGAAGCAAACAGTATCAATGAAGAAGGTACGATTGTTGGTACTGCTTTTGTTCGTAAACCAGTTTACCAATATGATACTGATGGTAATTTGATTTTGGGTGAGAACGGTACACCATTATTTGAGATTGATGGTAATGGCGATCCTGTTACTTCATTCTTAACTCGTATGGTCGTACTTAAGCCAGCAGCAGGAAATCAAGAAGCCTGTACTGAGTCTGACTTAGTAGAAGACGAGCCATATGAGCGTAAAGGTGCTGCATCTTGGGCTTGGTTGTTAAGTTTACCTTTGCTTTGGTTACGTCGTCGAAAAGCAAACTAGCTTGAGCATTTTTTGAACAAAAAGTCGAGGTTTTTTCCTCGATTTTTTTTTCTGTTTTTTCTCAGTACGTTAATTAAAATCCCATAAATTTGTCATAAATCGACATTGATCTTGTCTAAAAAAGCGCCTATTCCTAATGATGAAGCTTTGGTATTTATCGACCCAAAAGCTTAATTAACAAAACGAGGATGTGTTAATGAAAAGACAAAAAAGAGATCGACTAGATAGAGCTTTTTCTAAAGGATTCCAAGCAGGCATTGCTGGACGCTCGAAAGAAATTTGTCCTTATGGAACTTTAGATTCTAAATCACAATGGCTAGGCGGGTGGCGTGAAGGTGTTGACGGCAGGTTAAGTGGATTGTTTAACAAATAGTAAGGAAACACATATTAAAAAAGCCCTCAAACGATGTTGAGGGCTTTAAAGTAGTATCAACCTATATCTTTATCATATTTGCTCTGAGTAAGCAGTAATGGCAGCTAAAGTGACTTTAAACTGATTAGATACTTTTATTCACGGACAATTAAAAGTTTGCTTAAAAAGTCGATGTATCTTTGAAAATACCGACTTTTAGATCAGTAGCAGAATAAATCTCGCGGCCATCAACTTCCATTGTTGCATCAGCAATTCCCATAACCAACTTACGATGTATTTTACGTTTTAAAGTTAACTTGTAAGTGACTTTTTTGGCATCTGGTAATACTTGACCAGTAAACTTAACTTCACCAACACCCAGTGCACGGCCTTTACCTTCAGCGCCTTCCCAGCCGAGATAAAAACCAACTAATTGCCACATGGCATCTAAACCTAAGCAACCAGGCATAACGGGATCACCATTGAAGTGGCAATCAAAAAACCATAACTCAGGTGTTATATCGAGTTCAGCGACGATTTCGCCTTTGCCAAATTCACCGCCATCTTCATTAATTTTGGTAATTCTGTCGATCATCAGCATATTATCAACAGGTAAGCGAGGTGAGTTAGGCGCAAAAAGGGTACCGTTACCGCAAGCGATTAGCTCTTCTTTTGTGAAACTATTAGCTTTTACCATTTAAAAATTACCACTTATTCGAGAATAGGTAGACAAGATAGCGAACACGTGTAAGCTAAACAACTCCGATCACTAGATTATCCGTAATTTAATTAAAATTCGTTGTAAAAATGACGGCTCAATCTCTTCTTCATCTTGTCCCGCCATTTTTTCTAAGCGTTGCTGAACTAAACCATAAAGAGATTTTTCAGGAAAATCATTGTCTTCATTTCTCTGGCCTGCTTCAATGTCCATTAACAAACTGATGGCCTGATCCATATGCTCAATGGCATGAATGTGGAATTTACCATTTGCAACCGCTTCAATAATTTCAGGAGACAGGTTCAGTTGTAACACGTTTGCTTTTGGAATAATGACGCTTTGTTCGCCGGTTAATCCACGTTGTAAACATAAGCGATAGAAACCTTCAATCTTTTCATTCACCCCACCAATTGCTTGGACATTACCAAATTGATCAAGTGCGCCAGTGACTGCAATCGATTGATTAATAGGTTGCTCCGCAATTGCTGACATTAGACAGCAATATTCTGCTAGTGAGGCGCTATCACCATCAATTTCTTGATAGGATTGTTCAAATACAATATTGGCATTCAAATGTAATGGCGCATCGCGGCCGAATATACGATACAAAGAGGCTGAAAGGATCATCATGCCTTTAGTATGAATGTTACCGCCTAATTCAGATTTTCTTTCAATATCGATAACTTCGCCGTCACCATAATGAACTGTTGTGGTAATTCTGGCTGGCTCACCGTAGCTTGCATCGTCGGTATCGACCACAGTTAATCCGTTTATTTGGCCTATCATCTCACCTGATGTTTGCAAATTAATGAAATTATCTGCAAAGTTTTGAGCGGCATAAAGCTCAGAGGTTTCATGACGACGTTTAGCTTGTTTTATGGCTTTGGTAACTGACGTGCCGCTGACCGTTTTTGATGTTGTATAACTCGCTGCTTGGAGCATTAATTGTGATAATAAAATGCTTGATAGGCTTAAGCGTTGTTGGTGTTCAGTGAGCTTTGCACTATGCCAAAATAACGTCATTAGGGCTGAAGTTTCTAATGTAACGTCGACTTGCTTTGCGAGGCTATGTAACCACTGTAAATATTGGGCTTCAGAGTATTGGGTTAGATCTAATTCTGAATTGAGTTCAGCCAGCAAAGGGAAGTACTTTAAAAATACCGGATCTTCAGAGCGCAAATGACTGAATAAGTTAGCATTACCCACTAAAATGATTTTACAATTAAGTGGAATAGGGGCAAGTTCACTGTTAATTTTGTAGCAATTATCTTGGAGAATTTGCATCACAAATTCCCAAAGCCCTTCGCGCTTCCATAATGACTCTACGTCGATGAATACATAATGGTGACTGGCTAATATCCCTGCCTTATATTGGCTAGACTTGTCTGTTTTAACCATTCTTCCGATTAGTTCAGCGCGGCGAATAGAGCCACTGAGGTAATGATATGACTTATTTTGGCTTGCAATAATACCAACTGATGCTGCAGGCAATGCTGTTTGCCATCGAAAACTAAAATCCAAATCCTCAGTGGGTGTTTTGCTGGCCACTAAATAGGAGTCAGATGGCGTATCAGCTTGCTCGACAATCGCTTTTATTAATAATTGACGATCGATACCCGCATAATCAGCCAAGAATAGATGTTGATTCTCAAGCTTAGTCATTAGCTGAAAAGCTTCGACAGCTCGCTCTTGACCTAATAGCAAATGGCTTAAGTAAACGGTACTCGGTAAAGACTGAGGTAAAGTGAATTGAGGTGCAAGTTGCGACGTCGGGATCAAAGTTGTGGTCATAGCTACAAGTATTAGAAATAATTAATTGCGATTTTAGCACACTATGTCGTCATATCATCGTCATATGGCTGAAATGATTCGTATAACAATCGCTACCGATTTTAAATAAGCCTATTTATTGGCGTGGTTAACTGCGTAATGTGGGTTTGTTTTGGTTAATTATTATCTAAAAAGACGATTTGATGACCATTTGAATAATTTTTCAAAATTTACGGTTTACAATGACCGCTGATACTTATATTATTCACGGCGTTCGGAGAGATGGCAGAGTGGTCGAATGCACCGGTCTTGAAAACCGGCATGGGTTTGTAGCCCATCTAGGGTTCAAATCCCTATCTCTCCGCCATATTTAAAGAAGCCCGCTATTTTATAGCGGGCTTTTTGTTTTTTTGATTTTGAAATATTGGCAATGGGTTTGTAGCGTAATCAATGTAGGGTTCAAATCCCTACCTCTTAGCCATATTTATCGAAAAAGCCCGCTAGCAATAGCGGGCTCTTTTGTGTCTGGATTCGAACTTTTAATGAAATGGTTTGTAGCGTGTCAATGTAGGGTTCAAACCGCTATCTCTGCGCCATATTTAGAAAAGCCCGTTACTGCAAAGTAACGGGCTTTTTGCTTTCTGTATTTTGAAATATTGGCAATGGGTTTGTAGTGCATCAATATAGGGTTCAAATCCCTATCTCTTAGCCATATTTAGAGAAGCCCGCTATTTTGTAGTGGGCTTTTTGCTTTCTGTATTTTGAAATATTGGCAATGGGTTTGTAGTGCATCAATATAGGGTTCAAATCCCTATCTCTTAGCCATATTTAGAGAAGCCCGCTATTTTGTAGTGGGCTTTTTGCTTTCAAAATTTGGAATTAACGGGCTTTGCGTTTTTTATAAATGGCCACATATGTGTTGGATTTTGTATCTTGATTGATTAGGGTAACTATTCAAACCGTTAAGGAACTATCTAACTTATCTAGGAGCAAGTTTGTCAGTTATAAGTCAGCAATCAGCAGAGCATTATATATGGGGAAATAATTGTGATGGTTGGCATCTGGTGAAATCAAAGCAATTAAGTGTTATCCAAGAGCGTGTGCCACCAGGTAGCTTTGAATCTCGGCACTTTCACCAGAAATCAGAGCAGTTTTTTTTCGTTTTATCGGGTATAGCAACGATAGAAGTGGAGGGTGAAGTATTGACTGTTAATCCGTTGCAAGGGGTTCATGTCGGTGCTGGCAAAGCCCACCAATTAAGTAATCAACATAATAGAGAGTTGGTATTCACGGTGACCTCTACGCCACCAAGTCATGGGGATAAGATAGAACAAGGTTAACTTTATAAAACTATTTGTAGAATGAGTCACTTGTTATTAATTATTATTAACTTTATGTAGTTGTCTGATTTTTATGGTTTATTTTTTCTTTGTCCTGAGGGGGAGTCTTATTACTCTAAAAATTGAGTGTTAACTTGTAAGTGATTGCCTATAATCGCTCTACATCATTAAGGAATAGTATCGTGATAACCCGTGGCTTAGCATTTATAGTGTTATTTTTATCGTTGAGTTTATTCTCCACGATGATTGCTGCCGAGGGAAACCCAGCTTTACACGTTTCTGGGCCTTCAATAAGTTATCAAGTTAGCCATATTAACCCCATTGTGAATGATGTCGCTTTACACACAGAGCTTGAAACCAGCTTTAATCAAACTCACATTGAGCCTGTAAAAGATTTGCCACTTATCAGTGACATTGAGCGCTTTGATTTTCTCAATGATTTTCGCCGAGTCGTGAGTCATGATAACCGCGCAGGTATCGGCGAAAAACCCAATTACTCCCTTCTCATCGCTTTTTTTGAACCGATGATTTTTAATCGCTATATTGCTCCAATCTCAACTCCCAAGTTTGTTAATCACTGGACCAGCCAGCTGAGCTCCGCAATATCCCGTGTTTCCGGTTGGAAAGATGGCAATAGTCTGTATAGCCATAACCATCAACGTCTAGCTTAATTTCTTTGGCTTGAAATCCGATATTTATCGGAATTTTACCGTGAGCTTTTGATTATTGAACCGCGAAGCTCCTTTAAGGAATGCCATGCGTTATCAATAAGCTCGAACAGTGCCTTGTGTTTTGTATTGTCAGAGAATTTTATTGTGAACAAAAAACAACACCAACCTCTAAATCGTAATGCGATTTGGAAATATATCGTGCTGAGCGTCAGCATCGTGATTTTATTTTTAAGCGCTTTACCTTCATGGTACGGCGAACAGGCTTCAGTACATATTAAGCATCCTAACCAAACTATTGATGTTCTTGCTGTGTCGAAATATCTCACTCAGGCCGATATAGCAACAACAGCTATCCATCAAACAAATGGACAAACGATTATTGTATTACAAGATGATAATCAACAAGCTAAAGCAAAAGATGTTATGGAGCAGCACCTCATTGAGGGTGAAGTTATTGCGCTAGCGATGGAACCTTCAGCGCCTGATTGGCTAACCAACTTAGGCTTTGCGCCAATCAAGTTAGGTTTGGATTTACGTGGTGGAGTGCAATTCTTACTTGATGTGGATATGGAGCCTGTTTATCACGCCCACCGGCAGGTGGTTATGGATGAGTTTCGCGCTAAAGTCAGAGGCTCAACTGGTCGCCATGTCGATGATAGCGTTTATTTAAGTTTTAGGTCGTCAGAAAGCTTACAAGAGGCGATTTCAGTTGCTCGTGAAGAGTTTCCGCAATGGCAAAGAGCAGTCAGTAATAATCAATTAATATTGAGTCAAACCGAAGAAGAAAGAGACGCGTTACGTGCATCTACAGTGCTACAAAATTTACAAATTATGCGCAGTCGAATTGAACATTTAGGGATTACTGAAGCATCGGTACAAAGACAGGGTCAATCAAGAATAAGGATTGAATTACCTGGCGTACAAGACCCAGCTGCAGCTAAGGACGTTATTGGCGCAACGGCATCATTATCATTTCATAGCTTAGTCAGTGAACGCTCACCCGGTGCATTAGTTATTAATGATGAAAATGGAAAGCCTGTTTACCTCAATAGAAACGCTATCTTCGGTGGTGAGCATATTATTGATGCGAGGGCTAGCATTGGTGAAATGGGACTGGCAGAAGTGAATTTAGTGCTCGATTCTGCAGGGGGGAGAAAAATGTCACATCATTCTCGGGCAAACATTGGCCAGCCTATGGCAACGGTTTATAACGAGTACACACAAGGTCGAGATGGTACTAGCATTAAAAACAGTGAGGTCATTAGTGTTGCAACGATTCAAGCTCAGTTAGGTAGTCGTTTTCAGATCACTGGTAGTGGAAATCTTGCTGAGGCGCAGCAACTTGCCTTGTTGTTAAGTGCAGGCTCGCTAACTGCACCAGTCACCATTGTTGAAGAGCGTACCATAGGACCTACTCTTGGAGCTGAAAATGTTAAGAACGGCTTTGCTGCTTTAGCATTAGGCTTGGGATTAACACTGACGTTTATCGCATTATGGTATCGCCGCTTAGGTTGGGTTGCTAATTCAGCATTGTGCATTAACTTAGTCATGTTAGTGGGGTTAATTGCTTTAATTCCTGGCGCAGTACTCACTATGCCAGGTATTGCAGGGTTAGTACTTACTGTTGGTATGGCCGTTGATACCAATGTGCTTATTTTTGAGCGTGTTAGAGACAAAATGAAACAAGGTTACAGTTTTGCTCAATCTATAAACACAGGCTTTGATAGCGCTTTCTCTTCCATTTGGGATGCTAATTTAACCACTATGATTGTTGCAATCGCACTCTATTCGATTGGTAATGGTCCTATTCAAGGTTTTGCACTTACATTGGGATTAGGTCTTCTAACCAGTATGTTCACTGGGATCTTTTTATCTAGAGTCATCATTAATCTTATTTGGGGACGCGATCAGCGTCGTATGGTTAAAATATAATGAAAAAATTAATTGAGAGATTGTCTTTAACGGCACCAACATCAATATTGACCCAATTACGATGCTTTATGACAGGGGTATCTTTAATATTATTAGTCGTTTCAATGACGATTATGGGCGTTAAAGGGTTTAACTGGGGGCTCGATTTTACTGGTGGAGTAGTGGCTGAAGTCGCGATTGACCAAACCGTGGCAAGTAGTGAGTTAAAAGCGCATTTAGATAAAGTGCTTAAACAAGATGTGCAAGTGACTCAAGGCGCGCAAGCAGGTCAGTGGACAATCCGTTATAACCATGATGAATTACCCGATCTCAGTATTACGCAACAGCTGTTACCAGTCAGTGATTCCGTGCAAGTATACAGCAACAGTGTTGTTGGCCCACAAGTTGGACAAGAAATGGTTGAACAGGGCGGCTTAGCGGTCATTGCATGCTTATTATTAATTATGGTGTATTTGAGTATGCGGTTTGATTGGCGATTGGCATCAGGTGCTTTAATGGCGTTGATTACGGATATTGTTATCGTATTGGGCATGTTCTCTCTATTTCAATTGGAGTTTAACTTAACGGTATTGGCGGCCTTATTGGCGGTGCTTGGTTACTCATTGAATGACTCAATCATTATTGCTGATAGAGTGAGGGAGTTGATGAGAATGCGCCCAGAATCTAAGACGGCTCCTATTATTGATGACGCTGTTAAAGCAACTTTTTCAAGAACTTTAGTCACATCGGGGACAACATTAGTCACTGTATCAAGCCTTTGGCTTTTGGCTGGCGACAGCTTGCAAGGCTTCTCTGTTGCATTATTCGTCGGGATCGTTTGTGGAACCTGTTCATCTGTGGCACTAGGAGTAACGTTACCACAATGGTTTGGTTTAAAAGCGAGTGATTATATTGTGCGGCCAATAGAGGTTGAAGAAGGCTACACTTAAGGTATTGCGGCGTTAATGTTTAGCGTTTAAAAAACCAGCCGTTTGGCTGGTTTTTTATGAAGACCAATGGAGTGTAACCTATCTTATTTAGGTAACTTTGCACAATTCTAGCAAGCGTGGCAGATACTGCTTATCAAGCTGTGCAATATCGCTTTGTTCCGCTAACACGTCTTTTAATATGGTTTCAGTGGTAAGCGGATTAGCTAAAACAACTCTAAATACTGTGGTGTCTTTACGCAGATATTTGGCTGGTTTTATCCGAGTACGTGACACGAATGATTTACCTTGTTCACGTTGATGCTTTTGAATGAATTGGGTTAAGCCATCGAGAAGTTCATTACATGTTGTGACAAACTTAACGTCACCCCGTTCCACGGCATCATCAATAGCTTGTTGTACTGAGTGCGGTACAAATCGATAGGTTAAAATGCACAATTCAGGGTGAGTAATAAGCTCAAAGTCTCTGTGTTCGACAATACAGTCAGCAAAGTAGCGGGCTTTTTCAAGGCTGTTATTGATTAAAATTTCATAGCCGTCACCGCCAATAATTTGCAAACAGGCATGGACTAACATAGCCATACCAGGTCTTGAGCCTTCAAGGGTTTGACTCCCTAAGTCCTTAGAGCCGACACGTAAAATATATTCAGCGTGATGAGCAATGGCATTGGCAAGTTCCGGATCTTTAAATAACACCATACCCGCGCCCATAGGAACGTACATTTGTTTATGGGCATCGATTGTGACAGAGTCAGCTTGTTCTATACCATCAAGCAAATAGCGATATTTGTTTGATAATAAACTTGCGCCACCCCATGCCGCGTCCACATGAAAGTGACAATCAAGTTCTCGTGCTAACTCAGCAAGCTCAGCTAAGGGATCAATATTACCTGTTTCAGTAGTACCCGCTACGCCAACAATTGCCATGACTTTTATATTGTCACTGGCTAGCTGTTTGGCTGTTTGACGCATTTTTGTAACATCAACTTTATTGTCAGCTGTGGTTGGAATACTGATGATATTATCACGACCGATTCCTAACAAATCAGCGGTTTTTCCAATGGAGTAATGGCCGCGTTCAGATACCAGTATGGCGATGTCCTCAAAACCATAATGTTTTAAGGCCTTGGGTAAACCTTCACGGTTTATGCCTTTAAAATGTCCATCTGCTTTCAATAATTGGTTGCGTGCAATCCACAGTGCAGTGATATTGGCAACGGTTCCACCAGAACAAAAGGCGCCTAAAGAGTAGTTTGCACTATGCATCCACTGTTCATAAAACGAATCATTTTGGCCATATATAAGGTGGTGCATCATGCCCAAGACTTGACGTTCAAGCGGGGTGAAAGCTTTTGAAGTTTCAATTTTGACCAAGTTTTGATTCAGGCCAACCATCATTTTAGACAGTGGCAGTACAAAATATGGTAATGCCGAAGTCATATGACCGATAAAGCTCGGGGCAGAGGTATGTACTGAGTGAGCGACCAAGTTTTGCATGATTTCATCAGTATAATCAGAAACAAAGCGTGGGGCATCAGGGATCTGAAATGTCCTGAAGTCTTGTTCAATCAGTGATAAAGGTTTCTCTAAAGCTGCAATGCTTTTACCCAAGAATCCCGCTAAATCTTCAGAGAGCTTTTGTTCAATGATACTTAACGTTGATTCTGCATCTTCTGGTACGGTAAAAATACGTAATAGACTATCTTCAGATGCTTGGGCTTTGCGGTCGTTCTTAGTGGTCATTTAATCGTGCCATCATTTTTATTTTTCAGCCATGAATCACTCTTTTTGAAGGTGATTTCATGGCGATTATGAGGGCTAACTTTACTGCATGGATTATTTGGCAGCAAGTTTTTGCTTCAAACGGTCGTTTTTATATTGAAAGTTTCAAGCTTGCGGCGATATTTTGCGCAGTGTTTACCAAGTTATTATGGGCATTGGCTAAAATATCATCCAGTGGGGATAACGAAGGAATGATTGGAAATATCGCTGTCATGCCCTGAGCCAGAATATCCTCAGCACCTTGACCTAAACACCCAGCAATACCAATCACGGGGATATCTTGTTTTATCGCCTGTTGCATCACGCCCATAGGTGTTTTACCACTGAGGGTTTGACTATCCATTCTGCCTTCACCTGTGATAACAAGATTTGCCTTATCCATTTTTTCAGCTAATTTGACGGCTTGTACGACAATATCAACCCCAGGCTGTAATTTAGCGTCAAGTAATGCCATTACCCCAAATCCCATTCCGCCAGCTGCCCCAGCACCAGGAAATAAGTCTATATCGTTAACTAAGGATAACTGGCTGGTGTTGTTAACGATGGATGCAAAATGTCTAAGGGCATTGTCGAGTTCTGTTACCATTTGAGGCGTCGCCCCTTTTTGCGGGCCAAATATTGCCGAGGCGCCGTTAGGGCCACATAACGGGTTGTCAACATCACACGCCACATCGATTTGGCAGTTGCTCAAAAGCGGGTGAACCTCATCAGTATTAATACTTGCCAATTGGGTTAAACCTGCTGCGCCGTAAGTTATAGCATTGCCTTGGCTGGTGAGTAAGGTAAAACCAAGCGCTTGAGCCATACCTGCACCACCGTCATTGGTCGCACTGCCACCTAGTCCCAATATTATGTGGCGTATGCCACGATCAAGCGCGTCTCGGATCAATTCACCTGTGCCGTAGCTGGTGGTAAGCATCGGATTTCTGCGATCGCGTTTAATATGATGCAACCCTGAAGCTTCTGCCATTTCGATGACTGCTGTCAGTTTTTGGGGAGCGAGATTATCGCTCCCCTCTACTGAATTCTCAGCCCCTAAGATACCGTAATGCGCAGATACCGGTTGACCATCTGGCCCTGTAACCTGAAGAGTCACTAATTGCCCGTTGGTTGCGTCAACCATTGCTTGTACTGTGCCTTCGCCGCCATCGGCCATTGGTACTTTACAATATTCTGCATCAGGGAAAATTCGTTTAAATCCTTCCTCTATTGCATTAGCAACACCTAATGCACTAAGGCTCTCTTTGAATGAGTCAGGGGCAATGACTATTTTCATAACAATTCTCTTAGGTTTTAGAAAGCCCCACTCAGCAAAGAGCTGAGCGGGACGAAAGGGTATTTATAGAAGAACGAGGCTGAGTAGGTACACTAGGGTCATCGCGGTAAGACCTTGTACCAGAGTTGCCATTGTTTGTGCTCGATAAGCTTGTTTTACACTCATGCGGCTAAATTGCGTAACAACCCAGAAAAAGCTGTCGTTAGCATGTGACACTGTCATTGCACCTGCACCAATCGCCATCACTGTGAGTACTCGTCCCATATCACTCGCTAAGCCAATATCGCCTAATAACGGAGCGACAAGCGCTGAAGTAGCAACCAAGGCAACAGTCGATGAGCCTTGTGCTGATTTAAGTGCTGCAGCGACGATGAATGGCATGAAAATACCGACACCAAGTGCCGATAAGCTACTGCCAAGGTATGTACCAATTTCAGTGGCTTTAAGAACGGCTCCGAAAGCACCGCCTGCACCAGTAATTAACAAAATAGGAGCGGCTACGATTAAGCCTTGGCTAATACGCTCGCTGAACTCTTTCACTTTATCAGTGCTTTTTAGTAGCGGAATGGCTAACAACAAACCAATCATAAGTGCATTAACGGGTTGGCCCAAGAACATTAAAATATCAAATAAGTTATCTTTACCTAATGGTGCCGACGGGAAGTTGGCTATTGAACCTAAGCAAATCAGCAGTATCGGCACAAAGATTGGTGCAAAGGCTTTAGCTGGGCTTGGCAGTTCGCCATAACTGCTTTTTAGCGCTTCATAATCTTCTAATTTGTCATTAAGCTCTTCTGCACCTTCGCCATCGGGTTGCTCGTTTGCGAAGCGGTTTGCCCATAATGTTCCGGCAAGTGCGGCAATAGCGGCAATAAACACCCCGACAGCAATTACAAGCCCTAGCTGGTTTTCTAGCCCGAGGTTACCGGCTGCAGCGATAGGACCTGGTGTAGGTGGCACAAAAGTATGGGTTGCGTATAAACCTGTAGCTAAAGCTACGCTCATTGATACACTCGATACCTTCATGCGGTTTGCCATAGATTGTTTTAATGAATTTAAAATGACAAAACCTGAATCACAAAATACTGGGATCGAGACAATATAACCAATAATGGACATGGTTAATGTTGGAAAGCGTTTTCCAAGCACTTTAATGACTACGTCAGCCATGGTGATGGCAGCGCCGCTTTTTTCAAGAATAGTACCGATAATAGTACCTAACACGATAACAAGGCCAATATAGCCTAATATGCCCCCAAAGCCTGTGGTGATAGTTTTAGCAATGTCTGCACTTGGCAAACCATAAGCAAAGGCTGCTAAAAAAGAAGCTAAAATTAGTGTTAGAAAAGGGTGTAATTTAAATTTAGATGTCGCAATAACAATAAATGCAATTACGCCAATTAATATCAAGATCATGCTCATTGATAACTACTCTATTTAGGGTATTAAGGTATGTTGTTTTTGTAGGCGTATTATTGAAAAAATGATATCTATTTGCTTTGTGCTATTTCACAGAATTATTATGTATACAGGGTATTTGTTTGTGCAGGTGCGCAGGTTGTGAGTTGTGATCGGTTATTTTGATGACTTTTGATTGTTTCAGCTGAAGAAAACTATCATGGTTTAGGCCTGAAACATGATTTGCCCAAGATATAGATTAAGCAAATGCTGAAATTCTTGTAAGTTTGTTCCAGTTATTTGCTGAATTTTATCCAGTCTATATCTCAATGTGTTGCGATGAATAAACAGCACTTCAGCACAACTTTTATGATCGCCAATATGTTGAATGTAAACCGCTAAGGTTTTTTGTAATACGCCATTTTTGTCTGCATGAACGAGTTTTAAATAAGGTGCTGCTAGGGCGTCACCACGCCAATGTTGTTTCAGTCCGGTAAAGATGACTTGCAGTGCGTAATCTTCATATAAGTATTTATTTTTCTCTGGGTTAAGACTTTTGCCAATGGCAAGGGTTTCTTTCGCGGTTCGATAGGATTTTGCTATTCCTTCTACACCACCGAAGAAATGCCCTAAAGCAATGTTGAGCTTTAGCTCCATGTTGGCGGGATACGTTGCAATAACTTATCGATACGATGGCTTTCGAGCGCTGGATCCCATTGGCGTCCATCTAAAAAGGCAGGCTTCAAAATGACTAATTGATTGAGTGAAGTCATTGCAATCAAGTTATTTCTGTCGGGATACTGCAGTAAATGCACCATTTGCTTTAGTGCTTGGTTATTATGAACCTGCTGCTGGTTTACAGATTCAATTTCGATAATGGCGACAACACGCTCTTCTTTTACGTCAATACTAAGCTGATGTCCCCAGTGAGTTAACTGATCAACGTCCTTTTCTTCGGCGCGAATGAGTTGCAAAATGAATTCTTCTTTTTGTCTATTTTGCCACTGTAGTTGATCTTGTAGATTGGCTTGTTCGACAATCATTTCTGCTGTCATTTTCAGTAGTTCGCCATACTGAGCTAACTCTGATGGGTTGCCGGTAATACCTATCACGCCGACAATTTGCCCTTGATAATGTAGGGGAAGATTTAGCCCTGATTTAACCCCATGTAAACTTGGGGCAATCTCTTGGTTAATTTCTACATTACGATTCTGGCTTATAGCCAATAATGCACCTTCATGGACAGCGCCAATTCGCTCATTTGTTCCCGATCCTAGAATAACCCCTTGAGCATTCATCACATTGATATTGTGGCCAATGATTTTCATGGTTCTGTTTACAATTTTATTGGCGATAGCACTGTCAATTACATACATGAGTTACTCACAAATTGGATTAGGCTGCGATTTGATTAACGAATTGAAATAACCAGTAAATCAATAAACCGTAACCGGTAATTAATGTCAATAATGTCGCAAATTTGGCAATAGGTGGTGTTTGCGATTGTTTCAAAGCAATGTGGCAAAGCGCGATTGAAAATAGACTAATCGGCGCCACAATAATACTTAAAGGCAAAATGATGATGGCACCGCTAAGCAGAATCAATGCAGAAAAGCGTGAAGGAGGGCGTTTGTTGGTTAATGGTAAAGGTATTAAAGCAGCACCAATCGATAGTAATACAACGCCAAAGTAGAGAATAAACTGCGCAAAACTCTGATATTGATTAATAAAACCTATCAATGCAATGAGAGGAATAATAACCGAGACGGTTACATGTTTATGGCTAAAGCTGGACTGGACATATTGGCCAGAAAAGTAGCAGCAGGTTTGCACAACGGCATTAATGGTCACAAAAGCCATAAGTGCGATAAATACCAATAAGCTGTTATTGGCCATGGTTGTTGTGGATGCAAACGCTGGTTCAGACAATAACAATAATGGCAAACTCGAAATGATTAGGGACTTTTTAAGCATGGTAATGTGTCTATATGTTCTCATTCCTCAGATTTTAATCAACAATGAGTAGAATAGCTTTTGTTAATTTAGCAATCGTGAGTTATTTATCGTTAAATGAGAATGTGAGCACAAAAGTAAATAGATAAAACAAAAAAGCCTGCTAAATAGCAGGCTTTTTTTAATCGTGTTATCGCTTACAACTTGTAGTTGACGCTTAACATAATCATGTGAGCAGTGTAATCGTGACTGTTGCTTCCAAAGGTCATGACATTCCAAATGTTATCAGGAGCGATATCATTTGCTGCATCATTATCTAGGTACTTTTCAATTTTATAATCAAGACGTAAAGCCATTTTCTCAGTAGCTTGGTATTGACCATATAAATTAACGTTATGCACTTTTGCAAAGTAATCACCGTAGTCTCCAGTCACACCTTGGCGTACTTGAGTATTACTGTCTGATTCTGAGTAAGTGTAATCTAGACCTAAACGTAGACGGCTATCCATTAAGTTGTTGTAGCTTAGGTTAGCACCAACAACGTCAACGGTGTCTTCTATGTCAGCTTGCCAAGTAGGGCCAGAGAACGTGCTACTGCCAGATTGTTGTGACTCAATAACCTGATGGTTATAGAATGCATTTAGCATAACGTCTTTGTTAAACATGTAGTTTACATTAACGTCGTAACTGGTGTCTTTTGACTCAGTTAACCCAATCTCGGTATCAATGTAGTCATCTAATGCGTAACGAACACCTAAATCAATTGTTAATGCATCGATTGGTGTATGGCTAACACGAGCTTCAACCATGCTACGATCACGATCTGCTAAATAATATTTACGTAGTAAGTCGTTATTTTCTGAAGAGGTCCACTCAGAAGCTTGGTAATCAGAACCATCTCGACTTCCGAAACTACCTTTTACCCACATGTCCCAGTTTTCAAAACTGTTTAAGCGGTAACGAGCCCAAATAGTGCTTTCTTCAGTGACTTCACGCTCTGAGTAACTGCGCTCATCACGTTTATAATCAACACCACCGTCTAACTTCATACCACGGTTAATGCGATAGTCAGCACCAATTTTTGCACGGTGAGTTGTTTGATCATAAGGGGTGTTATAAGCGACTTGGCCGTTAACATCATTAATGCTGATTTGAGTCCACTCTTCAATATTCGTGTTGTTTTCACGGTCAGAGTAGTCGTAACTACCCGATACTCGAACAGAACGGTTAACGCGGCTGACTGCTTTTAATGTCATGCCAGTTAAATCAACTTTAGCATCAACAGATTCAGTTGGCACACTATAGCCATAACCAGACGTTACCACGTCTTGATCTTGGCTCATTTGACCGAACATCAAGCGACCGCTAACAGCAGTACCATTTTCAGTGTATTGACCTAGCAGCGACACGATATGTGATTCGTTATCAGGATTAAGTGCCATATAGCCACGAGTCTGAGCACCAAAAGTCGGATTAAACGCATTATCGTAGCTTAATTCAGCATTATCATTTTTAAAGATAGAGCCATCGTAGTTTAAGCTTGTGAACCAGTTTTTACCGCTAAATTTGATACCAGCATTGATGGTATCAGTTGTGTAGTCAACAGGCTCTGCAATCATCATTGACTGATTGAAGAAGCTACCTGAAGCTGTCTTAGTGCCTGTTTTTTCTTCACGTTGATAATTAACGTAAGTGGTCAACATTGATTCAGTTTGATATTCAAAACCAAGGCCTGCACGTTCGCGTTTCAGTGAAAGCTCAAATGGGTTAAGGCTACTATATAGCTCTGACATACCGTCAGTTGAACCAGCAGTGACCCAGTTATCGGGTAATGTGAGGTCTGAACCGCCAATACCTTGATACGGAGACATAACAGTGTTTGAGCTGTAAGTCGCTAATGAGCGGTAATTTAGGTTGAAGTTGTACTGGCCTAATTTACCAACATTTACATCCAAACGGCCATTATCTAAGCCAAGATCTGTAGCTTCAACTTTCGCTCTATAACCCGATTCTCCGATGTAATTAACATCAGCATCTAATTTAGGCGCGATTTCATTGTCACTACCAAAAGCATTAGCTGAGTGAATATCATCTTCACTGTTATAACCAACGCCAACGCCAACACTTCCAGTAACACCCGTTTCTACAGCACAACCTTTACAGACCCATTTATCAAATTTAACTTTATCTGTATTGGCATTGCCGACACCGTAACCATCTGCTGCCATTGCAAATCCAGCATTGGCAACTAACGCTAAGGTGATAATATTCAGTTTAAATTTCATAGTCGTACATCCTTAACGCTGAAGTAATTTGCCAGAAGGGTGGTTTGAACCATGTACTTGGCTATGACAATTTAAGCAACTGCGGCCACCAGTAAAGGCATTATCACCAACATTAGAACCCATACCTGTGTTCCCTAAATATGCATTGCTAGCATGGCCATCGCTGGCATGACATTGCTGACATAGTTGTGGAGCACGAGTTTTTAGCATTCCTTCGTTTACGCTGCCATGTGGATTATGACAAGTGACACAATTTTCTGTCACTGGAGCATGTTCCCATAGTTTAGGGCCGCGTTTTTCAGCGTGACATGAGTAACAGGTTTCGTTCACACTTGGTTTAACCAAGTCTGAATCAGTCATGCTGCCATGTGGATTATGACAATCACTACATGTCATTTGATTCCATTTCATTGGATGACTAGAGCGTTTGTTCATGTCAGTTTTTTGCTTGGTATGACAACTAGTACACACTTCCATTTCTGTCTTTTTATCCAGAATAGGGTCGTTAGCAGTGTGAACACTGTGACAAGATGCACAAGCAACATCAGCATTGTCGTGATGGCTGGTATTCCAAGACATACGTTCGTCATCTAAATGACAACCCATACAAACACTGTTTTGTTTTTCAGGAGATAACGTTGAGTCTGGGCCAAATGCAATGACAGGTTCATTACCGCCACGGTTATGTTTACCCATTGGGCCGTGACATGCTTCACATTGAAGACCTGCCATTGGGCTTTTTGAAGAGTCAATTGCACCGTGAACGCCTTTAAATAGGTCCATCACTTTTTCAGAGCGTCTATGACACATTAAGCAAGAGTCAGCCCCTTTGGGTGAGTAACTCCCTTCTTCGAACTTTTTGTCTAATACAGCTTCGACTTCTTCAGGTGTCATTTTGGCATCCCATTTCGACGCATAGGCCGAATGAGACATCCCAAGAGATAGCAGTGCAATTGCCATAAAGGTTGGGATTAAAGAGTTTAATTTCATTTTAATTTTCATAGTAAGGCTTCCCAATCTATCCATGATGTAGATGTATTTATAGTTGTAAAAGGGAGAAGCGAGCTTCTCCCTGATATTACAATTACATGTTCACCGCAGTGTGATCGAAGATAGTTGGCTTATGACATCCCATACAGAACTCAAGTTGAGCTGAAGCATTGGCATCATCGTAAGAACCATTTACAACCGCGCCTTGGCCTTCTGCGTGAGCTTTAATTTCATCGAAGCCATGACAAGAAGCACAAGTGGCTGTGATTGGCGTTGTGTATTCGCCAGCTGAAGTGGCTAATGCGCCTTTCTGTTTGAATGCATCAAGATTGAAGTCATTATGACATTGCGCACAATCACTGATGATACCTTCCTCGCCATGAACACTATGAAGTTTCATTTCAAGTGCACCTTGATTACCACCTGAAGCGTATGTGCCATCAGGAGTATGACAAGTCACACAAGCATCAACACCTACAACTACTTCACCTTCGTCATTTTCGCGACCTAATTGTTCAGTCATGACAAAACCTGCATGGTAGCCTTTGTGAATTTCAAATGTTTCACCGTGACAGTTTTCACAGGTATTAAAGGCGACTGAATCAGTATGACGCATGCTTGGAGCTTCGCCTGAGAAAGTGCCAAATACTAAGTCTGCTTTCATACTTGTTGTAGCAATATCTTCACCACAATCAACCGCCTCAGTACCGTCGTTACACATTTCTAAACCAACGAAAGTAAATGCAGTGTCAGTATCTTGGATGCCAGCAGGTGAGTACTCATCAAACGGAAGGGCTGGTAGGGTGTATTGTAATGCACCTGCTTCTACAGAAACATTTTCACCTAATTCACCATTTTTAACCAAGTCGTAAGCGACTTTTGCTTGTCCGTTTCCTGGGCTTGCGTTGTACCCCATGATTGGGAAGTTTGGACCCACATTAGTGATAGTCTCAATACGTTGGATTTTGCTTACGAGAGTTGATGCATCAATTGCAGTACCCGCAGCATCAGTAATCGTGACAGACAGTGTGGCTGTTTTGTCTGAATTAACGATTAATGAAGATGTCATGCCGTACATATCAATGAAGGCTTTTTTCTGTACGAAATCGCCAGTGTGAATCTCTTCTGTCCAGCTAGCGTTATGACATGCGATACAGTTTGAGTTATCAGACTGTTGTGAATGACCTTCACCCGCTTTGAAGTCAATGTTCGTGTGACAACTTGTACAAGTTTCCATTGTTGGAATACGTGTCCAGTTACCCCATTCAGTTAACTCTTCTGATTCAATGTGACAGCTTTGACAGTTGTCTTGAACGATAGCGTGTGCAGTTTCGGCAGTATAATCATTACGGCCCCACACTTTGTTTGAGTTATGAACGTTATGAACTAAGTGAGCGAATGCCACTTCAGGTTTACCGCGGCCATCTGCCCATTCTTGGGTATGACAAGTAATACACGTTTCAACCGTAGTGGCTTTGTGGTAAATCTTCTCGCCTTCAGCGTGACATGCTGCACACGCTTCGTGAGATACGATATTTTTAGTGTATAGCGCTTCGTAACCTTCACCGTCGAAATCAGCAACAATTTCACTGACCGGTACTTCTGTAACACCATCTAATAACGTTGATGCTTCTGCAACAACATTAAAACGTTGAGTTAATTCTGAATTGAATGTATCTGTATCGAAGCTTTCGAAAGTGAAGTCGTAGCTACCGTTTTTGTTATCAACAAAAGTAGAGGTTGAGCCAAGCTTCTGCCAGTTCGCGCTGTTTCCTGCGCCGCTAGCGCCTGCAGGGATAAGCTGAGCTGCATTTTCAATTGAAAAGTCTTTTAATCCGACTACTGCTTCATCATCTTCATTAGTCGCATAAACTTTAACTGTAGGGATATTGTCGGCATAAGTTACTGACAGCACTTCTAAATTAAGCTGTTCAATTGCTTCTGCTGGTGTTCCACCAGGAAGACCAGGGTTGCCATCTTTACCATCATCACCGTCACTGCCACAGCCTGTTAAGGCTACGCTGACTGCACTTGCTACAAGCATTAGTGCGATTTTTGAATTTTTTTTGTTCATCATTTGTCCCTGCGTATTAAGACATTGCTTAAATTTGACTTGGCTTATTTAGTGCCTAGATACATAGTCTTTTGAGTCAATTCAGCTTTTTGGGTTTTAAATTCATCATTTACAAGGTTAATCCACAACAAGATAAAAATCTTTAAATCTAGACTGATACTGTGAAGCAGATCGGTCTATTTATAAAGAGGTATAATATTTGTCGTTCTAACTCGCTTTAAATCAGTAAAAAGCAAAAAGAGCCGCACATTGGCGACTCTTTATTTTGCTAATTAACCTTTACTGTCCACCCCAATTAGAGTGTGCTTCAAGGATTTGTCCATCGTTATGACAAGTTGAACATGTTTCAACCACATTCAATGCATCATAGTCAGCTTCTGGAACTCCTAATGAATCAATCGTACCGACAACACCGCCATTAGTTTCAATGTGTTGGATAGTTGATTCGCTTAAACCATATGGAGGTACGTGACAACTAACACAAGCTGCAGTTTGTGGAGATACAACGAGCAATCCATTGTCATCTTTACCAAATGCAACTGGTGTAGATTCAGCAGTGATGTTTTGGATAGAGAATCCATCTTCACCATGACATGCCTGACATTCAGTTTTCTTGAAGAATAACGAACCACTTGAGTCATAAACGTAATGCTTCGAGTGAACTTTAAATGCTAGGTTAGAAGATTCACCACCTGATGTTGCACGGGTACCATTATGACAAGAAGCACAGCCATCGATGTCATTGGTATAACGGTGAGTGATTTCAGTTGTGTGACATTGCTGACAATCTGCCATTTCTGCATGTTGCATACGTGGTGATTCTTCAACAACTGTACCATCTAAGTTGAAGTAGTAAGTGTCAGAGGTTACGTAAGGAGCACTCTGATCACCAGCATCTAAATCTTCTTCGTTACAGTACTCGATGACGCCTCTGTGAGAACAAACATGAAGTTGACTGCTTAGGACGATAGTTGAACCTGCATCAATCAATGTTGCGATATCAAAGCTATCAGCACTGACTGTAGAGGTAATAGAACCATCCGCTTCTTCAACAAAGGTGTCGTAACCTACTTTTTGGTAGTTCACTAAGAAGTCATCAGTTAATACACCATTAATGACGATAGCACTGTTGAATCCACCATATTGGTATGGGCGAGGATCAATTTGGTTAATCGCAACTAATTCTTCACCATTTTTCACTGTGAAGTTTACTTTAATTTCTGATTCATCATCGGCAACAGTCATTGAGTTGAATTCAACTTTGAGTGTTGTTGCTAAGAAATTACTGTTTAATGCGTAATGGGCTTCATTTGCTCCACGAGCGCGTTCGCCGTCTTTATGACAAGTTAAACAGTTATTGCCTTGTTGATGTGAAGCAGGAACACCGGCAGCTTCAGCAGCAGGGCTTGGGCTATGACAGCTCCAACATGCAGTGGTATCAACATCAGCTTTCCAGCTATCAGTTAAGTTAAACTCTTCATTTGGATTATGACAAGTTAAACAGTTTGATGTCATTTGTGGGTAAACACCCGCGTCAGAGAAGTTAGCTTCAGTATGGATACTGTGAACCATACCTTTGATTGAACCATCGTATTCATACGCTTCGCCAATTGCATTACCTTCGCTATCGGTATCCTGTTTGCTATAGCTGTTGTAATCAGTGTGACAGAAAGAACATGCTTCTTCTGTGTTATGTTTACTGCCATGCATTGATAATTCACCTGCTTGATCAGCACGGTGACAGGTTTGACAATCTGAATTTGCAAGAATTTGTAGTGGTTTTTCAACTTCTACATCAGTTGCTGGTACCCAATAGAAGAAACTATTGTTAACTAACGTTTGTGATTCGTTGTTGGTTGTTTTGATAGACATGTAAACGCCGTTGGTTGCGTCTGCCATGTAGTCGTATTTATCTAAAGTGTCGATTGCTTTATCAATTGTAATTGAATAGCTACCATCTTTATTATCAACGAAGCAATCTTCACATTCACTTTTACTACCATCAAAGTAGCTAGAGCCTGTGAAGTAACCATCGCCTTTGTCTTTATTGAAGTAACTTAGCCAAATTTGTCTATCGACACTTGGATTAACAATTTCGTCTTCACCTGGCTCATTTGCAGAACCAACTCGTCCGAAAGATATCGTAGCGATATCAGCAAGTGTTAGACCTGTAAGAGCAACACCGTTTGCATCAGCTAATTTAAAATCAACAGTTAGAAATTGATTTTCATCAACGCTTGCTGTGGTAATTGTGCTCGTTAACGCTGAAACAGAACCAACTGGTTTGCCTACAACACCGTCTTCACCATCACTACCGTCGGTACCGTCACTGCCACAGCCGGATAAAGCGAAGGCTATTAAGCCAGCACTAAATACCGCTTTAGCAGTAGTATTGAAATTGAATTTTTTCATCATTGTTCCCTGCAAGAGATTTTTTATTCGTACTTGATTCTTCATCATAAAATCAAGTGTATGGATATTATCCAAGCTTTTAATAAGCCTCTTTATTTTATTCACTTAGTTCTATAATCACTGTGATTAAGATCTTAGTATGCCTAAAGAGGTATTTTGAAATCTGCAATTTGCAAGTTGGCATATTGAAAATGTTATGCCGGCGGGAGTGTTATTGCTCATCCGTTGCAATATTGTAGTTTTTCAGTGTTTTATTAAGCTGTTAGGAATATTCAATTTCAGTAAGCATAACGAATAAATCCATTATTCAATGTACCATCACATACATTACTTACGTCTAAAATTGCCATTACTAATAATAGGTCTTTTAGTTAAAAAATGTATGCATAATCAGGTGATTTTTGGCTGATTTTAATGGTCAACTACAAGCTTTTTAAGGAAATTGTGATGTAGATCTCATATTTATTGCGCGATTAATAATGAGTGGCCAAATCAATAGACTTTTGAAATGAATTTAGTATTGAAATTTAAAGTTATTGCATAAACATGCATTTACCTTAGTTGTGATAAATTATGTGCAAATTGGGCAATGATTGTGCAAACAGTCATGTTCATATCGAATGAGCCATAATTTCGCTTGATCATGGCAGGGGCTTAGGGGATAATCCTGCCGTTCACATTAAAAGAAGCGTTTAATGTGAAATCTATGGTGACCTTAGGGTCCCCTCGCAATGATAACTTGTGAACTCGGCCAGGCCCGGAAGGGAGCAACCGCAGCAGGTGACTCATGTGCCGAGGTGTGGCTCTAGGGGAACCTCCAAATCCTCTTTTTGTTATCTTCTTTATTACGTTTTATCTTTTACTAGCCAGTTTGTAATCGGTTTTTAATATTTGTATCTATTAACACCAATTATGTGTTCTCTAAGCTTGGTAATGCTGCAACTTTAGCTTTTGCTTCAGCCTCTTCTTCGGCTAAACGTCTTTTTAAGTTCGATTTTAAAAATTCTCTAGACTTCTCTAATGCGGCCTGTATTTCTTTTTTCATATTTTGAAGTTCATTATAATCTTCAAAAAAATACGTATCGACTAGATGTCTGATATAGCGAACAGGCAACTGATTTAACGTCACGCAGCATAAGTCGGCAAGGTATTCTTCTGGCAGTTCCTCCATTAACCCTTCATCTCTTAATATTTCCATTAATAAGACTTCATAATAATTGCGAATATCAACCTGCATAATTTACTCCGATGGCGCTACTTTTATATCAGTTTGCAACTAGATTGAGTTGGCTGCAATAAAAAGTTGGCTATGGCGTTGGGTTAATTCAGTTTCATCGCGGCTATAACCACCACCGATAACTGCCGCGATTGGGATTTGAGCCTTTTTTGCTGTAGATAAAATTATTGTATCTCTGGCTAAAATTCCAGCGGTTGAAATGTTGAGATAGCCTAGATCATCGTCAATGTGGATATCTACGCCTGCATCATAAAGGATTAAATCTGGTTGATGGATATTAATAAGGTAGGGAACAACTTCTGTTATTGTCTCGATAAATCGATCATCATTGGTATATTTGTGAAATTCAACATCGTGATCTGATTTTGCTTTTCGCGCTGGGAAGTTTTTAAGGCAATGAAATGAGCAAGTAACAATATTAGTATTATTACTGGCTAATGTGGCAGTGCCGTCTCCTTGGTGTACATCACAGTCAATGATTAACACTTTACTGGCTTTACCTGAATTGATCATAGTCGATGCGGCTAATATCAAATCGTTAAAAATACAGAAGCCACTACCGAAATCTTGGTGGGCATGATGGTAACCACCACTTAAGTGTAAAGCGACGCCATTTTCGATTGCCAATTTAGCGCAAAGTACAGTGCCATTAACTGCATGTAAGGTTCTGTCTACTAATGATTCACTCCAAGGGAAACCAATCCGCCTCATTTGTTTTTTATCGAGTGTGTTAGCTAAAAAGCCATCTACATAATCGGGATCATGAACTTGTTTTAGTTGGTCTATGCAAATTTTAGTAGGAGAGTGAAAGTCTTTTGTATTGGCTATGCCGCTTGAAATTAAATATTGCTGTAATAATTGATATTTCGTGGTTGGAAAGCGGTGCGCACTCGGTAACACCAGCTTAGAGTAGCTGGTGTGATAAACAAGTGGTATGCCCAAATGTAAAACCGAAAGCGCAGAGGGGATGAAGAAAAGTTATAGCTGTTTAATCGCCCAGCTCATAAATTCTTTACGAGTTTCTTCATCAGCTTGAAGCCACCAATATTGAAGCATTTGCTCAGGATGTGTCCCTGTTTGGCTATTGGCGTTAACTTTTGCACTGCTTGTTTTAGTCGTGTTAACTTCATTTGCACTAGCGGCTACAGCAGGTGCCGTTGCTGCAACAGTCGCACTGGGTGCAACTTTAGCGACAGGTAAAGATTTTGTATTACTATCTGTTGCTGAAGCAGACAAGGTATCAATATCTTCGCCTTGACTACCGTTGAACAAATTGGAAATAAAACTACTCTCTTTATATTCTGTTTGAGTTACTGTATATGATACTGCGCCGTTATCTTTTCGAGAAATTACGACTTGAGGGTCTTTGGCAAAGGCTTTAGGCTTTTTGACATAGTCGCCGTCGATAGGCTTTAACTGATACTCGTAATCGCCATCAACCTTGATATCGATAATAAATGGTGAAGATTTAATAAAACTCTGGCTATCACTGAAATCATCATCAACCATATCATGATAACGAATTGCAATTTTGTGCTGGCCGTTATCTAACTCAAGGTTAGTTTTATGCGAGAACATATTGGTATCAATTTCTTTGCCGTCTAAAGCAAGATATTCAAAAGACATAGGAATGGAGAGATTTGCTGCAATAACAGAAGTTGAAGTGACAAAAGCCAGTAATGTCGCACTCAGCGGCAGTGTAAATTTCATTGTTGCTCCTTAACGATTTGTATTTCGATTCGGTCGTTCAAACATTTGAATCCTATCTTCAATATAGCTAATTGCTTGACGGCACTTTCCTAATCTGCGGTGCAGAGAAAGGATTTCATTTTGTATCGTGATTTTGTCAGCACTGTGACAGTTTGCAAGCTTAGTTTCCATTTCTGCAATTTTTTGTTCAAAAGTTGTAGCCCAATTCAAATGTTTATTAAGCTCTTGGTAAATCTGGTGGCTATTTTTCATCACATTGTTAGCTATCCATGCAAACCCACTGTCGGCATGTTGCTGCTGTTGTTTCTTCGCATATCTAGCACGGTTGTTGGCACGTTTTTGTTCAGCTGTTTTTACATTAATATTGGTCGTCACTAAAGCTCGACGTAATGCAGTAAAGCGGTCTTGTATTCTTTGGCAACTTAACTCGATAATTTTGATGTCTAATTTTAGAGAAAGTTGCTTTTCTAATTGAACAATATCTTTTTTAAGTTGTTGGATACAGGGTGTGAGCTGAGCACCTTGCTGAATAAATAATTGCGAATTAAATCTTTCAATGTCTTGCAGCATTTTCTTCTGTTGTGAAGGCAATTGCTGGTCATGATTTAACGCATCTCGTTCAAGTGTATTGAGCTGCTGCTTTAATTGATGAATTAGTTGATTTGTATTTCTCATAACCATGCGGTCCAAGCAAGATTAGCTGCAATTGCTAGTACGACGATAATAAAGAGTGGTTTGACAAAGGGAATTCCGAATCGTATTGCTGATTTCGCGCCAATGAATGAGCCCGCCATCATACACACCCCCATCCATAGACCCAGTATCCAGTCAACTTCACCTAAAAGGGCAAAAATAATGAGTGCAGTGACATTACTGACAAACGTCATGACCCTAGCAAGGGCACAACTGTTTAATAAAGGTAGCTTGTGCAGCCTGATACTACTTACTGTCCAAAAGGCACCAATGCCAGGACCAGCAAAACCATCGTAGCAACCTAGTAAAGTCCCTTGAGCTGCTTGTTTCGTTTTACACGGCGATTGGGTGGGCGCTACAGAAATATTATCTCCCATTGCTTTTGGACTGAGTAAGGTATAAAACGCGATGCTGATGATAACCAATGGAAGAATTTTTTCGAGCCAAGCGGCGTCGATTAAATAAACTAAAATGCTGCCTAATACAGCACCTATAAAAGTGGTAATAAAGGCGGTTCGCCAAAATCTAAGTTTGATGAGTTGCTGCTTATAATAAGTATATCCAGCGGTCAATGAGCCGAAACATGCTGCCAGCTTATTTGTGCCTAAGGCTAAATGAGGCGGAATGCCCATAGTCAGTAGTGCGGGAATTGATAGCAATCCACCACCTCCTACTACGGCATCAATAAAACCAGCGACTAATCCAATAACAGCCAAAAACGCCCAATGGCTAGGATCTAACAGAAATTCCAAATAAATACCTATTCTATAACTTTACGAAATGGCGGAAGGGCATCAAGTAATGATTTACCATAACGCTTAGTAATAAGACGCCTATCTAAAATGGTGACGCGACCATAATCATCTTCTTTACGGAGTAATCTACCACAACTTTGGATCAATTTGCGTGATGCATCTGGAATGGTGAGCTGTAAAAATGGATTACCACCTTTACTCTTAATGTATTCTGCATGCGCTTGTTCAACTGGTGAAGTTGGCACTGCAAAGGGTAATTTGGTAATAATCAGATTGGTAAGGTAATCACCGGGTAAATCTAACCCTTCTGAAAAACTTCCTGTACCGAAAATAATACTGGGCTTACCTTGGTCACAGCGGAGCTTGTGTTGCTCTAAAATTTGTTGCCTTGGCATGGTTCCTTGCACAAACAGCTGGTCTTTGGCAATTTTACCATTGACCTTATCTGTCACTTTTTCCATTTGCCAATATGAGGCAAACAGTACTAATGTCGCCATTTCATCTTCTACAAGTGCGATAACTTGTTCTGCTAGTTCATCTGTAAAAGCATCTTCAGTGGGCTCATTTTCCATTTGTGGAATAAACAGTGTCGCATTATTTTGATAATCAAAGGGCGATAATAAGGCTAGAAAACGACTACCATCATTTAGGGACAACCCGACTTGGTGAGCGAAATGATTGAAATTATTTAAGGCTCTTAATGTTGCGCTACACAATATAACGCCTGCAGCTTTTTGCCAGAGCATATGCTCTAGCATAAAACCGACCTCAATTGGAGATGCACAAAATAGGTAATCTTGTTGTTTACCGGTAATGAGCTCTGCCCAGCGAGCCATTGGCGCCCCTTTTTTGGAATCCTCTTTTGCGAGCATTTTCCAGAGTTTTGCGAGATTTTCTAACCTTTGCAGTATAAAGCCGGCCTCTGATAAAGCAGCTTCTGATTGATGCTTTGGTAGTTCACCATCTTTGATTGCTTCATTCAGTACACTTTGGATCTTGGTAAATTGTTTTACTGCAAGATTTGATGTAGTTGCTAAGTTTTCTGCTTGTATTAGTAAAGATTCTGGAAGCTTGCCATTTTCGAATCGTAAACGCGTTTCTGGGTTGGCAAAAAGTTTAGGCTGTGTGTCGCAAAAATGGGCAACTTGATTAAGCTGAGTCACTAAATCGCCAATGTGATCGAGCATTGCTTGCACAGGGGCAATAATATGTGTGGTTTTAAGTTGATTTTGAAGTTTGGAGCAGGTCTTTGACGCCTTTTCAAGCCAATCACTCGCCCCCCTCAATGTTGCTTGAGCACTTGAAAAATCTCTTGCTACCGTCGGCAAGTGATGAGCCTCATCTATGACATAAAACATGTCTTCAGGTTCTGGCAAAATCACGCCACCGCCTAACTCTAGATCGGCAAACAGCAAACTGTGATTAACAATAAGTACATCCCAGGTCTCGACATCTTCACGAGCTTTATGAAAAGGGCAGTGATGATGGCTCGACATTTGCCGATGACAACTGTGCTTATCACAGCAAATTTGCTGCCATAAAAAGTCAGGAATAGGCTTTTTTAATGTATCAATCTCGCCGTTCCACTTATTGTCGTTAAAATCTTGATGTAGGGCTTTGAGGAGATCTATTTGACTTTGATCTGGTTTAGTTTGCCACATTGCCATCTGAGATGTGTCTTCAGGACCTATCATGGCAGCGAGTTTAGCTAAACATACGTAACGCTGGCGGCCTTTAACTAAACCGAATTTAAAATCAACGCCAGATTGTTGCAAAAAGAAAGGTAAATCCTTGTGCAATAACTGCTCCTGCAAGGCTACTGTTGCTGTCGCGATACAGACCTTTTTCTTACTTGCCAAAGCTAATGGAATCGTTCCGAGAATATAAGAAAGGGATTTACCAATACCGGTTCCTGCTTCACAAACCATAATGCGTCGTTGTTTATCATAGTCACCAGCTAGGGTTTTTGATATTTCTGCCACCATAAAGTTTTGCTCTCTGCGAGAACGAAAATTTGGCATCGCAGTCGCAATATCTTTATAGATAGTGCGGATCTGGGTTTTGATATGATCCGTTAGCATGTAGGGTCCATTAGCAATCTTTACTTACTAATTCTGTATTAGCTGTTATATGCTGTACATAATAACAGTGATTTTAGTTGTTCGAAATATATAATCTAGCTAAAAGCTAAGCGAAGACTTTTAGCGACAGGATTCAAATCGGATAATGAAGGGCTCGATCTTAGATGTTATGAATATCTATGGCTATGACCTTATTCAGTTAATCACACTCAATATGTAAAGTAATCTTGTTAATCCATGGACACTCAATTGCAAAAAAACACCCTAAAAGGGCTCGTACTCACCCGACACGCCATTTATCGACATGGCCGATTACTATTGCAGTATTTTATAAAAACAGCTGACGGTCCTGCAATCATTGAGGTGGAGCAGTTTGATGTTATTTGCTTTTGTAAGCAGATAGATTCTGAGTTCATTTTAAGTCATTTTAGTACTGGTATAAGAATTGAGCCGGTAAGCCTAAAAAATTTTAATTACGAAGATGTGTCTTGTGTTTATGTAAAATCAACAACGATGTTAAAACAGGTGCTGCGCATTGCTAATGACGCTGGTATTGAAATTTATGAAGCAGATATTCGACCTGAACAACGTTTTTTAATAGAAAGATTTATAGCATTACAAGCTGAATTTGCCATTAATGCTCCTTTATCACAGCCGCCGTATAACACTGATAATCATCCAAGTACTCACACTTACTTAGCAAGCAAAGCCAGAAGAACAGAAGTTAATGTGCCTGTCTCAATGGTGTCTTTAGATTTTGAATGCAGCCCAACTGGTGAACTGTATTCTGTTGGTTTATATGGTTCACATTCAGCGCTAAATGAGGAAACCGACCTTTATCAGAAAGTCATCATGGTAGGAGAGTCTGAATCAATAGATAACAAAAAGTTTGATAGCGACAAATTAAGCGATGATGACATTCACTGGGTGAGCGATGAAGTCTCATTAATTAAAGCTCTGATAACTTGGTTCAAAGAGTATGACCCTGATGTCATTATTGGTTGGGCGGTGGTGACCTTTGATTTGGCGCTACTGTATAAGCGTTGTCAAATACATCAAATAGCATTATTAATCGGTCGCGATGAACAAGCGCTGACTTGGAAGGTGGAAGATAAGTATCGTCCTGAGACACTATCGCTGCCTGGACGGGTTGTACTTGATGGTATTGATTGGATAAAAGCGGCTTTTTATCAATTCGAGCGTTATTCGCTAGAGCATGTTTCTCAGCACTTATTAAACGAAGGCAAAGCCATTGATCATGTTGAAAATCGTGGGCAAGAAATATGTCACCTTTTTGAGCACAACAAACAAGCATTAGCTTTTTATAACTTAACTGATTGTAGGTTAGTGTGGGATATCTTTAAAAAGACCCAATTACTGGCTTTTGCATTAGAAAGAGCAAAATTAACGGGTCTTGAGTTTGGGCGAGTAGGTGCCTCGGTCGCTGCATTTAATAACTTGTACTTACCGCATCTTCATAGAAGTGGATTTGTTGCACCAGCGAGAGCGGCCAGTAATGGTTTAGAATCTCCAGGTGGCTATGTCATGGACTCCATTCCAGGCTTTTATAAAGATGTATTAGTCCTCGATTTTAAAAGTCTGTACCCTTCAATAATACGTACCTTCTTAATTGACCCTAAAAGTCTTGTTGAAGCAAAATTCAACCCTTTAGAAGATGATGTTGACGGCTTTTTGGAAGCTAAGTTTAATCGTCATAATGCAATTTTACCTGGTCTTATTGCTAGTCTTTCTCTGCAAAGAGAAAAAGCTAAACAAGATAATGATAAACCTCTTTCTCAAGCAATTAAAATTATCATGAACTCTTTATATGGCGTTTTAGGCTCAAAAGGGTGCGTTTTTCATGACGCTAAACTGGCAAGTTCTATCACAATGCGTGGCCATCAAATTATGAAACAAACGAAAGTTTGGATTGAAGAGTTGGGTTATACGGTTATTTATGGTGATACAGACTCAACATTTGTGTGGTTGGGTGAAAAGCATCAAATAAAAGATATCAACAAACTAGGAGAGCAACTAGCACATGATATGACAGTTAAGTGGCAACAGCGTTGTCTGGATGAATACGCTTTAACTAGTCATTTGGAGTTAGAATTCGAAAGTCATTTTAGTCAGTTTGTTATGCCGACTTTAAGAGGGTCAGAAGCTGGCAGTAAAAAGCGTTACGTCGGCGCATCAAAGGATGCCGAAGGGCAACTCTCTCTTACATTCAAAGGAATGGAGCAAGTAAGAAGCGATTGGAGCCCGTTAGCGAGAAGGATCCAATACCATTTGTATTTTTTATTGTTTTCTAATGGTGACGTTAAATCTTATCTAAACGAGCAACTTGAGCAATTGGCTTTGGGTCAATTCGATAATGAGTTGATATTTAGAAAACGATTGAAACGTCATGTAGAAGAATATACCGCTAAATCCTCACCACACGTTAAAGCTGCCATTAGGCTTTGCCAGATCACAGGTGATAAGAATAAAGGTAGAAGAGGAGCGTTAATTGAGTACCGAATGACATTGAATGGTGCTCAGCCTATTACTGCTGTAAATGAGTCAATAGATTATGACTATTACATCGAAAAACAGATAAAGCCGATAGCGGAGCCCGTTTTAGCCTTATTAGGGGAAGGGTTTGATAGTCTTAGTAGTCATCAGATAATGTTAATTTAGTGTTATTTGATATTGCGTTTGTGGTTATTCGTTACTATTTTTGAATAGTTTGGTAGTTGATTGTACTGTTTGATGTGTGTATTTAGTATATTCATACGGAAATTGCGCTCATTTCTTTGTTTCGTGATATTTCAGCATGCTAGCCTTTGTTGAAAGGATAATACAAACAAAATGGACTGTTACCAGCAACAATGATGAATTTAAAATGGGAAGGTTTAGCTCGATGAAAAAGACTTTAATCGCTTCGACACTAGCAGCAGTGATGTTCGTACCAACAGCTTCAGCAATTGAAATCTATAAAGATGACAAGAACTCAGTAGAAATTGGTGGCTTCATTGATGCACGTGTTTATCACGGTCAAGACACTACAGAAGTAGTCAATGGTGCATCACGCATTAACTTTGGTTTTGATCGCCAAATGGGCGATGGTTGGAATGCGTTTGCTAAACTAGAGTGGGGCGTAAATCCATTTGGTGACAGTGAAATTATTTATAACAATGACCAACTTTCTTATGAGAATGGTGACTTCTTATCGAACCGTTTAGGCTATGTAGGTGTAAACCATGATACATACGGTACGCTGACGATTGGTAAGCAATGGGGTGCTTGGTACGACGTCGTTTATAACACTAACTACGGTTTTGTTTGGGATGGTGATGCTTCTGGTACTTACACATATAACAAAGGTGATGGTTCTGTAAACGGTACAGGTCGTGGTGATAAAACGGTTCAATACCGTAATGCATTTGGTGACTTCAGCTTTGCAGTTCAAGCTCAGTTAAAACAAGATGAGTTTGATGTATTAGAAGATGGAAGTATTGGTGACGAGCCAGTGGCTCCGTTGATCAGTGCTCAGCAAACTGTTGCGACAATTGAATATAACAACACTTATGGCTTAGCCCTTACTTACCAAGCTACCGATAATTTTGTTGTGACTGCCGGTGTAAACGTTGGTGAGTTCAAAGGTGAAACTGTCGAAAACGAAAAAATCGAAGAAACTGACATCATTTATGGCTTTGGTTTGACATATGGCGGTGGCTGGGATGCTGAAGGCTTATATGCTGCTGCAAACTACAGTAAACAAGAATTCCACGATACTGACAATTTAGGTCGCTTAATTTCTGAAGCATATGGTGTTGAGACGTTAGTATCATACCGCTTTGATAACAACATCCGTGCATTTCTTTCATACAACATCTTAGATGCTGGTGACGAATATAAAGCAGAATACAACGGTGATACTTTCAAACGTCAATTCACGGTTGCTGGTTTGCATTACATCTGGGATGCCAACACTGTAATTTATATTGAAGGTCGTATTGATAGTAGTGACTTCAGTGGTAGTGAAGAAGCTGCTATGAAATTATCAGATGATGATGGTATCGGTTTCGGTATCAGATATACGCTTTAGTAGTTTAATCACTGATAAAAAGCACCCGAAAGGGTGCTTTTTTTTGTTTAGAATAAAAAAGATGAAGTTAAATGTTAAAACTTTGTACCAATAAGTATGTATTTCACCATTTACAATGAAATGAGGCTGTTTAAATATCGTTCATTTGAAAACAAAATGTTAATAAGCTTGGTTCTGATTGGTAATAAATAAAACTATTATCTATCAATATCTTATGGTTTAGTGGTAGTTATATCATCTGATACTGTCCACTAAAATGGACAGATTAACTACCATTATCAAGTAAACTCTGGTTATGTTAATGAAACATATGTTGAATTAATGTTTCATTTGTGATTTTATTGCTCTTGAAATGTAGTAGCGGTGTAATTCGCACACATTCACCAGCTTGGTTTTACCGAGTTTGGAAAATAAGAAAGATATAAGTCCAGGGAGATTGACAATGCATAAGAATTTATTAGCTAAATCAGTGCGTCTAGCAATGATTAGCGGTGCGGCTGCGGCGGCATTCACCACTCCAGTAGCATTTGCTGCTGAAGAAGGTGAAAAAGTTGAACGCATCGAAGTTACCGGTTCACGAATCAAACGTGTTGACATGGAAGGTGCTAACCCTGTCCAAGTTATTACGCGTGAAGATCTTGTTGAATCAGGTATTTCTAACATCGGTGATATCTTACAAGAAATTCCTGCAGTTGCTGGTGCAGCAACTAACACTGCTATTAACAACGGTGGTTCTGGTGCAGTACGTGTTTCTTTACGTGGTTTAGGTAGCGCAAGAACATTGGTACTTGTTAACGGCCGTCGTATGGTTAACTCAGGTACTGGTGCTAACGCATCTGCTGACTTAAGTACTATTCCAGTTGCAATCATTAAACGTGTTGAAGTGTTAAAAGATGGTGCTTCAGCTGTTTATGGTTCTGATGCAATTGCTGGTGTTGTAAACATCATCACTCGTAATGATTTTGAAGGTTTCGAAGCTAACGTTTCTTATGACGGTTCTACTGAGAACTGGGATGGCGAAACTAAAACTGTAGATTTCACAGTTGGTGTAAGTAGTGACAAAGCAAATGCGGTAGTAAGTGCATATTACACAGAGCAAACAGAGCAAATGTCTGGTGACCGTGATTGGTCAGCTTTTGAATATGACTTAAACCCAGCCACTGGCGAGTTAGATAAAGGCGGTTCTTCTGCGCCACCATGGGGTCGTTATAACGGCGTAAATAATGGCATTGATGACGCAACTTGTAATTCATTTACTCATGGTGCAGCTAATGGCCCAGGTCAATCTGACCCTTCTGATTTCACAAACCCTACAGGATATGATTGCTGGGATTGGGATAAAGATACTTATAACTATGCACCTGCAAACTATCACTTAACGCCTCAAGAGCGTTACGGTATGTATGCATCTGCTGAATATCGCTTTAATGATTCTGTGCGTTTCTTCTCAGAAGTTTCATTTAACCGTCGTACACCTAAAACTAAACTTGCTCCATTACCATTAGCACCTCTTGCATTCTTCGGTTGGACAGATGCAACTTATTCTGCTGACAACTATTGGAACCAACAGTTAGGTCCTAAGAATGACAATGGCGAGACAGTTGATATTGCAGATTGGCGTCGTCGTATGGTTGAAACTGGTGGACGTGATTCAACATTCGAAGTTGATACTGTACGTGGTGTATTTGGTATCGCTGGTGAGTTTGCTGACACTTGGGGTTATGAAGTGTCTTACGTTTACGGTCAAAACTCATCTAGCACAGCCGGTGCGGGTGGTGTTAACTTTGAAAAAGTTAGCTTAGCTGTAGGTCCATCATTTATGGATGCAAATGGCGATATTGTTTGTGGTACTGCCGATGCTCCTATCGCTGATTGTGTTTCTTTAAATACATTTGGTGTTCCAGGTACAGATACTCAAGTATCTCAAGAAATGCTTGATTATATTACGTTCGAAGCACATGACTTAGGTTCTAATGAACAAACAGTGTTAAGTGCTAGTGTATTTGGTGATGCATTCGAGCTTCCTGCTGGTCCAGTAGGTATGGTATTTGGTGCTGAGCACCGTGAAGAAGAAGGCGCAGATTTACCAGATGCATTAATTGCACTTGGTATTACTAGTGGTTCAAGCCGCCAAAAAACTCAAGGTAGCTACGAAGTTGATGAGCTTTATGCAGAAATGAACTTCCCATTACTATCTGGTGTAGTTGGTGCTGAAAGCTTAGAAATTGATGGTGCTATCCGTTATTCTGATTACAGTACATTTGGTGACACAACTAACTATAAACTTGGTCTTCGTTGGCTTCCAATTGATGGATTAATGTTCCGTGGTACTGTTTCTACAGCATTCCGTGCACCATCTACGAGTGAATTGTTCGCTGGTAACTCTGATAACAGTCCTTTAGTTTCAGATAAGTGTGCTACAAACCCGACTTCTTTCTGTATCGCTGATGGCGTTCCAGCTGGCGGTTTTGAGCCTATTGGTGACCAACTATCTTCAACTCTAGGTGGTAATGAAGATTTAACACCTGAAGAGGCAGATACTGTAACTATCGGTGCTGTTTGGAGCCCAAGTTTTGTTGATAATTTATCATTTACGCTTGATTACTGGGATATCGATTTAGATAACGCAATTTCTACAATTGGTGAACAGTTAATTCTAGATAAATGTGCTGAAGAAGGTACTTATTGTGACTTAATTACTCGTTATGGACCTGAATTCCCAGGTTTATATGGTAACTCAAGTGATATTGATAATCGTAACATTAACGTGGGTGGAGTACATTCATCAGGTTATGATTTCAATGCTCAATACAGTATTGAAACTGGTATCGGTGATCTAAGCTTCGTTCTAGATACTACATACTATGACACATACGAAATCACTCAAGCTGATGGTTCAACGATTGAAAACGCTGGTTGGTTCCGTCGTACAAGTGGTGATGGTAACTTCCCTGAGTGGAAAACTAACTTCAACATTAACTTAGCACAAGATAACTGGTCAGCTAACTGGAAGATCCGTTACATTGGTGAAGCATTAGAGCCATTTGATGCTAACAATGATGGTTCTACAGATCTTGATGATTTAAGTGATTCTCGTACAGTTGATAGTCAAACGGTACATGATGCACGCTTTACTTATTACTTTGATAACGTAAGTACTACTATTGGAGTCAGCAACGTATTTGACCAAGACCCACCATATGCGGCGACTGGTTTCAATGACAATACTGACCCACGTACATATGCTACAACTGGTAGACACTTGTACTTAGGTGTTGGCGTTAAGTTCTAAAATTAGTTTTTAAATAAATTTAGTAAGTAAATCTGATAGACATGGTTTGAAAAAACCATGTCTTTTTTCAATTTAATGGAGTAAATCATGGATAAATTTACAGCTTTAATCTTGTTGATTTTATTATCTGGCTGCGCAGCACAGACTACTGATGATACCGTCAGTTACAATGATGAAGACTTAGTATGTGAATATGTAGCGAAAACAGGGAGTAATTTGAAAAGAAAAACTTGTATGACGCGCGAGTTATCAGACGAACTTAGAAAAGAGAGTGAACAAGATTTACGAGAAGCATGGAGAAAAGGGCAAACACAAGCTCATACTAATATATGATCAATCATTTTTTTGACAAAAATCCTAATACGAACTCGTATTGGGATTTTTTGTTTTTATATTTATATTAGTTTTATTCTATTTTAGATGAACTTAGTTATTTACCTTATAAATTAAATGACTTAATAATTGATAAAATTCAAGCTAGTCACCAAGATTCCAACTCTATTTCAGTCTCACTTTGCTTAAAAATACAACGTTCGACTAATCAAGAGCGTTTAACACGTCTTTCCAGTAGTTTTTGATGTTCTCAAATGTTGACACAGGTCAACATTTTGTGAAATGATGCGAGCGGGTCTATGCCTTAGCAGGTATAGAATAGGGAAGAAAAAACTAACAATCACAAGAGAAAGATAGACTTAGCAGTATCAGTCAGGATTAACAATATAATCCTAGTTGTTACTCATTAGTTAAGCTTTCTAAATCACTATAAATTGGTTGGGAACTATGTCCAAGGTAAGCAATAGAACAAAAATCGCTACTGCACTTGTTGGCGCGCTTGCATTAGCTAGCAGCAACTTCGTGATTGCAGATCCTCTAAGCGATGTACAAAAAGCTGATAGCAAAATTCATGCTGATGCAGCTGCATCTCAAAACAAAGTAGATAAATATTTTGATCAAGCACAAGACATGCTTTTCGAGTATGGCTCAGTAGCTGACGAACGTGAATCACTAAAATCTTACAACGATTACGTTGCAGGCTTAGTTGCAGACCAAGAAGCAACAATGAAACTGATCCAAGACGATATCGACGGTGTTGATGCTCTTAGACAAGGTGTTGTTCCTTTAATGTTTAAAATGGTTGAAGCATTAGAGCAATTTATTGCTTTAGACTTGCCATTCAATCAAGACGCACGTGAAGCTCGTGTTCAACGCTTAAAAGATACTCTTAACAGCGCTGAAGTAACACTAGCTGAAAAATATCGTCTAATTCTTGACGCATATAACATTGAACGTGAATACGGTTCAAAGTTAATTGCTGAAACAGGTCAATTAGAGCTAGATGGCAAAGAAGTCTTAGTAGATTTCTTAAACTTTGGCCGTGTTAGCTTATATGCGCAAAGCCAAGACCAAAAGTCGGCTTGGATGTATAACGAAGAATCTAAAAGCTGGGATAAGTTAGAAGATAGCTATCTTCGTAACTTAAGCAAAGCAATTAAACAGGCTCGTGGACAAGGTGCTCCTGATCTATTCGCCTTACCAATCCCTGCTGCGGAGGCTGCGCAATAATGAAAAAGTTTATTACTACAGCAATCGTTGCTGCAACTTTGTCTCTAACTTCGGGAATGGTTAGTGCTGCTGATGCACCAAAGACGATTGACCAATTATTAAAACAAGTACAAACAGATCGTGCTAACGCGAATAAGACTAACAAAAAGCGTGAAGCTGAATTTTTAAATGAGCGTGGCGATAAAGCCGCTCTTTTAAAGCGTGAAAAAGCGGCTTTAGCTGCTGAAGTTCAACGTGGTAAAGATTTAGCTCAAGCTTTCACTGACAACGAACGTAAAATCGCTCAGTTAGAAGAAGATCGTAAAATTGCTTCTGGTGACTTAGGTGAAATGTTCGGTGTAGTTAAAGGTGAAGCTGGTGATTTCGCAGGTAAGTTAGTTGCTTCTAACATTACTGCTCAGTTCCCAGGTCGTGACGCATTTATTGCTGAATTAGGTGCTCGTAAAGAACTTCCAAAAATTGACGAGTTAGAGCAATTCTGGGAAGCACAACTTTTTGAAATGGTTGAATCTGGCAAAGTTGTTAATTTCGACGCTGAAGTAACAGGTTTGGACGGTAACGTTCATACAACTACAGTTACTCGTGTTGGTGCATACAACTTACTTGCTGATGGCCAATATGTTGTTTACAACGCTGATTTAGGCTTGATTCAAGAACTATCTCAACAACCTGGTAGTGCACAAGTTTCTAGTGTTAAATCATTCACTAGCGCAACTTCTGGTTACGAAAAATTATTCGTTGACCCGGCTCGTGGTGTTCTACTAAGCGTGTTCACACAAAAAGCGACTATTGAAGAGCGTATTGAAGCTGGTGGACCAATTGGTTACATCATTATCGGTATTCTTGTTCTTGGTGCGTTGATTTCTATCGAACGTCTAGTAACGCTTTACATCGTAGGTTCACAAGTTAAAGCACAACGTAAGAACATTGATAATCCTGGTAACAACGCGTTAGGTCGTGTACTTAAAGTTTACCAAGAAAACAAAGATGTTGATGTTGAAACACTTGAACTTAAGCTTGACGAAGCTATTCTGAAAGAAACACCAGCTTTAGAAGCTCGTATTTCAATCATTAAAGTACTGGCAGCTATCGCTCCAATGATGGGTCTACTAGGTACAGTAACGGGTATGATCGCAACCTTCCAAACAATTCAATTGTTCGGTACAGGTGACCCACGCTTAATGGCTGGTGGTATTTCTATGGCATTGATGACAACCGTTCAAGGTCTAGTTGCTGCACTTCCATTGATGCTTATGCATGCAATCGTTGTAGCTCGTAGTAAAACAGTTGTTCAAGTTCTTGAAGAGCAAAGTGCTGGTATTATCGCAGTACATGCTGAGAAGAGGGCTGACTAATGATGCTAATCCTGATGGATGTTTGGGACTCTGTCAGGGGCTTCATGGCCACCGGAGGAGATATCCTCTGGTTGGTTGCAGGTGTTTTATTCTTAATGTGGGTATTGATGCTCGAGCGCTTTTGGTACGTCAATTGGGTAGCACCAAAAGAGCATAAAGGCATTATCGACTTATGGAATAATCGAGAGGATTCTACCTCTTGGTATGCGCACCGTATCCGTGAAGCTTGGATGTCCCAAGCAAAACAAGATATGAATGCTCGTATGCTGATGATCAAAACCTTAGTAGCAATCTGTCCTATGATAGGTCTACTAGGAACCGTAACCGGTATGATAGCAGTGTTCGATGTGATGGCAGTTCATGGTACGAGTAACGCTCGTATGATGGCGGCTGGTATTTCAATGGCAACCATGCCAACGATGGCAGGAATGGTTGCAGCATTATCTGGTGTATTTTTTAGCACTCGATTAGATGCAAAAATGAAAATCAGTCTTGAAAAGCTTAAAGATAGCTTGCCGCACCACTAGAGAGAGTATTTAAAATGGCACGTAAAAAGCATTTAAATGTAGAAGAAGAAGCACAAGTAGATATGACTCCGATGCTCGACATCGTATTCATTATGCTTATCTTCTTTATTGTGACGACTTCGTTCATTAAGCCATCAGGCCTTGATTACAAGAAACCTGAAGCTTCTACGGCGACACAACAAAAATCTGCGAACATCTTTATTGGTGTTAGTAAGACTGGCGTTATCAAAATGGAAAACCGTCAGGTTGACATTGAGCGTGTAACAGCAAACGTTGAGCGTATGTTAGCTGAAGCACCTGAAGCGGCGGTATTAATCGAAGCAGACCAAGAAGCCGAACATGGCCTTGTTGTTAAAGTAATGGACAACGTTAAGAAAGCGGGTATCGATAAAATTTCGATTTCAGCGGGGAAAGACTAATATGCTGAGAGCAATAGTATCACTCATTTTAGGTGCTGCTGTTACTTTCGCCTTGTTTATCTTCATGGCCTTCTTGGTCGGTGGCGGCGCTAAGCGCGCCGACACCAAAACTGATTCTCCTATTATTGAGATCAGTATGGAGAAGCAGGATACGAAAGTTCAGGATAAGCCAAGGGTCAAACCTAAGCCGCCAGCGCCACCTGAGCAACCGCCTAAGCCGGAAACTACTCCGCCAGATACGTCATCAGATATTGATACGAATATGGCATTTAACATGAGTGGTGTAGTGGCTGGTGGTGCGAGCACAGGCTTTAAACTCGGTAATATGATGACGCGTGACGGCGACGCAACACCAATTGTACGTATTGATCCTCAGTACCCAATTGCTGCTGCTCGTGATGGTAAAGAAGGTTATGTACAACTTTCGTTTACTATTAACGAACTAGGCGGAATCGAAGACGTTAAAGTTATAAAAGCAGAACCTAAGCGTATTTTCGACAGAGAAGCAGTTAGAGCTCTGAAGAAATGGAAATACAAGCCTAAAATCATTGATGGTAAGGCGATGAAGGTTCCTGGCATGACAGTTCAACTTGACTTCACTTTAGATAAAGGAGGTAGATAATGCGTAAAGTAAATACAATAGCTAGTGCATTAATGCTGACTTTATGTAGTACTTCTTTATTGGCTGTTTCAACCGCGCAAGCTGCTGAAAAATGTCCAATCGAAGAGCGTCAATCAAGAGCTGTTGGTGCAAGTGCTGGTAAAAAAGTTCAAAGAGCATTTGAAAGATATACAGAAGGTCAACTTGACGAAGCCATTGAGATCTTACTCGAAGTCAATACAAAAAATGATTTCGACAAAGCTTATATTGGTCGCATGATTGGCTCTTTCTATGCTGAAAAAGGTCAAATGAGTACCGCTATTAAGTACTTAAAGACTGCTGTAGATGCTGATATTCTTGGTGGTACAGATCACGCTGCAACATTACGTTTGTATGCTGATTTATTACTTCAAGAAAAACAGTTTAAGGAAGCAATTCCTTACTACTACAAGTGGATGGATTTCACTTGTAAAGTTGACCCAATAGTATACCGCCGTGTTGGTATTGCTTACAGTGAACTTAAGCAGTGGGATAAAGTACTTGAAGTGGCTGACAAAGGTCTTTCCTTGATGGAAAAACCTGATAAAGGCCTTTATCAAATGAAATTGACTTCATACTTCAACCAAAAGAAGTATAAAGAGGCTGTAAAAGTACTAGAGATTATGGTGCCTTTATTCCAAGACGATAAACGTCTATGGGTTCAGCTTGCTCAGTTCTATTTGATGACTGAAGATTATACTAAATCTTTAGCAACTTATGATTTAGCTTATAAAAATGGTTTTCTTGAGACTGATGGTAACATCACTCGTTTAGCTCAACTTATGTCGCAAAATGGTGCGCCTTATAATGCTGCTAAAATTTATGAAAAGCATATGAAGTCTGGTTTGATTAAAGAGTCTGAAAAGTCTATTAAAATCTTAGCTGGTTTCTATCATAACGCTAAAGAGTTCAAGCAAGCAGCTAAACTATATGGTCAAGCTGCTGAGTTAACAGGAGATGCTGAGTTGTACCTTAAACAAGGTAAAATCTTAGCTATCGCTGAACAGCCTAAAGCTGCAATTCCAGTGTTTGAAAAAGCACTTGCAGCTGGTTTAGATGAGCCAGGTGATGCTGAACTTGAGCTAACGTTAGCTCACTTAAGCCTAAAGCAATACAAATCTGCTTATAAACGTGCAAATCGAGCTGCTAAACACAGCAAGACAAAACGTAGCGCAAATAGCTATATTTCTTATATCAAAGAAAAAGCACGTATCAACAACATTACTTTGTAAGTTTGTTGATATCGAAAAGCCCCTTATGGGGCTTTTTTTTTACTTTTCATTTATGGTTTATGTCTTAGGTAACTTGTTATTCTAAGTTACAATTTATCGTTAGAGATATTCACTAAATTTAGATAAATTACACATAATAACTACAAAGTATCGGATCATTTTTTGGTAATACGTTTATTACCATCCATAGGGAAATTATTATGCAAAAAACGCTACTCGCCGTATCAGTTTCATCACTTATGTTGTTGCAAGCTTGCAGTGAACCCGAAGCAACCTCAGCTCCTGCTAATACTGTGACAACAGAAACTGCAGCCAAAGCGGTTAAAGAGCAATCAGCTGAAGATATTTACAAAGCAATGGCTGACAATTATTTTAATGATGTACTTGCTTTAGAGCCTATCTACGCAACCTATGTTGGTGTTAATGATTACAATGACCAATTTGGTGGCGCGTTAACAGAAGAATATTTAAAACAGCGTCATGAGCTGAATTCAAAATACTTAAAACAAGCCAAAGCAATAGATGCTGATAAGTTACCTAAAAATCTGCAACTCAGCTTCGATATGTTTATTTATGATAGGCATATGGATCTTGTTGCTGAAAGTTATCCGGAACATTTCATGCCGATGAATCAGTTCTATAGCACTGTGATTAGCATGGTGCAATTGGGTAGTGGTGAAAGTGCGCAACCTTTTAAAACGGTAGAAGATTATCAAAACTGGTTAGGTCGCTTATCTGGCTTCATCAATTGGGTTAAGTTAGCTCAAGTAAGAATGGATGAAGGTATTAAGAGCAAAGTTGTACTGCCTAAAGTGCTTGTAGAAAGAATAATTCCACAACTTGATGCTCAGTTAGTTGAAACTGCCAGCGATAGTTTATTTTACACGCCAATTTCGTCTTTACCTGAAGACTTCAGTGACCAAGATAAAGCTGCGTTAACCAAGGAATATACTGCCCTTATCCAAGATGAGCTTCTACCTTCACTGACCCAATTAAGAGATTATTTTAAAGACACCTATTTACCGCATGCTCGCGCATCTGACGGTTGGTGGGGATTACCGAATGGCAAGGAATGGTATCAGACATTAGCTAATCGTCACACAACAACGACCATGCCTGTTGACGAAATCCATCAAATTGGTCTTTCTGAGGTAAGTCGAATTTTATCTGAAATGGATAAAGTGCGAGAGCAAGTTGGTTTTGAAGGCGATTTAACAGCATTTTTTGCATCGCTATCAAGCGAACCTGAATATTTCTTTGAAGATAGACAAGGTTTAATTGATGGGTACATGGCATTAAAAGACAGTATTAATAAAGAGCTGCCTAAGTACTTTAATGTCATGCCAAAAGCTGACTACATTGTTAAACCTGTTGAAAGCTTTAGAGAAAAATCAGCAGCAGGTGCTTCATATCAGTCGCCTGCGGTTGATGGTTCTCGTCCGGGTGTGTTTTATATCAATACTTATAATTTGAAGGCTCAACCTAAATGGGGTATGACGACTTTATCACTGCATGAAGCAGCTCCCGGACATCATTTCCAAATTGCGATTAAGCAAGAGTTAACTGGAATCCCTGAATTTCAACGTTTTCAAGGCTATACGGCATTTGAAGAAGGTTGGGCGTTATACGCTGAGTACTTAGGTATAGAAATGGGGTTATTCAAAGACCCGTATCAATATTTTGGTAAATTATCTGATGAAATGCTAAGAGCGATGCGTCTTGTTGTTGATACAGGCTTACATTCAAAAGGTTGGAGTCGTGAGCAAGCTATCCAGTATATGAAAGATAACTCTCCAATGGCAGAATCAGATATTGTTGCTGAAGTTGAGCGCTATATGGCGATTCCCGGACAAGCACTTTCGTATAAGATTGGTCAGCTTACTATATTAAAATTACGAGCCGATGCAGAGTCAGAATTAGGTGACAAGTTTGATCTTAAAGGTTTTCATGATCAAATCTTAACCACTGGTTCATTGCCTATGGCTGTGATGGAGAAAAAGATTGCACGTTGGGTCGAATCTGAATTGGCAAAATAACGAATAACTGTTAGCTTGTTAGTTGAATATATATAGGGAGTTTTACTCCCTATATTTTTAGCAATTTTATCTACAATTAGTAGGAGTACATCATGGTACAGGCAACTGCACGACACCTTTTAGTTAGCTCAGAAGAGCAATGTGAGCAATTGAAACAAGAAATTCTAGCGGGTGCCGATTTCGCTGAAATTGCAAAAGCAAATTCTTCATGCCCATCTGGATCACAAGGTGGAGAGTTAGGTTCATTTGGGCCAGGAATGATGGTTCGTGAATTTGACGAGGTTGTTTTTAGTGCGCCATTAAACGAAGTTCAAGGACCAGTGAAAACACAATTTGGGTATCACCTTCTTGAAGTAACAAGCCGCGGTTAATTTAACTCTTAATCGTCGAAGGCAGCTTTGGCTGCCTTTTTTATTTTTTGTTACTCAATAAATTTAATCAATGGAATTGATAAATGATTGCATTATATACAGATAGGTTAGTCATTAGAACAATTCAGCAAAACGACTGGTCAAATGTGCTAGCAATTAATTCTGATCAAACTGTGTTAACACATATTCGGCCTGTTACCTCTACTGCGGATATTGAGTCGACTTTTAAGCAACGGTTGAAACCATGGTCATACGATTCAGGTGAGTGGTTAACCTTAATCATTGAAACAATACAAGATAAGACGTTTGTAGGCTTAACCGGTTTTTATAAAGAGTCCGACGCGATGAATCGTGCTGAAGTAGGCTACTTAATAAGTCCAAACCAACAAGGTTTAGGTTACGGCACTGAAAGTTTAAAAGCGGTTATCGATTGGGGAATACACGAATTCAATATTCAAAAGTTTATCGGTTATTGTGCTGTCGATAACATTGGATCGGCTCAGGTAATGCGCAAGTGTGGATTTATCCAAGAAGGGTTATTAAGACAGAACCATCAGATTGGTGACAGGCAAATAGATGAATACCTGTTTGGATTGCTTCAATCTGATATTAGGATTTAAACAATCAAGTTTAAATGAAATAAATTGCGAATTTTAAGCCATACATAAATAAGCCATAAAATCACTTCTTAAACTCGGGCTTTTATCACATAATTACCAATACAATTGAAAACTATTCTCGTTTCCACTTATAAAACATGATCTAGGTAAAGGTATTGCGTAAATGTCTAATATAAAATTAATTAATTATAAAATTTTGCACGCAAGGTGGATGTCTAATGAAGCTCAGTGAACTCAATCCTGGGGATACGGCTAAGATCGCTGAAATCGGTCAACTTTCTTTACCTCAAACAGTAAAGCGGAAGTTGTTATCTATGGGGATTACACCTCATACAGCGTTCACAATGTTACGCCGAGCACCAATGGGGAGTGGTGTAGAGTTAGAGTTACGCGGTAGCCGTTTATGTATGCGTCGCGATTTAGCAGATATCATTGAGGTGGTAGTAGCACATGACTAAAGAATTTCATTGCGTCACTGTAGGTAATCCAAATGCAGGTAAATCAACTTTATTTAATGCATTAACAGGAGCGAATCAGCAAGTTGGTAACTGGTCAGGTGTTACAGTTGAGAAGAAAACAGGCTATTTCACGTTAGATAATACCAATGTTCATCTTACTGACTTACCAGGTATTTATGACTTGCTGCCAGCTGGCAACAGCTGTGATTGCTCCCTTGATGAGCAAATTGCCCAACAATATTTAGCAGATCAAAGAGTTGATGGGATTATTAACCTTGTTGATGCAACTAACATTGAACGCCATTTGTATTTAACTGTGCAACTAAGAGAACTTGGTGTTCCTATGGTTGTGGTGTTAAACAAAATCGATGCAGCTAAAAAGCTTGGTATTGAAGCGGATATCGAACGAATGAGCCAAGAGTTAGGTTGCCCTGTTGTTGCCGTTTGCTCTAGAGACGAATCAGATATAAAGCAAGTTCAAGATCAAGTGCTGAGTTTATTGAAAGGTGAGGTCACTGAATCTCCGCTGGTACTAGATTACGATGAGTCCATTGAGTCCGGTGTTAAAACGTTACAACAACATGCTGAAAACTTGAGCCGTGGTCGTGCACTAGCCATGCTAGGTAATGGCAATGGCTGTGGACAATGTGATAGTACCAGCCTTAAAGATGTAGTAAACAACTGTACTCAAATCGCTGAGCAGTCAGGTACCGACATTGAGGTACTTGTTGCCACGACAAGGTTTGATTTTGTTCAAAAAGTATTTGATGCATCAGTGAGCGTCGGTGAGCATGAAAGTGCAAGCGACAAACTAGATAAAATCATTCTTCACCCAGTGCTTGGTGTGCCAGTCTTTTTGCTGGTGATGTACTTAATGTTCATGTTTAGTATCAACGTTGGTAGCGCCTTTATTGATTTCTTTGATATTACTGCTGGTGCAGTATTTGTCGACCAATTTGGCGCCTTATTAGAATCTATTGGCTCACCTTTGTGGTTAGTAACTATTTTGGCTGGCGGTATTGGTCAAGGTATACAAACTGTGGCCACCTTTATTCCAGTTATTGCCGCATTGTTCCTCGCATTGTCAGTACTTGAAGCATCTGGTTATATGTCTAGAGCTGCTTTTGTCGTTGATGGTTTAATGCGTCGTATTGGACTGCCTGGAAAAGCGTTTGTTCCAATGATTGTAGGGTTTGGTTGCTCCGTTCCTGCCATTATGGCAACACGTACACTAGGCAGCGAGCGAGAAAGAATTGTCACAGGCATGATGGCACCATTTATGTCTTGTGGTGCTCGTTTGCCTGTATACGCCTTATTTGCTGCAGCATTTTTCCCAGAGTCGGGTCAAAATCTTGTATTTTTACTTTACATCATTGGTATTTTAGCCGCAGTTGGTACCGGCTTATTACTGCGTAGTACAGTGTTGCCAGGTACCAGTAGTGCTGTGGTGATGGAATTACCAAGTTATGAAATGCCAAAGGCGAAAGCGGTTTTTTCACGTACGACCAAACGTACAAAAAGCTTTATCCTAGGCGCAGGTAAGACGATTGTTATTGTTGTCACACTACTGAACTTTGTGAATGCCATTGGTACCGATGGTAGTTTCGGTCATGAAGACAGTAAAGAATCGGTATTGAGTGTACTGAGCCAAAAAGTCACGCCGTTTTTCTCTCCTATGGGAGTAGAGCAAGATAACTGGCCGGCAACAGTAGGTATTATTACAGGTATCTTTGCTAAAGAAGCCGTTGTTGGAACGCTTAACAGTTTATATTCAGATCCAACAGAAGGTGATGAAGAGCTTGCAAGTCTATCTGAAAGCTTCTCAGAAGCATGGGATACCATTCCTGAAAACTTATTCGGCATTGCACCAGAAGATCCATTGTCGATTGATGTAGGTAATGTAGAAAATATCGATGAAGCTGCAGAAGGGCAGGGGGTTGATCGTTCAACCTTCAGTGCACTACAAGCGGGTTTTAGCACTAAGGTTGCTGCTTTTGCTTACTTGTTATTTGTTTTGCTTTACACACCATGTGTTGCAGCAATGGGAGCATTAGTCAATGAGTTCGGTTCTAAATGGGCGCGTTTTGCAGCGCTATGGACCTTTGGTTTAGCATATGGCAGTGCCACTGTTGTATATCAAGGTGCAAATATAGCCAAGCACCCTGTTCAATCAATTGGCTGGATTTCATTCTTCAGTATTGCATTGGTTGGGTTTTATTTCTGGCTTAAAAAGCAGGGTAAGAAAAATCAACAGATTATTCCTGATGTGCGAGTCATTACCGAATAAGCATAAATAATGTTCAAATCAAAACCAGCATTTTAGTAAATGCTGGTTTTTTGTTTTCTGATGATTATTTTTATCAAACAGGCATTGTAACTCACGTAAAACTGTAGGATCATCGAAGGTCTGAAAATTTAAACCGTGCACTAAGAGGAACTCTATGAGTCAAGTGGACAACGAAGTACGTCCAAGTAACTTCATTCGTAATATCATTGATGAAGACTTAAAAAGCGGAAAGCACGATAGCGTGCATACACGTTTCCCGCCGGAGCCAAATGGTTTTTTACATATTGGTCACGCAAAGTCTATTTGTTTAAATTTTGGTATTGCAAAAGATTATCAGGGTCAATGTAATTTGCGCTTTGATGATACGAACCCAGAAAAAGAAGATATCGACTACGTTCACTCAATTCAGGATGACGTACGCTGGTTAGGGTTCGATTGGGCGGGTGAAATTCGTTATTCATCTAACTATTTTGATCAACTTCATCAATATGCGTTGGAGTTAATTAATAAAGGGCTTGCCTATGTGTGTTTTTTGAATGCAGAAGAAACACGTGAGTACCGTGGTACGTTGAAAGAGCCGGGTAAAAATAGTCCTTACCGTGATACCAGTGTTGAAGAAAACTTAGCGCTGTTTGAAAAAATGCGCTTAGGTGAATTCAAAGAAGGTGAGTGCGCTTTACGTGCTAAAATCGATATGGCTTCACCATTTATGTGTATGCGTGATCCCGTTATCTATCGGATCCGTTTTGCACATCATCATCAAACTGCTGACAAATGGTGCATTTATCCAATGTACGATTTTACGCATTGTATCTCAGATGCTATCGAAAATATCACTCACTCTTTATGTACATTAGAGTTTCAAGATAACCGACGTCTATATGATTGGGTATTAGATCATTTAGATGATTTCAATCAACCAAACCGCACGCGTCAATATGAATTTTCAAGACTAAACCTTGAATATACCTTGATGTCGAAGCGTAAATTAAATGACTTGGTTGAAAGAAACTTAGTGAATGGTTGGGATGACCCTAGAATGCCAACGATTGCTGGACTTCGTCGTCGTGGCTATACTCCTGCATCTATTCGTGAGTTTTGTCAGCGTATTGGCGTAACAAAACAAGAAAACTTGATTGAAGGTGGGGTGCTTGATGCCTGTATTCGTGAAGAGTTAAATGAGCATGCACCACGAGCAATGGCTGTATTAAAGCCAATTAAAGTGATAATTGAAAATTATCCTTCGGATTCACCAGAAACAATCAATGCCCCTATGCACCCGAATAAGCCTGAGATGGGTACTCGTGAATTGGCATTTGGTAAAGAATTGTTTATTGATGCTGAAGATTTCCGTGAGTCTGCAAATAAGCATTTCAAGCGTTTAGTGTTAGGTAAGGAAGTTCGTTTACGTAACGCTTATGTGATTAAAGCTGAACGTTTCGATCAAGATGAAGACGGTAATGTGACTACTGTTTACTGTACTTACGACAATGAGACATTAGGTAAAAATCCTAGCGATGGTCGTAAAGTAAAAGGCGTGATTCATTGGGTTGAAGCTTCAACGGCTAAGCAAGCAGAGTTCCGTCTTTACAATAGATTATTTACTGAAGCAACGCCTGCAGCATTTGATACTGTAGATGAGGTGATTAACCCTGAATCTTTAGTTGTCGTAAATGGTGTTGTTGAAGCAGGTCTTGTCAATGCTGAAGTTGAGAAGGCTTATCAATTTGAGCGAGAAGGTTACTTCTGTGCAGATAACAAAGATTCAACAGCTGAGCATTTAGTTTTCAATTTAACAGTGCCTTTACGTGACTCTTTTGCATAAATTATAAAATGACATGTTGTCATATTTAAAAGCCAAGGTGTTGACCTTGGCTTTTTTGTTTTTACTCGTTAATTAAATCCAAAGGGTATTATTGATTGGATGAAATCAAGTGTAATGGTCTGTCATTGCTCAAGTAGGCTTCATCAACTTGATCTAATTTATTATAACGAATCATCTGCTGTATGCCGTCAATGTAAGCTTGCCCGCGTTCTGAATATTTATCTAGCGTAGAAGCCAATTGTATTCCCGTAATAGGTTGGTCATCGGCTCTTAAATCTCGTCTAAGCTCTCTAAGCTTAATATAGGCTGCGTTAGTGTTAATATTTAGCATATATCCTTCTACAGAAGCTTGCGGTGTATCAAACCTTGCTAGACCATAGTTTCCTAACTCTTTTCGTTGCTGCTTAGGGATCATTCCGTTACCACTAAAATCCCACTGTCCGAAAAAGGCATTACCTTCAACGGTAAACCGGGATGTTGCCCAACCACTTTCTTCTGCAGCTTGAGCTAATACAAGCGATGGCGGCATGATATCGACGCGCTTTAATAATTGCTGTCTTTGTTCTTCTGTTAGTGCACTGTCTTGGTCAGTGATTACTTTATATTTAACTGCGATATCGATGAGTGATTTATCATCAAGTGAAGCTTGTTCGACAGTTTGTCGTTCGTTAAGAATGTTCTCATTACTGATTAAAATCAGTGGCGCCATTAATCTGAAAAATACCATCTTTTTCATCTGCACTGGAATTTCATTGGACGTTTGCTGCCACTTCTCACTGACTCGCTCAAAGGTTAGGCGAGGGACTTCTCGTACACCCGCTTTCCAGCTTTCGGTATTGTAATTAAGTGAGTCAAAGAGGCTAATCAGTTCATCTAATGAATTTAAGCTAATGTCTTTGGCTGATTGATGTGATTTTGATTGCACCGATTTTGATTGAACCGATGTCGTTTCAGCAACAGGTTTTGAATTTGAAGCCGTTGGCTTAATTTCAGACTGAACCTTTCCTTCATCGGTTGAGGATTTTACCCAATAATTAATGGCGAAAAGTCCAAACAACAACAGTGCGACAAACAGAATTTTTTGGTAAGTATTTTTAGTCATGTGTTCCCTTAACGATACGGCTTATTGTGCCGCTATAGATAAAAATTGATCGTCTATTACATGGCAATTAAGAGCGACGCATTCTCAAGCGAATAAACTAATGTTTTATCCACACAATAAAAAAGGCGCCAATGCGCCTTTAATTATAGTCGATTTGTGACTATTGCATCATTGGGCCGAAACCCATGCTCCAAAGAATAACACTACTACCCATTAGACCAACTAATAATACCAAGCCCGCAGTCACTACTGAGCTTGCGTAAATAAAGCCTTTTTCTTCCGGGATATTCATTATGATCGGGACTCCGGCATATAGCAGATAAACAGAGTAAGCTAAGCCTGCTAAGCCAACGAGCATAATAAACCATAGCACTGGATAAAGTACTGAAATACCTACCATAAATAAAGGTGTCGCAGTGTAGGCGGCCAGCTCCAACGCTTGAGTAAAGGTTGGCGTGGCATCGAATGTTTTTGCCATCCAATAAGATAGGTAGGCAAGTGCAAGCACGCCACCTATTAAGCCAAAATACATACCGACAGACATGAACATTGCGCTTTGCGGTGTTAAAAATAAAGGTTCACCATTAGCTGGATGCCAGCCAATGTAGGCAGTAGCAATATAGCTACATACAGAAGGAATTAAAGCGATAAGTAAAATATGACTTAGACTGCTTTTTACAGCTTCGTGATTGCGTTCAATTGTCTTCCACTCTTCCTTTGGATGAGTGTATAGCCCCATTAAGTGATTTAATATCATTGTTATTATCCTTGTTTAGCATTCATACATAGCTCGCCAAACTTCAGACGAACTGATCATAGCCCCATATATCAATCGCCTTAATCAGTCCCACACATACCAGCTTAAATGACTCTGCTTTTTGAGTGATTTAAGCCAATAATAACTTCATCCCTATAGAAGTTTATCCATTAAAGGCAATCGAAATACAACTTTAGCAACTATTGTTACGAAGATGTATAGACTATTTATTGAACATAAGCATCCATTCGTCAAGCTCTAATACGCTTTTATCTGTAGAAATCTTGTTATTACAGGTAAAATAGCTGCAAATCCAGTCGACTACTTAAATCATTCATGCAGCAATTACTTGAGCCAATTACGGCGTTTTTAAAATGTGAGACACCACAGTCATGGGTAGATGAAGCCAAAAAGCCTGAAAACTTGTCTTTGCTTTTAAGAGACCACTTACTATGTGAATTAAAAGCCGCTCAAAGTGCTATGTTTTTAATTCGCAAATACGCCGTAGATAAAGACAGCGCAACCCAGCTTAGTGCGTGGGTCAAGCCTTATGAAGAATTTGCTTATAAAAAGCAAGGGTCCTTAGAGACACTTAAAGGTAAAAGTAATATTTCAAAGCAAGTTACGGTCAGATCTGATTGTGATTATGGCCAAGATTTAGTGGATAAAATGGTGCTGCTGATTAAGGAGGAATTACATCACTTCTATCAAGTGTTAGAACTCATGGATGCGAAAAATATTCCTTATGAATTATTAGAAGCGGGGCGATATGCGAAAGGAATGATGAAGCATGTGAAAACTTTTGAACCTGACGCGCTCGTTGATAAATTAATCATAGGGGCATTTATTGAAGCGCGTTCTTGCGAACGTTTCGCTAAAATCGCCCCCTATTTAGATGCAGATTTGGAAAGGTTTTATATTTCTTTGTTACGTTCAGAAGCCCGTCATTATCAGGACTATTTATCTTTAGCGCAAACTATAAGTAAAACTGATATCAATGAACGAGTAGCATATTTTGCAAATGTTGAAGCAGAGCTTATTCAATCGAATGATGAAGACTTCAAGTTTCATAGTGGTGTACCACATAATCTAGTCTCGAATTAACGCATTAATCTTAAATATCTTGAATTGAGCCGAATTAAGGCCTGCATTGACTATCTCTGAGTTGTAAAAGGCAGTTGTTGTAACATCGCACTGTCTTTTTTTATGATAAGAATACTGCCTTGTTCGTACCAGTCGCCGACGACGATACGCTGTTTATGATTGCCGAGTTCATGAATTGCAGGTCTGTGAGTATGGCCGTGGATCATCCGAGTTGTATTGGTTCTAGTCAATAATTCACTAACCGCTGATGGTTCAACATCCATAATCTCATAGGTTTTTTGTTGGTTACTGTTTTGACTTTTTTGTCTTATATTTGCAGCAATTTTTTGTCTAGTCGATTTAGGAAGGTGACGATAAATCCACTTTACGATAGTAGAATTACGAAAGCGTCGAAAACGTTGATAAGCTTTGTCTAATGTACATAGACTATCGCCGTGAAGAACCACGGTTTGAATACCATATAAATTAAGTATGTTAATTTCTGGCAATAAAATCATCCCAGAGCGACTGGCAAATTCATTACCTATCATAAAGTCACGATTGCCATGGATGAAGTAAACAGGCAGTTTGGTTGAGACTGATTTAATATGTGTTGCTATTTCATCGGTATACGGCTCAGCAATATCATCACTGGTCCATACTTCAAATAAATCACCGATAATATATAAAGCTTCAACCTCAGAAAGGTCTGAGTTGAGATATTCAATGAAGGCTTTGGAAATATCAGGACGATCTGCACTTAAATGCAAATCGCCCATAAATACAGTATGCACTCGCGTTTATTCAGCCACGCTTACACTGTTGATTACCACAGCTTCTAATGGCACGTCTTGATGCATGCCACGGTTACCAGTGCTGACACCTTTAATTTTTTCAACGATGTCTAAACCTTCAACAACTTCAGCAAACACACAGTAACCCCAGCCTTGGCCTGTTTCTGCTTTGAAATCTAAGAAAGTGTTGTCACTGACGTTGATAAAGAATTGCGCTGTAGCAGAATGAGGATCTGAAGTACGAGCCATAGCAAGAGTACCAATCTTGTTTGATAAACCATTATTCGCTTCGTTCTTAATCGCTGCTTTAGGAGTTTTCTGAACCATGTCTTCGGTAAATCCACCGCCTTGAACCATGAAACCATCAATTACACGGTGAAAAATCGTCCCATCATAAAAACCATCTTTAACGTACTGCATGAAGTTTTCAGAAGTTAAAGGCGCTTTTTCTGTATTTAGTGCAACTTTAATGTCGCCCATATTGGTGTGTAAAGTGATCATATTAAAATACCTTGATAAAAATTGTTGCGGGATTCTAACTTATCTAACGTGAGGCTTAAAGTGCAGTATTCAAAACAGTATTGCTCATGATAGACTTTATCCCAATTATATTGGTATCAAAACGAGTAAAAGAGAACCATCGATGTTGAAAATTTACAATAGTATGAGTCGTGATAAGCAAGAATTTAAGCCGATTAACCCTGGAAAAATTGACATGTATGTATGTGGTATCACCATCTACGATTTATGTCATATTGGCCATGGTCGTACTTTTGTTTCTTTCGATATGATCGTTCGTTATTTACGTTACCGCGGCTACGAAGTGAATTACCTGCGTAATATCACCGATGTTGATGACAAGATTATTAAGCGTGCCGCTGAAAACAATGAAAGTTGTGATTCGTTAACTGAGCGATTAATTGGTGAAATGCATAATGATTTTGATGCATTGAACATGATGCGACCTGATTTTGAGCCAAGAGCAACGTTACATATCGAAGAAATCATCGAGATGGTTCAAAAGCTGATTGCTAAAGATCATGCTTACATATCTGAAAGTGGCGATGTGCTATTTAGCGTTTCTTCATTTCCTGAGTATGGACGTTTATCTGGTCAAAATCTTGAGCAATTACAAGCTGGCGCACGAGTAGAAGTTGAAGATACAAAGCGTGATCCTATGGATTTCGTATTGTGGAAAATGTCAAAGCCTGGTGAGCCAACTTGGGAGTCGCCATGGGGACCAGGTCGTCCTGGATGGCATATCGAATGTTCTGCGATGAACAGTAAGCATTTAGGCGAGCATTTTGACATCCATGGCGGTGGCAGTGACTTGCAGTTCCCACACCATGAAAATGAGATTGCTCAGTCTTGCTGTGCCCACGGTTCACAATACGTGAATTACTGGATGCATACTGGCATGGTCATGGTTGATAAAGAAAAAATGTCCAAGTCATTAGGTAATTTTTTCACTATTCGTGATGTATTAGCCCATTATGATCCTGAAACAGTACGTTATTTCTTATTGTCAGGTCATTACCGCAGTCAATTGAACTATTCAGAAGACAATTTAAAACAAGCTAAATCGGCTCTTGAACGTATTTATACTTCACTTAAAGGGCTTGACCTTACGGTTGAGGCTGCACCAGCTACAGAATTTATTAATAAATTTATAGTCGCAATGGACGATGACTTTAATACACCAGAAGCTTACTCTGTAATTTTTGATATGGTGCGTGAAATTAACCGCTTGAAATTGGTGGATATGGCTCAGGCAAGTGCATTGGGTGTGAGTCTTAAGTCACTGACAGATGTATTGGGTATTATCAACCGTGATGTTGATGCATTCTTCCAAGGAGACGGTAGCGATGATGAAGTGGCAGAGATAGAAGCGCTGATAGTTGAGCGTAATCGTGCCCGTGCAGAGAAAGACTGGCCAGCTGCTGACGCAGCTCGCGATAGACTAAATGCATTAAACGTCGTACTTGAAGACGGTGAAGAAGGCACAACTTGGCGAAAGAAGTCGTAGTTAAGTCCTTGTGATAAAAAAGCCTGCTATTTTTAGCAGGCTTTTTTGTTTATAGGCTTATTATCAGTAGGCTTTGAGTCAAAACAAAACAAAGCAAGCATAATTATTAAGCATTTACAGTTAATCGTGGTACTGCTCGGCAGCATATAGCGTATTTTCTAGTAAACTTGCGATTGTCATTGGGCCAACACCACCAGGTACCGGTGTAATGAACGCGGCTTTTTCTGCTGCAATATCAAACTCAACGTCACCAACTAAACGACCATCTTCAAGTCGGTTAATCCCAACATCAATAACTATTGCACCAGGCTTAATCCACTCTCCTGGAATAAAGCCTGGCTTTCCTACAGCGACAACTAGTAAATCAGCTTGACGTACTTTTTGTTCTAAATTTTTTGTAAAACGATGACAAGTTGTTGTAGTGCAACCCGCTAGGAGTAATTCAAGTGTCATAGGACGGCCAACAATGTTTGAAGCGCCAACAATGGTTGCATCCAAGCCATAGGTATCTACGCCCGTAGATTTTATTAAGGTAATGATGCCTTTTGGCGTACATGAACGTAATACAGGAATACGTTGTGCTAAGCGGCCAACATTATAAGGGTGAAACCCATCAACATCTTTATCAGGTCTGATACGCTCAATCACTTTTGAATCTTCAATATGAGCGGGTAAGGGAAGTTGTACCAAAATTCCATCAATCTTAGGATCTTCATTACATTGATCGATTAAGGCTAATAGTTCAGCTTCAGTTGTACTGGTTTCAAGGTCATATGAGTAAGATTCGAAGCCAACTTCTTCACAAGCGCGGCGTTTACTACCTACATAAACTTGAGACGCTGCATCAGCGCCGACTAGGATAACCGCGAGGCCCGGAATACGCTTGCCAGCAGTTTTGCGTTCCAGCACTTTTTCTTTTAACGTGCTACGAATAGATTGTGCGATCGCTTTGCCATCAATATTTTGGGCAGTCATGGGGGTATAGTTTCCTTTATATGGCGCGATGATATATGAATTTTAACGAGGCGTATTCTATCAGTCAGCCATAGTTCTGTCATGATTATTGACTTAGTGATTTATTGAAAACAGAATTTTTTGTGTGTAAAAACAGCAGCTGAACAAGTTTGTAAAAAAAATCGTTGACGATAGTAAAGTGACTCGTTAATATGCGCTCCGTTCTCGCAGTTAAGGCATTAAGTTAATGCATAAACCTTGATTCGCAAGACTTCTCGGTGATTAGCGCAGCCCGGTAGCGCATCTGCTTTGGGAGCAGAGGGTCAGAGGTTCGAATCCTCTATCACCGACCAAATTTCTATTTGTAAAGTTAACGCTTTATGAATAAGCTGGGAAAGTTAAACTGAAAACCAAATCAGTTTACTAATTATCTAGCAGGTATACAGAATAAGTATGTAAGCCAAGCGCCACTAGCTCAGCTGGATAGAGCAACGCCCTTCTAAGGCGTGGGTCTCAGGTTCGAATCCTGAGTGGCGTACCAAATTATGGTGATTGTAGCTCAGTTGGTAGAGCCCCGGATTGTGATTCCGGTTGTCGTGGGTTCGAGCCCCATCAGTCACCCCAAATTCTGCATTAAAATTGCACGATTGTAGAGAAAGCGACCTTAGGTCGCTTTTTTTATGTCTAAAATCCCCATATAACCGCATTTTCAGGCTCGACTCTATTGTAATCGGTCGCTATAATGTCGCGTCTTGATAAATATCTAATACGAATTACTACAGGTAATAGCGCTGAAAAGCTGCTGTATCATGCTTTTATTAGTAAACATTAATAATCAAGAAACGAATATTTAATAGTTGAGCTTTCGACTATTACAAAGGACGTCAGACATATTTCGAGGTAAAACAATGCAAGTTTCTGTTGAAACAACTCAAGGCCTAGAACGTCGCCTAACAATTTCTGTTCCTGCTGAACAAATTGAGAAATTAGTTAAAGACAATTTAATACGTGAAGCGAAGCGTGCAAAGATTTCTGGTTTCCGTCCAGGTAAAGTACCAGTTTCTGTCATCAAGCAACGCTACGGCGCTGCAATTCGTCAAGATGTCACTGGTGAAGTTATGCAACGCAACTTTATCGAAGCTATCATGGCTGAAAAGTTAAACCCAGCAGGCGCGCCAGTTTTTGCTCCAGGTAAAACTGAAGGCGAAAACTTTGAGTTCGTTGCAACGTTTGAAATCTACCCAGAAGTAACATTAACGGGTCTAGACGCAATTGAAGTTGAACAACCACAAGCTGAAGTTAATGACGCTGACGTTGACACTATGATTGAAACACTTCGCAAGCAACACGCTACATTTGCTGTAGTTGAAACTGCTGCAGAAGAAGGCAATAAAGTTAAAATGAACTTTGTTGGTTCTGTTGATGGTGAAGAGTTTGAAGGCGGAAAAGCTGACGACTTCGAATTAGAACTTGGTAGCAACCGTATGATCCCTGGTTTCGAAACTGGTGTTATCGGTCATAAAGCAGGTGATGAATTCGAAATCGAAGTGACTTTCCCTGAAGACTACCATGCTGAAAACTTAAAAGGTAAAGCGGCTAAGTTCGTTATTACACTTACTGAAGTTCAGTCTGCAGAATTACCAGAAGTTAACGATGAATTCGCTTCTTTATTCGGTATCGCTGAAGGTGGTTTAGACGCACTTAAAGCTGAAATCCGTAAAAACATGACTCGTGAACTTGAGCAAGCGCTAAAAGCAAATGTGAAAGAGCAAGTTATCGAAGGCTTATTATCAGCTAACGAAATCACTATCCCTAAAGCACTAGTAGACGGTGAAGTTAACGTTCTTCGTCAACAAGCTATGCAACGCTTTGGTGGCCAAACTGAGAACATGCCTGAGCTTCCTGCTGATTTATTCACAGAGCAAGCTGAGCGTCGCGTTAAAATTGGTTTACTTCTTGGCGAAGTTATCAAAACTAACGAGCTTCAAGCTGAAGACGAACGTGTTCAAGGTCTTATTGCTTCAATGGCTTCAGCTTATGAAGATCCAAGTGAAGTGGTTGAATACTACAATGGCAACAAAGAGCTTATGCAAAACATGCGCAACGTAGCGCTTGAAGAGCAAGCTGTTGAAGTTTTACTAAAATCTGCAAAAGTGACGACTAAAGACGTCGAATTTGAAGAATTTATGAACAAGGCAACAGGTAAAGCGTAACCATCGCTTGACTTGATTGGCGGTTCGCCATTTATAATGGCTCGTATGAGGTTCCTCATACGAGCCATTTTTATTTTAGGGAAATATAAAATGCATAAAGCGCCAGAATCTGTACTCAATGCTCTTGTACCTATGGTTGTTGAACAAACTGCTAAAGGTGAGCGTTCATATGATATTTACTCTCGTTTATTAAAAGAGCGAGTAATTTTCTTGGTTGGTCAGGTTGAAGAACACATGGCTAACCTGATCGTGGCGCAGTTACTGTTCCTAGAATCAGAAAGCCCAGATAAAGATATTTCAATCTACATTAACTCGCCAGGTGGTTCTGTGACTGCTGGTATGGCAATTTACGATACAATGCAGTTCATTAAACCGAACGTAAGCACAGTATGTATTGGTCAAGCTTGCAGCATGGGCGCGTTCTTATTAGCGGGTGGCGCAAAAGGTAAGCGTCATTGTTTGCCGAATTCTCGAGTCATGATTCACCAGCCTTTGGGTGGTTTCCAAGGCCAAGCGTCTGACATTGCAATTCATGCTCAAGAAATCTTAGGCATTAAGAATAAATTAAATGAAATGTTAGCTGAACACACTGGGCAACCATTAGATGTTATCGAGCGTGATACAGACCGTGATAACTTCATGAGTGCACAAGAAGCTGCTGATTATGGTTTAGTTGATTCAGTTTTTGAAAAGCGTAGCTGATTTTTAGGCCTGAGTACGCTATTCTGTGATGAATAGCGTATAAAAAATATTTAACTGTTTCTGTGTAGTACAAATAATGCACAGAGAGTATATCTAAAGACAGTGAACAGGCTGCAACAGAGGTAGGGTAATGGGCGATAACAAAAGTACCGGTGACAGTGGCAAACTACTGTACTGCTCTTTTTGCGGAAAAAGCCAACATGAAGTAAGAAAGCTAATCGCTGGACCTTCGGTATATGTTTGTGATGAATGTGTTGAGTTATGTAATGACATCATTCGTGAAGAAATTAAAGAGATCTCGCCAAAGCGTGATCAAGACAAGTTGCCAACACCACACGAATTGCGTGAGCACTTAGATGATTACGTTATTGGTCAGAACCAAGCTAAAAAGGTACTGTCAGTTGCTGTTTATAACCATTATAAACGTTTACGCAATGGCACGCCGATTGAAGGTGTTGAACTAGGTAAAAGTAATATCTTGCTTATCGGACCAACGGGTAGTGGTAAAACATTGCTAGCTGAGACGTTAGCTCGTTCATTAGATGTGCCATTTACTATGGCTGATGCAACGACACTAACTGAAGCGGGTTACGTAGGTGAAGATGTTGAAAACATCATTCAGAAGCTACTGCAAAAGTGTGATTATGACGTTGAGAAAGCGGAGCGCGGTATCGTCTATATCGATGAAATCGATAAAATCAGCCGCAAATCTGACAACCCATCAATCACCCGTGATGTTTCTGGTGAAGGTGTTCAGCAAGCTTTGCTTAAGCTAATTGAAGGAACTGTTGCTTCTGTGCCTCCACAAGGTGGACGTAAACATCCACAGCAGGAATTCTTGCAAGTAGATACGTCTAAAATCCTATTTATTTGTGGTGGTGCATTTGCTGGGCTTGAAAAGGTTATTGAACAACGTGGGCTAACTGGAACAGGTATTGGCTTTGGCGCTGAAGTTAAGGGTGAGGCTGATAAAGTCACTATTTCTCAGACGTTAGGCAAAGTTGAGCCTGAGGACTTGATTAAGTTTGGCTTAATCCCTGAGTTTATTGGCCGTTTACCTGTTGTTGCTACGCTAACTGAATTAGATGAAGCAGCGCTAGTACAGATTCTTTCTCAACCTAAAAATGCACTAACAAAACAATATGGTGCATTGTTTGAGATGGAAGAGGTTGAACTTGAGTTCCGTGAAGATGCTTTAAAAGCCATTGCTCATAAAGCGATGACGCGTAAAACCGGTGCTCGTGGCCTTCGTTCAATCATTGAAGATATCTTACTTGATACTATGTATGATATTCCTTCAGTTGAGGGCGTAATTAAAGCTGTTGTCGATGAATCTGTCGTCAAAGGCGAGTCTGCCCCCATCTTGATTTACGAAAATGCTGACAACCAAGTTGCTGGTGGCGAGCAATAATTCGTCGCTTTTGCTAATAGTTGAAAAATAAGGAGTCCATTGGGCTCCTTTTTTCGTATTGCCCATTGAAACTCTTAGAAACATCCCAATATACTGATTATATAATCCATTCATCAAACGGAATCGAACTATGACCCAAGAGCGTGAAGCGCATATCGAACTCCCCGTGCTGCCACTTCGAGATGTAGTGGTTTATCCCCATATGGTAATTCCGCTATTCGTCGGACGAGAGAAATCTATTCGATGCCTTGAATCAGCGATGGAACAAGATAAGCAAATATTACTGGTCGCCCAGCGGGAAGCTGATTTAGACGAGCCAGCAAAAGACGATATTTTTGAAATTGGTACCGTTGCATCTATTTTACAGTTATTAAAATTACCTGACGGCACGGTTAAAGTGCTAGTTGAAGGTGGTCAGCGTGCTAAAGTCACTGAGTACACACAAGAAGATGAATTCTTTGTCGCAAACGTGACAATGTTAGCGTCTGAAGAGTTAGCTGATAAAGAAGAAGAAGTGCTGGTTCGAAGTGCTATTAGCCAATTTGAAGGCTACATCAAGCTAAATAAAAAAATTCCACCAGAAGTACTGACATCTTTAACTGGTATTGAAGAAGCTGCCCGTCTTGCTGATACTATGGCAGCTCACATGCCGCTAAAGCTTGAAGACAAACAGTCAGTGCTTGAAATGATCAATGTTGGCGAACGTCTTGAATATTTAATGGCAATGATGGAAGGCGAGATCGACTTACTTCAAGTTGAGAAACGCATTCGTGGCCGTGTTAAAAAGCAGATGGAAAAAAGCCAACGTGAGTATTACTTGAATGAGCAAATGAAAGCCATTCAAAAAGAACTTGGCGATCTTGATGAAGGTCAAGATGAGTTTGAAGTTTTAGGCCGCAAGATTGAAGAAGCCAAAATGCCGGCTGAAGCAAAAGAAAAAGCGGAAGCTGAGCTTAATAAGTTAAAAATGATGTCGCCAATGTCAGCAGAAGCGACAGTGGTAAGAAGTTACGTAGACTGGATGACGTCTGTACCTTGGAGCCAGCGTTCAAAAATCAAACGTGACTTGTCAAAAGCTGAAGCCATTTTAGATACCGATCATCACGGGTTAGAGAAAGTAAAAGAACGCATTCTTGAATACCTTGCCGTGCAAAGTCGAGTTAAACAATTAAAAGGACCAATCCTTTGCTTAGTAGGGCCTCCAGGTGTTGGTAAAACGTCATTAGGCCAATCAATTGCTAAAGCAACAGGACGTAAATATGTTCGCGTTGCCTTAGGTGGCGTACGCGATGAAGCTGAAATTCGTGGTCATCGTCGAACTTACATTGGTTCTATGCCAGGTAAAGTGATCCAAAAAATGGCCAAAGTGGGTGTTAAAAACCCATTATTCTTATTAGATGAAATCGATAAGATGAGTTCAGATATGCGCGGTGATCCATCATCAGCGCTACTTGAAGTACTAGATCCTGAGCAAAACGCAGCGTTTAATGACCATTACTTAGAAGTTGATTACGACTTATCTGACGTGATGTTTGTGGCGACATCGAATTCAATGGATATTCCAGGGCCGTTATTAGACCGTATGGAAGTGATTCGTTTATCGGGTTATACCGAAGATGAAAAATTGAATATCGCTAAAAAGCATTTATTGACTAAGCAAATCGAGCGAAACGGGTTAAAACCAAAAGAAATTAATATCGATGATAGCGCCATTATTGGCATGATCCGTTACTACACTAGAGAAGCTGGTGTCCGTTCACTAGAGCGCGAGCTATCAAAAGTGTGCCGTAAAGTAGTTAAGATGATTCTTTTAGATAAATCAGTTAAAACCGTCGAAGTGAATCAAGAGAACTTGAAATCATTCCTCGGTGTGCAGCGCTTTGATTACGGTAAAGCTGAGTCTAATAATCAAATTGGTCAAGTGACTGGTTTAGCTTGGACGCAAGTTGGTGGCGATTTACTGACTATTGAAGCGACGTCTGTGTCAGGTAAAGGCAAACTTGCTTATACTGGCTCACTTGGTGATGTCATGCAGGAGTCTATTCAGGCTGCGATGACAGTTGTTCGTGCTCGCGCTGAACAATTAGGCATTAACAGTGATTTTTACGAAAAACGTGATATTCACGTGCATGTTCCTGAAGGGGCAACGCCTAAAGATGGACCATCTGCGGGTGCTGCAATGTGTACTGCGTTGGTATCAAGCTTAACGGGTAATCCGGTTAAGAGTGATGTGGCCATGACAGGTGAAATTACCCTAAGAGGGGAGGTTCTACCTATCGGCGGTTTGAAGGAAAAGTTACTTGCGGCACATCGTGGCGGCATAAAAGTTGTACTTATTCCTAAAGAAAATGAGCGTGATTTGGAAGGCATTCCAGCCAATGTCATTGCCGATCTTAAGATTCACCCAGTTAGATGGGTCGATGAAGTACTTGAATTGGCCTTAGAAAAGCCAGTAAAAGGCTTTGAAGTGGTTAAAAAGTAGCTAATTAGCAAAAAAAGTTGCTTTGAACCTAAAAAAAATGAAAAAAGGGGCTTAACAATCTGTAAAGCTGTGGTAGCCTAGATAAGTGGAGAGTCAGTTAGCACCAAACCCTTGGCGCAACTGACTTTGAGCTGTATCCAAGTACATTTTTTTTGGTTTTCCAACTAAGTTTGGTGTGGTATCAAACTTATAACAAAAAAGCCTCCGCAGACCGCTCTAAAGACGGATTTGGTTGCGGCGCGAAAATAAACATTCAAGGGGATGACATGAACAAATCTGAACTAATCGAGAAAATCGCTTCTGGTGCTGACATTTCTAAAGCTGGCGCAGGCCGTGCATTAGATTCTTTCATTGGTGCTGTTACTGAAGCACTTAAAGAAGGCGATAAAATTTCTCTAGTTGGTTTTGGTACTTTTGAAGTACGTCAGCGTGCTGAGCGTACTGGCCGTAACCCACAAACTGGTGCAGAAATTAAGATTGCTGCGGCTAACATCCCAGCTTTCAAAGCGGGTAAAGCTCTAAAAGACGCTGTTAACTAAGAATAGTTAATATCGTTGCCTTTTGTAAGGCATAGTTAAAAAGCACTGTTTTGGCAGTGCTTTTTACGAAAAGATTATTAAGAATAACAATGTTAATTTTAATAATCGGAGGAATTGGGTCATACCCGAGGTAGCGTCTGATAACTCCATATAAATTACAAGAAGGCGCATCCCCAAGTGGTGCGCCTTTTTATTTTTTTAATCGCAACAAGCGAGAATTCAGATGTTAGAAAAAATTCGTGAAGGCTCACAAGGCGTTGTCGCTAAAAGTATTTTAGTGTTAGTGATCCTTTCGTTCGCATTTGCTGGTGTAAGTAGTTACCTAGGCACATCAACTGATGTAGCTGCTGCCGTTGTTAATGGCGACGACATTACCGCAAATGAACTAGAACAAGCTTATCAAAATGAACGTGGCCGTTTAGAGCAACAGCTTGGCGAAATGTTTGATGCATTATCTGCTGATGATACGTACATGAACGGTATCAAGCAGAACGTATTAGACCGCCTGATCGCTGATAAGTTAATGACTCAAGCTGCTGAAGATTTAGGTCTTCGTGTTTCTGATGAACAAATTAAACAAGCGATTGTTAACGAACCAGCATTCCAAACCGATGGTGTGTTTGATAACGAGCGCTATTTAGCAGTATTACGTCAGCTTGGTTATCAAACTAATAGCTTCCGTGACATGATGCGTACCGATATGACTCGTCGTCAGTTATTGACTTCGTTAGTGGGCAGTGAATTCGTGTTGGATGGTGAAGCTAAGCAACTTGCTGAAATTCAAGGTCAAACTCGTGATATTCGTTATTTAGTCGTTGATTCTTCTCCTTACTTAGTTACGGCAAGTGTGACGGATGAAGAGATCAAAACTTACTATGATAGCAACTTGATGCAGTTTATGGATCAAGAAAAAGTGAGCTTAGAATATGTTGAGTTAAACGCAGCTGAACTTGCTAAAGGGATGGATACGTCTGTCGATGAAGCACGTACATACTACGAAGAAAACAAACAACAATATCAAACAGCTGAAAAACGTTTAGCGGCGCATATTCTATTTGCTTCTGGCGATGATAGTGCTGATGAAGCAAAGGCTGAAGCAAGCTTAGCTAAATTACAAGCTGGTGAAGACTTTGCAGAAGTTGCAAAAACTGATTCAGATGATCAGTTTAGTGCGGAGCAAGGGGGTCAACTTGATTGGTTCGAGCAAGGTGTGATGGACCCAGCATTCGATGAAGCACTGTTTGCACTAACTCAAGGTGAATACTCACAGATTGTTAAAAGTGAATTCGGTTACCACATCGTTAAGCTACTTGATATTCAATCAGGTGCAGCAGCACCGTTTGAAGAAGTTCAAGATAAAATTGTTGCTGATTTACAAAACAAGAAAGCAGTTGATGAGTTCTATAGCTTACAAAGCATTCTTGCTGATACTAGCTACGAAGTGCCAGATACGTTAGATGAAACAGCTAAAGCATTAGGTACGACTGTTCAGTCGACTGGGTTGTTTTCTCGTGACAATGCTCCGGCTAACCTAAGTAGCCCTGATTTAGTTCGCACTGCATTTTCTGACGAAGTGATTACCAGTGGCATGAACAGTGAAGTGATTGAACTTGCTCCTAATCATGTGGTTGTTATCCGTTTATTGAAGCATCAAGATGCGGGCACTTTACCATTAGCGGATGTTAAGTCTGGTATTGAAGCGCGCTTGGTTCAAGATAAAGCGAACCTTCAGGCGAGTGAAAAAGCCAATGAGTATCTTGCTAAACTTAAAGCTGGCGAAGAAATCACTGATGTGACTATTGCGACTAAAGCGCAATTAGCCAGATTCAATCAAGATATCGATCAAGCTATTACGACGAAGGCTTTCCAAATGCCTGCTCCTGAAGCAAGCAGTGTATCATTTGATACAGCAGCTTTAGCGAATGGCTTTGCGGTAATTGCACTTGATAAAGTGAATGCTGCACAAGGGATTGATAGCAACGTTATTGATTCAATTAAGCAACGTTTAGCTCCGCAATACAGTGAAGCGGATTACCGCTCTGTCGTTGCTGCGCTTAAATCAAAAGCAAAAATTGAGTACCCAGTTGCTGAATAAAACCGGGTATTACCATTAAAAAGCCAAGGTTATCCTTGGCTTTTTTTTGGTTTTTATTCAATTATTTTTAGTATGTATTTTATTTTACAGCTAGATGAGAAGGATGCTCATGAACATTGCGCTATTCGATTTTGATGGCACGATCACCGAAAACGATACCTATACGCCTTTTATCCATTTAAGTGCACCCAAATGGCGTCGTATAGTATGCACAGTATTGTTGTTCCCAGTAATCTTAATGTATAAAAGTAAACTATTAGGTGGCTCGAGAACACGCTCTATCGTCAGTTTTTTTGCTTTCTGTGGGCGTAATAAGAAAGAAATTTATCAACAAGGTGCAGACTACGCACACACACTCGATAAACACGTCATGTCGCAAGCTTATGAGCGTCTGCAGTGGCATAAAGCGCAGGGAGATACCATCGTTATTGTTTCAGCTTCTCTTGATGCTTATTTACGCCCCTGGTGCGAAAAACATCAATATCATCTTATTTGTGCGACACTAAATACCAAAGGTAAACGTTTAACTGGCATGTATAAAGGTGGTGACTGCTCAGGCTCTGAAAAGGCTCGGCGTGTTAAATCTAAATTTAATCTGGATGTTTTTGATACAGTTTATGCCTATGGAGATACGATTGAAGACAAGCAGATGCTAGCGCTAGCAGATTTCGGTTTTTTAAATTGGCAACAGATTCAACAGTAAAATACGTCACTCGAGTTAAATCATTAAGATGCACAATAATCAGAAGGAATCAGTTTTAGTCAATGGAAACAATTAATCAAAGATTTGAAAAGGTGTTAGCACACATTGATGAAAACCTGTCAAAGCCGCTAGCTTTATCTGTACTGTCTGATATTGCTAAGGTGCCTGAATATCATTTTAATTTTATTTTTTTGAGTTTATTTCACACGTCATCATCTGAATATATTGCTTTACTGAGACAGCTTGAAGCTGGGCAACAATTAGGCTTTGATAAATCAATTCCAATTAAAGAGGTCGCTGTGTCTGTGGGCTATCAAAGTGAAACGGCCTTTATTACAGACTTTACACAAGCCATTGGTCAATCACCGCAAGCTTTTCAACGTCAACCTGATTGGGGGCAATTTTTTCAAAAGCAGCAACCGCTAAAAACTTTATCAGAAGGGCATCATGATTTAACTGCTGATGATGTGAATATCGACAACTGTAAACTTGATAAGATTGATCTCGCAATGATTAGCCATCAGGCTGAAGCACAGTATTTACCGCAAACTATTCAGGCGATGAGAGCATTTCGTCAAGCCAATCAACTGTCTCCTACAAGCAGTAGAACATACAATTTTGTATATCAAAGCAAACCGAAATCTACAGAGCAATTGCATATTGATATTGCAGTGAGTATCAACACACTAGAGAAGCAACGTATAGAGCCTGCTATCAATGACTCTGAGTATTTTTATTACTCTTGTATACCTGAAGGAAAGTATGCTTCTTTTATGCATCTAGGGTCTGATAAAGAGCTAGAACGTAAATTAAAGTATCTTTATGGAGCATGGTTGAGTTCAACAAATCAACGATTAAAAAATGTGCCATTGATATTTGAACAGCTTAATATCACAGAGCCTTCAAAACAGGCCACACGAGTTTATTTAGGTCTTGATTAACTGCTAGATGAATTTAATGTGCCGTGATTCTCATCATTTCGGCACAAATCCACGCCATGTATGTTGCCCAAGCATAGCCAAATACTGAAAACATGATGGCAACGGGTGCTAACGAACGATGAAATGCCATTGCAACCACAGGTGAGGAGGCTGCTCCACCGATACAGCATTGGCTTGCCATCGCCATATAAGCAACCGGTGCTTTCATCAATAACCCCGCAATAATGACCACCAGTGCATGGATGGTTAACCATATGAACCCGATAGCAAAATAGATTGGGAAGTCATCAATCATGGTTAAATCCATTTGCAGTCCCATATTGGCTATCAGAAAGTAAAGCATCACAGTGGATACTTTAGAGGCGCCCAGATCTTCAAGATGACGGATTCGAGTATTAGATAATATGACGCTCACTGTGGTGACTAAAATAACAACCCAAAAAAAGCTAGAGGTAAAACTGTATTTTTCAGTTGCAGGATAATGTTCAGCGAAAAATGGGGCGAGTATATCTGCCCCAAAATGTGCGAGTCCAGTTACACCAAAAGCAATACAAAAAATTTGCATATAGCTATGTAAACTTGGGAGTTGCAGTTTAATCTTTGAAGCGTTTTCAGTGACATTGACTAGTTGATTAAATTGACTGGCATCAGCGCCTATCATTTTATCAATGGCTTTAGCGTGATTGGCACAAATTAATAAAAATGACATCCATATTGCTGAGTAAACCACATTGACAGAAATCATAATGGCGAATAGATTATCATCGACTTCGTACACTTCTTTCATCGCCAGTTGATTAGCTGTTCCGCCTACCCAGTTTCCAGCAAGTGTTGCCATACCACGCCAAGCCGCATCTGCACCAACCCAATTAATACTCTCTGGGGCGATATAAGAAAACAACAATAAGGTTAATGGACCGCCAATAATGACGCCAAAGCTGCCTAATAAAAACAAGATAACAATCTTAGGCCCAAGCAATAAAATTGCTTTAATGTCGACACTGATTATCAACAAGGCTAAACAAGCTGGCATAAGATAATTAGATGAAATGGAGTTGAGTTGACTGTGGCTAGCATCAACAATATTGAGGGTATTAAGTAGTGAAGGGAGGACATAACACATCACCATCACAGGGATAAATCGATATACTTGACGCCATACAGGATGTGACGAAGTACTGGTAAAAAATACCAAGCCAATAATGGTTGCCAATAAGCCAAAAATAACGGGGTCTTGAGTGATCATTATCGTGCTGGCAACCTTTAAAAGTGAGGCTTATTGGTTACAGAATCTAATAAACTCTTCCAATAAAGCAGTTAGGGGTTCTTCGTTGCGGTATGTTGACCAATACTTACGTTGAAAATCCCAATTCGCTAATTGTAATTCAACAATTTCACCACGCTTTATTTCTTCTTTAACAGCCAGATATGGCAAGACGCTGACGCCAATACCTGTACCTATCGCGCGTTTTATCGCTCCCATCGTATTCATTGATAATTCGTGCTGAATGTTGATTCTAGCGCTTTTTAGTAGTTGTGTATTACGTAATCTCGATACTGACATGGTTTCATCCAGAATCCATAATTGTTCTGATAGCAACTCTGCCGTGATATTTTCATTAATAATAGGATTATCACAACTTGTTACTAGGCAAATTTTATCTTTAATCCATTGCTCATACTGAAGGTTATTAAGGCCAGGTTTGGCATCTACAAATCCTAAATCTAGCTCTTTTTCTGAGACCATTTTTTCAATCGTTAAACTGTTATTAATAACCAGTTTTATATCAACCAAAGGATGTAGCTTTTTAAACTGCGGAATTTTACGAGATAAAATATAGTTACCGGCGGTTTTACTACTGCCGACTTTAATTGTGCCACCGACTGCATTACGTTCTGCAAACATTTGCTCTAACTGCGTCCCTTTAGACAGCATCTCATTGGCATAGGGCAAAATGACCTCACCATTATCATTAATAGTCAGTCCGTTACTGCTACGCTCAAATAATCGAGTCCCAAGAGAGCTTTCAAGCTCTTTTAACGCCATGCTCACCGCAGGGACAGACATATGTAGTATTTGTGCTGCTTTCGAGATCTGTCCATTACTATGAATAGCTTTAAAAATGGTTAATTGTTTGAGGGTGATTTTCATCAATTATGCGCCGTCTTTAAATGATATAAGTGATTATAACTGAGTATTTAAAAACCATCCTAAAATCAGACATTAGCATGTCTTTTTTGTAACCTCGCTCAAGTTTTCGTAAAAACTTTTAACTTAAAACGCAGCGCTAGAAAAGAGAGAGGTTCTAGCGCTGCTAAACGTCATTAAAAGTCGTATCTAATACCGACTGTGAAAATATTGTCGTCTTCTAAATCAATAACGGGACCTGTATTTTCAACCCGATATTCACCTTCATATTTAGCGTAATGAGCAAATACTATTGTCGACTTCGCGAAGCGGTAGTCAGCACCAATCACAAACGAACTAATATCGACATCAGTAGCACGGTTATATTCACTTGAAGAAGCCGCACTATTTTTAAAGTACTTACCGAAACCAGCTTCATCTTTGCCAATTTCAGCTTTTAGATTAACGCCATTTAGATTATAAATGGCACTAAGGAAGTAAGAGTTACCTTCTTTATAACTGTAAGCTTGGCTTTGAGTATTTTGGAATAATCCACCTAATTTCACGTTGCCAAATTTAACCTGCGCCACGCCTCGATAAGCGTCTACACCGCCAATAGTGTTATATGCTGCTGCGAGGTAATAAGCCTGCTTTTTGAGTTTCTTGTCACCTGCGATAAGACTTATTGCATACTGTTGCTCGTTATAGTCAGTCCGAGCACCGTTTTCATCATATTCAGCATAATTGTCATCCATTAAATAAGTTGCATTAAAAGTAATTAAATCGGCGACTTTAGGAGAGTAATAAGTTATTCCATCAGCTTTACGAACTTGGCCTGCAATCATACGGTTATAAGCTGCGTTGGTTAGTGCAAACGCTTCTGCAGTACCTTTGGAGGTTTTCATGACAGTATCGTTTCGACCAACTAACACTGTACCTAGATTTGTTTTTAAACCTAAATAGGTATTTCTTGGTTTGAATAAGTCATCGTTACCTTCATTTGTTGCTGCGTTTACTTGTAACTCGACGCGATAAAGTACCTCAATATCGTTAGCAATTGTTTCACTTCCATGAACGCCTAATCTAGAAAAATTATTTTCAAGCACAGTGCCAGATTTTCCATTCTGCGTTGTTGCACCGTTATCCGATTCTGTCAGCGCCATTTCTAAACGGCCATAAAATTGTGGAGAATCAGCCAATGCTGCTGATGAGCTTGCAGATAACATTGTTAATAGTGCGAGTGATAATGTCGATTTTTTCATGTTCAATCCCATGTTCTATAAATAAATTTTATATAAGTCTTATTTTTTAAACGTTATGAATTAGTTAATTAGTGAATTAAATTTTTATTATGTGACTCTTGTTAAGTGCCTAATCTGTTTTTCTCTTTGTATAAATAATCAAAAAGATTTTCGGACTTTGGCTTGCTAAATTTGCTGATTAATATCGTAGAGATTTCAAATTTTATTTATTTGAACGTGGGTCACAGCTGTTTATTTTTTGTTGCGGTTTAAGGAGAACTGAACAGGTTTTCATAAAAACTTAACCAAATATTAAATTTGATGAAGATCGAAGTTTTGCTACCTCTTAGTGAGTAATCTTGCTGCAACAAAAAGCGAGATATAAAAAACTCATAAAGGAACGACACATGAAACTTAAATACTTAGCTTCGGCAGTAGCAGTGATGATGCTTACGTCTGGTAGTGCAATTGCAAAAAATGATTTAGCCTCTTTTCATACTGAAATGGGTGATTGTCAAACTTGTCACGTCACTGGAAAAATGAAAGACATTAAGAAATCAATGACGGATAGCCAGACTCATGAAAATGCACAATGTCAGGACTGCCATGGTAGCTATGCTGATTTAGTCAATGACAAGTTAGAGTTTGATCCTCATGCATCTCATCTTGGCGACATTAACTGTACGTCTTGTCACACAGGGCACGCTAAACCTGAACTAACTTGTAATAACTGCCATAACTTTGAAATGGAAATGCCATTTGCCGATGCTAAAGAGAAGAAAAAGTGGGATGGCGATTGGAACCAAGACAAAATCCAAAAAGCCATTGATAAAGGCCCAGTAGAAACGGTTGATGTGATTGTTGTTGGCGGCGGTTCTGCTGGATTTAACGCTGCAATTTCAGCCAAAATGGCAGGCGCGAATGTCGTATTGTTTGAAAAAGCACCTTATACAGGGGGGAACTCAATGTTAGCCGCTGGTGGTATCAATGCTGTCGGTACTCCTCAACAAAAAGCGAAAGGCATCGAAGATTCTGTTGATTGGTATGCAGAAGATGCAATGAAAGGTGGTCGCTATAAAAACGACCCTAAACTGGTACAAATCTTAGCTGAAGAGTCTGCTGGTGCCGTTGCTTGGCTTGAGTCTTTAGGTGCAAATATGGATGACTTAAAACGTTCTGGAGGCGCACGTGTTGAACGTACTCATCGTCCTTCAGGTGGTGCATCTGTTGGCCCACATATTATTGATACTTTACGCGTTGCAGCAAAAGAGCGTGATATTCCTGTACGTGTAAACTCTCGTATAGAAAAAATTGTGTTAAATGACGATAAATCAGTCGCTGGTGTTGTGGTGCATGGCCGTCATTCTGGTTATAACATGGTCGCTGCGGATTCTGTTGTGTTAGCAACGGGTGGTTACGGTATGAACAAACAAATGGTGGCTTATTATCGTCCAACCATGAAAGATATGACCAGCTCAAACAACGTGACCGCAACGGGTGACGGTGTATTACTGGCTAAAGAAATTGGCGCATCGATGACTGACATTGACTGGGTTCAGGCGCATCCTACCATTGGTAAAGATAGCCGTATTCTTATCTCAGAAACCGTGCGTGGTGTTGGCGCTATTATGGTGAATACAGATGGACAACGCTTTATCAGTGAATTAACAACTCGCGACCGTGCATCTGATGCGATTTTGAAGCAAAAAGATCAGTATGCTTGGTTGGTATTTGACGAGCAGTTAGTTGAGAAAAAGAAAATGGTGCGTGGTTACGAGCATTTAGGAATGCTAAGTAAAGCAAATACCATTGAAGAACTTGCGAAAATAACAGGTATGAAGGATTTACCTAAAACAGCAGCTGATTACAACAAGTATCAAGCAAGTGGTAAAGACGAGGCTTTTGGTCGTGAAGATATGCCAATTAACTTAACTAAAGCACCATTTTACGCTGTTAAAGTTGCACCTGGTATCCATCACACTATGGGTGGAGTTGCGGTCGATACCGATGCAAATGTGCTTAACTTGCAAAGCTGGAAAATGGATGGTTTATTTGCTGCTGGTGAGGTGACAGGTGGTTTACACGGCCATAACCGTTTAGGCGGAAACGCTATTGCTGAAACTGTGGTATTTGGACGTAAAGCTGGCGAAAATGCAGCTAAACACGCACTTGAAAAGAAATAGCAATTAACTAGATTCATCATCCCTAAATCCCCACAAGGCCAAGTCTCATCAGCTTGGCCTTTTTATTTAAGAGCGTAAACTTGAGTGTCAGCGGCTAATGATTTCTATTATTGTTTCAGAAAGTGTTTTGTGATTTGTTTGTTTTTAAGTTAACTGCGTTATACAAGTAGGTGTAAATGAGTATAATAATTTTAAGGTAATTGACTACCTTGATAAGATTACAATCGATAAAATGGAATGAAGTACGATATGGATATTAACTATTTAGCAATGCTATTGATGGCTTTGCAACCTTTCATTATTTATTACACTGTCTACAAACCAAGCGAAAAATCAAAGTCTGATAATGAGTTTCATCAATCCTTTATTACCATTCCTCCCAGTTTTTCATTCTTTTATTTTGAGCAATTTGGTTATGCGTTTGCCATATTAACTGTTGTGGCGCTGTTAGGTATCGCACTAAGTCAAATCATACGTAAAACGGCAGGTAACGCTGTAGAAGTAAAAAGTCTGCTTGTTTTTGGTACAGCTTGGTTTTGTAACTTTGGTATCGGCTACACAATAATAAGTTTTTTTTCTGGTGCTTCAGATACTTCAAACTCTTCGGAAGTCGCAACGCCTTTATTGTCTCTAGATAGCGTATTTAGCGCACTAGGTGTTTCGCTATGCATGTTTATCGGGGTCATCATTTGGACCTTGAGTCGAGCGTTAGAAGTGTATAAAACCAATGAAACTGAATTTTCAGATCTGTTGATCATGCCTTTTGCGGCATTAGGTGGGTTTAGCCCTGTATTCGGTGACTATTTTATTATCAGTTTACTACTCAACTTTTGTTTTATATTTGCTGTGTCTAAAGTGTCGATAGAAGCTCATAACGATCCTTCAATGGGGGGCGTTGGTTTTTTCTATATGTATTTATTTATGATGGGAGCGGGTGGGTGTGTGCTCGTAAAACTAGGGATGTTTATTAGCCAGTTATTTTAAAAAAAATCAGCCTCATTTGAGGCTGATTTTTTAATTGTCAGCATTAGGTTAAACCCTGCTGTTATTTAACATTCTCTCGACGTTAAATTATAAGCTGATGACATCAAACGTTACGTTAGGGTTTACGTCTGCATCATAATCAATACCGTCTATACCGAAGCCGAACAGTTTCAAGAACTCTTCTTTATATTCGTTATAATCTGTTAATTCAGCTAAATTTTCAGTGGTTACATCAGCCCACAAGTCGCGGCAATGTTTTTGAATCTCTTCGCGTAATTCCCAATCATCAAGACGTAAGCGATTACTGTCATCTGTTGCTGCAGCTTGCCCGTCTTCACGGAATAAGCGTTCGCTAAACATGCGATAAATTTGATCCATACAGCCTTCATGCACACCTTCTTCACGCATCTTTTTAAAGACCATGGCAATATAAAGCGGCATGACAGGAATTGCAGAACTTGCTTGAGTCACTACACTTTTAAGTACAGCAACATTAGCAGAACCGCCAGTCGCAGATAACTTTGTATTCAGTGCATGTGCAGCTCTATCTAAATCCATTTTGGCTTTACCCAATGCACCGTGCCAGTATATAGGCCATGTGATTTCAGTACCGATATAGCTGTAAGCAACTGTTTTACAATTATCGGTTAATACACCAGCTTCGCTAAGTGCATTCATCCATAATTCCCAGTCTTCTCCACCCATTACCGTAACGGTGTCGGCAATTTCTTGCTCAGTAGCTGGCTCTACAGATGTTTCAATAATGGTGTTTTTATTGGTGTCTACAGCCGTTGCTGTATAAGTTTCACCAATTGGTTTAAGGCTTGAACGGATGACTTCGCCAGTATCAGGTAGTTTACGAACTGGTGATGCCAGTGAATAAACGACCATATCAATTTGGCCTAAGTCTTGTTTGATAAGCTCAATGACTTTTTGCTTAGCTTCGTGACTGAACGCATCACAGTTAATGCTTTTTGAATACAGGCCTTCAGCTTTAGCAAATTTATCGAAATAAGCTGAATTATACCAACCAGCTGTACCTGGTTTCGTTTCGGTGCTTGGTTTTTCAAAGAATACACCGATGGTGGCTGCGTCACTACCAAAAGCTGAGGCAATACGTGATGATAAGCCATAACCACTTGAAGAACCGACAACTAATACTTTTTTAGGGCCGTTGGCAATTTTACCTTTGGCTTTGGTTAGTTCAATTTGTTCTTTGACGTTTGCTTCACATCCTAGTGGGTGAGTTGTGGTGCAAATAAAGCCGCGTGTTTTTGGTTTAATAATCATAATTTTTCTTTTTCCTTTAACATTGGCCTTAGGATAAATAGTTAGCCATCGAAATGGCACTTATTTTTAGTAAAAAAGCCAAAATAACTCAGTGGTTGGAGCAGTTTATCGCTTTGCGGTTAACTGAGCTTGCTCAGCAATGAGTCTTCGAGTGTATTCTTCTTGCGGGTTTTCAAATAATTCTGCAGTGGTATTTTTTTCAATCAATACCCCTTTATTGAGCACCATCACCTTGTCGCTAAAGTGTCGGACGACATTGAGGTTGTGGGTCACGAAAATATAAGATAACCCCATATCTTTTTGTAGCTTTAACAGCAGGTTTAAAATTTGCGAACGCACCGATAAATCGAGTGAGGTTAATGCTTCATCAGCAATAATAATTTTAGGATTAAGCATTAATGCCCTAGCAACTGCGACCCGCTGTTTTTGTCCTTCCGATACCATATGAGGGTAAAAACTGGCGTGCTCTGGCAATAAACCGACTTTTCGTAACGTATCGACGACCTGAGCGATTCGTTCTGCTCTTGGCATTGCCGTATTAAATCTAAGTGGTTCTTCAAGTAGCTCACCAATGGTCAACCTCGGGTTGAGTGATGTATTAGGGTCTTGAAAAATCATTCGAATCAATCTACAACGCTGCTTTAAGTTTTTAGCTTCTAGCGCTTCGCCTTCAAACTCTATGGTTCCGCCAGAACGTGATTCTGCTCCAACTAACATACGAGCCAAGGTGCTTTTACCTGAGCTAACCTCACCAACAATGGCGAGTGTTTGGCCTCGTTCTAATTCAAATGAGACAGGGGACAGCGCATGGTTGTACTGAGCTTTAAAGCGCTTGTAGCCCGTAAAATAGCGCTTACTTAGTTCGGTTACTTTAAGTAATGGCGTTGTCATCTTCTATCTCATTCTTGTATGGAAAGTGGCAGGCATAATAGCGGTCTTTTTCGTGAGTAAGACTCGGCTGTATTACACATTGGCGCTCAGCATCTGGACATCTAGGTCCGAGCCGACAACCGGCAGGTAAGTGCTGCAATGAAGGGGATGAACCTGGCATAGAAGGTAAATATGATTTGTGTTTTAACTTGCCAGTATGTTCAGGCAAGTTTTTGAATAAAGCCTTTGTATATGGATGATAAGGGGAGGTAACTAACTCAGCTACCGGCCCCGTTTCCATAATTTGACCACTATACAAAATACTGATGCGATCGCACCATTTAACTAGCGTTTCTAATTCATGGCTAACCAGTAGAATTGAAACGTTTTGCAATTGGTTAAGCTGGGACAATAAACGGAAGATTTGCGCTTGAGTACTAAGCTCCATTGAGTTTGTAGGTTCGTCGGCAATTAACAAACGTGGATGATTTGCGACAGCCATTGCAATCATGACTTTTTGGCATTCACCTTCCGATAGCTCCCAAGGGTAGCTTTTCATAATGCGTTTAGGGTGTTTTATACCCACTTTATGCAGCCACTTTTGCGCCGTTAATCGCGTGTCTTTAGCACGTCGCCAAAAGGGCACCGCTTTATTGGGGGTTAACGACTCGATTAATTGACTGCCAATGGTTTTCACCGGATCTAAACTACCTGATGGGTCTTGAAATATCATCGTCATATCAGAGCCCATTAGGTTGCGGCGCTGTTTTGTCGACATTTCCATGAGGTTTTGCCCATCCCACATCATACGATCTGCAATGATGTTCCAGTTCGGACCAAGTACTCCGAGTACGGCTTTTGCTAACAAGCTTCGGCCAGAGCCAGACTCTCCAACTAAACCATGAATTTCACCAGGGTTAATGGTTAAACTGACCTTTTCAAGGACTTTGACTTTGCCCTGTGGCGTATCAAGCTCAATGGTGAGATTTCTGATATCGAGTAATGGCATAAGCTTAGTTTCTTATCGGCGCTAGTGCCGAGCGTAGTCCGTCACCCACTAAGTTGATGGATAAAACGGTAAACAAAATGGCAAGGCCTGGAATGGTGATTGTCCAAGGTGCAATGAGCAAACTGCTTAACCCTTGAAATATCATTGAGCCCCATTCAGAGCTTGGGGCTTGTGCACCAAGGTTTAAAAAGCCTAAGGCAGCAATATCAAGAATCGCCACCGAGATCGCAATGGTGGTTTGTATGATTACCACTTCCCATACATTGGGCATAATGACATACCAGAAAATTTGCAGTGAACTTGCACCATCCAATCTTGCAGCAGTGACGTACTCTTTTTGCAGTTCTTCATGAACCGCTTGGTGAATAGCTCTTACAAACTGTGGTGTTAATGCGATGCCAACAGCCCAAAAAACATTGCTTAACCCTGGGCCTGTAACTGCCACCACCAAGATAGCAAGTAGGAGTGATGGGATGGACAGTAGTGCATCAAATAGATGGCCAAGGATACTGGATTTTAATCCACGCATCATGCCTGACAAAGAGCCAATAATAAAACCCACGACTAATGCGCAGACGACAACGATAAGCGACATACCAAAAGTCAGTCGAACGCCATGTAAAATTCGGCTGAATAAGTCTCTGCCTAAGTCGTCAGTGCCGAGAAAATGGGAAACATGGCCTGTTGGATCCCAAGACGGGGGTAGTAATATCGCATTTGGGTTTTGCATCTCAGGTTGAAAAGGAGCCAGCAAAGGGCCAAGGACGACGAGTATCAATAAGAAAATAACAGCCCACAAACCTGCAACAGCAAAGGGGTTACTAGCGAATGAACGCCATAACTCCCTTAAGGGGGAAGTGATCTGTTCCTCTTTATAGAGGTGATTAATTGGCATACATTTCTTTCCTATTAATTGGGTTAATAGAGGTATGCACAAGTTCGATCATAATACTTAAAAAGATAATCAATAACGAAACAGATAAAATCCCAGCTTGTATCACTGTGTAATCACGCTGGTAAATACCATTGATAAGCCAAGAACCTACACCAGGCCATGAGAATATAACTTCAACAACGATACCATAGCTGGCAAATGAACCGAGCATTAACCCAAAGGCTTTCAGAACAGGAATAAGCGCATTGGGAAGGGCGTGCTTAATTAAAATACGGTAAGTATTTAACCCACGAGCCTCAGCTGCGCGGATATACGTTTGAGTCATAACAGTCATCATTGCTTGGCGAGTAATGCGAATGACGACAGTAAAAGGTAGGACTGCTAACGTCACTGCAGGTAATATGATATGTAAAAGTGCATCTTTAAAAGCAGACATACGATAGCTTTCTTCTGACAATAAAATATCAATCAACATGATCCGAGTAACGGGTTCTATTTCATATAATAAATTTATCTGCCCAGAAATGGGTAACCACTCAAGCTGCACCCCAAACCATAGAGATAATGTCAATCCTAACCAGAACACAGGAATTGAATAGCCTGTTAGTGTTACGGCTAAAATACTACGTTGAATCGACTTACTTTTACTTAAAGATGCCAATACCCCTAAAGGGACGCCAAAGCAGATAGCAATGACTCCAGCAAACATAGACAGCTCAAACGAGGCGGGCAAAACGGCACTCAATTCGTCTGCGACACTTTGTTGAGAGTTGATAGATATACCGAAATTGCCACTTAAGCGCTGACTTAGGTAAGCAATAAATTGACTCAGTTGGTTACCATCGAGATTATAATCTTCAGTGGCCTGAATTTGTTGCTCGGCAGTCGGGGTTTGAATACCTGTTAATGCATAACTTTTGTCTACAGGGAACATACCTGTGGCAAAAAATAGCACTGCCATCATGACTAATGAAGTGGCAAAAAATAGATTAATTCGTCGGAGTAGGTAGCGCCACATTAGCGAGTTTTCTCCTCATTAATTAATTGCACATTGGAGAAAGACATTCCGCCGTATGGGTTGACATTTTTAACCGCAACGTCGGTATTCTTAAGCAGTAGCTTCTGTGCATGAGCAAGATTTACCATAGGAACATTCTTGGTGATTAACGTCTCAGCTTGTCTATAAAGCCGCTTACGCTCTGACATTACACGTGTTTCTTTTGCTTTGGCTAATATATTATCTAGTTCTGCAGAACACCAGCGAGAACGGTTATTGTTCGATTCTAATGCGCTGCAACTTAATAGAGGAGTAAAAAAGTTATCTGGATCAGTATTATCGGCATTCCAGCCAATCAGTACGGAATCATAATCACTGGAAATTAACTTCTGAGTAAATACACTCCAGTCATAGCTGACAATATTGACTTTAACACCGATATTGGCAAGGTCTGCTTGAATCAACTCGGCTGTTTTTAGTGCATTAGGATTGTAAATCCGCACCACTGGCATCGCCCAAATATCAAATGTTAAGTCCGTTACTCCTGCTTCATCCAATAAATATTTGGCTTTTTCTGGGTCAAAATCATTAGCATCTTCAATTTCTGAATAAGCCCAGGATGCTGGTGGTAAAATACCTGTCGCGGCAACAGCTGTGTCATGGTACACCACATTAAGGATATTCTGTTTATCTACAGCATGGGCTAAAGCCTGGCGAACTCTGACATCATCTAAAGGAGGCTTTTGGGTGTTAAATGCCCAAAATGCAACATTAAACCCCGGTTTTGTACTGACCTCTAGGTGCTTATGTTTGCTTATGACTTTAAGTTCATTGGCTTTAGGCAGGGCTGAGACTTGGCAGTCTTGAGTAATAATTTTGGCTAATCTTGCTTCGCTTTTAGGAGTAATATCAAATACAAGTAAATCTATTTCTGCATTTTTTCCCCAGTAATACTGATTGCGTTTAAAGCGAATGTAATCGTTTTTGACGTATTCAGCTAAATAAAACGGCCCAGTGCCAATGGCAAAATAATCTAGATTTTCAGGGGTGCCAGCCTCGAGTTGTTGCTCAGCATATTCAGCAGATAAAATTACGGCAAAGTCCGTGGCAAGATTAGATAAAAAAGAGGCATCTTTATAGGCAAGGTGAAAGATGACTTCATGGTCATTCACTTTTTCAATGTCAGTCACTAAGGTGGAAAAGTCGATACTTTGGAAAAAAGGATAACCGGTACGACTGACGAGATGGTAGGGATGTTCAATATTGATGATTCGCTCAAAAGAGAAAATGACATCATCCGCATTCATGTTGCGAGACGGGTTAAACAGTTCATTATATTGAAACTGTACGTTTTCACGTAAAGTGAAGTGATAACGTAAACCATCTTCGGATACGCGCCAGTCAGTGGCAAGAGATGGGATGTAATCAGAAGAGTCATTGTTGTATTCAATTAGGCGGTTATATAGCTGATGTGAACTTGCATCAATCGTCGTGCCTGATGTAATTAGTTGCGGGTTAAATGTTTCTGGATTTCCTTCTGAGCAATAAACTATCCCTGACGGAACATTAAGCTCACCACAAGCTGTGACTAAAAAAGATAGTACACAGAGAAATGCTAATGGATTCCAGCGTTCTGTATTTACACGCATTTTTTCATCATTTTATTTAGACTATAAGTGTCTATTTTAGCAGTGTTAATAACTTGGGAGCAAATATCATATTAAGCCTTCTCCAACAGATTATATTTTTTTAATATCCCACGTAGTTGATGATAGCTTAAGCCTAGTAACTCAGCAGTTTTCTTTTGATTAAATTGGCTTTCAGAAAGAGCACTTTTTAATAATTCAACTTCGTAGTTTTCTGTGTGTTCCTTAAAGTTAATCGGGAAGGTTACTTTATTGTTTGCAGCATTATTGTTTGAAGTACTAGGCTCCACATTAGTATCTTGTTCAGATGATGTTGGTGCATCATCAATCATATTTGGCTTAGCGACAGGTTCTAGCTGACGTTCTCGTGTTCTAACACGTTTTGTCGGGCGGTAAGGGGAAGCAAATGGATCTAAAATAATGTGGTCAATTTCATCCCCTTCTGAGCCACGACGATAAACGCTTCGCTCGACCACGTTTTTAAGCTCGCGAATATTACCTGGCCATCGGTGACTCATTAGTTGTTCAATAGCCACAGGACTAAAACCACCAAAAAAGTCTAAATCTAGTTGTCTTGCCATACTGACAGCAAAATATTCCGCTAACGGCATAATATCTTCTGTACGACAGCGAAGCGGAGGTAAGGTAATGACGTCAAACGCCAGTCTATCGAGTAAATCTGCGCGAAACTCACCATTTTCCGCCAAGGTTGGTAAATCTTCATTTGCAGCACAAATTAAACGAACATTGGTTTGTACCGTTTTACTGCCACCAACACGTTCAAATTCACCATACTCAATTACACGTAATAGTTTTTCTTGAATAAGACCAGAGGTATTAGCAAGCTCATCTAAAAATAACGTACCATCATCCGCACGTTCAAATCGGCCTTCATGTTTACCCTTAGCCCCAGTAAAAGCACCAGATTCATGGCCAAACAACTCACTTTCTAATAAAGATTCACTTAAAGAAGAACAGTTTAGTTTAATGAACTCTTGATCCCAGCGCGCAGATAGGTAATGTAATCGCTCGGCAATTAACTCTTTACCTGTACCACGTTCACCGATGATTAATACGGGTTTAGAAAGTGGGGCAACTTTAGACACGTGTTCTAAAACTTCTAACAAAGCATTAGATTGTCCGATAAGATTGTCTTGCTCAAATTGTCTAGTCACTGTAATTTTTAGTCTAATACGCTAACAAGTGGTGAAAATCATAATAGTTGGCTAACGCACTAAAATAAAGAAAAAGTTAATTTTTTGGTTATATCATTGAAATATAATGTTTTTGTGAAGTTGGCACAGGTTGTGAATAATAAACTTCGACACTAACAAAATATTTGAGGGAAACATTATGGGAATCTTCTCACGCTTTGCAGATATCATTAATTCAAACATCAGCGCTTTATTAGATAAAGCAGAAGATCCAGAAAAAATGGTACGACTGATTATTCAGGAAATGGAAGACACGCTGGTAGAGGTTCGTTCAACGTCTGCAAAAGTATTAGCAGAAAAGAAAGAATTACTCCGCCGTATTAGCCGAGTACAAGAACAAGTTATCGACTGGCAAGCAAAAGCAGAACTTGCTTTATCTAAAGATAGAGAAGACCTTGCGAAAGCGGCACTGGTTGAGAAACAAAAAACAGTGACCATGCTAGAAACACTTGAAATGGAGCTTCAAGTAGTTGAAGAGCATATTGCCCGTCTTAAGCAAGAAGTTGAACAACTTCAAGAGAAGCTTAATGATGCAAGAGCACGTCAAAAAACGATTATTATGCGCAAGCAAACTGCCTCTTCACGCCTAGAAGTGAAAAAGCAGCTTGATTCGAGCAAAATTGACGATGCGATGGCGAAGTTTGAAAACTACGAGCGCCGTGTAGAAGGCTTAGAGTCACAAGTAGAAGCTTATGACCTAGGTAAAAAAGGTAATCTGGCTGATGAATTCGCAGCATTAGAAGCTGAAGACTCTGTTAATGAAGAGCTTGAAGCGTTAAAAGCGAAAGTTAAAGCAAAGTCAGCGCCTAAATCAAAAACTAAATCAGACAAGTAAACTTTTTTCAGAGGTGAGTTATGGATATGGATCTTCTTATTGCCCCAATTATCATTTTTTTAGTAATTGTGGCACCTATCTGGTTGGTTCTTCATTATCGCAGTAAGCGACAAGTGAGCCAGGGGCTCACTGAGGCGGAGTTTACTCAACTAAATGATTTAATTGCTCAAGCAGATAAAATGGGCCAGCGAATCGAAACATTGGAAGCTATTTTAGATACAGAAGCACCAGAATGGAGGGGAAAAGATGAGCAAAGCTAACGGTCGTACTTTATACCGTATTCCCAAAACTGGTAAGGTTTCAGGTGTATGTGCAGGGATTGCCGATTACTTTAACTTTGAAACCTGGTTAGTGCGTGTGTTGGCCATCTCAATATTCTTATTGGGTGGCGGAGGTCCGGTAATCGTCATATACATAGCACTATGGATGATTTTGGACATTAAACCAGAAGATACAACACATGCGAAAAACCACAAGGATATTGGAGTGAAAAAGAAGGTTTGGCAGGCTGGAGAACCCGCTAAACGAGCTTTACATGAAGTGAATAGTCAGTTTTATGCTTTAGAAATAAGACTGCAACGACTAGAACGCCATGTGACTTCTGATAATTTTGATTTGAAAAGAGAAATCAATAACTTGTAGTTTGCTGTATCAATGTTGTTTTAGTTTAATCTAGTCGTGAGGCGTGTTTTAAAATATTGGTAATTAAGTTCATCATTATTGGCCTCGACTAATCATTCCAATGGGCGGTTTACCGCCCTTGAGTTTTTCTGCTTTTACCTTAATGTTATATTAATTCTTAACCACTTCTTGCAGCTGATGAATGCTATTTCATTGAATTTTGAGAGACAATATGAGCTTTATTGATCGTTCTATCAGTAAAATTTCTAAAAAGACCCAGCAAATTGTTCACCGAAGCACAGATAGGCATGTTCGTCTCGCTGTTACGGGATTATCTGGTGCAGGTAAAACAGCGTTTATTACTGGCTTAGTCAATCAAATGTTGCATGCGGGCAGTAATGTTAAAAATAACCCATTACCTTTATGGCAAGTGTCTCGAGAAAATAGGTTGATTGGTATTAAGCGAGCAATGCAGCCTGATCTTGCGATTGCTAGTTTTGATTATCAAGGAGCGATAAATGCGCTCACGCAATCACCAGCCCAGTGGCCTGCATCAACCAGAAATATCTCCGAGCTTAGGTTAGCGATTAAATATCGCCCAAGAAAAGGGTTACTTGCTAAGTTAACCGAAACCGCCACCTTATACGTGGATATTGTTGATTATCCTGGAGAGTGGCTGCTCGATTTACCTATGCTTAAGCAATCGTATTCGCAATGGGTAGAATCACAAATTCAAGTAAAGAGTCGTTTGCAACATTCTGAACATTTTGTAGATTTTGAAGTTGCGCTCAATGCTCTAGCGCTCACCGAGACAGCTGATGAGCATAAATTAAAGCAAATTTCTGATTTATATCAAAAACTATTACTTGATTTGGTTCATCAACATGGTTTTTATCTTGCGCAGCCTGGCCGTATGTTACTGCCAGGTGAGTTTGCTGACACTCCGCTGCTGGCATTTTTCCCATTGATTAATTTAAGCTCGGATCAATTAGCGACACTTGAATCTGCTCCGGAAAACAGCTATTTCCAAGTGTTAAAAAACCGATATCAAGAATATGTATCCGTTGTTGTAAAGCCATTTTATCGTGATTATTTTGCCAGCTTCGATCGTCAATTAGTGTTGGTGGATTGTTTTAATGGCTTAAACAGTGGTAAAGCTCAATTTAAAGATATGGGCAATGCGCTAAATAGTATTGTTGAAAGCTTTCATTTTGGTCAATCAAGCCTGCTGAAGCGGTTGTTTTCCCCTAAAATTGATAAGTTATTATTTGCTGCGAGTAAAGTGGATAGAGTGACACGTGATCAACAAGGTCATGTGCTTAACTTATTGGGTGACTTATTAAAACACAGCCAACATTTTGCCAATTATGAGGGCCGCGAAGTCGAAACTATGGCGATTAGTGCAATTAAAGCCACACAACATGGCATGGTCACAACAGCAAGTGGCGAGCAAGAAGTGGTTAGGGGATTGGATCAAGGCAATAAGCTGCTAACAATATTCCCAGGTGAAGTGCCGCAAACCCTACCAGATGATAATTTTTGGCACCAGCAAGGGTTTAACTTTGTGTCATTTAATCCACCTAAAATTACTCAGTCATCAATCTCAGACCCGCGTTTTGAGCATATTCGTTTAGATCACTTGCTGCAGTTTTTACTTGGGGACAAATTACAATAATGAACCAGTCAAACGAGACGCAATCGAACACACCATTAAAAAAACAGCAGGTTTTTAGTACTGATTCTGTTGAAGGGCAAACTGATGTTAAGCCAAGTCAATCCTTTGAAGAAGTTGAGTTTATTTGTGAAAGTGCACTGACGGAATTGGCAGAAGATATTGATATCCTTGAGGCTAAGTCATCACCCAAGCGCTGGTCGTTACTTGCAAAGCTTTCTTTAGTCGGCATGTTAGCTATGGTGATTGTTCAAACAATTTTAGGCTTGAATAATGCGCTTACACAAAGCCCATGGCTATTTGGGTTTTATATGTCTGTTACGGGCGTTATTTGCGCGTGGGCTCTGAGCATTACGCTGTCGGAATGGCGAAAACTGACAGCACTGCGAGGGGTTGCAGATGCTCAAGAAGTCGGTGAACGCCTAGGTCAAAGTATGCAAAGAGGTGAAGCTAAGGGGTTCATCGACCCCTTGATTCAGCAATACCCTGACTCTAAAGGTAAGCAACAATACCTTGCGATAAATTCTCAGGAACATAATGACGCTGAAATGGTCATGCTGTTTGATGACTTAGTGGTGATTGAGCGTGATGAGCAAGCAAAACAAGTTGTGAGCCGCTTTGCTGCTGAATCTGCACTGTTGCTAGCTGCAAGCCCACTTGCCGTTTTGGATATGGCAATTATATTGTGGCGTAATCAACGAATGATTAATGCAATCGCAGATATTTACGGTATCGAACTTGGCTACTGGAGCAGAATAAAACTTATCAGAAGTATCATCGTCAATATTGTGTATGCGGGTACAACAGAAGTCGTAACGGATTTAGGTACACAGCTACTATCCGTTGAAATGACCGGAAAACTCTCAGCAAGACTTGCACAAGGTTTAGGGGGGGCTTGCTAACCGCTAGATTAGGCTATCAGGCGATGAATCTATGTCGTCCTCTTAAATTTAAAGAGTCTAACCGACCTAAGCTTGGGCAGATACATCAGCAGCTTCTGGGTGAATTGAAGCGTTTTTCGACTTCGGTTCTCAGCTCTTCGAAAGACAAAGTCGAATCAGAGCCACGTTAACGGTACAAAAATAGGATTAAGTTGGGTGAAATTTGACCTGTTGTGATTTTTGACTACAGTTTTATGACAGTTATTTAGTTGTTACTTAAGTAGCTGCAGTGTCGATCAAGGAATTAAGGAAGCAGATCGACTTAATATAGGACTAAAGGAGTTCAACATGAAACACTCATTTTTAGTGGGCGTTGTATGCGCCTGCGCACTTTCTGTGATGTACCAATCCCCCTTACATGCAAAGCAAGTGGATAGCACTGCTAAACAGGTTGCCGCTCAACATGACACTGTTAAGCAGACTAGCTCAAAAATGGCTAAGGTTAATATTAATAAAGCCAGCGCGGCTGAATTACAGCAGTTGAAAGGGATTGGCGAATCTAAGGCAAAGGCCATTGTCGATTACCGTGCTAAAAATGGTAAGTTCAGTAATCTTAATCAATTGACTCAAGTAGCGGGTATTGGTGACAAGCTGGTGGAACAAAATGCGAAACAAATCAGTTTTTAACTCGCTTTAAAAAAGCACAAAAGTAAAAGGGAGCGTTTGCTCCCTTTTTTAACGCTAATTTATAACCAATTTAATTTGTTTGTTGTCGCTGAAAGGACTGACTTATTGAGCGTTAAGCTGCTGACCATTAACATTCTTTGCATCATCGCCCATTAAATATAAATATACTGGCATGATGTCTTGAGCTGTTTTTAAGGTTAATGGATCTTCCCCAGGATAAGCTTTTGCTCTCATTTCTGTGCGAGTTGCACCTGGGTTAATACTATTAACACGAACATTGGTGCCTTCACACTCATGTGCTAAAACTTCCATCATGCCTTCAGTAGCAAATTTTGAAAAAGCATATGGCCCCCAATAAGCTCGCCCTTTACGGCCAACACTACTAGAAGTAAACACCAATGAAGCAGAAGGGGCAGAGCGCATAATTGGCAGTAATGCTTTAGTCATAATTACTTGAGATATAACGTTAATTTTCATCACATCTTCAAGAGACGCTAAGTCAATGTGCTCAAACGGACCTAAAGCGCCCAGTAAGCTGGCATTATGTAGTACGCCATCAAGGTGACCAAATTGTTCAGCGATGGTATCAGCCATATCTTTATAGTTTTGCTCTGCGGCTCCTTTTAAGTCTAAAGGGACGATGGCAGGTTTTGGATAACCAGCTTGTTCTATTTCATCATAAACGGCTTCTAATTTTTTGACTGTTTTACCTAGTAATATGACAGTAGCACCATGTTTTGCAAAATTAATTGCTGCAACACGACCTATCCCAGCACCAGCGCCAGTAACAAGAATTGTTTTATTTTTTAGTAAATCTTTTTTAGCTTGATATTCCAACATGGTTCAATTTTTCCTTCGGCCGCAAAAGCACGTCAAATCTAGATTCGAACAAAAGATAAACGTTCGTTTTAAACAAATGACTGATAAATGTTAACGTGTAGCACTTTCGCATGTAACAAATATGTAGCTAACTCAATAATTTTACGTTAACTTGAGATGAGTTAAGGACAAAAATATGTCCTTATGGTCATGTGTTTACGCTATTGTGACCAATTTTTGGGGAAATTAAAATTATTACAACAAGATTTGGGGAAAAAAGATGAAAAGACTCATATTGGGTGTTGCTATTGCATCTGCTCTTGGGCTCAGCGGCTGTAGTGAAGATAGTACAAATGAAGCAAAAGATTCTGTCGAGCCACTCATTCCATTCTCGCAAATGGTATTTGATCCTGCAGCAGGTGAAGTGCCATTACCAAATGACCTTTTATTTAACGGTACAACAGATGGTACGTTAGCGATTCCTGGTGAAGACGGTATTGACTATGTTGACCCAACTCTTGCCTTAGGTGCATTAGATGGTTGGTCTACAACATCTCCAATTTCAATCACAGTTGATCTTGCGACTGATAATTCAGGTGAGATGTTAACAATCGATGCCGCTTCTGTTTTCCAAGCTGGCGCTGTGCGCCTATTTGAAGCAACTGTTGGTGGTGCATTATCAACTGATCCAGAGTGTTCAGATGCGTTAACACTTTCAGCATGTAAGATTGGCGCAGAACTTCAGTTTGGCGTTGACTTCATCGCGCAAGCTTCAGGTAACACAATTGCCATTGTGCCGCTTAAAGCCTTAAAACCTAATCAATCATATATTTATGCAACGACGGATCTTATTCAAGATTCTGCAGGTCGTTCTATTGAGCCATCGAGTACTTATACATTACTTAAACTCGATATTGACACTAAGCCGTTAGAAACTGATGAGCAACTTTTACTTCAAGGTTTAGTGAATAGCTACGAGAAAGGGTTAGCTGCTGAACACGGTGTAGATGCTGAAACTGTTTCTTATTCAGGTTTATTCACTACGCAGTCTGTTGCAGATGTTTACGAGACAACTAAATTGTTAATGGCTTCAAGCGATCCATACAAGCCTGCATTTGTTCAGCCTCCAATGCCAATGGATAACGGAATCGGTGGTGTGGTTACTGTGGCGCAAGCGGCAGGTTTAACGGTTGAAGATGGCCTTGCTTATGTCGTTTCTGACATAGCAGAAATTTATACTGCAGTAGTTCGTATGCCTATTTACGGTGATTGTTCTTCTGCTAGTTGTACAATTCCGATTGTTGATGGTGCACCGACAGCGCCAAATGGTCGTTGGCATGCTTATGGTGATAGTCCTGTTTCAGTATTATTAGCACTTGATTCTGGCTCAATGAGTGTTGCTAACTTTAGTTCTCAAGCTGTCGCTCAAGGCGTTGACCCAGCTGCTGCGCTGCAAAATCCTGCGCTTATGGCAGGTAAAATTTGGAAGTTAGACGACGGTACTGATGCCGATCCAACTAAACATTTAACCAAGTTTAACCCTATCCCAGCGATAATGGGCTATGAAGACGTTACAGTTCAGATCACCTTACCAAATGCGGCTAAATTGGCGGCATTTAGTGCACAAGCTGGATTACCTTTTGCTGCACCGACGAATGGTTGGCCAACGGTTATGGCTTTACATGGTCTTGGTGGAACTAAGCAAATGGCATTAGCGTACGCTGGTACTTATGCTGCAGCTGGTGTTGCGACGATTGCGATTGATATGCCACTTCATGGCGATCGCTCATACGATGCAACAGGTAATGGCGTTTATGACATCTCGGCAACGAGCGAGTTGTTTGGTCCTCAGTATGCCAACGGTAACCCATTAGTTTTTGTCAATGTGGCGAGTACGCTTACTGTGCGTGATAACTTCCGTCAAGCAACCCTTGATCATTTAAGTTTACGTCTACTGTTAACAGGTATGTATACAGAAATTGCTCAAGCGGGTGGTCAGCAAGTATTTGATATCAGTAAAATCAGTGCTCAAGGCTTAAGCTTAGGTGGCATTGTAGGTACGACGTTATCAACGTACGCTTCAACTGGTTTAGTTGACCCTACAACGGGTGCTGAATTACCTAATGCTTATGGTATTAATGCGGCATCATTAGTGGCACCAGCAGGTGGTCTAGCAGGTTCATTTGCTGGTTCAGCTACTTTTGGACCAGTATTATTTGATACTGTGACAGGTACTGAAGCATTCATGGAGTTAGTTGAAGAAGCTAATGAAGCGGGCTACGAGCCTGGTACACCTGAGTATGAAGCACTAGTTCAAGCCGTTTACTCTGCCTTCATTCCAACATTCGCTTTCGCAGTACAAACGGCGGTTGACTCAGCAGACCCATTAAACCATGCAGCAGCACTTGCTGATACACAATTACCTGTGCACCTTATTGAAGTCGCAGGAGATGGTGCGGGTAACTTACCTGATCAAGTATTACCTAATATGGTTGAAGGTTTCCCATTATCAGGTACTGAGCCGTTAATCTCTGGTTTAGGTCTAGGTTGTGTCAGTTCAACTAATGCAGGTTCTGGTGTTGTTCGTTTCGCTAAAGGTCATCACAGCTCGCTAGTGAGCCCTGATGAAATTGATGGCGTTACTGATGGCATGGCTGCACTAGCAACAGTTGAAATGCAATCTCAAGTTGCTGCTTTTGCCAAGACTGCAGGCTTAGGGGCTGCGACGATTCTTGTTGATAATCCTGATGTGCTTGTACCTTGTAGCTAATTAATGATATTTTATCGTTAATTGATTAAAAACCCAGCACTAGCTGGGTTTTTTATTGTCAACATGGTTTAAGTTCCTGCTAAGATAGCGCTAATAACGTTTTTCTTTATGGAGTGTATTTTGGAGTTTTTATCTGAGTACGGCATGTTTCTCGCTAAAGCCGTCACTATCGTTGTCGCCATCCTTGCAGTTGTCATTGTTGTTTTAGCTAGCAGCATGAAACAAAAAGCAGACAAAGGTGAGCTTAAGTTAACGAACATGACTGATGAGCTTAAACAGCTAGAAAAAGAGTTAAAGGAAGAACTGCTCTCTAAAAAACAATACAAGGCTTACGAAAAGCAATTAAAAGCTGACGAAAAAGCGGCTGAAAAAGATGAAACAACGCCGTCAAAGGTGTTTGTCATCGACTTTAAAGGCAGCATTGATGCTGGGGAAGTTGCTTCTTTACGTGAGGAAATCACTGCGATTTTAACCATAGCAGAAAAAGATGACCAAGTATTAGTGAATGTCGAAAGTGGCGGTGGCATGGTCCATGGCTATGGGTTGGCATCAAGTCAGCTAGATAGATTAAAACAAGCCAATATTCCACTGACAATTTGTATTGATAAAGTGGCTGCCAGTGGTGGTTACATGATGGCATGTGTCGCAGATAAAGTTTATGCCGCTCCTTTTGCTATCGTTGGTTCTATTGGCGTTGTTGCGCAATTACCCAACTTTAGTCGTTTACTTAAAAAACATGATATCGACTATGAGCAGCATACAGCAGGTGACTTCAAACGCACATTAACTGTGTTTGGTGAGAATACAGATGAGGGTCGCGAGAAGTTTCAAGAAGAGCTTGAAGAAACCCATGTTTTATTCAAAGAGTTTGTGAGCAAATATCGCCCCGAAATGGATATTGCTAAGGTCGCAACTGGTGAGCATTGGTATGGTCAGCAAGCTATTGAGCTAGGGTTAATTGATGCTATTTCTACCAGTGATGACGTTATTTTGAGTTTAGTTAAAGAGCATCAAGTTATTAAAATTAAATATCAAATGAAGAAAAAGCTTGCTGATAAAATCGCACATGGAGCGTCATTATCGGTTGATGGTGTTATTAATCGTTTGATGGAACGCGAAAGCACAATTAAATAACAAGGGTATAAATGCAACAAGAGTCAGGATATAAAGCCAATATGATGGTGGGTGACCAATGTTATCCCGCTTTTGAATTGAGAAATTTACTGAACTTTATTGAAACTCACCTCGGTGAGAGTGTTGCTAATGAAATATACCAGCAACTGGGCTTAGGGCCATCGGAACTCAGCGCTATGCAGTTTGTTTATGTATGGCAAGTTGAGTTTGCGATGGAGCAATTACGCACTTTAAGCCCAGATCATGAAATCGGCGCTAGACTAGGGGCAAGTTACCAAGTTTCAACGCTCGATGTATTACTTCCTTTCTTTGACCAGTTCACTACCTTGGGTGAATGCTTAACGTTTGTCATTAAAAACCCTGATCTTGCTGGCAGTTTCTCCGATACACTTATACGAGTAGAAGACTCAACACTTTGGGTACGCTGGCTTAACACGGGGAAAGTCTCTGCAGATAAATTTTCTTTTCAGTTTCAACATAGCGTATGTGCGTTACTGGGTGCTGCAAGGCAACTCGTTAAAGCGTCAGTAAATATTGACGAAATTCATTTTGCCTCTTCGCCACATGCCACAGTTTTTTTAAGCCAAATTACTGGGGCCCAAATGACGTTTGATTGTGATTTTTTTGAATGGGGGATCAATCTTGATGTGTTGAAAACGCCGCTTGATTATCAATTTGACCAACTTTCTCAAATAGCGGTACCTGATGGTATTTCTTTCATTGACGAGGTGTTAACTCATATACGAACTTGTATGCCGACCCCTCCCAAATTAGAACCCTTTGCGTCAACCATGCATATGAGTGATCGAAGCCTAAGGCGAAAGCTATCCGCTGCTGGCACGACATATCAAAAGTTAGTCGATCAAGTGAGATGCCAAGCAGCAATTAACCTTATTTTAGCTGATGAACTGCCTATTGAAGAAATTGCTGAAACCCTTGGTTATGGCGATGTTAGTCATTTTAGGCAGAGTTTTAAGCATTGGTTAGGTTATCCTCCTGGACATTTTTTAAGGCTTAACCAGTTACACATGGAGTAATCCCGTTTTACTCACAAAGACCAATGGTCGGTGACATACTGTCTATCCAACGTTTGATTAACTCTGTTCCCTCGGTATGAATGATTTCTCGCCCTATTGGTGGCATCCTATCTTTTGGCGCATTTAAGCGCTGGCGATAATGAACAATTGAGCGCTCTCCATTTCCGGGAACAATATCGTAAGCCAAACCATTTGGCCCACCATCCCAGCCTGGAGGTTGCTTACATACACCGTATTCGAATGAGGTATGGTCGACGTTATAATTCAGTCTTAAACCAGAAATACTGGCAAAGCCGCCCTCGTGATGACAATGAGCACAATTGATATCTAAATAACCTTTGGCACGATTTGTTAAAGAGGCGGAACTATCATGCAAAGGGTATGACTTATCGACTGTGGCGAGTGCCGGCATACTGCTGAGTAACTCTTTTTCAACCCATAAGATTAATTGATTTTGTATACCCGTTTGTGTTGCTATTTCTCGGTTGAGTAAGTGAGCTTTAAGACCGATAGGACGAATAATACTGGTGTCCAAATGTGTTGTTTGATGACAAATTTTACACTCAACTTTACTGGGGATAGCGTAGTCAAAGCTAATGGACTCGCCTTGATTATTAAGCGTATGTGCCACTTTAGCACCTGCAATTATTAATTCGGCTTTGTCATCTGCCTGCCATTGGTAAGCAAGGGCAGTCCAGCCTGTTTCTCGATGGATTAATAGTCTTGTTTCGATTAACTTTTCGTTATCTTCGCCTGTTGCTTGTGTATCAAAAGGCAAAGCGAATGTTTTAACTAACACGCTGCCTATTGGCAAATCAAAAACCTGCTCTGGCATGTAAGTTAATTGCTGGTTGTCAGGTAAGAATAGGAAACGGTATTTACTGGCATAATTGGAGAATAATTCCGTTGATAATTGATATGCTATTCCAGGTTCTGTCGGTGATTGAGTGGGGATACTGGGGTCGGTAAACAAGCCGTAATCACTTAATTGAGGGCAGTCTTTAGCCATTAACGCCGCCCAATTGACCTCAGTACTGGTTTGCAAACACACATCATCAGAATCATCTGGTTGAGCGGGAGTCGTTGGTGTTGAATCTGGGAGTGATGGGGTTGTTGAGCTGATATCTGTGTCACTTGAGTTTGAGCCGCCACATGCAATTAATGTGAAAGCGGTCATTATGATTAACAGCTTTATGAATAATTTTTTCTGAATGAATAAAGGACAATGCGGCATCGAGAGTATCCTAGTGTTAGCGGTGGCTTGAATTGGATGTTGCTGGTTTAATGCAGTGGGTTAATAAATTGCGGATGAAAAGAAGAGGATGAAACTCGCTCATCCTCTATAGATTACTGCTAGTCTAAGAACAAGACGCAGCAGGTAGTCGCTTGATCCATTCGCTAATAAGTGCCACACCTTCATCATGGGACAAGCTACGACCAATTTCTGGCATTCTATCACCTGGGTCATTGGTCTCCATACGGAAGTGCAAGATACTCTCTTCAGGCTTACCTGGCACAACATCATAGCCTAAACTGCCACCGCCATAGGCAACAGGAGACTTACACGTGCCGTGCGAGAAACCTGCGTCATCGTCATAACTTCTCCAATACTCTAATTTAAGACCTGTATTAGATGCATTACCTTCGGGGCGATGACAATGCGCACAGTTAATGTCTAAGTAACCTTTAGCTGCTGCCATGAGTTCAGTATCTGACATTGATGCAATATTTAATTCATCGCCATCTTGATATTCTGGAACTTTATCTACATCGGCTAAGTTAGGTACCCCTTGCAATATTCCTGCTGCTTGCCATTTAGATAGTTGGTTCATGACGCCATCACTGTAGGCATAATCACGATTTAAGTGACGAGCTTTTGGACCAATAGGCATGAATACCGCATTACTGTCGGCATCTGGTTTGAATTGGTGGCATTGCTTACATTGATTCATGCTTGGTACTACATAATCAAAGTTTAACATTTCTCCATTATGCGTGACTTGCTTACCTTGGATAGCACCAGCTTTTGCCAACATGGCATCAGATTTATCGGCTTTCCATGCATAAGGTAGGGCGCTCCAACCTGTTTCGCGATGGATAAGCAAACGGGTTTCGATCACATCTTCATTCGCAAAGCCGCGGTTATTGGTGTTTTGCGGTAAGGCAAACGTTTTACTGATGACTGTCCCTACAGGGAAGTCTAAAGACTCATTCTCTGTGTAATCGGCTTTGGTGCCATCAGGTAAATATACAAAGCGATATTTAGTGGCATGGTCAGTAAATAAAGGCGTGTTAAGATCGTACGGTAAACCGTTCGAGTTTGGCGACGCTGTTGGGTTGGTCATATCAGCAAATAAGTTGTAGTCCGATAACTTAGGGCAGTTAGCTTTTAGTAAAGCATCCCAGCTGACGTTATCACCAGATGCAGTACATAGGCTCAGATCCCCATCGCCTTCAAGACCACCTTCACCTTCGCCAATAGAGCCGCCTCCACCGATAAGATTTCCGCCATCACAGCCTTCAGTATCATCATCCACACCACAACCAAATATTTCATCGCCGAAAGTCACAGTGTGAACCGGTAGGCTGACTTGGGCACAATTCATTAAGTCAGTTTGTGTTTTTTCATATAAGACGTCAGCGATGTTCATGTCTGTATTACTATTGGCAAATAACCGTCCTAAACTTACATCACCATTTTTTTGGGCACAGACATTATCGCTTCCATCAGGGTTGAATGGCGTTTCTTGTAGCCCTAGGTATGCAGCGGTGCCATTATTTGACAACATTTCACCCAAACCATCATATAAAATACCCGGTAATGCGCCATGGGTTAGTACATAAGCTTTGATAATGTCTTCAATTAAATAACCTTTTGGTTTTTGGCCATAATCTGTGATGACATTGTCATGGATTGAAATATTTCGAGGAGTAGGGCGCCAACCATCATCAATGGCTTGGCCCGGTTGACCGTAATTTCCGACAAAGGTACTGATATCGGGCTCGGCAATGAAAAAGCTTGAAATGGTGAGACCAACAGTGTCGTGGTTAGTGATTTCGTTATTGAAAATTTCGACATCATCGGTGGACAACACAATCACCCCTGTGCCGGGTGGTACGATATGAACACCAGCTGGATTAGAGGATGCATTAGCAAAGTTTAAGGTATTGTTATCGTATACTTTGTTGTTAAAAATACGAACACTTGACCCATAGCGGTGGTTATTAATTGGTAGGTCAAATACTAAAATACCGCCTGTGTTGCCCATAGCTTCATTGTCATAAACATCAGCATATTTTGAGTTTTCAATTTCAATACCGGCAACGTTTTCTTTTGCTATGTTTCGACGGACAACGATGTACTGTGATTGCCCGACATAAATACCGGCATCGGCACTACCTCGTACATAAGTGTCTTCGATTAAAATGTTTTCACACTCTACAGGGTAAAGGCCATAAGCACCATTTCCCTCATCTAACTCACCTTCCCATACGGTTGCAAGGCGACGTAAAATAATGCCGTTGGTATTTTTGAGTTTAATACCGTTATTTTTTGCTTCATTTACTGATAAGTCTTGAATAATGATGTTGATGGCATTTTGAACGAATATGCCATCACCCGAATTGGCTTCTGAAAAATCTAAAACGGTTTCGTCTTGCCCATAGCCCATGATGGTAATGTTTTTAGCAAAACTGCCATCGCCGTCGACATCACCATCAAACAATAATGTTGATTCTATTTTAAAATTACCTTTTGGAAGGACAATGACATCGTTACTCTGGGCATTAATTAAGGCTTCTTGAATACTGATGGTGAGATTATCACCTGCTTCAACCATTATTGCCCCTTCTGGGAAAGTGGGGCCAGTTTCTGCTGGTGGCTGAACTACGGGTGGGGTTTCGGTAACGGTTGGTTCATCATCTGAACCGCAACCACTTAGGTTTAGCGTAACGGCTGTTGCTACAAGGGTAGGTACCAGCCAAGGCATTTTCTTGTTGAACATAGCATCTCCTGCTTTTTATTATGTCTTCCTACTCCTATCTGTTCCGCCGATGGAGTGGATACGATTAGATTCGTATGACTCCAACATGCCTTGTTTGTTATTTGTTAATCAATGTGAGATCTGGCCACATTTTTATAACATATGTTTTTTGGTTCTATGAATGACTTGTTGTGAAAATGGATTATTCAACAAAAACGACAGCCAATGCTGTCGTTTTAAATAATCTACTAATTAGCTTACTTTTAAGTTAGATAGAAGCAATCAGCAATTAAGGTTGCCGATATTACGCTTTATAACTTAAATGCTGATGGAAGCGAACAATCACATCAATGTGTTCTTTATCCATATCAAATTGATTGGTGAACTGACGAATCGCATCTTGAACTTGATTCATAAAGCGGCCATAGCCTTCATCTTTTTGGTCTTCTTTAGCTGCGACAATAACAAAGCGGATAGCTTCAGCAAGCTTAGTGTCATCCCAATGGCAAATAGGGTCTGGTGCTGCATTACTTGGGTCAAAGCCAACCATTTGGAATTCTGCAGTGCTGTTTAGCTGCTCGTATTTACTGTTTCTGACGAGAGGCACTTTACCATTAGCGACCATGGCAACACGGTTTAATTTATTTTCGCTGGTTGCTTTGATGAAGTGGTCAGCAACACGTTGATATTTTTCACCAAAGCTAGTCGCATTTTCTGCTGCTAATTGCTTTTTGATTCGACGTCCCATTGGTAAGCTGACCGTGACGTAGTTAAGCGCACTAACCGACTCAGGTAGGTTACACTCACGGCGTTTATAGCGACTATCTACAGCACGTAGTTTGTAAGCATAGGATTCTTTTAAGCCTTTTGCTTTGGCAAAAAAGTCATAAGAGATGTGCTGGTGGTCTCGTATTTTTGTTGGTACACCTTGAACTGGTAATAGTGGCTTGATCTCAGCTAAAAACTGCTGAACTTTAGCGTGAAACTCAGCTGAATGACTTCGTAATTCGGTACCTGTTGCAAGAAAAACCACTTTTAGCTTTTTAGCTCGGTAACCAGGCAAAGTATGAAGACGATTTGCTTCATGATGTGCAGGGTTGTAGAAAAAGCGTAATTGCTCTTCTGTTGTTAAGCAATAAGCCTCACTGTGAAAACGCACCATAGGGAGTTTATCGCTTGCAACCACATGAACATTAAACAGTTCATATTTATCAGCGACTTGAAAAACCAATTTACTAAACTCTTGATAGCAATTAGTTAAATCACTATATGACGCTAATAATTCATCAGTTAGGGTAAAGCCAACAGTAATATATTGATTTTTACGGGTGGCGGTCGGTAAATACACTTTCTTTTGACGACTGACGGACATAATGTTTCCTTTTAGCCATAGGGTGTTACCAATTTAGATGACAAGCAAAGTAAGTGCTTTGCATCATTGGTATTTATAACGTTTCAAACAAATCCATTTAACATCCAGTTTAATCATTAAAGCTTAAAATAAAATTACTTTTTTAGACTTTTTAAGTGATTTTGAATGAAATATTTTAACCTTTGTTACTTTTTCAGTGCATTAATGATCCAGGGTTGCATCCATTGCGTAATTCGAGGTTGAGCTTCAACATTTGGATGAATGCCATCACGTTGCATTAAGTTAGGGTTTGGTGCTATTTCTAACATGAAAAAAGGCACTAATTCGATATCGAATTCATCAGCTAATTGGTGATAGACATCATTGAACATGCTGGTATATCTTGGACCGTAATTAGGTGGCACCATAATCTCTGTTAATAAAACCTTTGCCCCGTTATCTTGAGACAACTCAATGATTTTTGTAAGATTTGATTTCAGCTTATTTGGAGGGAAACCTCGAAGGCCATCATTGCCTCCAAGCTCTACGACAACAAGGTCAAATGCGCTTGAGTCCAGTAAGCTTGGGAGTCTACGCAAACCGCCTGCGGTGGTTTCTCCGCTAACTGAGCCGTTAATAATGTCATGTTCAGGGTATTGATTACGTAACAATTGTACCCAACCTTGCTCTTCCGACATGCCATAACCTGCGCTTAGACTATCACCTAAGATTAAAATCGTGGCAGCATAGCTAGAAGTTGAAATAAACATTGTTGAAACAACAACCATTAACGCCGCAGAACGCAGGCGTTTAGCCGATAAAAATAAGAAGGATCGTATGTCGACTACTTTTGCAAATAATTCCAGTGCCATTAACGTTACTAACCTCAAAAAAACAGTGGTGACCCAAGAGGGAGAGCTTACTATCCTCAATGGCATTAATATGGATGTCAAGCAAGGTGACAGTATTGCGATTCTCGGCCCATCAGGTTCAGGGAAATCAACCTTATTAGGTTTGCTTGCAGCGCTTGATACACCTACATCTGGAGAAATACTCCTTGATGGACAGGCGTTGTCGGGATTAAACGAAGAATAAAAAGCGGCACTTAGAAAACAAAAAGTCAGCTTTATTTTCCAGTCTTTTATGTTAGTCGACACGCTTACAGCGTTAGAAAATGTCATGCTACCAGCAGAACTTGCTGGCGTGGCTCAAGCTCGTGAAAAAGCCGAGCAGATGCTCGAGCGGGTCGGGCTTTCTCATCGTTTGACACATTTACCAAAACAATTATCTGGCGGTGAGCAGCAACGTGTAGCGATCGCTCGTGCGTTTATTTGTGAGCCCAAAGTATTATTTGCAGATGAGCCGACAGGAAACCTGGATAGTGCTAATGGCGACAAAATCGCAGACATGTTATTTGCCTTAAACCAAGAAAGTGATACCACGCTGGTATTAGTGACTCATGATTTGGAGTTAGCCAAACGTTGTAAGCGACAATTAGTGATGGAAAGTGGTCATTTATCAGAACCAAATGCTGAGTCAGGTACCTCTGGGAGCCATGTTAATCATGCTGACGAGATTTCTGAGGAGGTTAGCTAATGGAATTACAATTAGCTTGGCGCTTATTTAAACGAGAATTGATGCAAGGGCAACTAGTACTCATTGTATTGGCTATAACCTTGGCCGTGTTATCGGTGAGCGGTTTAGCAAGAGTCAGTGAGCGTTTACAAGTCGCTATTAATGGTGAAGCGGCTAATTTTATTGCTGCAGATCGTATTATTGATTCTCCTGTGCCTCTGTCTGAGCAAGTGCTCAACATGGCTGAATCTCTGAATATTCAACATGTGACAAACATGAAATTCAACTCGATGGTGTATTCGGGTGATAATTTTCAACTGGTGACAATTAAAGCGGTGGGTGACGGGTATCCATTGCGTGGCGAAATAGAATTATCATCAGGCGTTACCCAAGGACTGCCAAAGACTGGTGAAGCATGGTATGAAAATAGATTAGGTGGCTTATTGGGCTATCCGACCACACTGGAGCTGGGTAATACTGAACTTAATTTATCTGCCGAAATCAGCCGATTACCCGATGCTGGCTTTAATCCCTTTGCCTCTTCACCAGTGCTGTTAATGCGTTTAGATGATGTTGAAGCTACTGGTATTATTCAACCTGGTAGCCGTGTCAGTTATGTATACCAATTTGCTGGTGAGGCCGCGGCGTTAACCCAATTTGAAACCCAAGCTAAACCACTACTGAATAACAGTCAGCGCTGGACTGATGTGCAATCTGGGGATTCACCTATTGCATCAGCCATTAAACGTGCTGAGCGATTTTTATTATTAGCGAGTTTATTAGGTATTGCGCTTGCCTGTGCAGCTATTGGTATTGCTGCACAGCGTTATTGCCAACGTCATTATGACGTTGTTGCGATGCTAAAAACGTTTGGCGCATCTGCAAAGCAAATTCGAATGCTGTTTGGTGCTCATCTATTGCTGGTTACTGTAGTGGGGATCGTATTAGGGTTAATTGGCGGCGTAATGTTAGATTTAGCCATCAATCAATTCTTGCCTGCTGAAATTGCTGCTTACTCTCCCCCCTATTCAAGACCCTTGTTACTTGGTGTGAGTACCGGATTGATCAGCGCATTTATGTTCTCTGCCTACCCATTAATGCGACTATTAGCCATTCCACCTTTACGGGTGCTTCAGCGTCAATTAGAAGGGTTACAGTTTGGCATGTGGCTCCACTTGCTATTGAGCCTTGGTGCGATGGCCTTACTGGGATACTTATATTCAAAAAGCATTGCGTTAACTATGACCGTAGTGCTGGCGGTATTACTTTTAGGTGTGTTACTCAGTGTGCTTGGGTTTGTGATGATCCGTTTAGGCCATAGTGTTGGTATGAAAACCACCAACCCATTTCAGTTAGCACTTGCAGGTCTTAGACGTCGAGCAAGACAAAATGCGGTTCAGTTAGTCGGTTTTAGTAGTGCGCTTGTTTTGTTATTAACAATTTTGGCTCTCAGACAAGATTTGTTAAATGAATGGCAAAAGCAGTTGCCTGAAAATGCACCTAATTACTTTTTGGTCAATATTGCTCCTGAAGACACTAAACCATTGGATGATTTTTTAACAACGCACAATATTAATGCAACTGATATCTATCCTGTGATCCGTGGCCGTTTAACCCATATCAACGATGAGGAACTGATTTCTCGTCAAGAAGAGAAAGACGGAGTTGAAGGACGTGTTGGGATTTCACGTGAACTGAACCTGACGTATCGTGAAACACTTCCGCCTAATAATGAAATCATTGAAGGGACGTTTAACCAAGCTGATGATGAGGTGTCAGTTGAGGCCGAAGTTGCTGAACGCTTAGGTTTATCCCTTGGTGACACTATGACTTATACGATTGATAATCAAGAGTTTAGTGTTAAGGTTGCCAGTTTTAGGCAAGTGCAATGGGAAACCTTACAGCCAAATTTCTTTATGATTTTCAGGCCTAAAGCATTAGAGCCGTTTTCTTATACTTCTATGGCAAGTTTCCATCTTAATGATGAAGATTTGCAAGCGAATGGCAGTGATTTAACGGCGAATGGGGTTGTGCTGCAATTAATCCAGCAATTCCCTACGATATCAGTGATTGATGTCGGGGCTATGGTGGGGCAGTTACGTCAAATCATTGAGCAAGTGTCGCTATCCTTATCTTTAGTGCTTGCGTTAGTATTATTGGCAAGTGCCTTGGTGTTAATCGCGCAAACTGAAGCGGGAATGGCCACTAGACAGCGTGAATTGGCGGTGTTAAGAACATTTGGTGCATCTGGATGGTTACTGCGCTCTGCAACCGGTTTGGAGTTTGCCTTATTGGGCGCAATAGCGGGTATATTGGCGGTGATTGTTGCTGAATTCACCCTTTATATGCTTAAAACACAAGTCTTTGAATTAGTTGTATACATGCACTGGCCTTGGTGGGCAATTGCACCTTTATCCGGTGCGGCTGTGGTTGCCACTTTAGGTATGTGGCGTTGTAGGCAGCTATTGAATCGCTCGTGCAGTGATTTACTAAAAGCGGGCTGATGTCCCTTTTATTGTATGCACGTTAATTTTAAGGAGAGCTGATGCTCTCCTTTTTTATTGATTATGGTATCTTAATAGCTTAAGGCAATAGATAATGCCGGTAATGTTTAATGGAATCATCATGATAAATCAAAAATGGTTAACAACGTTTTTAAAGTTAGCCGAAACAGGTCACTTTACACAAACTGCTGAAAAATTGTTTATGACTCAACCTGGTGTTAGTCAGCATATTCAGAAGTTAGAAAATCAACTTAATACGCAGTTGATCCAGCGTTTTGGTAAACGTTTCGAACTCACCGATGCCGGAATGCAGTTGCAGAAATATGGTGAACAGCTATTAAAGCAACAAGAGCAATTATTAAGTGATATACAGCTTGATTCAGCATTTATCGGGGAGTGCAGGTTTGCTTGTTCAGGGTCACTAGCCATGTGGCTTTATCCAGACTTTATTGATTACCAGTTATTACATCCTCAACTACATGTTTCAATTGAAGCTGCGCCGAATAAACGCATTGTTGATCAAGTGCTTAATAACGACATAGAAATTGGCATCGTTACTCAATTTGTGTCAAATCCAGAGCTTGAAGTCACGCCAGTTGGGTTTGAGAAGTTGCTCATGGTGTTACCTAAGTCTGTTGATGCCGATGACTTATCTTTTGAGACGTTATTATCATTAGGCTTGGTTTCACATCCAGATGCTAAGCATTACTTACAGCAAGTGATGAGCTGTAATTTTGATGATTATTCAGCAGATGATATACCGTTAACCAGTTACGTTAATCAGTTAAATCAAATATTGATGCCTATAACAAAAGGGCTAGGATTTACTGTATTACCTGAATTTGCAGTAAACAGTGTTTATGAGCAAGGTAATATTACCGTGGCTAATTTGCCAAAGGTCGTAAAAGAGCCTTTATTTATGATCCGCAAAAAACACCGGCCACAACCCAAAAGGTATGACTGGTTTATTAATAGAATTAAAACCTTGGTAAAAAGTTAAAGCGTAACTGTTTTACAAGGATTATGTTTTAAGGATGGAATCTAAAGCAGGGTTAATATCAGGGTACTGATAATGAAAACCACTTTCTAATGTCCTTTTGGGTATCACAAATTGGCCTTCAACAATTAAGTCTGCCATTTCACCCATGGCTAATCTTAAAGCCAAAACCGGTGTTGGGATTATTGCGGGTCTGCCTAAGCTCTGACCGATAGAGCGTGCAAATTGTTTATGGCTTATAGGATTTGGTGCAGTGGCATTAAACACCCCTTTGGCTGATTTCGTCGACATTAAATGCCATATCAGTGCGGTTAAGTCATCGATATGGATCCAGCTTACACCATGTACTCCTTTACCAATTGGCCCCCCCAGCCCAAGTTTAAATGGCGGTAGCATTTTGGCTAAGGCCCCCCCCGTTTTTGCCCAAGACGATACCTATTCTAAGTACACAAACTCGAGTTGATTCAGATTGTGCTTGTAAGGCTAAATGTTCCCATTCATTGCACACTTGGTGACTAAACTCGTCGTGAGCTTTGCTATGCTCATCAACAGCCGTTGAATCTTGCCTGCCATAATAGCCAATTGCTGATGCACTAATGAAACATTCTGGTGGCGTATCACTTTGTTTAATGAGATGACTTAGTTTAGCGGTAATATTCCAGCGACTATTACAAATTTTTTGTTTTTGCTGGTGGCTCCAACGCTTACCGACAATGGGCTCACCGGCAAGATTAATAACACAATCAAATTCATTTAGATGTTGAAGGCTGTCTAGGTTATTAAGGTATTGGTGGTTGTTGCCTAATATGTTTTTAGCATTTTGACTGTTTCGGGTAATAATGGTGAACTGATGGGATTCAGAACTTTGGCTCAATAGTTTTACTAATTGTTGCCCAACAAACCCTGTTGCTCCAGTCATTAATATGTTCATATACTCACCATTACTTGTCGTGTAGATTTACATTGATAGTTAACTAATCTGTTATTCAGGCTATAGTTAATTTAGCGCAAAAAAAGCAGACCTCATAGATATTTACGACTTTATCAAGCTCCTAGATCAAACATATTTTCATTGAATATTTAGCTTTGGTACAGCTTGAGTTTGATAATCTATTTTTATCCATTGGATTAATTAGCTTTCATTTATTCATATCCTGATAAAGCATAATGAGTATAATGCTAAGTAATTATAATTAAGCCAGTTTACTGGTTAAACCTTATTCAATTAAGCTGTGTTATTGATTTTGAACGAGATGGAACTAAGCATTATTTTCATGTTTAGTCGTTTTTGTAGCGCAGCAAACTGATGATCCAACTTCACCATCAATACTGACAATAGAAAGGATTTACATTATGAGTGGCGGTAACTCTTCATCAATGGCATTGCGCGGCTTTGCTGTTATGGCTTGCCTCGTGGTCATTTTAGCAGGCATAAAAACAGCTAGTCCTATTGTGGTTCCGTTTGTACTGTCGGCATTTTTAGCGGTAATTTGTAATCCAGCTATCAACTTTATGACGCAATATAAAGTGCCTAAATGGCTTTCGGTCATTTTATTAATGATATTTATTGTATTAATGGGGTTGTGGTTAGCCAGCTTAGTCGGCAGTTCGATAAATGAATTCTCAAATCAAATGCCAATGTACCGTCAACAACTTATTGAGCAGTTTTCATGGGTACTTGAAAAACTTAATGCGTTAAATATCAATATTTCAAAAGATAAAGTGCTGGAGTATTTTGATCCAGGTATGGCATTAAGCATGACCACGAATATGCTGTCAGGGCTTGGTAATGTTATGGCTAACTTATTCTTAATTATTTTGACTGTTATCTTTATGTTGTTTGAAGCTCAATCATTACCGAAGAAGTTTCATTTAGCAGTTGATGATCCTGATATGCGCTTAAAACAGATTGATAAGTTCCTGCATTCAGTTAATCAGTATATGGTCATCAAAACCTTAGTCAGTATTGGCACCGGTATTATTGTCGGTATTGGTTTAAGCATTATCGGCGTTGATTACGCGTTATTGTGGGCAGTGCTGGCTTTTCTATTAAATTACATTCCAAATATCGGCTCAATCATTGCTGCTATTCCTGCAGTGTTACTCGCCTTTATCCAAATCGGCCCAGGTGCTGCTGGGATGACAGCTTTATTATATTTGGGCACGAATACCGTTATGGGTAATGTGGTTGAACCTCGCTTTATGGGGCGTGGTTTAGGCTTATCAACTTTAGTGGTTTTCTTGTCATTGATATTCTGGGGGTGGCTATTAGGCTCAGTCGGTATGTTGCTGTCCGTTCCACTGACCATGATTGTAAAAATCGCACTTGAGTCGAGTGAAAGTGGCAAATGGTTTGCTATTTTATTATCCGATGTTGATTCAGACGAAGATAATCAGCCGCAAATTGATATTGACTCATCAGATAAGCTTACATCCGAGCCAATTGATAAAGCATAAAGGCTTACTTTTGAGGTAGAGACCGGACTTTAAAGGCAATGCGTATGCGAATTATACGTGTTGCATCTAAATACAGTAAAAGAAATTAATAGTGATAATGAAGATAAATTCAGTAGAAGACTTTCCGCTTACTCAAGCGTTAGCACAAGCGCAACTCAGTGATGAGTTATGCCGTATTTTTCACGGCAGAGGTGGCCGTTTTGAAGGTCTAGAGCACTTATGCTTAGATTGGTTTAATCCTGTTTTATTGTTAACTAGCTTTAAAGAGTTAAATGAAACTAACCGTAATGAGCTAATTGAATACATTACTCTGGTATGGCAGAAATACCATAGTGATCTTGCGTTTAATTTAGTATTTCAATATCGCAACGCTGGCCAAACGATAACGGAAGTTGTCGCAGGTAAAGTGCCAGAAAAACATGTTGTCACTGAAAATGGTGCTCAATTTTTAGTACATTTATTAAGAGGCCAAAATCACGGAATCTTCCTTGATATGGCTAACGGACGACGCTGGGTAAAGACACAAAGTAAAGATAAAAAAGTATTGAATTTATTTGCATATACTTGTGCTTTTTCTGTTGTGGCTTTACAGGGGGGAGCGACTGACGTTGTTAATATGGACATGAGTAAAGGTGCTTTAAGTATTGGTAAACAGAATCATTTATTGAATGGTTTTGATTCGGGGGCACGTTACTTGGGTCATGACATTTTTAGATCGTGGGGAAAACTGACTAAATTAGGCCCTTATGATTTAATTATTGCAGATCCGCCAAGTAATCAAAAAGGCAGTTTTGTAGCAACTAAAGATTATGTAAGGCTTTTACGCCGTTTACCTGAACTGCTAGCCAAAAACGGCGAAGTATTGCTTTGTTTGAATGCGCCTGAATTAGGATGCGATTTTTTAATGGAGCAAGTAACTGAAACGGCGCCTTCATTACAATTTATCGAGCGTCTAGATAACCCGACTATTTTTGCTGATATTGATGAGCAAAAATCCCTTAAAGTTTTACGCTATAAATTAGTGTAAACGGACTTTGATTAATGACAATTGAATATTCATTCAGTTGTCATTGACTCTTTTGTATTCATTTATGCTGATTAAAGCACCTTCAAATCTTTTTTACGTGATGTAAATATCATTATCTGCATGCCTTTCACCTGTCATTTTAATTACATCGAAATGCTATTAACAAGTTGATAACTTTATGTGTAGCAGCTATATATACTAAAGTGCTAAACAATGTGTAAAACGTAAACTGGCATTTAACAACGCTAACATCATCTTTCCGTTTAATTATTTTGGTCAATATAAACCTATGCAGGTCAATGTTTGGTGAATTTTATGATCTAGATCAACTTAAATTCGTTTTACCAATTTGTGAGTATATAGTTTAGTCATTGATTAAAGATAAAATTCTTCCGAATCATGATCAGTAACAACTAGGTTACATATCTTTCATTTGAAACCTCTGCTGGAGGCTCCATGAGTACAGATCCACAAAGCGAAAAAAGCTTAGAGTTGAAAATCTTTATTTTCCTAACGGTTTTTTTAGCGCCTATTTTATCGGCACTTTTAGTCAGTGCACTTGGCTTTACCATTTGGTTTAGTCAAATCCTTTCAGGCCCGCCAGGTGCCGGTTAGTCTTTAATTAATAACAAAAAATAATAGAGAATGAGTGCTAATGAGCAAAAAAGAAATCCATGTAACCAGTTTGATTGTGCAAGTTCAACCAGAGCAAATGGCTGAAGTTCGCCAAAAAATTATGGCGATGGAAAATGCTGAATTGTCAGTAAACAATGAGATGAAAATTGTCGTGGTAATTGAAGGGCCGACTCAGCGTTCTTTAATGGATGATATCTCGACCATTAACGCAATCCCTGGTGTGTTAAGTGCCACTATGGTTTATCACCAAAGCGAAGAGCTAGAAGAGGGTGAAGAATGAGTATGAACAGACGTGAGTTTATGAAAGCCAATGCCGCGATTGCCGCTGCTGGCGTTGCTGGAATGGCTTTACCTGCGACAGCAAGTAATTTAATAACGAGTTCTGAGCAAACAAAGTTAGAGTGGAATAAAGCGCCATGTCGTTTTTGTGGTACGGGCTGTTCAGTCATTGTTGCTACTAGAGACGGTAAGGTGGTTGCTACTCATGGTGATGCTAAAAGTGAAGTTAACCGTGGCTTAAACTGTATTAAAGGTTATTTCTTATCGAAAATTATGTATGGCCGCGATCGTCTGCAGACTCCAATGCTGCGTATGACAAATGGTCAATATGATAAGAATGGCGAGTTCACACCAGTAAGCTGGGATACCGCTTTCGATACCATGGCTGAAAAATGGAAAAAGACCATTAAAGCTAAAGGGCCAACCGCTGTGGGCATGTTCGGTTCCGGTCAGTGGACAGTTTGGGAAGGTTACGCAGCAGTTAAGCTTATGAAAGCTGGCTTTGGCTCAAACAATATTGACCCGAATGCGCGTCACTGTATGGCATCAGCTGTAGGTGGTTTCATGCGTACCTTTGGTATTGATGAACCAATGGGGTGTTACGATGATATGGAAGCGGCTGATGCATTCGTATTATGGGGCTCAAACATGGCTGAGATGCATCCTATTCTCTGGACTCGTGTGACAGATAGACGTCTAAGCGCTCCCCATGTGAAAGTTGCTGTTCTATCTACCTTTGAGCATAGATCATTTGATTTAGCTGATTTGCCTATTGTGTTTACTCCGCAAACCGATTTGGCCATTCTTAACTTTGTTGCTAATTACATTATTCAAAACGGCAAAGTGAACCAAGACTTTATCAATAAACACGTTAATTTCCGTAAAGGTGAAACGGATATTGGTTATGGTCTACGTGCATCTCATCCACTGCAAAAGAAAGCTAAAAACGTCGATACTGCAGGTGATTCAACTCCAATTGATTTTGCAGAGTTTGCTAAGTTTGTTGCAGATTATGATGTTGAAAGTGTCAGTAAGCTATCCGGTGTGCCCGAGCACAAGTTGATTGAGCTTGCCGAGTTGTATGCCGATCCTAAAAAGAAGGTTACATCATTCTGGACCATGGGCTTTAACCAACATACTCGTGGTGTGTGGTGTAATAACTTAATCTACAATATTCACTTACTGGTCGGAAAAATTTCAACCCCAGGTAACAGTCCTTTCTCGTTGACTGGTCAACCTTCTGCGTGTGGTACAGCACGTGAAGTAGGTACTTTCTCACATCGTTTACCTGCTGACATGGTGGTCACAAATCCTAAGCATCGTAAACTTGCTGAAGACATTTGGAATATTCCGAGCGGGATTATTCCGCCTAAACCTGGTTATCACGCAGTTGAGCAAAATCGTCGTCTTAAAGATGGTGATTTAAATTGCTACTGGGTGCAAGTGAACAACAACATGCAGGCCGCAGCCAACATGAACGAGGAAGGGCTACCAGGTTATCGTAATCCTGAAAACTTCATCGTTGTATCGGATGCTTATCCAACTGTGACAACCCAAGCTGCTGATTTGATATTGCCTTCAGCGATGTGGGTTGAAAAAGAAGGTGCTTACGGTAACGCTGAACGACGTACTCAGTTTTGGCATCAAATGGTACAAGCACCAGGTGAGTCCATGTCTGACTTATGGCAGTTAATGGAGTTCTCAAAACGCTTTACGACTGATGAAGTATGGTCAAAAGACGTGCTTGCTGCTAACCCTCAATATAAGGGTAAAACATTGTTCGAAGTCTTGTTCCAAAATGGCAATGTTGAGAAGTTCCCATTAAGCGATACCGATCCTAAATACATGAACAATGAAGCAAAACATTTTGGTTTTTATGTTCAAAAAGGCTTGTTTGAAGAATACGCTGAATTTGGTCGTGGTCATGGACATGATTTAGCTGACTTTGATCGTTATCACGAAGAGCATGGTTTACGTTGGCCTGTTGTTGACGGCAAAGAAACCAAATGGCGTTATCGTGAAGGTGCGGATCCCTATGTTAAGGCAGGTAAAGGGTTCGAGTTTTATGGTAAGCCTGATGGCAAAGCCATTATCTTTGCATTACCTTATGAGCCCGCACCAGAGATGCCAGATGAAGAGTTTGATATTTGGCTATCGACCGGTCGTGTTCTAGAGCATTGGCATTCAGGCTCTATGACTCAGCGTGTCCCTGAACTTTACAAAGCATTCCCTGATGCAGTGTGTTTTATGCACCCTGATGATGCTAAGAAGCGTGGGTTACGTCGAGGTGATGAAGTTAAAGTGATTTCTCGCCGCGGTGAGATTAAGACTCGTGTTGAAACCAGAGGTCGTAATAAGCCACCAATGGGCTTAGTGTTTGTTCCTTGGTTTGATGCTAGCCAGCTCATTAATAAAGTAACGCTTGATGCGACAGATCCATTGTCAAAGCAAACAGACTTTAAGAAATGTGCGGTTAAGATTGTCAAAGCTTAAGGAGAATGACCATGAAAACACGTAACGTTTTATCAGTAATTGTCTTGTTGGGTCTTTCTTTTAGCTCATTAGCTGAAACTGCACCAATACCAGAAGATAAAGTTGCTACTTTGCGCCTTGCCCCAATTGATGTTGAGCCAACGCCTCCTGCTATGCAGAAGGTGATTAACTCTGATGTTAAGCAGGTGCGTAATTACCCAATGCAACCTCCGATCATTCCACATCGTATTGACGGTTACCAGATTGATTTGAAGGTCAACAAATGTATGCAATGTCATGCTAGAAATAGCACAGGACATTCCCAAGCACCTATGGTGAGTGTGACGCATTACATGGATAGAGAAAATAACTTCTTGGCATCTTTATCGCCTCGTCGTTACTACTGTACCCAGTGTCATGTATCGCAATTAGATGCCAAGTTATTGGTAGAAAATGATTTCATTGATGTAAAACATTTAATGAAAAACGCTGCTAAGAACGAGCACTAGGAGCAAGTATGATTGCAAAACTACTAGAAAATCTTAAAGTGATTTGGAAGGTTATTCGCCGTCCAAGTGTACACTATAGTCTTGGTTTTCTGACTCTTGGTGGCTTCGTTGCTGGTGTTATTTTCTGGGGTGGTTTTAATACGGCGTTATCGGTATCAAATACTGAAGCTTTCTGTATTAGCTGCCATGAAATGGAGAATAACGTCTATGAAGAGTTGAAAACAACCATTCATTTCACTAACCGTAGTGGTGTACGTGCGACTTGCCCTGACTGTCACGTCCCTCATAACTGGACGGATAAAATTGCCCGTAAAATGCAGGCTTCTAAGGAAGTTTGGGGTAAAGTTTTTGGTACGATAAACACTCGGGAAAAATTTGAAGCTAAGCGCAGAGAGCTAGCTGAGCATGAATGGGACCGTTTAAAAGCTAACGATTCACTAGAGTGTCGTAACTGTCATAACTTTGATTATATGGACTTTACTCGTCAGTCTAAGCGTGCGTCAGCAATGCATTCAACGTCATTAGCCAGTGGTGAAAAAACCTGTATTGATTGTCATAAAGGGATTGCTCACCAATTGCCTGACATGGCTGGAGTTGAAGGGTTTTAATGATTATTTGATTTGAATAAATCATTAAATTCACTAATAAAGGTCAGCATATGCTGGCCTTTTTATTTGGTTAACGTATATTAAATATATTAATGATTCAGTTGTAATTGCAGTCGTAGTTGTCGTTAATCACACCTTCTATTTTTGACATCAATAACTGAAGAGGAAGCATGCAAAGAAACATTTCTCTATCCTCCTTTAAATGGTTAATTAGCCTGTTTGGTTTATTAGCTCTGATGTCAATTACCCCTTTGTATGCTGAGCCTCAAGTAAACCTATTAGCGTTAATTGAGGGGACAGAAGAAAAACCTGTTACCCCTGTTCAACTTCAGACTGACTTATCTGAGCTAACAAGCAATACTGCCAGTAGTCATGTTGCAAATGATACGCTGAACTTTAAATCTCTCACTTGGCTCGAATCTGAGTTTCAACCATCAACATTATCAATCGAACAGCAAAAACGAGAATTATTGTGGTTTAGAGATACTGCTGCGCCGTTTAAGGGCAAGACAATACGTGTCATCTCAGAACGTATTAAAACTCATCAATATGAATCTAACGTATTAGCAAAAGCGTTTTATGACATTACGGGTATTCATGTCATCCATGAGTTAACTAATGAAGATGATGTGATTAAGAAGCTATCTGCTCAGCTAATGACTGGTCAGCGTCTGTATGATGCCTATATTAGTGACAGTGATTTAATTGGTAGTCATTTCCGACAGCAAAATATTAAGTCTGTTACTGAATTAATGAACGATCACGCTGCGAAGTATACTCTGCCGACTCTTGCACTGAATGATTTCATTGGGCTGGCATTTACCACAGGCCCTGATGGTAAAATTTATCAATTACCAGATCAGCAGTTTGCCAACTTATATTGGTACCGCAGTGACTGGTTTGCAGATCCAACTTATCAAGCATTATTCGAATCCAAATACGGTTATAAATTGGGTGTTCCACAAAATTGGCAGGCCTATGAAGATATTGCTAATTTTTTTACCCATGATATTCATTCTATTGATGGAGTGAAGGTTTATGGCCACATGGATTACGGTAAATCAGATCCATCTCTAGGTTGGCGTATGTCGGATGCGTGGCTTTCTATGGCAGGGGTGGGTGATAAAGGCCTGCCTAATGGATTACCTGTGGATGAGTGGGGGATCAGAGTTGAAGATTGCCATCCAGTTGGTGCAAGTATTGAACGAGGTGGCGCCCTAAATAGCCCAGCAGCTATTTATGCGGTCGAAAAATACAAAGATTGGTTAATAGAGTATGCACCACCTGAAGCGCAGCAATTGACGTTTTCAGAATCTGGAGATTGGGCGGCAAAAGGCAATATTGCTCAACAAATATTTTGGTACACCGCATTTGTATCTGATTTCACCCAAGCTGGTTTACCTGTGATGAATCAAGATGGCACGCCCAAATGGCGAGTTGCACCATCACCGGTAGGGCAGTATTGGCAACAAGGTATGAAGTCTGGTTATCAAGATACCGGAGCTTGGACATTTTTAAATCATACACCAAAAGAGCAACAACTCGCGGCGTGGTTATATGCGCAATTTGTTGTATCTAAAACGGTATCATTAAGAAAAACAATTGTTGGGTCAACACCAATCCGTCAATCAGATATTGATTCTGATTATATGACTGATAAGGCAAAGTATTTAGGCGGGCTCGTTGAGTTTTATCGCAGTCAAGCACGCAATGTGTGGACTCCAACGGGAACCAATGTACCTGATTATCCTGGGATGGCAGGTTACTGGTGGCAAGCCGTAAGCCACATTTTGACGGGCGAAGTCAGCGTTGCCCAAGGCATGAATAACTTAGCTGAAAAAATTGATGAGCATCTTATTAAGCTCCAATCAAGCAAGATGACATGTGGTCCTAAAGTGAACCCTAAAGTTTCACCTTCTTTCTGGCTAAATCAAACAGGCTCCCCGAAACCAGTCAAGGAAACGTCAGTAAAAGGTAAAACCTTACCGTTTGAGGAGGCAATCAATGTTTGGTAGAAAAACATGGGTTTTACTTTCATTATTGTTCTGTTTTCCTAAATGGGTCGAGGCAGAAGAGATTACCATTTATACCTATCAACACTTACCTTATGCAGAGCAAACCGATACTACTCATAAAGGTATGATTATAGAAATCATTGATGAATTATTCTCTCGGGCAGATATTGACTATAAGATTATTTTTAATCCTTTGAAAAGAGGATTGACCATGACGTCACGCAGCCAAGGTGTTTGTGTGTTACCCATTGATAGAACCCAGCAAAGAGAGAGTGAGTTTCGCTGGGTAGGACCAATATTAATTTCACGTTACGGTTTGTTTAGTGCCAAGGATAAATCCTTACCATTAATTACCTTACAAGATGCAAAATCCTATTCAATTGGCACCTTTTTAGGAAGTGGGATTGGAGAATACTTAACGTCTTTTGAATATCAAGTACAGCTGACCAACGATGATAATCTCAATATTAAAAAGCTACAAAGAGATAGGATTCAACTTTGGGCATCTGAAATCATTAGTGCCAAAACCATTATGGATCAATCTAAAGTGCAATTGGGTGAGCCTGAATTGATTTTTTATACTGCACTGAGAGCTATGGCGTGTAATCGAGAGTTAGAAGAGTCAAAGCATGATGCATTAGTTGAGGCACTGAATTCAATGTATCAAGATGGTTTTATGGTGAGGATTAATGAAGCCTACGGTGCTTCCTTGTAGGTAGGCTAATACAATATTTTAAAGTTTTAGCGATTATATGTATATGTAGATTTTCCAAAGTTTGCCATTAATTGCTGATGAAGGTTAACTTTTCTAACAGGTACTAGTAATAGCTCATGGTTTTGTTCAACAACTTCCATAGGTTGTATGGATAACTTTAATTTATCTGAATTACTTTCTGGTGAAAAAGAAATCTTATTACCTATGTTTGACCAAGTTCCTTGTGAATAACTTGTAACTCCAGCCACTCCTTCTATAGTAGATTCGTAGCGACCATTATCATGTAAAATCAGGTTAGTTTGGTTGCCGAAACCATCATCGTTGAAGTATTGTCCAGCGACATTAGAAGTTGCGATATCACTGAAATGGTTATTAGAGCTGCATCCTGCTAGAGCCAACAACATAATCACACAGAGTTGTTTGAGCATTTGTTTATTCCTATTAATGTAATCTTATGTTTAATAATATGCTTTGAATGTGAAAATTTTACTACTAAAGTAGCAACCTCAATAATCTTATTACAGTACGTTTAAATCAAGTTATTTAGTCATTAATTTGACAATAATGTGATAATTGACGCAGGAGTAAGGCCAACAATTACAAAATTTGAAATTGCTAAAGGTCTATTATTAATAACTAACTATGGGATATTGGATGAATTGGTTGAACATTTCGTCATTAACCCATTAAGCGTAGTGTCACTGAACTTGTAATAATTGAGCACTAAAGTATTACTCTCATGTCCTTTTAGTCTATAAAATGTCTGCTTTCAAAACAACATTTCCATAACAAACTATACTTTGACTATTCAGCTAGCTCTCAACGGATGAGATATCCGCTGAAATATATTTGGGCTTTGTTTGGAGGTGACTATGTCGATGGTAAGTTCTAAAGACTTTGCTAATTGGCTTAAATTACAATTTGAGCAGTTGGAAACAGGGGTGAGTTTAACCCGTGAAGATATTAATCAATTAACTGGGAGACAAAATTTTTCTTTGGTGTTTGTTCACGATATACATTATGAGTTAATGCAGCATGGCATCGCCTTTGTGACTGATACCTATAGAGAACATTTTTACATGGTGAAAGTTCAAGAGAACCCATGGCGCGATGAATTGGAAAATGCTGGCCAACAGCAAACATTCTCCAATATTATTTCGATTAATATGTCCCGGTAACAGTTAATCAAATTAACGAATGGTATTAAGAGATGTTAACTGCGTTTCAATATTATCAACGAGATAGTCGGTAAAATTTTCACCATGATTTTGCATCATTTTTGGAAACATTGAGATGGGTGTAGAACCAGGGAAGGTATTAATTTCATTTAATAAAATTTCACCGTCATCAGTTAAGAAGAAGTCAATTCTCGACAAATGACGTAACTTCATACCTGTAAATGCTTTTAAGGCGTATTCTCTGATCTTATCGATATTTTGTTGTGATAAATTTCCTGCAACTACATCAGTTCGAGCTTTGCTTGAAGCATTGTATTTTTCATCGAAAGTATAAAAAGTATTGTCGGCGCAAATAATTTCGCCTGGTAACGTGGCGATGACTTTACCTAGATATTCATATACTGCGACTTCTAACTCGCGCGCTATGATGGTTTTTTCAACCACAACTGAAGGTGCAAAACTAAATGCATCTTTTAACACTTGTGCTATTTGCTCTTGGCTATCGACTTTGTAGCACCCAACAGATGAGCCTTGGGAAGCTGCTTTTACAAACACTGAGCCCCATTTAGATAGTGCTGCTTGGGTTTGCTCAATAGCTGATTGATTATAGTCATTCAAAAAAATGTAAGGCGTGTTCGGGATGCCCAGTGCACTAAACCACATTTTGGCGGTGATTTTATTAAAACAATTACTCGATGCTTCTGACTCACAACCAAAGTAAGGTAATTGAATTAAGTTAAAATAAGATTGAATATCGCCAGTTTCACCAGGGAAACCATGAATACAAGGAATGACGTAATCCACTGTCCATGGCGTTTTGACATCATTATCAAATCGTACTTCACGCCGATTAGTTAATTCACAACTATTACCTTCACTATCAAAATAATGACCGTTGCTATCTAACTCAACTCTTAGCAGATTGATTTTATTAGATTGCAATAATGACGATTCAAAAAAGTTAGCCGATAGCACAGATACATCATGTTCAGCGCTGCCACCACCGCAAATAAGGAGAACGTTAAAAGTCGTCATAATGCCTCGTGAAGAAAAAGTCGTTACCAGTTTAATAGGTTCATGATAATGAACTGGCAAGGTTCAACGCAAGAAAGGTTTGCGGTAACTGCTTATCTATTCATCAATAAGCATTATTAATTTTTAATCAAACTAATACGTTAAGCAAATTTACATAAAAAAAGCCTTATTACTGTGAATAAGGCTTTATGTTTTTAAGTGATTAGTGTTGGTTTATATAGCATTACCATCCAATTAAATAACGACTTTTTTTGCTGAGCACCTTTTTAAGGGCAACAGCAATAAAATAAGAAATGAAGATAACTCCCATGGTCACAATCAATGTTGTGAGAATGTTTCCTTGTCCATTAAAACCAAATAAGTCGGGACTTTCGTAAATCATCCACCAAGGTGTTGTGAGCCAAGGGTGAATAAAGTAAATCGCAAAACTAACTTCGGCGAGTTTTTGCAGTGGCTTAATACTGATATGTTCAAATTTATTTAAAATCGCCAAAATGACCAAAGTAAGTAGTATTTTTTGCGGCAACATTAAGTCCGGCACAGTGAACTCAAACGCAGCTTTATTTAATACCCCAGCGCCAAACCAGTAGGCTTGACCGACAGCAAGCAAGATGGCTATTACCAACATCACTAACCAGTATTTATCGATAAATGGAAATAGCTTATCTCGGTGTGCCGATCCCCAAACACCAAACAGATATACAGGTAAAAAGTAAAACAACGACTGAATTGCATTAAGGTTGGATTCGGGTCGATGAATAATCATCGCAATAATAAAGAGGGGAATCGCGACGATTAACAAATGCTGACGTTTAATCAAATGCATCACCCAAGGTGAAAGCGCAAATAGCATCATTCCCATAGGGATATACCAATAAGCAGTTAACGTTCTGCCTGTTATAACGTACCAACTTGCAGCTACGGCAGGTTTGTCTATATCGGCATATAAAACATGCAAAGCAGGATCTGTTCCTGCAGTTATGTGCCAAATAATCCAAGGTAAAGATAAAAGTAGATAAGGAACAAATACAAACTTGGTCTTGCTCTTCATGTATTTTTTATAGTCCCAGCGATGGTAAAACACGTGATGAAACAAAAAGCCTGAGATAAAGACAAAAAAGACTGTGCCATTCATCATTAAGTTGAACCATGCTTTATCCGCTAAAGTCTCTAATTGCCAACCAGCGGGGCGGTAACAATGTGCCATCACAATAAAAATAATCGCAATCCCGCGAAAATGATTAATGCTGTTTAAAAAGCCTTTTTTCTCCGCAGGGTTAACCTTAGGTGTTGCAGCATTAGTTTCCATATTAAGCCTTGATATTATTGTAATTAACTATCGCCCTCGATTGTATTCCTATTGTGCTTATATTGTTAATAAATGACAACATGCTTTCCCATTCTGTTTGAAGTGACTTTTTCTAACAACAAAATGTACTGATTAATTGACGTTAACGTTAGACCTTTGTCGACAATATATGGGTTTTATATTGAGTTTATAATCAAATGAGACTATATTGTCGACAATTGGTCGTAATTTGACAGTAGAGTAACGATGACATTTTTCAACGAACACCCCATTACCGCAGCGGACAAAACTTTTTTTGAATTAAGAAAGGATATTGTTGAAGGTGAAATTGCTGCAGGCTCAAAGCTGAGTGAAACAGAATTGTCGACAAACTATCAAGTAAGCCGAGCTGTCATTCGTGAAGCGATTAATCGCTTAGAGTCATGTCATTTGGTTGAACGAAAAGCCAATGTAGGGGCTCGAGTTGTTGCGTTGTCGCCAGAAGGATTACTTGAACTGTATCAAGTTCGTGAATCGCTTGAAGGAATGGCTGCAAGACTTGCCGCAAAAAACATGACTGACGCAGAAATTGCCGACTTGAATGGTTTACTAAATCATCATTTCGACGAAGTTCAATCAGGCGAGTCTTATTACCAAGAAGCGGGAGACGTGGATTTCCACTATCGCATCATTCTAGGTAGCAAAAACAAGCATCTTATTTCAGTACTGATTGATGGTATGTACCACCTTATTCGTATGTATCGAGTGCAATTAGGCATGGCTGGGCCACGGGTGACAACAGCATTTGATGAGCATAAACATATCGTTAAAGCCATTGGCAACCGTGATGAAGAATTAGCTGAAATGCTGATGCGCCGACACATTATGTATTCAAAAGCCAATATCGAAAATAAGCTCGATAACGACAAGCAAAACAATCGCTAGAAAGTATCAATATTTGTGGGCTAATACAGCTCAAGTACAAACAATAACAATAGAGAGGGAAATCATGAGTGCTGGTAAAAAGTTCCGTCAAGCTTTAGTTGACAATAAACCATTACAAATCGTCGGTACCATTAATGCTTATGCTGCCATGATGGCAAAACAAATTGGTCATCAGGCTATTTACCTATCTGGTGGCGGGGTTGCTAATGCATCATACGGTTTACCGGATTTAGGCATGACATCATTAAATGATGTGATAGTTGACGTACAACGAATCACCTCTGCGTGTGATTTACCTTTAATGGTCGACATCGATACGGGATGGGGTGGTGCATTTAATATTGCGAAAACTATCCGTGATATGGAGAAAGCTGGCGCTGCAGCCGTGCATATGGAAGACCAAGTGGCTCAAAAGCGCTGTGGTCATCGTCCAAATAAAGAGATTGTATCAACTGAAGAAATGGTCGACCGAATCAAGGCGGCAGTCGATGCTAGAACCGACCCAGATTTTTTCATCATGGCACGCACAGACTCGTTTGCCCAAGAGGGATTAGAGGCGGCGATTGAACGCGCAAAGGCTTATGTAGCAGCAGGCGCGGACGGTATTTTTGCTGAAGCGGTTAAGACCGAAGCGCATTATCGTGCTTTTTCTGAAGCACTAGATGTGCCTATTTTGGCCAATATTACTGAATTTGGCCAAACAGAACTGTGGAATAAAGAGCAATTAGGCGAATGGGGCGCAGACATGGTGCTTTATCCATTAAGTGCATTCAGAGCGATGAATAAAGCAGCTGAAACAGTTTATAGCGTTATTTTGACTGATGGCGATCAGAAAGCGGTTGTCGACACGATGCAGACTCGTATGGATTTATACGATTACTTGGGTTATCACGATTACGAGCAAAAGTTAGATAGCTTATTTGCTGAAGGTAAAAACAAGTAATTTTACCCGTTTATCTTGACCTGTCAGAACGCAAGGTTTGCTTGAAAAGTATACAGATCTTGTTTTGGAACAAAGTAAGTTTCTGGTAAATAGATAAATTAGACAAAGCGGCTTAGCCCCTACAGATAACAATTAAAAACATAAAAGAATAGGACATCATTATGGTAGACAAGAAATTAAGTGGCGCAGGACTTCGTGGCCAAAGCGCAGGTGAAACAGCATTATGCACCGTAGGTAAATCTGGTTCAGGGTTGACTTATTGCGGTTACGATGTTGCTGATTTATCTGAAAATGCCACTTTTGAGGAAGTCGCATATTTACTTTTTAACGGTGAATTACCTACGGTAGATCAATTAGCAAGTTACAAAGCGGCGTTAATGGAACAGCGTGATTTACCACAGGCGTTAAAAGAAGTATTGCAGCGTATTCCAGCCGATGCACACCCAATGGATGTTATGCGTACAGGCTGTTCATTCCTTGGTAATCTTGAACCGGAAGCTGACTTTAGCCAGCAAAACACTGCTGCAAATCGCTTGTTAGCAGCCTTTCCTGCAATCATGTGCTATTGGTACAAATTCAGCCATGAAGGCGTTGAGATTGACTGTGTCACTGATGAAGATTCAATTGGCGGTCACTTCTTAAAGTTATTACGTGGCGAGACACCTTCGGAGCAGCACCGTAAAGTGATGGACGTGTCGTTAATTCTTTATGCAGAGCATGAGTTTAATGCATCAACTTTCACAGCACGTGTTTGTGCGTCAACATTATCAGATATGTTCTCGTGTATCACAGGTGCAATTGGTACTTTACGTGGTCCACTGCATGGTGGAGCAAATGAAGCTGCAATGGATATGATCCAAAAGTTCACTTCGCCAGAAGATGCTAAAACACAAATGGCTGGCATGCTTGAACGTAAAGAAAAAATAATGGGCTTTGGCCATGCGATTTACCGCACGTCGGATCCACGTAATGTCATCATTAAAGCGTGGTCAGAAAAGTTAGCCCATGAATTTGGTGATACTAGCTTATATGATATTTCTGTTGCCTGTGAAGAGTTCATGTGGGACACCAAAAAGCTTTTTTGTAATGCAGATTTCTTCCACGCTTCAGCTTATCACTTCATGGGGATCCCAACGAAGTTATTCACGCCAATCTTTGTTTGTTCACGCCTAACAGGCTGGGCTGCACATGTGATGGAGCAACGTTCAAATAACCGTATTATTCGCCCAAGTGCTGATTATACTGGTTCAGAACCTCGCACTGTAACACCGATTGCACAAAGATAATGGTGGAAGGTTAACGTGTTGTCCTTTGTCAGCACTTTTGATTTATGCGACACGTTAACCTTTTTACTTTGTTCCAGCTAACGCCATAGTGCGTGGATCATGGAAGCTAACATGAATACCTTATACAGAAAAAACCTTGCAGGCACCCAACTAGATTATTTTGATACTCAAGCTGCGGTAGATGCTATTTCCCCTGGTGCTTTTGCAAAACTACCTTACTCATCACGCGTTTATGCTGAAAATTTAGTAAGACGCTGCTCTCCTGAAACCTTAACAGATTCACTTAAACAAATTATTGAACGCAAGCGCGATTTAGATTTTCCTTGGTATCCTGCGCGTGTAGTTTGTCATGATATTTTAGGTCAAACTGCATTAGTGGATTTAGCAGGACTACGCGATGCAATTGCTGAAAAGGGTGGAGACCCATCCAAATTAAACCCTGTTGTGCCAACGCAGCTTATTGTGGATCACTCTTTGGCTGTCGAGCATGCAGGTTTTGAAAAAGATGCTTTTGAGAAAAATCGTGCTATTGAAGATCGACGTAATGACGATCGATTCCACTTTATTAACTGGACCAAAACGGCCTTTGAAAATATTGATGTTATTCAGCCAGGTAACGGCATTATGCATCAAATTAACCTTGAAAAAATGTCACCAGTTGTGCAATCCCGTGAAGGCGTTGCTTTTCCGGATACACTTGTTGGGACTGATAGTCATACACCGCATGTTGATGCATTAGGTGTTATTGCTATTGGTGTCGGTGGCTTAGAAGCTGAAAGCGTGATGCTGGGGCGTCCATCTTATATGCGTCTACCTGATATTGTGGGTGTCGAGCTTATTGGCGAGCGCCAACCCGGTATTACCGCAACTGACATTGTGCTGGCAATTACTGAGTTTTTACGTGAACAAAAAGTGGTCTCTACTTACCTTGAGTTTTATGGTGAAGGCGCTGAAAATCTCACACTAGGTGATCGCGCGACTATTTCAAACATGACGCCTGAGTTTGGCGCGACAGCCGCGATGTTCTATATCGACGATAAAACGCTCGACTATCTTAGATTAACTGGTCGTGACGCAGAGCAAGTTGAACTGGTTGAAACATATGCAAAAGCCAATGGCTTATGGGCTGATTCACTTAAACATGCTGAATATGAACGGGTTCTGAAATTTGATATTTCGACAGTCGGGCGTAATATCGCTGGGCCTTCAAACCCTCACCGCCGAGTCTCAACGACAGATCTTGCTGCAAAAGGTATCAGTGGCGAAGTCGAAAATGAAGCGGGTTTAATGCCTGATGGCGCTTGTATTATTGCAGCTATTACCAGCTGTACTAATACGTCTAACCCTCGTAATGTGATTGCAGCAGGCTTACTTGCTCGCAACGCCAATGCGAAAGGGCTAACGCGTAAACCTTGGGTGAAAACATCATTAGCTCCAGGCTCGAAAGCGGTGCAACTCTACCTTGAAGATGCCAATTTGTTGCCAGAACTTGAAGCGCTTGGTTTTGGTATTGTGGGTTTTGCTTGTACAACTTGTAACGGCATGAGTGGCGCACTTGACCCTGTTATCCAGCAAGAAGTGATTGACCGAGACCTATACGCAACAGCCGTATTATCTGGTAACCGCAACTTTGATGGCCGTATTCATCCCTATGCAAAACAAGCGTTTTTGGCATCGCCGCCGCTCGTTGTTGCTTATGCTATTGCTGGGACAATCCGGTTTGATATTGAGAAAGATGTGCTAGGAAAAGACAGCGCAGGTAATGATATTCGCCTGAAAGATTTATGGCCTTCAGATGCTGAAATTGATGAGGTTATTGCTAAAAGTGTTAAACCTGAACAGTTCCGTCAAGTCTATGAGCCAATGTTTGATGTCAAAGTTGAATATGGCACAGGCTCAGCAAAAATTGATCCGCAATATGATTGGCGCCCACAAAGTACTTATATTCGTCGTCCTCCCTATTGGGAAGGGGCATTAGCAGGTGAGCGCACCATGAAAGGAATGCGGCCATTAGCAGTACTTGGGGATAACATCACAACTGACCATTTATCACCTTCAAATGCCATTATGCTCGACAGTGCTGCAGGTGCATACCTTGCTAAAATGGGCCTACCTGAAGTTGACTTTAACTCTTATGCAACGCATCGAGGGGATCACCTTACTGCACAGCGTGCCACCTTTGCTAACCCTAAATTATTTAACGAAATGGTGACGACAATAGGCAAAGATGGCAAGCCTGTGGTTAAGCAGGGCTCACTGGCTCGTATTGAACCTGAAGGACAAGAGACTCGCATGTGGGAAGCAATTGAAACCTATATGGATCGTAAACAGCCGTTGATTATTATTGCTGGCGCTGATTACGGCCAAGGGTCTAGTCGTGACTGGGCGGCAAAAGGTGTGCGCCTTGCTGGAGTTGAAGTTATTGTTGCTGAAGGGTTTGAGCGTATTCATCGCACTAACTTAGTGGGCATGGGTGTATTACCACTTGAATTCACCCAAGGTGACAATCGTCATACTTATCACATTGATGGCACTGAAACCTATGATGTTGTTGGTGAGCGAACTCCTGGCGCTGCGCTTGAACTCATCATCACACGTGCCAATGGTGAGCAAGTGACTGTTGCTGTGAAGTGTCGTTTAGATACGGCTGAAGAAGTGTCTATTTACGAGGCGGGCGGGATATTACAACGCTTTGCTAAGGACTTCTTAGAGGCAACTCATTAACGCTAACATGTCACTACCTCTTAGTGTTGACATATAGCTTAAACATTAGCTGATTAAAGCATTAACTGATTAACGTTTGCTTTATTTCAGCTAATTCATCTTAGGATAAAAGATGTCTACTATTGCACAAATTAAAATTCCGGCAACTTACATGCGCGGGGGGACCAGTAAAGGTGTTTTCTTTAACCTTACTGATTTACCCCAAGAGGCTCAAGTTGCAGGTCAAGCCCGCGATAACTTATTACTGCGAGTCATCGGCAGTCCAGATCCTTACGGCAAGCAAACTGATGGTATGGGCGGCGCAACATCCAGTACCAGTAAAACGGTTATCTTGTCTAAGAGTGAGCAAGCTGATCATGATGTTGATTACTTATTTGGCCAAGTTGCCATTGATAAACCCTTTGTTGATTGGAGCGGTAACTGCGGAAACTTAACCGCAGCCGTTGGATCATTCGCCATTTCTAATGGTTTGGTTGATAAGAGTCGTATACCTCAAAACGGTATTGCCGTGGTGAGAATATGGCAGGCTAATATCAGTAAAACCATCATCGCCCATGTACCTATGGTTAACGGTGAAGTACAAGAGACTGGCGACTTTGAGCTTGACGGTGTGACGTTTCCGGCTGCTGAAGTCTTGGTGGACTTTCTTGCCCCAGCTGATGCAGATGCAGCAATGTTTCCAACTGGGAATGTCGTTGATGAATTAGTTTTGCCACAATCAATTGCTGAGTTTAGTGCTAAAGAAATCTCATCTGCTAATTCATCCATTAAGGCAACGATGATCAATGCTGGTATTCCTACCATTTTTGTTAATGCTGCTGATATCGGTTATGTCGGCAATGAGCTACAAGATGAGATAAACAATGATGAAGGGGCGCTCGCTTTTTTCGAAATGCTTCGTGCCCATGGCGCAGTAAAAATGGGCTTGATTGACCATATAGATGAGGCTCAAGCAAGACAACATACGCCTAAAATAGCCTTTGTATCTCCACCTAGCGATTACACGTCGTCTAGCGGAAAAGCAATCAGTGCAGCGGATATTGATCTGCAGGTAAGGGCATTATCTATGGGGAAATTGCACCATGCGATGATGGGCACCGCTGCTGTTGCAATCGGTACCGCGGCGGCAGTGGAAGGTACATTGGTTAATTTAGCTGCTGGCGGGAAACCGCGAACGTCAGTGGTCTTTGGTCATCCTTCAGGTACGTTAAAAGTTGGTGCACAAGCCAGTGAAGATAATGGGAACTGGCAAGTTGATAAAGCCAGTATGAGCCGAAGTGCACGGGTGTTAATGGAAGGTTGGGTACGCATACCAGGTGATAGTTTTTAGCGCCACGCTTTTTGGCTTTATGGTGGACTTCATACTCAATAAAAGGCTTATAACGGTATCTGTTGTAAGCCTTTTTAATACCTATTTTAAGCATGGCACATTACATCGTGATGGAGAAAGCGCTTTAATCTATTAAAGTCATCTAAATAATATTTATTAGTGCTTTTACTATAGGTGAAATATAGCTAAAACTAATGCGGATAATCTTATCTATATATTCTAATTTATATGATAAGTATCTATACAAAATAACTTACGATTGAAGGTGTTTGCTATTTCTCAGTCAACTTTACGCTCATCGACGTCTAAAGCTGCCGATTCTCTTTTAAAGACTTGTTTGTTAACTGTGCTAGCAATCATTGCCTTTGCGGCTAACTCTGTTTTAAGTCGATTGGCCTTAGCTGAAGAGGCGATAGATGCAGCAAGCTTTACCGCAGTAAGACTGATTACTGGGGCTTTAGTGCTGTTAATCATTGTTAGTGTTAAATCACTCCGTCATAGGCAATCAATTAATCTGTTAAAGGTCGTTAAACCAGTTTCGGGCAGTTGGTTTGCCAGTATTATGTTATTCATTTATGCAGTGACCTTTTCGTATGCGTACATCACTGTGGATACTGGCACTGGCGCCCTAATACTTTTTGGTTCAGTGCAATTAACGATGATAGCCATATCGCTTTTATTCGGTACACGTTTATATCTTGCCGAGTGGGTTGGTATTTTGATGGCGTTTTCAGGGTTAATTTATCTTGTGTTACCTGACGTCAGCTCACCGTCATTTAATGGCTTTATTTTGATGACTCTGTCAGGTGTTGCATGGGGAGTTTACACCCTTAAAGGGCGACATTCTCAAGCGCCAATTATGGATACAGCTTATAACTTTGCTCGCACATTACCTTTGGTTTTAGTGCTAATCATCGTGGCCTTTGATAGCTTACATTTTACTTATCAGGGGATAATATTGGCTGCCATAGCTGGTGGGTTAACTTCAGCGGTAGGTTACAGTATTTGGTATATTGCGCTAAAGGGGTTAAGTGCTACCCAAGCTGCAGTGATCCAATTATCTGTGCCGATAATTGCTGCAATAGGCGGGGTGATATTTGTGGCAGAGCCGATAACTTATCGTCTAATGATTTCATCTTTAGTGGTGTTAGGTGGCATTTTGACAGTGGTAATAGGTCGATACTATTCAATAAATGCAGCAACTAAAACCACAAACGAGACAAGGTAACCACAATCTAATTAATAAGCAGCCTCTGATGCGATATAGGCTGCTAAATGGGTTTAAATGAAGCTGCTCTTAGATATTAACTATTTCGATATGAACGACTCAGTATTAATGAGTGCCCCATAACCTTATTGCTAAACCTGATGCCCTTGAAGTGACTTGTTGACATGCTTTTTCAAAAACATAAGGCGAGCCTAAACAAATAAAGTGTTCTTTAGCACGAGTGATTGCGGTGTAAACAAGTTCTTTTGTGAGCAATTGCCATTGAGCGTTGCTGGGCTTTTGCGGTAATACAAAAGCTACTTGTTCAAACTCACTGCCTTGGCTTTTATGTACGGTCATCGCAAAGCAGGTGTCGTGGTTAGGTAAGCGAGCAGGCTGTACTTTTAATAAGCTACCGTCGGCTTTAACAAAATAAGCCATTAAGCGTTCTGGTTTTTGCTCGTCTTGTAAAATAAGCCCGATATCACCGTTAAATAAGCCTAAGTTGTAATCATTACTTTGAATGATGATTGGGCGACCTAAGTAAAACTCTTGGCTTGGCTTGATCCATTGATTTTCTTTAAGCACATTGGTCATCGCAAGGTTCATCCCATCTACGCCAAACTCGCCTGAACGCATCGCGCATAAAATGCGGTATTGGTTAAAACTGTCGATAATGGCTGTTGGGCTATATAAGTTTTCCAGCGCCGCTGAGCTAGATTCAAGTTGCGTATAGGCATATTGGTTATCAAGGATCATTTGCAAGTACTGACCATAAGCTGCAACAGATACCTGTAGAAGTTGCAGACTTTGAGTGTTTGCTTGGGTTTTACTTGTGCTTGCTGCAGGAGAATGTCCTTGAGTTGTAGCTTGAGCCTGATGTTCAATCCAAGTGAGCTCTTGGTGACCATGCTGCCATTCTCGGCGAATACCCGCAATATCGACATAATTAACAGCACTCGCTAATAAACCAATACCAGCATCGCCTTTAAACCTGTGGCTGTGCATTAACATACAAAGGTTGTCACCAATCATAGGTTGGGGGTGAACGAATTGGCTGGTGGGTTGATGGGTCAGTTTTTCAAGCAACTGAGCTTGCTCGGCAGAGTAACGCATTTGCCAAGGCTGAGTTGTAGTGTTTGCATTTACTTGATGCTGTTGAAGGCCAGAACAGATATCAGCAAGGACTGCGCCAGCTTCAACAGAGGCTAATTGATCTTGATCGCCCAATAAAATTAGCCGTGCATTGAGTGGTAATGCACTGAGCAATTTATGCATCATGGGTAAGTCCACCATGGACGCTTCATCTACGACTAATAAATCTAATCGCAATGGATTGGCTTTATTATGGCGAAAGGTGTGAGAATTCGGAATCACGCCTAATAAACGGTGCAAAGTCGCTGCTTCTTCAGGGATACGTGTTAGCGCATCTTTAAGTTCCTGTTTACCAGTCTGTTCTACCTGACTTGCTAGCCTTGCTTTTGATGCTTTAATTGATTCACTTAATCTTGCGGCAGCTTTCCCTGTTGGCGCCACTAACTTGATGGTCAATGATGACTGAGTTAATAGCAATAATAATAGTTTGGTGACTGTGGTGGTTTTACCGGTTCCAGGCCCGCCAGTAATTACCGCTAAAGATTTAGTTAATGCGGTTGCTGTAGCCACTTTTTGCCAATTGATGAGAGGTTCATTCGTGTTGTTCTGTTTACTATTTACTTGCTCATCAAACAAATCATTAAGGTAGGCTGGCAGTAACTCAGTATTGGCCACTAAGTTGATAGCTGCCATTTGATTAAGCCGTTGAGCAACTTGAGCCTCGAAATGATAGTATTTGTTTAGATACAGGCGTCCATATTCAATGATTAATGGCAAATTATCTTCGGGCTCACCAACACAACTTAGTTGTTTGATTTCATCCTCTAACTGCCCATGATTAATTTTTATCTGGCATAAAGCCAATTGTTCACATAACGGGTTTTCGAGGTTGATATCACTGATCACTAAACAACTGTGTTGGCTAGACAGTTGCTGGCTTAATAAGGCGCATATAAACAGTAAAAACGCGTCATCTTGCTGTCTATGACTGGCATCAATATGGCTACGCTGCATTTTTACCATTTCTAACGCAAAATGTCGGTCAAGAGGCGTTATAAGACCCTGTTGTTGCCAGTGTTTCAGTAATTGTTGAATGGGGGCTTGTAATTGGAGTATTGAATTCATTTTAGCGACTCCAAATAGGCGTCATCACCTTGTTGAAATAACCTGTCTAATGCGTCTATAAGCGCTTGAGGAGGCTTATCAAAAAAGACGCCAGATTGAGGCTCATGTGGTGTCATTCCACGTAAAAATAGATAGAAGCAACCGCCAATATGTGTATTGTAATCATACTGCGGAAGCCTTAATGCTAAGTAACGGTGCAGCGCTAAGGTGTACAAAATATATTGCAGATTATAACGATGACTGCTGATGGCTTTTGCCATTGCATGAGTATCGTAATCACTAAAATTTTCACCTAAATGATTCGATTTGTAATCGGCAATATAAAAACGTCCTTGGTACTCGAAGGTTAAATCAATAAAGCCTTTGAGCATGCCTTGTAATTCATCAAACTCAAAGCCAGCATCGTAGCCAAATTGAGATAATATTGTATTTAACCCTTGGGCTTTAAGACGAGTAATTGGTAGATAAAACTCCATTTCAACCAATGTTTGTTTTGGCGTTAGCTCACTTAAGCTAATGATATTTCCATCTGAGTTCAGCAGTTGTTGATCATTGTCGATAAAGCCGGTGAGTAATGGAGTATGTAGTATTTGCTGATACCATTCGGTTAAGGTATTCGTCCATGTCTCTTTATCAAAACCGTATTGCTCCATGGCTTTTTCTAGCGCAGGAGCAAGTTCAATATCGGCTTGGGTGAAGTCAAATAATTCCATTACTAAATGCATAAAGCTACCCGCATTGGCGCCGCGCTCAAAGGTGAAGCGATTAATGGCATTAACTTCTGCTTCACTATCAAATGGGTTGATGTCATTACTGGGTTCAGATGCAACTTGTAGCTCTTGGCTGAAATCTTCATCGTCAGCGCCAGGTGACACTTTTTCATGAGCTAAGTGTTTTACTAAACCAGAATAACTTCCGACACGCCAAGGCGTATCGTAACCTCGATTGAGTGTATTGGCAGCTAAGGCTTCTAAAGACGTTTGGCTGTCAACAAATACGGACTCATCGATTTGATTAATTTCAGTGATACTGATTGCACAGCGGTATAGTTCATCATCCGATTCCAGATGCAGTAATTTTTGTGCTTGCTGTTCTAGCTGTTCAAAATCGCAATCTTTGCTGGTGATGCCAAGTAAATAACCGATTGCAGTCTCAAATAATTGACTACTAATGCCTGCTTTTAACATACGGCTGTGATTGGCTATATAGAGATAGCATACATACACAGGGCGGGTTAGGGCGACGTATAACAAGCGTAAATCTTCAGCGAGGTTTTCTTGTTTGTATTGCTCCCAACCATCTTTGGTGCCTTCTACATCCCAAATGAGTTGATCATCTTGGTGATACAGCATTGGTGTCGGCTTTCTGCGATTGTCACGGGCTAAACTGATAAAAGGCACAAAACAAACAGGGTACTCAAGGCCTTTACTCTTATGAATCGTGACAATTTGAACAAGATTCTGCTCACTTTCTAATCTTAACTGTTGCTCATCACTGCCTTGAGCTTCAATTAATTGTTGCTCAAACCAATTAATCAATGCGCTACTGCCATCAAGTTCAGTGGCTTTTTGCTGCAATAACTCAGAGAGATGACGAAAATCGGTTAAGCGTCGCTCACCACTCTCATGAAGTTGACTGGTATCATTCTCTGACTCAATTTTGTTGTCAATTTTTGAATGACTATGACTATGACTATGACTATGACTTTGAGACAAAAAGCGTCGAATAAGCTGAGTTTCATTAGCCAATGATAACAGTGCAGGCATGATCCCATGCCTAGACCATAATTGGTGCCATTGTGCGAAGGTGTCTAATAAGGTTTGTCGCTGCTCTTCATCTTGATTGAACTGATGAATTTGCAAGGCGTTATAACCCATGAGTTCAGTCGCCATTGCGGCTCGCAAACAGCGTTCATCTTTTGGTGTGGCAAGGGCTCGCAGAATGATGGCGAGTTCAAAAGCTTCTTGGGTTTTAAAAACACTATCACGACTTAAAAAAACTGCGCCGATATTACGCTGACTTAATGCCTGCTTCATTACGGCCGCTTCATTTCTGTCTCTCACTAATACAGCAATATCTTTAGCCACGAGTGCTTTACCATTATGGTGGCATTGTCCTGCTTGAGATTCAGTGAGCAGTCGTTTAATTTCACTGGCTGCATCACCAGCGAGTTGTTTTCTAGCGGTGGTTTTGTTTAATCCGCTTTCATTTTCAGATAACAATTTTATTCGAAGAGCTGAGCGGTCATTATTCGCTTCAGTAAGTATTTTTGTATCGGCGCTTTTTGGCGTGTTAACGACATCATAAGGAATCGCATCGCTGATAAAAGGATCATCGTGCTGGCTAAATAATTGATTCACCCCATTAACCAAAGCGGTTGATGAGCGATAATTCGTTTCAAGGTTGTAATGCGATTGAGTTTGTTTTCTTGCACTAATATAGGTATGAATATCGGCACCACGAAAAGCATAAATGGCCTGCTTAGGATCGCCAATCATGAGTAAACTCAGTTTTTCTAGTTGAGTCTGTTGCTGATAAATTGCTGAAAATATCGCAAATTGAAGCGGGTCAGTATCTTGGAATTCATCAATTAATGCCACAGGAAAGCGTGTTGAAATCGCTTTTGCTAATTGCTGTGCAGTTTGTGTATTTGATGCCATTGCCATGTCGTCAAATTCTGCGTCATTTTCTGAGTTAGCTTCTGAGTTCGCTTCTGAGTTAGTTTCGTTAGTGGCTACAGAATGAAGCGCCCCAGCTAAAGTCATCAGTAAGTCATCTGGTGTCATTAAGTTGCGCTGCGCTTTTTGCATAGCAAAACGTAACTTAATACCCTCTTTGGCTTTAACTAAAAAAGCCGGTTTAATTTGGTTAATTAAGTCGAATAAGCGCTCGATATGATCCAATAATGGTGCTTCAGATGGTGTGGGTATTTCGCCGCCTTTATTGAGTTTAAGTCCTGATAATGCCAGCATTTCAAGTTCTTTAATTGGCGGCAAACTCGCGTGCTCAGCACTAGCCCAATGAGTTAGTTTATCAAACATGGCTGCAAGCTTGGGGTAATCATCGGCTTTTTTACCAAACCTTGCGCCGTTTAAAGGCAAGCTATGTAGTAATTCAAGTTCTGCTTCACTATCTGCTTTCCAGCGCATTTTAAAACGAGATAAGCTTTGACTTAGCTCTGCGGTGAGCTTGTTAAAGTCTTTAGTAACAAGAGAAGTATTGGCTTGGGTTGCACCTAATAATTGCCGTAATTGCTTCGCTAGTTCATCAGGGTTACCAAACTCATTTGCAATGACTTGGGCTAATACTGGCGGTAGTGGGTAACAGGCTTCACGCCAGAAATCTCGAACGGCATGATGTAAAAATTCACTGTCATCCAGAGTAAATTCAGACTCAAACAGTAAAGATGACTCGAATGCCATATCCGATAGAATGCGCTGACAGAAACCATGAATGGTAAAAATGGCTGCTTCATCTAATGATTTTAAGGCTAAATCTAATCGCCTTAATGCCATTGAATGTTCGTCGACAGGCATTTGTTGATAAAGGGCATTGACGAAGGCATCGTCGGTTTCAAGACCAAGAAAGCATTTAAACGCCACTTGAATACGCTTACGAATACGGTCACGAAGTTCTTCTGTTGCCGCATTGGTAAAAGTCACCACCAAAATTTGTTCACAAGTTAATGGCGCTTTGTCTCTATCACCTAATAACAAGCGTAAGTACAAACCCGATATTGTATAGGTTTTACCTGTACCAGCACTGGCTTCGATTAAGCTACTGCCTGCAAAAGGTAAAGTGAGCGGGTCAAGCTTAGTGACGTTGGTCATTAGTGGCTACCCTCTGTGTTAACACTGGTGATCTCGCTAATGTATTCATCTAACTCTGCTAATGTTCCTTTGTGATACACACTCAGCATAGGACTCAATAATTGCATCGCTGTGTGGCCAAACTCAACTTCGGTAAAGTCATCTGGAAATTGAAATAATCGTTTGTTATGGGGATCGTTACCTTCGCCAAATTCTTTTTGCTCATCTATCCATTGGCTTTGAGCTGCTAATAACTTGTCAGCATGCTCGCCTTCGGCTTCAACGTAGGCAAGGGCTGTGCGAGGCATAAAGCATAATGGTTTGTTTTGACCATTAAGGTAACCTTGCACAAATTGCTGTAGCAGTGTGTGGGCTTGAGCCTGCTTTATGGCAGTAAAGGCATGAAAATGACCGATATCTAATAGGTAACTGTTTTTTTCAATGCCAGAAGCATTGATACAAAGATGACGTAAGTACACTCGTAAAAAGTCACGACCATGGGCTGTGCCAGGTCGATAATTAATTTGACCTTTAGGATAAATATTATCGATACGACCGACGACATTGACTTGAATGTTTTGCTGCTGATTCAACGGCATGTGGTTAAAGCACAAATCAACATCAACTTCTCGCGTGTTTTCTTGCTCCGCGGTTAAAAATTGAATTCGACCAATTAATGGAGCGATATCTCGCTGATATTGGTTAAGCAACAAGTCATCAAAAGGACGCATCGGAAGCTCGCCGCTGGCTTTTAATTGGGCGATAAATTCCATATCTGCGTGCTCTAACTGGTTGCTAATCGCACTGTCTAGCAGGGACGATTGCAGTTTATATCGCTCGAGTGAATCTAAGTTAAACGGCTCATCATTATCATCAGCTTGAATACGAAGATTGAAATCTACTTTTAAGCTGCGATTTAAAAAAAATTGTGCTGGGCTGCGATAAAACCGAAGCAAGGCTGAAAGCTCAAGTGTGTGTCGGCCAATATCTGCATTAGGTACGTCCGCTGTTGCTTGGGCGGACATTGCTTCTTCAAGTTGCCAATCAATATCGATGGTTTGTTTAGCTGTAATAAAAGGGCGTTGACTTTCTGCGCTGGGATCATGTTGTGGCGGACACCATTGATGATTATAACTTTGCATTAATGATGGCGAGCTATTTGTTGAGTGCTGTTCGCTTGGGGAAAATAACTTTGCGTCGAAAGGCTGTAATGGTTGCTGAATAATTAGATGCTCAATAATGGCGAGGTTTGCGTCATCGTTATTGATATCTCTGCGCTGTTTATTATTCGTGAGTAAACGATAATCCGCAAAATAACAAAGCTGATAATATTCAATTAACTCAGATACTAACATTGACGGAATACGCTCAGCATTATCACGCTCAGAGTGGCCAATGTAACTAATATAAAGTTGTTGTCGAGCTGATAATAAGGCTTCTAAAAATAGGTATCTGTCATCTAAACGACGAGAGCGGTCACCTTTCATTGCGCCGTTATGCGCCATTAAGTCAAAGCCAACAGGGTGTTGAACTCGTGGGTAAACCCCATCATTCATACCAAGTAAACAAACGACTTTAAATGGAATGGAGCGCATTGGCATAAGGGTGCAGAAGTTAACGCTGCCCGCTAGATAACGCTGACCCACACGGGATTCGTTAAGACGATGATTAAACCATTGTTTTAATACTTCAATATCGAGCGAACCTTGATGGCCTGCAGCTTCTAACTCATCCTTTAAAGCGGTGAGCGCTTCGCGAATGGTTTGTACTTGTTCACGTTCGTCATCATCAGCTTCAAAGAATACTTCCAGCAGTTGATAGAGTTGCTCAATACGCTCAAGCGTAGGGCAAGGGGTTGCAAGTTGAAGTTGGTATTCGTCAATGGCTTCTAAAAAGTTGAGTAAAAACCCTAACGTTTGTGCTGACTGTCCTTCAACCCCTTTAACCAGCAAAGTGTCATGATAAATAGAGGACTCATCATTAAACGCGTAGCCTTGAATTAACCGTGTAATACCAAAAGCCCAAGAGTTTTGATTAAAACCTGGTACACCCTGTTGAACGCGGGTGTGTTCATCACGCCCCCAGCGAACGTTAGCATCATCTAACCAGCGCCTAATAAGCTGTAATCCGTCATCATCGAGTTGAAATTTACGTAAAATGGCTGGCACTTCAAGAATGCTAACAATCTCAGTTAAGCCAAAGCGGCTTTGATTAATATTGAGTAAGTTTAAAAAACTATTGATTAATGGAGATTCTTGCGCAGCACCTCGGTCAGCAATGGCATAAGGAATATAGCGATTGCCATGTTGTTGCTGACTGTTTCCTGTGCCAAAAACAGCGTCGATGTAGGGGGCGTAAGCGGCCACATCTGGCATCATTATCACAATGTCTTTTGGTAATAAGTCGGCATCATTTGATAATAAATGTAAAAGGTGGTCGTGCAGCGTTTCGACTTCTCGCAATGGACTATGACAGCTGCGCAATGTGATGGAATCGTCGCTTGAATGTAATGTTCTTCGAGCTTCGGTGTTTTGATAAAAATGCGCATCTGGCCCTAATGGCTCACCTAAGGTTTCCATTTGCAAAATATCATATTGCAAACCATGTAGTAGGCTTAACTCATCGGTGGATTGGCTGGGTTCAACATAACAATCATAACTAAAATCAGTATGCTCTGCAGGTAGCGCGAGCATTAAATCCAATAGCTCACGGCCCATTTTTCCGTTGTTCGCTAAGATAGGGTTACCGACTTCAAGTTTTTCTTCCCATTGCTCGCCTAGCTGCTTTTTATTGGCATACTGAAGCGCCATGCGAGCACGGGCTTTCGGGTCAACAATATCCCCCCAGTAATGCTGGCAAGGACTGAGTGAGAACATAATAACTTCAATACGTTCTGCAAGGTGATATAGCACTTCTAACGTTTGCGGAGGCATAGATGAAATACCAAATACAAATAAACGTTCAGGTAGAGATTCGATTACCGTATTTGGGTTTTGCAGTGCTGTAATTAAATCCTGATGCAAGTTAGCTCTGTGATACAAACTGGCATTAACTTGATGTTGGTTGTATTCAATTAATGCTCGCCATAGTTTAGGTTGCCATAACTGATTATCTTCAAGAGACAAAGGATGCTCATTTTGCTCCCAGCCAAGTATCCAGTGTGGACGGTATACTAAATATTGATCGAATATATCGGCTATTCGACCACATAATTGGTATAGCTTCATCGCATCAAAATGTTGTTGATGTTGAGCATATAAAGGTGAGAGTTCGTTGCTAGTCGTAGTGGGTTCGACTAATGTACTCGCTTGCTGCTCAAGGTAAGCTTTTAATGGCGCAAAATCTTCATCCGTTAATAACTTGGGTAACAAGTCCATTAACTTCCACGTCATTGCAGCTTTAGTAAACGCATTGTCTTTTGGAACATCAGGTAAGAGTTCGTGGCATAATTGCCAAGTAAAACTTGAAGGCAATGGGAATGAAAGCGCTGCAGCAATGCCATTGTATTTAGCGACTTCAAGCCTTAACCAAGTCGACATACCTGGGCTTTGTACCAAGATATGTTCACTGGCCAGTAAATGCGTTGAATCAAGTGGAATTGCCAACATTTTAGAAAGTTGTTCCGATAACACTTCCATCTGATTTGATTGAATTAATCTAAGCATAACTGACTCGAAAGCTGATGATAAAAACCATTCTAAGTGGTTGTAATGTCGTTTTAAAGACTTTTATGTAGGACTCATTTTACTGGGTCATAAATACGCCTAATCGCGTTAAAACCACGGTTGTCTTTATGCTTACTGACGAGAGTCTGACAAGTTAGTGCAATGAACATCGCTTTGCCTCCTGAAATCTTTAGCGTCGCTTTATGAGGTTTTGTTTTCGGATGTCTGATTGTGATGACAAAAGTTCGAGGAAATATTGAGATGGATAATCTTGCTCACGCTTGAATTAACCCTAGATTCGCTTGTTTTGAGCCAATCTATAATTAGATAATCTAAATATTGGTTAATGCTAATTAAATTCGAAAGGCGCTTTAATCGCTATAAACCTTGCTTAACTTTTCTAAAATAACGTTTAAATAATGTTTGATGTTGCTGGGCTTGCTTATCATTTAATACTTGATATTGCAGTGCGATAAAGTGTTCGGTCATTTTATTAAAATCAGCGGCTAATTGTGGCTGCTCTTGATGAATAGCTTGATGAATAAAGTTTGCAAAGGCTTGTGGAGGCATTGTTTCTCTTGGGTAGCCCTTGTCAGCAAATTTTAAGCAAATATGGCTATAGCGTTTAATTAATGGATCTTGTTTTGGCTTTAATGCAAATACGCCTGCATAATACGCAATAACCAGTGCGATGATGCTAAAGCTCACAATCATTAAGATAATGATTTTACTGGTATTGACCTCACCTAATAGTTCACTTAGCACTTGCTGCTGACGTTCCTCATCGAAACCTAAAACCCAAACACTCCAGTAAAAGTCTAAGCTGGCTAACTGTAGACGAATGTCATTTAACCAAGGAATTTCTTTTACTCGTAAGCTGGTAAAAAGACTATCTTGAAGGTAACTGTCTTGACCTGTAAACATGGCATCGAACCCATCCAAGATCCGCTCAGGTGCAATCATCGCAGTCGGGTCTAACCTTATCCAACCTCGGCCTTCAATCCATACTTCAGTCCAAGCATGTGCCATATATTGATAAATACTGTAATAACCGGCTTTAGGGTTGTATTCACCACCTTGGTAACCTGCCACCATACGTGCTGGTATTCCGCTGGAGCGTGCCATAAACACTAACGCTGATGCGTAGTGAGAGCAAAATCCTGCTTTGTTTTTAAATAAAAAGTCATCCACTTGATTGTTGCCCAACGGCGGTGGACTCAAGGTATAAAAATAAGACTGTTGATTAAAATACTGCATCATAGCGTTAATGCGAGGCAGTGGCTCCGGGTAATCTTTTACGAACTGCTGAGCTAAAGCTTGAGTCTGAGGGTTGGTTTCTTTCGGCAGTGATAGATTTATCCGTTTAGTCAGTGGTGTTAGCACAGGCTCAAGCATACTCATAGGGTAAGAAGTCACGCGGTAACTGAAACGTTGGTCAATATTCCTGACGGAATATAAGCGAAAGTCATCCATTTCAACAACGTGATCCGTTTCTGAAAATGCCTGATCTAAGCCAAATAACCATTTCTGATAAGTCGGCTCAGTGATCACTTGATAATTAAGCGAATTGGATTGCTCAACTTGAGCTGGCATCGCTCTTTGGTTGCGCTCGCGATAAGCTCGCTGCTGCGCATTTTTACGCAAGTTTGCTTGTTTCCACGTTTTACCATCGTAATTCTCCATTACAAGGGCACGCCAATATAACGCCTCATTAGGGATAAGTTGGATCTTGCTGGCGTTGGATGATTCGTTGTCAAAACCCACTCTAAATGCCAAATCAGGTGAGCGCGTCAGTTTACTGATATCGCCCAATGACACTTCATCAGATAAGCCTGTTGTCGCATTTTTCATGCTGGGCGCTAACCAAAGAGGGCCAAGGCGAGGAAATACAATAAAAAGCAAGATAGCCAAAGGAAGGCTTTGGAGTAACACTTTAGCGCCAAAGCTGAAGTTTATCTTACGAGTCGCATGTTGATAAACACTGATAAGTACACAGGTATTGATTAGCGAAACAAAGAGTAAGTGCACCGTATCAAGCATGCTTTGACGCTCTAATAAGGCGAAGGCAATGAGAAAATACCCGACTAAAACAACCACTTTTACATCACGTATTTGGCGCATCTCGATGTATTTTAAGGCGTAACCAAGTATCAATAAATTAACGAGTGCATTGAGCATACCGATTTCTTTTGACACTAAACCTAATGTTATCGCTGCGCCAACAGCCAGACTGGTGACCAGCAATTTAGGCGGGGCCGCGACTTTGCCAAAATAAATGCCGATGCGCCAAACAAAGCATATACAGCAAATACCAATGCTCCACAGTGTGGCGTCTTGGTATAGTGGTGATAATACCAAGGCATTAGTTAGCAACAGCCAAAATAAGGTGTTACGGCTAATATTCTCATTAAAATCATCGCTAATTTTCATCGAGTTCACCTTGTGTTGAACGGGTAATATCTCGATAACCATAACTTGCTATCAATTGTTGGCATTGTTTTCGGTGTGACTCGCCGCTGTCTTGTTCGATGATTTGATTATCTAATACTAAACCAAATATTTGATGGGCTTGTGATAACGCGTTGACCTGCCACGCTAATTTACTGAGCTTATGTTCAAGGTCATCACCTTGTGTGTCAGCTAGGCTTAACCATACGGGTTTACCTTCTGGCTGAGCGAACTCTTTACTGAGCATGCCACGCCCTTGCGCCCATTGTTTCCATGCCACTTGCTTTAACGATTCACCTTCAACATAAGTTTTCAACCCTTTGTAATCATCAACTCCTGGTTGTAATTTACCGTGTTCAAACTCGGTATTATTGTCATCATCTAAACTGGTAAGTGAAACGGTTGTTTGCAATGGCTCAGCGAAAATGAGCTGCTCGATGTTTAAATCAACATAGGACCAAGCGCGAAATAAACCCAATGGGAAGTTAGAAGAAACTTGAATACGACCTGGATTGAATGGTCCTCTGTTTTGAGGCGAATATCCGACCGTTGCGTTGAAGGATTCACCGACATCACCAATACGAATATGGCGCTGCTGAGCAAAGTTTAAACAAATCTGCTGGTGGTTTGTGTTGCTTAAATCCTTTTTTTGTTTACTCGAAAGAACAACCGGAAATGCCAAGCTGGTATTAGCGATACTCTCTGGCGGCATAGAGGCTGTTAATGTTAAACCTGCCAGGTTTTTATAACTGTAAATGATACACGTATGCAGCACACTTGCGAGTAATAAGCTTAAGCCAATGACTAGGTTGTTTTGATAATTGGTGCCGAATAAATAAAGCACGACGATTAACATAAACCATGCGATACCAAAGGCACTCGGTAGGATAAAAATGCTTTTATGGCTTAACGTCACTTGTTGGTTGGGTGGGATTCGACGTGTTAACCAACGCGCCCAGCGCTGCTTTATCACTTTAGGAATAAAGCGAGAATACCACTTGGGCGGAGTTTGATAATGAGCAGAATTACCGATGTTCTTGTTCATTGTCACTAACTAATTGGATTAACGTTAGCCAATATTTGATCTGAGATAGCTTGGCCTTGTATAGGGTTATTATTACGAATTCGATGCTCGGCTACACAATGAAATACCGCTTGAATGTCTTCCGGTACCACGTAGTTTCTTTGATGCATAAATGCCCACGCTTTGGCTGCATCAAGTAAAGCGATGCTGGCACGGGGTGATAGGCCATTTCCGTCAGCTTGTTCTCGAGAATATTGTGCCAAATGAATTAAATATTTAAGTACAGCATCCGATGCACTGACTTTTTGCACGAGTGATTGAAGAGTAATGAGTTCATCCGGCGTAAAACATTGCGGTATAGTGGTAGCGGTGTTTTTGGCCGTATCACTTTTTAACATTTCAAGTTCAGCTTGTTCATTGGGGTAGCCAATTGAAATGCGCATCATGAAGCGATCTAATTGCGACTCTGGTAACGGGAATGTCCCTGATTGCTCAATGGGATTTTGCGTTGCGATAACAAAAAAGGGTTGGGGAAGGGCATGGGTTGCGCCATCTAAAGTAATTTGCCTTTCAGCCATTGCCTCAAGTAAAGCACTTTGTGTTTTAGGGCTTGCTCGGTTGATTTCATCAGCTAATAGCATCTGATTAAAGATCGGCCCAGGATGAAAGTGAAATTCTTGTGTTTGTTGCTGATAGATAGAAACACCAAGGATATCAGCAGGTAACATATCACTGGTAAATTGAATCCGTTGATAGCTCATACCAAGTGAGGTCGCAAGCGCTTGAGACAAACTGGTTTTTCCCATGCCTGGTAAATCTTCAATCAGTAAGTGACCTTTTGCAAGTATACAGGCGACGGCCAATTTTATTTGCTGAGGTTTTCCTAATAATACCGTTTCTAATTGCGATAATAATTGTTGTAGTTTTGACGCAGGCACGCATTACTCCATTAGTTAATTGGCAGTAACATTATACTGCCAGTAACAAATACATCGAATTGATTACGTTACCTTGTCGTTAAATATAAGGAAAGGATTTAACAAGTTTTAAGACTGAAAAAGTGTAATTTAGTATGCAAATGCCATTTCTTGTTCACTGAACATACTGGCGTTAATGTTTTTATTATGCTGATAAATCATTCGGTAACTTAAAACAGCCTGAACATACTCTCGAGTTTCTTTAAATGGAATCGTCTCAATAAAGCTCATAACATCCAGCGTCCCGTTGGATTCTTTAAGCCACCGAGTCACTCGATGTGGTCCAGCATTGTATGCGGCAGTGGCTAGTACTCGATTTTGGTCAAACTGTTTTAGTAATTGGCTGTAATAGGCACTCCCTAACTGCACATTATAATCAACTTGATAAAGCTGAATTTTGTTCTTAAAACTGAGCTTGTTTTTACGAGCGGTTTCTTTTGCAGTTGCAGGCATGAGTTGCATTAATCCTCTTGCACCTACACCGGATGTCGCATAAGGGTAAAATGCACTTTCACGCCTGGCTATGGCGCGTATCTCATCAATATCGACTTGGTACTGTTTACTGGCTTTTTCAAATGAGTCTTGTGCTGCATTAGGGAACCTAAGTTGCAAGCTGTTCCATTGTTTCGCTTGAATACTGGCCTCGACACTGTAATCAAACCAACCTTGCTGTAAGGCATATAAACCATATTCAGCTCGCATGGCATTGTCATGTCGTCGTAACATGCTTACCCATTCACCTCGAGCATCTCGGGTTTTATCAATTGCAATGAGTTCAACTATTCTGGCCATTGCTGGGTCATCATTGATTTTAGCGGCAAGCTTAGGATTGGACTGTAACTTATCATCGTTCATCGCAAGCGGTGAGTTGATTGATTGCGCCGCATGGAAACCATAAAAATTACGAGCTTTGCTGAGTTGTTCTATTGTGGTGTTTTTTTGGGGGGCGTTGTTTGTTTCAGTAGATGCCATTCTGGCAGACCAATATTGCCAACGGCTGTCATCAATCACATCATCACTGAGTAAGGCAAGGTAACGTTTTATGCTGTCATTATCTTGTTCACTGATAGCCCAACGTAAACGTATTTGGAATAGGTCATCTGAATCTAATATGGGCAAACTGGCATCAATGTGTTCAAGTAAATCAGCCTCTTTACGGATTAGTGCTCTTCTGACGATGTATCGGTTAAGTTGCTGACCCTTGATGGCAGTAAAGCGATTAGTTTTATCATATTTGTTATACAGTTTTACGGCTTGCTTGAGATCTTTTCGAGCAAGCTTTCTAAGGCCTACATTGACAATATCACCAACGATAGGTGAGCTTGATGAAAACTTTTTTGTATAGCGTAAGCTATTGGGGTCTCGATAAACCGAAATCAGTAAGTCGGCTTCTTTCTTATTCTTGGTTATTTTTCTGGCAAGGTATTGAGTTAAACCATATTGATTTTCGTTAAAGCTCAATAGCATTCTTGACCAAATTAATGCCTGAGTCCGTTTTCCTGCTTTAGTCCATTCGTTAAAGAGGACATCACATTCTTTTGGTCGTGAACGGCCATAAAGCCACATGCGCTCAGCACCATCGAAGGCGGATTTTTTATTGCCTTGAGAAAGTTGCGCTCGATAGTAATAGCATTGCAATGCAATATCGTTAGGCGTGTTTGGAGAAATGGCTAAAAAATTCTGCCATTGTTTTCGTTTCCCTGCATTTTTTAGATAACGGTAGCGTAGGGTGTTATAGAGGGGCGTTTTCTTATATTTCTCAATAGCGATATGGGCATCTTCACCGTTTAGCGACAGTATGTCACTTCCAGTTTCATGGTAGTCAAGGTAGACATTTAATGGATATTCACCAAGTTTTTTTCGCAGCGCCTGGTAGGTTTTCATTTGTTTTTTATCGAGTGCTTTACGGGCATCAAGATAAAGTTGTTGCTCAGTGGTATAAGTTGTTTTTGCAGCCGAAACCGGCAAGCTAAGCCCTGCCATTAACAGACAAATAAATACACTAACTAAAAAAACACACTGTTACGCATAATAATGAGAACCTCCGTCCCAGTACGACATTGTTGCGAAACCAATTGTTACGAACCTATTTTAATTAAACTTTTATTACTCAACGACTTCATCTACTCATCGGATATTAGAGCATGTTTGTACATGGCATTTATATCATGCTTAAAGGTTATATTAGCAACGATGATGAGCCTTTAAATACTAGCTCATCATGATAAACCTGCATGATAATATTCACTTTTGAACTGCTGTTATAAAGTGCTGCTCATTTACTCAATTACTCGCTACTCTTTTGACTCATCTAACGCTTTATTAATTAATTGCGGGTCAAGATTTTTACTGGTTTCAACACCTAATTTTTGCATTACGTGAGCTTGTCTAATTAGGTTACCTTTACCTTGTGACAACTTACTCATGGCTTGCTGATAAGTTTTATCTGCAGTGTCTAATGCGCGGCCAAGTTTATCCATGTCTTCTACATAGCCGCATAATTTGTCATATATTTTTGCGGCTTGCGAAGCGATAGCTTGGGCATTTTGATTCTGATATTCATAACGCCAAATATTGTTAATCGTTCGAAGTGCGACGAGTAAATTAGTTGGACTGACCAGCATAATATTATGATCGAGTGCAAAGCTGACTAAACTCGGATCTGACTCTAACGCCAGTAAAAACGCAGGCTCAATTGGAATAAACATCAACACATAGTCGAGACTTTTTAAGCCATGCAGCTTGTGGTAATCCTTTTGACTTAAACCTTTAATATGTTGGCGAACTGATAGCGCAAGCTCTTTAATTGCCTGTTGCTGTACTAATTCATCCTCGCTATTAAAGAAACGTTCATAGGCTATTAATGACATTTTTGCATCAATAACGACATCTTTTTGTTCAGGCAGGTGGACGATAACATCTGGTTTAAATCGCTTTCCGCCATCATCTTTTAAGTCTTGCTGAGTGTCGTATTCGTGTCCTTCACGTAAGCCACTTTCTTGCAGAACACGCTCTAGTATGACTTCACCCCAATTGCCTTGCTGCTTATTATCGCCTTTTAAAGCCTTAGTTAAATTAATCGCGTCTTGGCTCATTTTAAGATTAAGATCTTTGAGGTGATCGAGTTGGTGCTTTAACGCACTTCGCTCAGTTTGCTCTTGAGTATATGACTCTCGGATTTGCTGCCTAAATCCTTCTAACTGTTGTTTTAGCGGCCCTAAAACCCCATCAATTTGTGTCACATTCTGTTGTTTGAAGTTTTCACTTCTTTCTTCAAATATGCGGTTAGCAAGGTTTTCAAATTGTAACTTTAATCGTTCTTCTGCACTTTCTAGTAAAGCTATTTTGTCATTGAGCGCCGCTTTTTCAGTGTTAGCTTGTGATTGGATGCTTTGTTGCATCGCATTTGATTTAGACAGAGCCAGTTGAGTCTCCATAAACTTACGTTGGCCGTCGCTAAGCTGCTGCTCTAGAAGTGGTAACCTTTCAGCTTGCGCTTCAAGTTTTGAAAGCTGAGCAATTAAAAGTTCTGCTTTTTCTCTAGCACTATGCAGCGCTAGTTCTTTGTCGTCGATTTGTTGTTGAAGTAATTGCTGTTTTATCGCCATATCTGATTCAAACTGCGCCATTTCAGCTTGGAGTTTGTCTCGATGTTGCTCCCATCGTTGGCGGGTCAAACGTTGGTTAAGTAGCGCACCAATTAATAACCCTAAAAAGGCGACAGCACAGAGGGCGATGATTTCAGCAATGGATAAAGAGGTAGGAAGCGTCATGAATACGGCCAGCTTAAAAATGAATGCTTAAGATTCTCATGGCAGTGCACATGGCGCAAGCCAACATCGAGTGATTTCATACTTAAGCGCTTAATTAATAAACTCAATAGCTTAAAAACTGTAAACTATTTGAAATTAATTGCCGTATAAACATGTCTATTAGTTTAACAGTAGAATGACTTTGTAGAATAGGTTTGCTTTAGGAGGCGTTATGGTCGCAAAAAAAGGGTTTACAAAAGGCATTGCCAACACGCCAAGTTGGGCATTAAAAGAAAACCAAGTAACACCAGAGCGGGTATTTGCTGATAGACGCAACATTGTAAAAGCACTTGGTTTAGGCGCGTTAGGAGCAAGTCTACCTGGGCAGGTTCAAGCTGGGTTATTTGACTTATTCGGCAGCGAAGATAAACCTGCTTTTGCTGTTCAAGGGCTTGATTACAGCAAGCCAAACCAATTTCAAATCAGCGATATACTGACGCCAGAAGATAAAATTACTCGCCATAATAACTTTTACGAATTCGGTACCAGTAAACAGGACCCATTTGAAAATGCACAAGGTTTTCAGGTCAATCCTTGGGAGCTGCGAATTGAAGGTTTAGTGGATACACCATTAACACTTGACTTAAATGACCTGACGACCAAGTTTGATTTAGAAGAGCGCATTTACCGTCTTCGTTGTGTAGAAGCTTGGTCAATGGTGGTGCCTTGGGTTGGTTTTTCGTTAGCTGAACTATTAACCATGGCTGGAGTCTCAAATAAGGCAACGCATGTTGCATTTGAAACTTTATTCGACCCAGATCAAATGCCCGGTCAGAAAAATCGCCTAATGGGAGGTGGGATCCACTACCCATATGTAGAAGGTTTAACCATTGCAGAAGCAATGAACGAGTTACCATTCCTTGCTGTTGGTTTATATGGAAAAACTTTACCGCCACAAAATGGTGCTCCAGTTCGTTTAGTTCTACCTTGGAAATACGGGTTTAAAAGCATTAAGTCTGTGGTGAAAATTCGAGTAACAGATAAGCAGCCTCCTACCAGTTGGAACCAACTAGCACCCCATGAATATGGCTTTTATGCCAACGTGAATCCACAGGTTGATCACCCTAGATGGTCACAAGCGACAGAGCGCAGCATTGGTGAAGGCGGTTTATTCTCTGCAAAACGTATTCCGACGCAAATGTTTAATGGCTACGCAGAACAGGTGGCTGACTTATATAAAGATTTAGATTTAAGGAAGTTCTATTGAAGCGGTTAACACCTAAAGGTCTAATTTGGATAAAAGGCTTACTGCATGTGAGCTTTTTATCTCCAATAGTGTATTTAGTTTTATTAGTTATGACTGACAATGCTGGTGGCGATCCAGTGCAATACATCATCCATTTTACTGGGATGGGTGCAATTAATTCGTTAATCATTACCTTAGTGGTTTCACCATTAGCTAAATTTTTAAAGCAAGGGATGTTACTGCAAACTCGGCGATTAATTGGCTTGTATGTTTTTGTATATGCGAGCTTACATATTGCTGCTTTTATTAGCCTTGATTTACTTTTTGCATGGGGTTATTTGTTACAAGAAGTGGTTAAAAGGCCGTATATTTTAGTTGGCGCAGTGGCGTTGATTATTGTAGCGCTTCTAGCTTTGACCTCGTTTCAAGCAATAAAACGTAAAATGGGAAAAGATTGGCAGCAATTACACAATTGGGTTTATGTTGTCGCGATTTTAGCGCCAATACACTTCTATTGGTCTGTAAAATCAGAAATCATCGAGCCGAGTATTTATTTCGTTCTCTTTGCGGCTTTATTGTGGCTAAGAAGAAGTCAGATTAAAAAATGGCTGTTAAAACGTTAGTTATGTCACCGGTTTAAGAGTTGATTTATTAACTAATGTGGCCAATTGATTTTTAATGATACAACACCGGCATTGCCGGTGTTGTTTTATATAGCAAACCCTATTTGCTATTGGCGCTATAGGCGCGGTTTAGTTTAACCCTTTTGTGCCAACCTGATTGTTTAAATTATCATAGTCAGATTAAGCTTGAATTTGACTTGTTCAGACTTTAGCGAAATAAACAGTTCTTGGCTCTGGGTGGGTTAACCAGCCCATTGAAACAGTAACTTGCAAAAAGGCTAAAGGCGATAACTGAACCCATGATAATGGCGAGTGTATGCCAAGGTTCATGCATTGTTATCCGCATATCAATATACTGGTAAGTTGATACGCCCCAAACCATCACAGTCGCTACGATTAAGCCTAATTGAATGACTCGGGTAATAATATTGTTCTTAAGCAATAATAACCAAGGTAGCATGACGCAAGTGATTGCAAGTGGCATTTGTCCAAATCGAAGAAAATGCGCTGCAAGTAATACATACGCTAATGAAATGAATATAATTCGCCACCACATGGTTCTGCTCTCCTAACTATTTTGATTTTTGCTGACGCAATATATCGCAATCAATTTAGGTTGTTCTGTCGAAGTGGTCACATAATATCGCAGCTTAGGTGATACAGTTCAAAAAACAGCAATCTTCTTAGTGAGAGCTAACGAGAAAAACAGTGTGTAGGTCGTAAATATTTTATTAATATGAAGACTTACTATGAATGGTATTAAGTGTAAGAATTGGTCGGGATAACAGGATTTGAACCTGTGATCTCTTGTCCCCCAGACAAGCGCCTTACCGGACTAGGCCATATCCCGATGACTTTACTTCTGATGCGTAAATAAACTAACAACTCGTCATTTTAGGCGCAACTTATTTTTAAATAAAAAAGGTTAATTGACTGATATATAGTCAATTAACCTTTTGTTAAGTCAGCTCTTAATCACTCAATTTATAGCGTATTTTTATCACGAGTTATTGATTATATAGCCGTCGGCCTTCACGCATGACTTGAATTAACTCAGGTGCGCTCAACTTGCGCTTGAGTCGTTTGTCATAATTAATATCATATATTTGATATTTACCGTGTCGATCTAAAACGGTGATTTCAGCATCTTGATAGATGGCAAATGTACGACTATCTCCAATATAGACCCAGCTTTGCTCACTTGGCTGCAATAAGCTGTAGCCAGAACTGTAATCCGTAGATGGATTATTACAATGTAAGATTTGGCTCATAATAGTCGGCACTATGCCGTAATGACTGGTGCGGTATGTGACTGTGTCTGCAGCTGCTTTTGGCCAATGCATAACAAAAGGCACTTTTACGTTGCCAGGGGATAAATTCTGGTTAACCTCAGATGGATTACTACTAAACACTTGGCCATGGGTACCTGTAATCATCACGACTGTATCTTTATCAACGCTATCAATTAGTTGATTGAGTTGCTGGTCGATAAAATACAATGACTGTCGGTATTGGTTATAAAGTACTTTTTCTGCAGGTTTCAACATTATGTGAGGCTTAACGGTTTCGATACCTAAAAAACCAATAGGCGTGTCATAATGTTTTGGAGCCGTGAGGTTCACAATTGAAAACCAATGTGACTGCTGCGATGCTTGCCAATTGATGAACTGGGCCACATTTTTACTATCTGTTTTAGCACTGCCTTCATCGCTATGGTTGATAAACGGTGTTAGCTCATCAAAAATAGCGCGCCCGATAAACGGATTAGCATTATCTTGCGGTAAGAAAATAGCTTGCTGATAACCTGCTTTGGCAAGGGTTTGTGTCATAACAGGTGCAGTATGATAAAACTCTTTTCTGTCACCATAGTTGCCCTGAAGGCCATACAGTATTGAAAAAATTCCCGTCTTAAACTGATTCCCACCACTAAAATGGTCAATGAATTGTTTGTTATCAGTCTGATATTGCGTCAGAAACGGCATGGTTTGTTCATTCACCATATCTGCACGTAAACCATCGACAGAGACTATCAATACATTAGATTGCTGCTCTTGGATTAATGGCGTTTTACATTGTAATGGCTTAACAGGGTAACTCAGTTTACGTGACTTAGTTTGGTAGCGATTATCTTCTATATTGGTACCTTCAATACCATGGCTTTCCATGAATGACCGTGCAGTAGCTGGGTATGATAAAGGGTAAGTATCATCAAAACGGGTAATTTGTGTTACGTCAGATGCATCAGCCCAAATATGAACTAAATGGCTACTGATAAAGCAAATACCGACAAAAGCAATCGCTTTATTACCAAGCTGTTTCTTCTCCAGCTTTTCGATGCGTTTCCATATGAAGTTAGCTGCTGTTAGCTCGATTAATATAATCGAGATGGGAGTCACTATATAGGAGGTACTTTTTAATAATGCATTCAGATCTGTCCAAGCTAAATCAAATGCGAAGGGGCTTAGATGAATACCATAATCGTCATAGACAATTGTGTCATACAATAAGATACATAAGCCTAGGCTCGCGACGAGGGCGGCGTAGCCTCGTAAAATTTTAGAATAAGGTAATAGTAACGTGACAGGAAAAAGAAAGACTACATAAACAATGAAAGCTAAAAAACTGAAGTGACCAATGGTGCTAACGGCAAGATAGCCCCAACCAATAAAGGTTTCAGGGTAACCCACACTACTGAGGTAACGGGCACCGACTATCATAGCTAAAAAGCCATTAAAGAAGGCAAACCAGTGACCCCAATTAACGAGGCGCGATACTTTATCGCGAGTCATTTGTTTTTTGCGCTCAACCATGCGGAGTTGTTTTCCTAATCCTATCTTTATCAAAGATATGCTTCAAAGCTAACATATCCTTGATAAATTAAAATACCTTTTAATATGGCTTAGTCAGCCTTTACTGATTGTGCCAATGCTTTTGCAAATTGTTCAGCAACCTGTTGACGAGATTCGCTAGGTACTTTGTTCTCTAGTAAATGTGAAACACAATTACCTAATACCATCAGACTTAAATCAGTCGGTGCTTGATGCTTGTTGAGTACTGCTAATAACTCAGTAATTAACGCTTCAACTTGGGTGTTGGTATATTTAGATTGGATAGCCATAATCAGAAAAGTTCAAAAAGTAATGAATTAGCCGCCTATTATATCGGATTTCATATTATCTTGCTGTAGTTTATTGTGGTGAAAATAGCGTCGAAATTTAGCAATTTAATGGCCTTGTTAAGTACAAATTGAAATAAATATAGCGGTTGAGTTAACTAAAATTGGCACTTGAAGCTATTGGCATTTTTCGTAATATTTTTTGAGACTTTTTTAACGTGTCTGTTATGATATTCAGCGCTATTTCGCTTCCATATATTACAGATTCAGTTAGGGCTTATGAGCATCAATATCGAACAAGCAATTATCCACGAAATTTCCCAAGACAGTCAGGGTCAACTCAGTTGTCGTTTAAGACCACAACCTCTACTAAATAGCAGTGCTGTAGAAGCGATGCTAGAAGAGTTGCATCAAACCTATACGGGTAAAGCTGGTAAAGGCTTTGGCTTTTTTGGCACACACGGTGAAGATGGTGAAGCCAACCCTGCTTTTTCTGACGCATTAAATGAATATCGAAGCGGCGAACTAGGATTTGTTGAGTTTAGTAGTGCTGCAAGTAAGTTACTTCAGGAAGAACTTGCGAAATATGACTTTAGTCAAGGCGGTTTTTTGTTGATGTCTTGCTATACCAGCATGACAAGTGATTATTTATTCGTGGCATTGTTAAACGCAAAATCGTCAATGACGGTGTTAGATGATATGGAACTATCGCAAAACAACCATCTTGATTTAACGAATGTTCAGTTGGCAGCTCGAATTGATTTAACAGAATGGCAAGCAGATAAAGATTCACGTAAATATATTTCGTTTGTACGTGGTCGTGCGGGCCGTAAAGTGGCAGACTTTTTCTTGGATTTCATGGGCTGTGTTGAAGGCGTGAATACTAAGGCGCAGAATAAAACATTAATGCACGCAGTTGAAGACTTTGTCGCCAGTAGTGAATTGACTAAAGATGAGCGTCAACAATGTCGTGATAAAGTGTTTGATTACTGCAGTGAGCGTGCCGATGAAGGCGCTGATATCGAAGTAAAAGATTTGGCTGATGAATTGGCCGATTCTGGTATGGATTCGTTTTACGATTTTGCTTGTGGCGGCGCTTACGAGTTAGATGAGGAGTTTCCTGCCGATAAAGCCAGTTTACGCACCTTAAAGAAGTTTTCGGGTACTGGTGGTGGCGTTACATTGAGCTTTGATGGCGGCCATTTAGGTGAGAGAGTTATCTACGATCCTATTTCTGACACCATTCTTATTAAGGGTGTTCCTGCTAACTTGAAAGATCAGTTAGATCGCCGCCTTAAAGGTGAATAAAGAAACAATATTCAATTAAAGCGCCCATATGGGCGTTTTTTTTTGCATTTATTATATGCATTTAACGATTTCGGTACATATAAGAGCTAATTTAGGCATAAATACATTTAAAGATTTAAATTTGAATTTATTTAAGTACACTAGCCGACAAATTTAAACCTAATATTGATAGTTATGAAAATATAACTATGTGGGGGATACATGATTACTGCCTATGTTTATAAAAATCGCAAGTTAACTGTTCACGAACTGAATGTTCAAGACAGTATACCCGAACAAACATTATGGTTAGACATGTTCAAACCCAATGATGATGAAAGGGAATGGTTGAGTCGGTTTTCGGTCGAGGAAGTTCCCGACGAAGAAGACATCAACGAAATTGAAGCCTCGGCTCGTTTTTTCCAAAGTAAAGATGGATTGCATATTAATTCGTTATTCCCGCAACGTGTTGGCTCGGATGTGCGAGCGATTAACGTATCGTTTAACTTGAGAAAGGATTTCTTACTGACTATTCGTGAAGATGATGTCGGTTTGATCCGTTTATTACGCAACTATTTACGTCTTGGCCGTTTGGATGCCACCACGCCTCAAGGATTAATGCTAGAGCTATTCCATCTAAAAGTGGATTACCTGTCTGATTTAATTGAAGACGTTTACTCTGTTCTTGATGATGTAAGCGAAAAAGTGTTTGATGATGAAGAGTTAGATGAAGTATTCAAAATGATCACGCTGCAAGAAGACTCAAACGGTAAAATCCGTCTAAGTTTGCTTGATACTCAGCGCTCATTACGATATATCCAACGTTACTACCGCGATCATTTATCTGAAGAAAATATCAAGGATATTCGTGAGATGTTGTCGGATATTGAGTCGTTAATGCCTCATAGCCAATTCATCTTTGATAAGTTGAATTTTTTGCTTGATGCAGCCATGGGCTTCAGTGGCATTCAGCAAACCAAGATTATTAAAATGTTCTCGGTTGCCGCCGTGGTGTTTTTACCACCAACGGTAATTGCAAGTAGTTACGGAATGAACTTTGTTAATATGCCAGAGTTAGATTGGCGTTTTGGTTACCCAATGGCGATAGGATTGATGTTAGCTAGTGCCGGTGGTACATATTTATTCTTCAAGCGAAAAGGCTGGTTATAAAACCTATTTAAGTCCTTTGTTAATATTAAAAGCCATTAGTAACGTTAAGTTATTAATGGCTTTTTTGTATCTGTTAAATAGATTTTTATGCTTGTTTTAATAAGGATTACCCTTGGCCAATACCATAGCTTATGCGCTCTCTTGGGCTTAAATATTTTAGAATATTTTCGGGTAATGCTGATATCGGCAAACATCGTGCAATACTGATTTCTTCGCGTTCTAAGTCAATGATTGGTGCTTGTTCTTTTGGAACGAGTGCGTCGTATAGCATGATTTGAGGGTATAAAATCTTATTTATATTTACAGACATCACCATGCCAAATTGACCGCTTGAAAGCTCTACAACACTACCAGGTGGGTAAATACCAATGGTTTTGATTAAGGTGCCGACATATTCTTGATTGAGCTTATCTTTATAGTTTTTATAAATATAACCTAAAGAAGCATAAGGCGTTTTCGCTTTTGTAGTCTTAGTGCCGTTACACAAATCATCATACTCATTGACTACCGTGATAAGTTGGGAGTATTTATCTAACTCATCTCCTTTAAGTCCTTTGGGGTAGCCAGAACCGTCCAGAAATTCATGATGATTGGCTATCATGGGTTTAGCTTCTTCAGGAAAAGTATCGGCAATTTTAAGGAAGTTGAGACTCATTAAAGGGTGCTGCTTTATAAGGTTTTGTTCCGGTTTATTTAAAGGAGCTTGTTTATTCAGTACATTGCTAGGAATTTTAAGTTTGCCAATATCATGAAATAGGGCACCTAAGCCAATCTGCTCAATCTCTTCTCGTGACCAATTCAAGCTTTTTGCTAACATCATGCAAAGCACTGAGACATTCAGTGAATGGTGATATATTAAATCGCCAGGTTTGACATCACCCATAAGATGTAACACTAAATCATCAGAATTAAGCAGCATAGTGGTCATCGAGCTCACCATGTCTTTAGCATCGTTGACAGCGTTTAATGGTCGACTACCGAGTTTTGAGATACTAGAGCGCATAATTGATAATGAACGGTCAAACTGTTGCTCAGTCTTTTTAAGTCCTCTTCTAAGCTTCTTTTGCGTTTCAATTTGATCATGTTTGTACTGATCCATTTCAAGCTTGAGCTTATCGAGAGAAGCAGTATCTGTAAGTACTTCTTTTGCATCTTTAGCGGGTTTATCACGTAACTCAGTGTCGCTTTTAGTGGGCACGAATAAAACGGTTTCGATACCTAAACTTTTAATTAAATCGATTTGAGACTGACTTTTAACCTTGAAACGACTAAATAGAAATGGGTGATCCTTCCAAGATACAGGCAAGCAAATAAAATTGCCGACTTGGATTTCATCGATTGAAACTTTTACTGTGTTTTTCATAGGTTAAAACAGGTACCTAAATTTATTTTTGTTATTATGTAGCTAACCATCTGTACTCATCCCTTTTGCTAATCGACAGTTTCCATGGCAGCATATTACCAAACAGATATAAAAAGTGCTTATTTAATATGGATTTTATTGAAGTCATACCAAATGCGTTAGATGAAGATTTATGCGATCGATTGATTGCCGCTTTTGAACAGCACCCAGGAGTCATTGAAGGTAAAACTGGTCAAGGTGTTGATAAGGCTAAAAAACATAGTTTTGATTTAACCTTAGACATTCATGCTGATTTAGCGCCGCTAAGAAATGAAATTTTACAATTAACGCTTAAGCATGCGGCTTCATACTTTACTCAATATTCGATGGCGTTAATGGGAGCGGTGTCAGTAGCTGTCGCTGATGAGCATGGTCAAGCAGTGACTTTACAACCCAACAATTTCGATGCTTTAGGTGCGCCTCGAGCAGAAGCGCTAACCAAGTATTTGTATCGAAGTGGCAATGTAAATTTGCAAAAATATCCTATGGGGCTAGGGGGCTACCCTCATTGGCATTCTGAGCATTTTCCGCAATCTGGTTCACATGAAGCATTACATCGAGTACTACTTTATATGTTTTATTTAAACGATGTGGAAGAGGGGGGAGAGACGGAGTTTTTTTACCAACAGAAAAGCATTAAACCTAAAAAAGGGACCATGGTTATTGCCCCTGCGGGTTTCACTCACACCCATAAAGGTAATAAGCCAATCAGTGGTGATAAATATATCGCCACGTCTTGGATTATGTTTAACCGGGCAGAGCAGCTCTATGCACCATTAAATAGTAAATAGTGTTCATTGTTATTGAGGGGGGATTTTGATAGTAAATTTAGCCCCTTCAAGCTCACTTTCGGTGATTGATAATAGACCATGGTAACTACTGACAATTTCGTTACACACTGCTAAACCTATGCCTTGACCCGGTGATTGGGTATCGGCGCGCACTCCTCGTTGAATGATGCGTGCTTTTAATGATTCATCAACGCCAGGTCCATCATCTTCAACACAAAGGATAGAATGTCCCTCACTATCAATTGTCGCAGTTACAATAACTTCGCTAATACAAAGCCTGAATGCATTTTCCATTAGGTTGCCACACAGTTCCATTAAATCTCCTTTATTAATAGGAAAGTTAATATCAGAATCGATGTGACTGCTAAATTTGACGTTTTTTTCTTGATAAATCTTGAACAACATTTGCGACAACTGCTCAACCATAGGTTGAACCGGTGTTTGTTCTTGAACGAGCCCTTGACGACCGACTAAAGCGCGTTTTAATTGATATTTTACCAACTGATCCATCTGTCCCACTTGCTGCATGATTTTTTCACTGGCATCTGATTTTGACAACGTCGCGTCATCAGTTATTGCATGAACAGCGGCAAGGCGCGTTTTTAAACTATGGGCTAAGTCATTCATAGCATTCTGGTAACGCTCTTGTTGCGCACTCGATTGCGATAATAGTTGGTTTAATGCTTGAGTTACCCCTTCTAATTCTTGTGGGTAACCATCTGACAGTGATTTTTTGTTGCCGTCACCAATTGCTTGTAATTCACTTTTGAGCCTCGTTAGTGGGCGCATTCCCCAATAGGCCGCACTAATCAGTAATATAAACGCAAGCAACATGACGACACCAAGACGTAAATAAGTCAACTTTTTAAATCGTTTAAAGTCGTTCTCTACGGTGTCAGCTTCTTTTAATACCACCATATTGTATTGGGTTTGATTGAGTTCAACGGGCAGTAGATAGGCAAAGTAGGAACGATTATCTGACATGTTTAGAAAGTAAGGGGGATTGGAGTCGACTATAGATTCAAATCGTTCACATATATTGGTTAACCCAGCATCGGTAGCGAGTGATGAGGTCCATACGTCTGCAAAGTCTTGACTACAGCTGGCCATCATATAGCGTTTTTGCTTATTGTTTTCCATTAACCAATTATTATTGGCAGGAATAAGGTCGTGTTCACGCAGTTCAGCTGCAATTTGCGGCATTTCAGCGATAAGCTGAGCCGTTTCTTTATTATAACTGTTTTGCGCATGAAGAATGGTTACTGACCATGCAAGGCCAAAGCCTACCAGTGCGATGATAGTTAACGAGGTAATAAACATCCTCGTGAGTAGGCGTTTTTTGGGCTTAAACCTTAGCTGCATGGTAGATTAAATTTATATCCTTGACCGCGGATGGTAGCGATTGGGTTATCCATACCGCCTTTATTAAGTTTTTTTCGAATACGGCTGACCATGACTTCAATGGTATTCGGGTCGCCTTCTTTATCACCGTAAACGACATCAAGTAAACGTTGCTTGGCTACAACTTCATGGCAGTGACGCATGAGGTATTCAAGAATTAAATATTCAAATGCAGTAACTTCCATAACCTCAGCATTTAGCGTGACTTGTTTTGCTGCTAAATCTAATTGTAGTGGCCCACTACTAATGGTCGGTTTTACAAACCCAGCGCTCCGTCTTACCAAGGCGTCAAGTCGAGCAACTAACTCTTCTTTTTGGAATGGTTTGACTAAGTAATCATCTGCACCTGCATTTAATCCTTCAACCTTATCTTGCCAGTTAACTCGGGCAGTTAGAATAAGGATAGGCGCTTTTACATCGGCATTACGGATATCTGATATGAGTGTCATACCGTCTTTATCAGGTAGGCCTAAATCAACAATAGCGATATCAATAGGGTAATTGGTTGCTTGATAAAACCCTTCTTTCGCAGTCAGTGCCACTTGTACTTGATTACCTAATTCAGATAATTGCACATTTAAGTGGTGGGATAAAATTGGGTCATCTTCTATTACCAAAATTCTCATAACAAATACTCTTTGGTGAAATCGTAATATTTCTTTGCATTAAATGATCGCTTAAGAAAAGTACAAGGCGATAAGCATAGTGGCATCTTAGCCCGACGATACTTAACCTTAACTGACTGTAATCTGTAATTGTTTATCAGACAATAAGTTGATTGATTAAATTCGTTAAAATAGTGATTGAGACACCCATAAATATAATGCCTGTTATAGCATCAATGAGCAGGCTGCCTTTAGCCATTTTATGTTGTATCTGTGGTTTCGTAAGAATGATAGCAAGAAAACTAAACCAACAAAGGGAAAGCGTGAATAATAGACTTGCTGAAGCTACTTTTGTAGCTAGTGTAACCTGTGGTGTAACTAAAACAGTAAAGATTGTGATGAAAAAGATCAAAGCCTTAGGGTTAAGTAAATTTGTATAAAGCCCAATTTTGAATCCTTTAGCTGATGAAAATGTTAAATGTTCTAAATCGTTATTATTAGGTTGATTGGGGGCTTTGTCTTGGGTTTCATGCTCAAAAGATGATGGTTCACTGAAATTTTTTTCTTCGTTTTTAGTGTTTTTTTTGAATGATGATAATGCAGAAGATAAAGCACCAAATCCCATCCATGCAAGGTAACAGGCTCCAATAATTTGCACTGCAAAATAGGCAAACTCAGATTGACGTATCATTAAGCTGATACCTAATAGTGAAAGTAGACTATGTATTAGTATGGCGAGGCTAATACCAAAGGCACACATTAATGCAATCCGCCGCGGTTGCTGTGTCGCTGTTTTGACTATGATAGCAAAGTCTGGTCCAGGGCTGATAAGAGCTAGGCTGTGTACAACAGCGAGAGTCGATAGAAGAGCAAAATCCATTTAAATTCCATTTGAGTATTTGTTAAACCAGGTTTTACATGAACGCATTTTTATCTGAAAACAGTTTATATGGTCATAGATTAACGATAAAAAAGGCAAGGTGTCTATTATATGAGCCTTAAACGAGTCATATACGAGCCAAATATGAGTTATTTGGTATTGATTGTTTTGTTTCTATTTTAAATAATAAAAAGGGCACCTTTAAGGCACCCTTTTCGTATGCAAAATCAAGCTTACTTTGTATGAAGTCAAAGCAAAAGTAAATTACTCATTAAGCGTTTTTAACTTGATCTTCAAAACTAGAGCCAACTTTACCTGCTTGAGAATCATTGAAAGTTTCTTCGCTGAACTCGCCTTCAGATTTCGCTATGACTACAGTCGCTACGGAATCACCTGTTACGTTTACCGCAGTTCTTATCATGTCGAGTAAACGGTCAACACCAATAATTAACGCGATGCCTTCAACTGGTAAGCCAACTTGGTTCAGTACCATCGCAAGCATAATTAAACCAACACCAGGAACACCAGCAGTACCAATAGACGCTAAGGTTGCCGTTACAACCACAGTGACATAATCCATTAAGCTTAATTCGATACCAAATACCTGTGCAATAAACACCGTCGCGACACCTTGCATAATCGCGGTGCCATCCATGTTGATGGTAGCACCCAAAGGCAAGGTAAATGAAGCGACTTTATTATCAGCGCCTAAACGGTGTTCACAGGTTTCAATGGTAACAGGTAGCGTAGCATTGGAACTTGCAGTACTGAATGCAAATAATTGCACGTCACGCATCTTGCGTAAAAACATAAACGGATTAAGACCAGTAAATGTTTTTAATAAGGTCGGGTAAACGACTAATGCTTGAACCAGCAGTACAAATATTACTAAGAAGAAATATTGAACAACACTGCCTAAGGTTTCTAATCCTAAGGTCAGACTTAATTTCGCCATGAGGGCAAATACACCATAAGGCGCAAGCTGCATGATTAAAGTTACCACGCGCATAATCACTTCGTTTAAGTCATTAAATAACGCTGATACTCGAGCGCCACGTTCGCCAATATGTGAAATTGCGAAACCAAAGATAACGGCAAAAATAATGATTTGCAGCATGTTACCTTGGCTCATGGCTTCAATTGGGTTAGTTGGCACAATGTTGATGACAACTTCAGACAGGCTAGGTGCATCTTTTGCGCTAAATTCCATTGCTGAGGATGCAAGGGACGCATTACCTGGATGGATAATAATAGCTAACGTTATAGCGACTGTCAGCGCAATAGCGGTAGTGAACATATAAAAAGCGATAGTTTTACCACCTAAACGACCCAGTTTGGAGGGGTCGCTCAATGAACTGGTTCCGCATACTAGTGATACAAACACTAATGGGACAACTAACATTTTTAAACTGGAGATAAATATCGTACCAACGACATGTAAAATGCCTTCGGTAATATAATCCTTAACGAATAAGCTTTCAGGAAATAAATTTCTCAAAATTAATCCGAGAAGAATACCCGCACCCATACCGATAAGTATTTTGCTTGTTAAACCAAGCTTACTATTTTTATTCAAAACCACTTCCTTCAATCTTTATCATCAATTTTTTGATGATTATTATTTTTTATCTTTTAAAGCGTAGCAGGAAAATAAATCATATGAAACGGCATAAAAGTTAAAGTTTTTAAGGAAAAATGCCGAAGAAAACATTAGAGTAACAAGAAAGTTACGATATTTTTATGTAATATCGACCAGTAAGTAACTATTATAAATCATAAGTACGATTTTAATGTAACAGGGAGACTGACAATGAGGTCAGCACAAAGACTATTTTTAGCGCTTTTAAGTTCGATTTTTCTTTTTGCTTGTAGTGGTGGGGGAAGTATTTCAGATGATGGAGGCGGGGGAACAGATCCTGTTGAAGTCATCAGTGTAGAATTAACATCATCTGTGGCAGATGGAGCTGAAGTTGATGCAACAACTGGTGCAGTTTTAACTGCAACCGTGACAAGTTCAACTCAAGGCGCAGTCTCTGGGACATTGGTCAGCTTTGTATTAAACAATACAGAATTAGGGACATTTAGTAACGAAACCGCGACAGCTGTAACTAACTCTGATGGTGTTGCCACTATTTCCATTTTTTCAGCAAATATTGCAGGCTCGGGTAGTGTCGTTGCTTCTACAGCAGATGGGGGCTCTAATGCGTTAGCGATAACGATGAAAGGGGATGGGACTATGACAGGTTCCAATACGCTTACAGTAGCTTTAGTAGACACTTCTGGAAATTCTATTAGTGAGATTAGTGATGATGTACCAGGTGAGGTACATGCTACTTATTTAGATGTTGCAGGCAATGCTATTTCTGGAGAGTTAGCTACTTTTTCTACTAAATTAGGCCTAGGAATAATCAATCCAACAACTGGAACTGCCATAACAGATTCTAATGGTGTAGCTAAGATCTCTTTAACAGCCGGTACTATTGCTGGTGCAGATGAAATTACAGTTGTTATTGGTGAGACAACTGAAACAATTGGTTTTACCACGCTTGGTGATGTTTCAGTCGTTAATCCAATTGATGAATATGAAATAACTTTGACTGTTGAGGATTCAGCAAATAACGAATTAAGAGATATTAGCCAAGATTCTCCAGGAACCGTTTTAGCGACTTTAACCAAACTTGGTGCAGCAGCAGCATTTGAGCCTGTTAGTTTTTCTATAACAGGCGAAGGTATAATCAATCCAACGTCGGGTAACGCATTAACTGATGCTAATGGTATAGCAACTGTAACACTACTAACCGGTGATATTAAAGGTGCAGGCACTTTAACAGCAACTTTTGTATTGGATAATGATTCAGTTTCTGATGACTTTAGCTATAGCGTAGCTGGTGATGCAGAAGGTGGTGATGGTGAAGTAAACGATTTGGTGGTTACACTCGTTGATACATCAGGTAATCAAACAAGCTACATCAGTCAAGCCTCTCCAGGTAGAGCTCAAGTCTTTTTGAGTGATGACAGTGGTAACCCTCTGCAGAACAAAGTGATTACTTTTACAAGTACTCTTGGTAACTTTTTACCTAATTCTGGAACGGCGCTTACGGATGCTTCAGGTAAAGCTGAAATATTAATAACAGCCGGTACTGTTGAAGGTGCTGCGACTATAACCGCTTCTTTTGGTTCAACTCAAGCAACAATAGGCTTTGAAACTGCTGGTGATGATATTGATCCTGTCGCAGCAGATCCAAGCATTACATTTGATATCTATGATTGTAATGATGCATCATCTTTTGACAAAGCTCTGAAAAACTTCGAAGTTTGTACAGTAACTGATAATATTACAAATCAGCGACCAGGCATTTTAGGAGCCATTGTAACGCTTGAAGGTTCTAACCAGCCTTTAAAACAAGTTCTGGTTAGTGCAGGTACAACACTAGGTGCCATCAGCCCCGCTTCTGCTACCGCTATTACAGACTCAGACGGTAAAGCAATACTTGACTTATATTCTGACGGGGCAGTAGGTGCTGGTGAAGTCTCTCTTAGTGTAAAGCAAGTTACTTCTACTAAAGCATTTGAAATTGGACGTGTTGATATTGACCTGCAAGTTTCTACTTATATTGGTACAGGTACAATTCCTGCTGGTGGGTCAACAGTAATCGAAGTAACTGTTCTTGACCCTGATGGAGCGATTGAAACAACTCAACCATTTAATTTAGAGTTTTCTTCTCAATGTATGTCCGCAGGAAATGCTGTAATAGACTCTCCTGTAGTAACAAATGCAGGTAAAGGTTTTGCGACATACAAAAGTATAAATTGTCAAGGTACAGATACTATAACTGTATCTGCAATAACTGGTGCTTCAACTGTTACTGCTACCATAGATGTCTTGATTGAGGCTATCTCTGTTGGTGCAATTCAATTTATTGAGGCTTCTCCTACGAAATTAGCAATAAAAGGCTCAGGTGGGCTTTCTGATGCGGGTGAACGCTCAGAAACATCTCAGGTTTCTTTCAAATTGTTAAATGAGATAGGACAAGCTGCTGCAGCAAAAAGAGTATGTTTTGAATTAAGCACAGAAGTCGGAGGGATGACTTTATCACCAGCTCCTATTGCAGATGACTTTGTAAATTGTCCAAATATGCCAAAAGTCGGTGATGCAGAATACCCAGCAGACCTTACGCAAGCAAATAAGTATGCCGTTGCATATACAGATGCGAATGGCGATGTAACTGTTACGGTTCGTTCGGGTAATGTACCTACGCCGGTAAAAGTGTTTGCTGTTTGGCAAGACGAAAATGATCCTTCTAGTTTACCTGTTTCAAATATTTCAGACAGCTTAACAGTCACAACAGGTCTTGCTGATTATAATAGCTTTTCTTTATCTGCTTCAGTATTGAATGTTGAAGGTTGGAACCGCGACGGAGAAACAAGCACAGTCACTATTCGTTCTGCTGATCATTTTAATAATCCTGTTCCGGCAGGTACCGTGGTTCACTTCGTCACTGAAGGTGGGAATATCGGTCAAGGTGATTTAGATGGTAGTTGTACTACCGTTTCTAATACTGGTACCTGTTCAGTTATATGGACTAGTTCAAATCCAAGACCTTTTGATGGTACAACTGTGACCTGCCCTAATGGCGGTTTCAATGGCTCCGTTTTACCTCCTTGTACAGGTGCAACAATGGCGGGTTACACCGATGGAACAAACTCGGTGATTGCTGAGCCACGTCCTGGTCGCTCAACAATAACTGCCTATGCAATTGGTGAGGAAAGCTTTGTTGATTTAAATGGCAATGGTTTATTTGATACGGGGGAGCAATGGATAGATCTATCTGAAGCTTTCTTTGATCATAATGAGGATGGTAATTACCGTGACACTATAGTTAGCCCACTTCCTGACGGTGCTGTAAATGAAGAATATGTTGACTACAACAGTAATGGAACCTTTGATACCGCAGATGGTTTTTACACAGGTTTGCTATGTGCAACAGGCTCTGAAGCAAGTTGTACTCAAACTGGTATCAATAATACTCAAGCCCAACTAAATGTGTTTAGGAATATCCCAATTGTGATGTCTGGCTCGGTTCCTTTCGGAAGGTTAGTTGATATTGATGATGCTGGAGCTATTACACCTGTAACAGCTATTGATTTAAGATCTGTATTTGTTCCTGTTGACCCATCTGATCCAAATGGTCCTCAAGAAGATGTTGGTTTATCCTCTAAAACAATTTATCTTTTTGTTTCAGATATTAATAACAACACATTGGCAAACGGAACGACAATTACTGCTCAGTCAGGAAATGGTGACCTAGCTGAAGCTACAACGGAGTATACAATAGGTAACAATACTTCTAACAAACCTCTGCTCTATGCATTTACTGTTAGTAGAGAAAGTAGCGCCAACCAAAAAACGGAAGGTTTGCTTTCTATAACTGTCCAAACTTTGTTTGGTGACGCGGTGACATATACGGTCAATGTCTTAGATAATGGATAACTATTTTATCTAACTGCAAAAATGCCGCTCATTGAGCGGCATTTTTTTATGTCATTATTCAAACTATGTATTATCTTTGGAACTGATAAACACTGCCAAGTTTTAATATCTGTGTTAATTCATCTAATGCGGTACGAGATTCAATAATAAGCTGTGGGTCAGCTAAGTCTTTAACTTCTAGACGGTCACGATAATGTTTCTCAACCCAGTTATTTAACTTATTAAATAATGCATCGTTCATTAATGTGTTTTGATTTACAGCAGAAATTTCTAACTCACTCATTGCAACACGTAATCGAAGACAAGCTGGGCCGCCGCCATTTTGCATACTTTGCTTCACATCATAATACTGTACTTGTTTAATTGGCGTACCTAAGGTAACTAATTCATTTAGGTAAGCAAATACTGCTGGGTTTTCTTGGCAATTGGTTGGGGCAATAATTGCCATTTCGCCATTTGGTAAGGTAATAATTTGCGTGTTAAATAAATAACTTTTTACGGCATCATTTATAGATACTTGTTCAGTTGAAACTTTTACGAAATGAACATCAGTATTCATTTTTTTACGTATTTCATCAAACTTAACATCAGTATTTAAAAATGCTTGTTCATGGTAAAAAAGAACATTTTGGTTGCCTACTGAAATCACATCATTATGAAAAACACCTTGGTCAATAACGTGAGGGTTTTGCTGCATGAAGACACAACTTTCTTCATCTAGTTGATGCAGGCGAGCTACAGCTTGTGATGCTTCAAGTGTTTGTCTTGCTGGGAATTTAACCGGTTTTACCGCATTAGGGTTGGTTGACTCTTGGCCATATACAAATAACTCAACCCCTGAATGACCGTAATCATTACACAGACGAGTATGGTTTGCAGCTCCTTCGTCACCGAAGCTTGCGTGCTCAGGTAAATGTTGATGATGCTTAAAAAAACGTTCATCTTTAAAAGTTGCTTTTAGAATATTACCTGTTGTAACAGGTTCAATGCTGCGATGAAGCTTATCAACGAGATTTGCTGGAGTGAAATGCACTTTACCGTCTCGGGTATCGGCACTAGGTGAAACAGTTGCGGCGTTTGCTGTCCACATAGAAGATGCACTGCAACATGCGTTGAGTAATGCAGATGCTTGCTTAGCTGCTTGATTTAGCACTTCTGCATCAGAGCCAGAGAATCCCATGCGTCGAAGCGAATAGATATCAGGACGTTCTTGAGGTGCTAAAACACCTTGCACCATACCTAAATCAGCTAACGATTTAGCTTTTAATAAGCCTTGTTTTGCCGCTGCCTTAGGATCTGATGCTTGCGCTGCGTTACTATAAGAGGCTACATTACCAAAAGATAAACCTGCATAGTTGTGCGTTGGTCCGACTAGTCCGTCAAAGTTCGCTTCGTAGTGCTTCATTTATTATCCTTAAAATATTTATTATTGTAATTATCGCGTGATTTGCTGATCGCTACAGCAAGAATATTGCCAGTATACTGATGAAATAGGGGTTAACAAGCAGTGACAATTGTCTCAAAAAATGAAAAAGTGACTAAACATGCACAAGTTTTACTTGCTAGACCCTAAATAATGAAATATTACTTTTTATTAACGCAATATTATTTTTTCTCCTTTTTTATAATTGATTAAAAAATGGCTCGCTGGACACATATTAGAGTTATTTACTTGAAACATTCGTCTCAACACTCTATATATGGAACCAATTTATATCTATCAGAGACTTTTTGGCGCAAATAAAACTATGGGTAAATCGCTAGTTATTGTCGAATCGCCGGCCAAAGCCAAGACTATTAATAAATACCTTGGTAAAGAATTTATCGTTAAATCGAGTGTAGGTCACATCCGTGATTTGCCTACATCATCATCGCCTGACAGCAAAGTGGCAACTAAAACGCCAGCTGAAGTCAGGAAAATGTCGCCTGAAGAAAAAGCCAAATATAAGCAGCAACGTGATAAACGTGCGCTAGTGGCTCGTATGGGGATTAACCCTGAAAAAGGCTGGGACGCCAAATATCAAATTTTGCCTGGCAAAGAAAAAGTCGTTAAAGAATTAAAAGCCCTTGCAGAAAAAGCTGACCATATCTATCTCGCAACCGATTTGGATAGAGAGGGAGAGGCGATTGCATGGCACTTACAAGAAATCATTGGTGGCGATGAGTCTCGTTACCAACGTGTTGTTTTTAACGAGATTACTAAATCAGCGATTCAAGATGCATTCAGTGAACCTTCTGCTCTTGACACCAATATGGTTAATGCCCAACAAGCACGTCGTTTCCTCGATCGTGTTGTAGGCTTTATGGTCTCCCCGCTACTTTGGAAAAAAGTGGCTCGTGGTTTGTCAGCTGGTCGGGTTCAATCGGTAGCTGTTCGATTAGTCGTTGAACGTGAAGGCGAGATTAAAGCATTTGTTCCTGAAGAGTTTTGGGATGTACATGCGGATTTAGCGACATCTCAAGCTCAGAAGCTTAAAATGCAAGTGGCTAAATTCCAGTCGGCCGCTTTTAGTCCAATCAATGAAGCGCAAGCGCAAGTTGCTTTGGATGCGCTAAAAGGTGCTAAGTTTGTTGTTACTGGTCGTGATGACAAAGCCACGTCAAGCAAACCATCTGCGCCGTATATAACGTCGACATTACAGCAAGCCGCGAGTACTCGTCTTGGTTTTGGTGTTAAAAAGACCATGATGATGGCACAGCGATTATATGAAGCTGGTCATATTACTTATATGCGTACCGACTCAACGAACTTGAGTAAAGAGGCGGTTGATGGTGTACGAGATATGATTGCCAATGATTACGGCAACAAGTATTTACCTGAACAACCTATTCGTTATGGTAGTAAAGAAGGCGCTCAAGAGGCGCATGAGGCTATCAGACCGTCTAATGTGATAGTTCAGTCTGCATCCTTAACAGATATGGAAAGAGACGCTCAGCGTCTTTATGAGCTTATTTGGCGCCAATTTGTAGCATGTCAGATGACTCCAGCTAAATATGATGCAACTCGTTTAACGGTCACTGCGGGTGATTACGAGTTAAAAGCCAGTGGTCGTACATTGAGATTTGATGGTTGGACAAAAGTGCAACCGCCAATGGGTAAAAAGAACGAAGAAGATAATACGTTACCAGTAGTTGCTAAAGGGGATGTATTAGATCTTAAGGACTTATTACCTAAACAACACTTCACAAAGCCGCCTGCACGCTTTAGTGAAGCATCATTAGTAAAAGAACTTGAAAAACGTGGCATTGGTCGCCCATCGACTTATGCGACGATTATTTCTACCATTCAAGATCGTGGTTACGTTAAAGTTGAAAACCGTCGCTTCTTTGCTGAAAAAATGGGTGAAATTGTTAGCGACCGTTTAGTCGAAAGCTTCAGTGACATCATGAACTTTGATTTTACCGCCAGCATGGAGCAAACGCTCGATGATGTTGCCCAAGGTAAGTTAGAGTGGAAAAAAGTGCTTGATGGGTTTTATGCTGAATTAACTAAACAGCTTAAACAAGCTGAACTCGATCCTGAAGAAGGCGGTATGCGCCTTAATGAGATGGTACTTGCTGAAGATATTAAGTGTCCAACTTGTGGTCGCCCTATGGGAATTCGCACTGGTACAACAGGTGTATTCCTAGGTTGTTCAGGCTATGCTTTACCGCCAAAAGAGCGCTGTAAAACCACCATGAATTTAACACCTGGTGAAGAAGCCGTTAGCGATAATGAAGATGCTGAAACGGATGCATTACGCGCTAAACATCGCTGTGGTAAATGTGGCACAGCGATGGACAGCTATTTAATTGACGAAGGCCGTAAATTGCATGTTTGTGGTAATAACCCAACGTGTGACGGTTATGAAATCGAAGCGGGACAGTTCAAAATTAAAGGCTATGAAGGGCCGATCATTGAGTGCGATAAGTGCGGCAATGATATGGAACTTAAAAACGGCCGATTTGGTAAGTATTTTGGTTGTACAAATACCGAGTGTAAGAATACCCGTAAACTGCTGAAAAGTGGTGAAGCGGCGCCACCAAAAGAAGACCCTATCTTCTTACCTGATTTAAAATGTACTAAATCAGATGCGCACTTTGTTTTACGTGATGGTGCTGCTGGTATTTTCCTTGCGGCAAGTACTTTCCCTAAATCTCGGGAAACACGTGCGCCATTAGTTGAAGAGTTGGTTCGCTATCGTGAACAACTTTGGCCTAAATATCAGTTTTTGGCTGATGCGCCAGTCACTGATGATGACGGTAATAAAGCTGCCGTTAAGTTTAGCCGCAAAACGAAAGAGCAATACGTTGCTACTGAAGTGGATGGCAAAGCGACTGGGTGGACATCTAAGTTTATCGGTGGCAAGTGGGTGAGTGAATCTACCAAGAAAAAGCCAGCTAAAAAAGCAGTCAAGAAAAAAGCTTCATAGCTAAGCTAAGGCGTTAATCGCTAAGCTTGTTTCAATCGCTTTTATATAAATGGAACCTTCGGGTTCCATTTTTTATGTGAGCAGCAATCACAGCTTATGGTTAAATATAAAATGAATACCTTAGAACAAGGAGATTTGTTCCCGCTTAGGAGCATATTAAAGCCTTGAAAGTCAGTTATTCCATCGTGTTTAAGTCAACTAGGTTAGTTTTAAATGAGGGGGGGAGGTAGACTTGGTAATAGGGTATGTTGTAAGTCACTTTATATTAAACTAGTGGTTTGCATTAATAACACGCAGATATAAAAAAGCCCCTGGCGAGGCTTTGAATAGGGGTGGCGGATTTATTATCTCACCAACTGCTTTGTTATCTCACCAACTACTTACCATTTTTTCTTTGGCTGGAATAACATATCAATATCATCTTCGTCATTCTTAGGTGTATTAACCGTTTCTGGAGTGACTTGTTTTTGCTGCGAATTTATTTCTTCTAATAGCTCTTTTGCTTCATCCACTTTACGACTAATGAATGGGTCGTTTGGTGTTTTGGCTTTAATCGCTTGAAGGGTTGCCAGCGCTTTAGAAACCATTTGTTTTGAAGAGCCAAATTGCTTTAGCGAATTAGAAGCTCTTGCTCTTGATAGCATTGATTCGACATTAATGCGAAGCTGATAGCTGTCTATTCGGTTCTCTGCATCAGTAAATACCTGAGGTTCAAGTTTACCTTTGTTATTTTCAGCTCTCACAATCGCTTTTAATTTTTTCAGCATCTGCACCAATTCTAAAATTTGTTTGTCATTATCAGGCAGACGGAAATTTTCAATTGCCAGCGCTTGAGAAGGGCTAGCACTTAATGTGGTTATTTGAGCTTGAATATCAGATAGACGACGCTGATAGTCAAGTTGTTGCGGCTGATTTTCCAGATGTGTTAGCGAGACTTCTAAGGCTTCATTAATACGTTTATAGAGAACAAGGATTACACTGCTAGGAAAAGAAGCGAGCCCAGTATTTGATAATACGGTTTCTGTTTCATCAATAATGGCACGTTGGCGTTTAAGCTCCATTCTTCGTTCAGCTTCAGCGCGTTCTTTTTGTTGCTGAATGACGCTAATCCCGATAATGAGGATAAATAGTGCGCCTAGAAGGATCAATACCAAAGTAAAGGTCATATGGTTTCCGTTCAATTGTGTGAAAGCAGAGTGGCTGGTTACCACTTTTATTTAATTAATTGATTATATCTTAGCGCATGTCATCGCTTGTGTCGTACAAAAAGTCATTCAATCTGTTGATAATTGCGAGATGTGTCGACTCTGTGAGCAAGGGTAACATTACAGGCTGAGAACATGCAAAATTCTCAATCTCGTTATTACTATTTGCATTAATAAACCAGATGGACTATAACATTTAGCTATAACAGTGTGTTGGTTTGTATCAATGTTGTTTAGTCTCAGATCAGAGTGAAGGTCGTATTATGAAGTTACAGCAATTAAGATATATCGCAGAAGTGGTGAAGCATAATTTAAATGTATCAGCGACAGCTGAAGACCTTTATACCTCGCAACCTGGGATAAGCAAACAAGTTCGTATGTTAGAAGATGAACTTGGTATTCAGATATTCGGACGTAGTGGTAAACATTTAACCCACGTCACACCTGCTGGGCAGCTAGTGATTGATATATCAAATGATATCCTAGGAAAAGTCGAGAGTATCAAAAAGGTTTCTGAAGAGTACACACAACCGAATCAAGGTGAGCTCAACATTGCGACAACTGATACTCAAGCCCGTTACGCGTTGCCGCAAGTGATTAAACCTTTCATTAAGCGCTACCCAAAAGTTAATCTCCACATGCATCAAGGCACGCCATCTCAGATCAGTGAGCAGGCAGCAAGAGGTGATGCGGATTTCGCCATTGCGACCGAAGCAATGCATTTATACTCAGATTTAGTTATGTTGCCTTGCTATCATTGGAATCGTTCGATTGTAGTAACGCGTGATCATCCTTTGGCTAATCGTAAAACACTTTCAATAGAAGATTTAGCAGAGTTTCCTTTAGTCACTTATGTGTTTGGTTTCGATAAAGCCTCTGAGATTGAAAAGTCGTTTAAACGAGCTGAACTAGAGCCAAGAGTCGTATTCAGTGCCACCAGTGCTGATGTATTAAAAACCTATGTGAGGCTTGGCTTAGGCGTAGGGGTGATTGCTTCTATGGCGATTGATCCCGTGATAGATAAAGATTTAGTTGCTATTGATGCGAGACACCTATTTGCCCATAGTACGACTAAAATAGGTTTTAGACGTGGGAGTTTTTTACGAAGCTACATGTATGACTTTATGTATAACTTCGCGCCTCATTTAACCCGAGATGTTGTTGAAAAAGCTGTAGCATTGAGAGATCAGCAATTAATTGATGAGATGTTCGCAGGAATGGAGTTGCCAGTGAGGTAATGATATTTGCCATAAAAAAATCTCGCAATAGCGAGATTTTTTTATGGCATCTTGATGCAAATACAGGGTTAATCAGGCGCGTATCCATGAAGGCCAATTTTCTCACCATCAAGGAAAGCGCAGTTATCATGCATTATTAACCGCTTTAAGCTAAACCATTTAACGACTAACGGATAAATGGCATGTTCTTGTTCATGTACTCGACTAGATAATGTTTCAACAGTATCTTCATCATATACAGGTACCTTAGCTTGTAATATCACAGGGCCAGCATCAAGTTCTGGTATCACAAAGTGAACACTCGCGCCGTGCTCAGTATCTTTCGCATCAATCGCTCTTTGATGCGTATGTAAACCAGCATATTTAGGCAATAATGAAGGATGGGTATTAATCATTTTACCTAAATACTGGCTAACAAACTCATCTGATAAGATCCGCATGAAACCAGCAAGTACAATTAAGTCAGGCTGATAACGCTCAATAACAGTTTGTAAGCGCAAGTCATATTGCTGACGCGATTCATCTTTACGGGCTATAACGCAACTAGTATCAATTTCACTATGGTGAGCTCGAACTAAACCGTAAGCATCGGCTTTATTACTAATAACACCGACGACTTCAGCATTGACGTTATCATCACAACCATCAATGATGGCTTGTAAGTTACTTCCATTGCCTGAAATAAGAACAAGAACGCGACAGCATTCAGACATTTAATTAATCTCCACTTGCTCTTCGTCACCTTGACGATTAGCAATTTCACCGATTAACCAAGCATTTTCACCTTCAGCTTTAAGTAACGCTAAAGCTGATTCAACTTTTTCTGCAGGAAGAGCGATAATCATACCCACACCACAGTTAAAGGTACGGTACATTTCAAATTGTTCAATGTTGCCGTTTTCCATTAACCAGTCAAAAACGACAGGCCATTGCCATGAGTCACCTTTAACGACGGCTTTGCAGTCATCTGGCAATACGCGTGGGATATTTTCCCAGAAACCACCACCAGTAATGTGTGCCATTGCATGAACTTCAGTTTGCTCAAGCAATTTCAGTAATGGCTTAACATAGATTTTAGTTGGTTCTAATAAGTGCTCGATAAGTGGCTTACCGGCTAGATCTTGCTGCGGATCGGCTTTGCTCACTTCTAATACTTTACGTATTAACGAGTAGCCATTTGAATGAGGCCCTGTTGAACCTAGTGCAATAAGTGCATCGCCAGATTGTACTTTTGTACCATCGATGATTGCTTCTTTTTCAGCAACACCAACACAAAAACCTGCTAAGTCGTAGTCTTCGCCTTCGTACATGCCTGGCATTTCAGCCGTTTCACCACCAATTAACGCACAACCAGATTGATGACAACCTTCAGCAATACCATTGACAACAGAAGTCGCTGTTTCAACGTCGAGCTTACCTGTAGCGTAGTAATCGAGGAAGAATAAAGGCTCTGCACCAGATACGATTAAATCATTGACACACATAGCAACTAAATCAACACCAACAGTGTCATGCTTTTTATAATCAATAGCTAAACGTAATTTAGTACCAACACCATCAGTGCCGGAAACCAGTACAGGGTGCTTGTATTTAGTCGGTAGTTCGCATAATGCGCCAAAACCGCCTAAATTGCCCATGACTTCAGGACGATGAGTGCGTTTAACCGCAGTTTTAATGTTGTCTACTAATGCATTACCAGCATCGGTATCAACGCCAGCGTCTTTGTAACTAAGTGGTGTAGGAGTGCTCACGGAGGATCCTCTAGGGTACATCGTTTTATGGGATTTTATGCGGCGGTATTCTATCAGCTTGTGAATGCCGTCGAAAGTCATCATTTGGATTTATACGTTTATGAAAACAGTTTTCTGTAATGGTTTTAGTTGGTTAGCGTGAGATTGTTTGCAATTATGAAACTTTATGTTTTATATCGAGGATAAATAAACTAAGATTTGAACAATTTGCAAAAAATATCTCATCACTAGGAGTGCAAAATGAAAGTCGTTGAAGTAAAACATCCGTTAATTCGTCACAAAGTGGGTTTAATGCGCGAAGCTGACATTAGTACTAAACGTTTTCGTGAACTGGCAACGGAAGTGGGTAGTTTATTAACTTACGAAGCTACTGCGGATTTTGAAACTGAAACAGTTACGATTAATGGTTGGAATGGCCCTGTTGAGATAGAACAAATTAAAGGTAAAAAGGTCACGGTTGTGCCAATTCTAAGAGCTGGACTTGGCATGATGGACGGCGTGCTAGAGCATATGCCCAGTGCCAAAATCTCTGTGGTAGGGATTTACCGCGATGAAGAGACGTTAGAGCCGGTTCCTTACTTTGATAAACTTGTTAGTAATGTAGATGAGCGTGTTGCGATTGTTGTTGACCCGATGCTTGCAACAGGCGGCTCGATGATTGCGACTATCGATTTACTTAAGAAACGTGGTTGTGTTTCGATTAAAGCACTTGTATTGGTTGCTGCGCCAGAAGGGATTAAAGCATTAGAAGCTGCGCATCCAGATATTGAGTTATTTACTGCATCTATTGATGATTGTTTGAATGAACAAGGTTACATTTTACCTGGTTTAGGTGATGCTGGAGATAAGATTTTCGGTACTAAATAATCAAAGAGTCATTTGATGTGTTGTAAAAAGGGAGCCATTGGCTCCCTTTTTTGTATTTATATTTTATCTACTACAATACCATTGCAGCAATCCAGCCAAAGGCGATCAAGGGAATGTTGTAGTGAATAAACGTCGGAATAACACTGTCACGGATATGATCGTGCTGACCATCAGCATTCAGACCAGCGGTAGGGCCTAATGTAGAGTCTGAAGCTGGTGAGCCCGCATCGCCCAATGCGGCAGCTGTGCCTACAAGTGCAATAGTTGCAGCTACAGAAAATCCAAATGTTAATGCTAGTGGCACATAAATCGTGGCGATGATAGGGATGGTTGAGAATGAAGAACCAATACCCATAGTAATTAACAAGCCTACTATTAACATCAATAATGCAGCTAATGCTTTATTATCTCCAATAATGTCACCAAGCGAAGCAACAAGAGTGCTCACTTCACCCGTTGATTTTACGACTGCAGCAAAGCCTGCAGCTGCAATCATAATAAAACCAATGTTGGCCATCATTAGCACACCTTGATTAAACATGTCTTGTCTAACGTCAGGTTTGATAATTCCAGAGAAACGGAAAATGATAAAACCTGTTAAGGCACCGAAAATCATTGAGTCAGTTTGGAGTTGCACCACCAGTGTTGCAACTATCGCTACTAACGATATTAAAATGGTTTTCTTATTAATACTGATGTCTTCTTGCTCAACAGTAATATCTTTTGCTTCGTATATTCTTGGTTTTCGATAAGTGATGAATACCGCAGTCAATAAACCAGCAATCATTCCGAGTGCCGGTAGTAGCATAGCTGCAGGGATCTGTTCTTTTACGGCTTCTAGGCCATTATTGTTTAAATTGGCTAATAGTATGTCATTTAAAAATATGCCACCAAAACCAATTGGTAGAATCATATAAGTCGTCACTAAACCAAATGTGATAATACAAGCGACAAGGCGTCTATCAATTTGCAGTTTACTAAGCACATGAAGTAGCGGCGGGATAAGGATCGGGATAAAGGCAATATGAATCGGCAAAATATTTTGCGAGCTAATCGCCATTAATAAAATTGAGGCAAGTAACAACCAACGAACGACCAAAGTATTGGTGCTGCTAGGCTCTTTACCTACTTTTTTAATAATATTATGCGAAATAAGGGTCGTTAAACCAGAATGCGATAACGCGGCAGCAAAAGCCCCTAGCAAAGCATAACTCAAGGCGATTTGCGCTCCGCCTCCCAAGCCATCATTAAAGGCTCCTATTGTTTGGTGAATATCAAGTCCACCAACTAAACCCGCTACCAAGGCGCTAACCGTTAGTGCAATAACAACATTCACACGCATGAGACTTAATGCAAGCATTAAGGTGACAGCAATTACGACTGCATTCATATTTAAGTTTTCTTATTTAATTTTTATTTAGATAGACATAGTGCAATCATTCTTGTCTGTATAAAACCTCATGTCCAGTTTATCTCGGTTGAGTTTACGAAAACTGAATGCTTGTAAGTAGGGTTTATCATTGATGTAACAAGGCGTGTAAGGATGTTGAAATTTTTTTTAGGAATAAAAAAGGATTGATATGGAGTATTTTTCATCAAGTAAACCATATTTCATCTTAAAAGGCTTATGTCTTTATTCAATTAGCGGTAAGGTATAGCGCAATTATCCTACATTCGTCGTGTTAATCGTTAACACGTATGTGAGCTATCTCGCATATTGTATTTGTTTGGGTATAATGCTTATCAGTTTTAAACAGGTATTGTGTTAATTTTTTTCAATCCATAGATGGAGATTTAAAATGAGCGTATTAGTAGGCCGTCCGGCCCCAGATTTTACTGCCGCAGCGGTTCTTGGTACTGGTGAAATCGTTGATAGTTTCAATCTATCTACCGCGATTAAAGGTAAGCCAGCAGTTGTTTTCTTTTACCCGCTAGACTTCACTTTTGTTTGTCCTTCAGAGCTGATTGCTTTTGATCACCGCATTGAAGAGTTCACTAAACGTGGTGTTGAAGTTATCGGTGTTTCAATCGATTCTCAATTCTCTCATCACGCTTGGAGAAAAACTGCCGTTGAAAAAGGCGGTATCGGTGAAGTTAACTACACATTAGTAGCTGACGTAAAGCATGAAATCTGTAAAGCATATGACGTTGAGCATCCAGAAGCTGGTGTTGCTTTCCGTGCATCATTCCTAATTGACAAAGAAGGTCAAGTTCGTCACCAAGTGGTTAACGACTTACCACTAGGTCGTAATGTTGATGAAATGCTACGTATGATTGACGCATTACAATTCCACGAAGAGCACGGTGAAGTATGTCCTGCTGGTTGGGAAAAAGGCGACAAAGGCATGACTGCAACAACTGAAGGTGTTGCTTCTTACCTAAAAGATAACTCTGACAAGCTTTAATATTGGTTTGTTAGATATAAAAAAGCTGCCTCGGCAGCTTTTTTTATTTATATGAATCAGCTTTCTGATGTTTCTTTAATTGATTCATCTTCGTGCTCTTCGCTTACCATTGGCCAGCCGCCTAAAGTCTTCCATTTATTGACGATGTAGCAAAATAATTCAGCAGTACGCTCTGTATCGTACAAGGCTGAATGAGCCTCTTTATTGTCAAATTCAATTCCTGCCATTTTACAGGCCTTTGCCAACACTGTATGACCAATTGCAAGTCCAGCAAGCGTGGCGGTATCGAAAGTCGCAAACGGGTGGAAAGGTGAGCGTTTTAAATCGTTTCGTTCTATGGCTTTATTAACAAAGCCAATATCAAATGCAGCATTATGGGCCACAATAATACAGCGATGACAATCAGCGGCTTTCTGCGCTTTTTTGACATGCTTAAATATTTCTAGAAAAGCTTGCTTCTCTTCAACGGCCCCACGTAATGGATTTGTTGGATCAATGCCATTAAAAGCAAGTGCTTCGGGTTCTAGGTTAGCGCCTTCAAATGGTTCAATATGAAAGTGAAGTGTTTTATCTAGTTCGATAAAACCATCATCATTCATTTTAAGGGTGGTAACCGCTATTTCTAGCAACGCATCAGTGGCGGCATTAAATCCAGCTGTTTCAACATCAATAACAACAGGGAAGTAGCCTCTAAAACGGTGTTTGAATTTATTTGCGTCGCAGATATCGCTCATTAAAAACCTCTTTCTTTAATATGGTGGCTATTATGCTAAAAGAGAGAGCCAGTGTCATGTGTGAATGAGTAAATTCTACGCTAAAGAAACATAAAACGATGCCGATAGAGTATTGTGACTAGCAAACAGGGTGTTTTTTATGTGGCGTAAGGCAATTCTAGTATCAAGCTTTTGTTTAGTAAGTTCTGCACAAGCAGACTTACAGCATTATGTTGCATCATTAGATAACTCTATGTGGCGCATTAGTGAAAACAGCCCAATTGAATGCCGTTTAGAACATGATATCCCTGATTATGGCAAAGCCATTTTTACTAGCAAAGCAGGTAAAGATTTAAACCTTAATTTTACCTTAGATATGTGGAACAAGCCCGATCAAGTGACTAATGCTGAGTTAATTAGTAAAGCACCTCAGTGGCGTCCTGGCGTAAATGAAAAAGCGATCACTAAACTTAAATATCAAAAACAATTTAATGGCGAAGTCCCAAAGAAAGCGGCTTGGTCAATGTTGTCAGAATTAAGTAAAGGCATGCAACCGACTTTTTACTACGCAGATTGGTATAATCAATCTGACAAAGTCGCTGTAGGCTTATCTTCGGCAAATTTTGGTGGTGAGTACCGTCAGTTTCGTTCTTGTTTAGCGACGCTGTTACCTTACGGTTTTGATGATATAGCGTTTACCGTGCTCAATTATGAAGAGGGTGGAACTAATTTAACCCGTTTTTCAAAACAGCAGCTGAAACGTGTTCAAGAGTATTTATCCTATGATTCTGATGTAGAGTTAGTGTTTGTTGATGCTTATACTGACAGTTATGGTGGTCGTTCTGTGAATCAAAGGGTGTCACAGCGTCGTGCAGACACAGTTGCAGATCTTCTTGTTGCAAGTGGCATTGAAGAAAGTCGTATTCATAAGACAGGTCATGGTGAACGTCGTCATGTTGCATCTAACGATCTTGTTGAAGAAAGAGCACGTAACCGCCGCGTAGTGATCAAAATTTCCAAGAGCATTTAAATTTCAATTTCTGCCTATCACTACTTAGCAGCCCCAATCTCTTACAAGGCTTAACTCAGCGTTAAGCCATTTTAGTTTTCTAAGCCATTGATTGAACATCATGATGGCAGCACCACAAAGTAAGTTGCATTTTAATGAACTGAGACTATTAGAATAAAGTCGATGATAAATTTAAGGTAAAAAAAAGCCCACTTAAAATAAGTGGGCCAAACAATTTGTATTCACAAATTCAAGGAAGGAAGTCAAGCATAAGAACCAGGGATAAGTTGAGGTATTGGGGTACATCAACTAGGAGTTCTTGGTTTTCAATAACTAAATAAGCTATGTCCTGAAAACAAGATGAATTTTAGAGAGTTTACTCTAAGGTGACAAACTAGAAAAATTACAGCTTCAGATTAGTATTTCTAATCCATTACAATGTCGTTAAATTTTTACTAATCACAATAATTAAACCAGAATACCTAAAATGGCCGTTTATATTCATTCGTTATGCATATTTAATTGTTTTTGTGCTTATTTCAATTGATGTATAAATGTTAAATTTACAATTCTACTAACAATACAAAATAAATTAATAATAAGAAATACTGCTGAATTCCCTTGTTAATGGGGTTTTTAGTGCTTTAGTAAGGGATGGGGAAATCGTATCTTGAGTGACTAGCTAGAATTGATGTCTTCGTTAATCTTTTTAAAATTTTTTACTATACAGAGAACAAAGTTGAGGTCGCTCTGTATAATTAACCCGCTTTTTGTGCGGATATTAGTCACCTGTATGACTTTGTATCCTTTATCACTATATCCACAAACAACAGCATAAGTAACTTTTAGCACTATATATTCTTATCCAAATGCTCTTTTGGGAAAGTCATCGCAGAAATAACCGATTGAATGACCGATGTGTGTATAGAATTTTTAGTACTCCTTTAACTAATTACCCATCAAATTATTTACGCATCACTATCGATAAACTCTCATTACTCATTACTCATTACTCATTACTCAAGACTTTTTCTAAAAATGAAAATTAATCATTCTTGCTGTCTACTGTGACTTAACGATTTTATATGAGTGACTTATAAATTAGACTAATAAACACACTGGAAAACGTTTATGTTTGTTCTCTAGTTTACTTTGTTAAACATCCCCTTTATGTAATGAACCTCCTTCAATGGTTAACTCGAATGAGGGACGCTTAAAAGTTAAATGTTTGTAAATGAATCAATAGCTAACATTAAACATTCTTCATTTATTAGGCATATCGCTGCAAAAGCCCTAAGTTTAATGGCAAATTAATCATCGCTCTTTAAAATAAACCTTTTATAGCCGTGTCCTTTTATTCACAAGCGTGGTGGTACTCGGTATAGTAAGCCATCTTTTATTACGCAAAATTCACAATCGCTAATTATGTTTACATGGCCAATTTCAATTTATTATGAAGACACGGATGCCGGTGGCGTTGTGTATCATTCAAATTATTTAAATTTCTTTGAACGAGCAAGAACTGAATGGCTTAAATCGATGGGAGTAGTACAAAGCACACTTTTAGCTGATGATATTGCTTTTGTGGTTAAGCATGCTGAGTTAGATTTTCGAATTGCAGCTAGGTTTGAACAGAACTTATTTGTTGAATCAAAGGTCATAGAATTAAAAAAAGCCTCTTTGGTATTTAAGCAGCGTTTGCTTGACGATAACGGTGACTGTTATTGTGAAGGAACCATTATTGTTGCTTGTATCGCGCTATCTCGTATGCGCCCAAGAGCTATCCCATTAAATATTGTGCAGGAGTTTAATCGTGCAAGCTGAAATTTCTTTTATAGGTCTTTTTTTAGAGGCAAGTGTCCTCGTCAAACTGGTAATGCTGACCTTACTTTGTCTATCAATAGCATCATGGGCTGTTATTATTCAGCGCAGGAAGTTATTAAACTCAGCTCGTGCTAAATCAATTAAGTTTGAAGACACATTTTGGTCAGGTGTGGATTTAAATAAACTCTACAAAGAATTATCTGCGCGAAGTGAAGGGGTTTCGGGACTGGAAGCGTTATTCGTTGCAGGATTTAAAGAGTATTCTCGTTTAAGTCAGGCAAATAGTAAGTCACCGGAAGCCGTCATGGATGGCACATCTAGAGCGATGCGTGTGAGTTTATCTCGTGAAGTTGAAAGACTAGAAACCCATCTACCTTTATTAGCTACCATTGGCTCAACTAGCCCATATATTGGTTTATTTGGAACGGTATGGGGCATTATGAATTCGTTTATTGCATTAGGTGCAGTTGAAAACGCTACCTTAGCTATGGTCGCACCAGGTATTGCTGAAGCATTAATTGCAACTGCAATGGGTTTATTTGCAGCGATCCCTGCCGTAATTGGTTATAACCGCTTTTCGACACAAGTTGAAAAACTAGAAATGGCGCATGTAAACTTTATGGAAGAGTTCTCTAACATATTGCAACGCCAAGCCTACAGTGAGAAGGAAGCGGTGTAATGTATCAACGTAAGCGCCGTCGTCCGGTCGCCGAAATCAATGTTGTTCCTTATATTGACGTCATGCTGGTGTTGCTGATCATCTTTATGGTCACAGCGCCTATCGTGTCGCAAGGCGTAAAAGTAGAATTGCCACAAGGCGAAGCTGAACCTTTACCTGCAGAAAGTAAACCACCAATCGTTGCTTCTATCGATGAATTTGGTGAGTATTTCTTAAATGTGGGGAGTGGTTCAAGTGATGATCCGCTGTCTTTGGATGAGATCTCTATCCAAGTTGGTGCGATGATCCAGCTAGAGCCAGAAAGGCCAGTCGTTGTTAAGGCTGATAGAAGAATTCCTTATGAAAATGTGATTCAGTTAACGGTCAGTCTACAGGGCGCAGGTGTACCTGCTGTTGGCCTAATGACTGATTCACCTAAGGAGTAATTCAGTGGCTGTAAAATCAGAATTAACCTTACCTATTACTATTTCAGCTGGCATTCATATTGGTGTTATTGTTGCGTTAGCTCTTGGTATCAGCTTTGAAGACAAGCCAAAGCACCTGCCTCAAGCGCAATCATCTGAGCCAGTTGTGCAAGCTGTTGTCGTTGATCAACAACGTATTAATGAGCATGCTGAAAAACTCAAAAAACAGCGAATTGAAACGCAACGTAAAGAGCGTGAGCGTCAAGAAGAGTTAGATAGGCAAGCCCGCAAAGCGAAGGAAGAAGTTAGAAAAGAGCAGGAGCGAATAAAGCAGCTTGAGAACCAACGCAGAATAAAAGAACAAGAGACATTAAAAGCGAATAATGCAGCTAAGGCCGCAAAACTTAAAGAAGCTGAAGAAAAAGCGAAAGCTGAAAAAGCTGCGGAATTAAGAAAGCAAAAAGAAGCTGAGCGTAAAGCTGCGGAGAAAAAAGCCGCTGAAAAACGTAAAGCTGAAGAAGCTGCGGCAGCGAAAAAGCGTGAAGAAGAACGTAAACGTAAAGAAGAAGCTGAACGGAAACGCAAAGCTGAAGAAGCTGAACGTGCTCGTCAAGAACGTGAAATGGCTGAAGCAATGGCAGCTGAGCAAGTCGCTTTATCGGCAACACGTTCAAAGCAAATTACGTCAGAAGTCAATAAATATACAGCAATGATTAAATCAACGATTCAACGCAATTTGGTGGTTGATGAGTCAATGCGTGGTAAAAGTTGCCAAGTACTTATTCGACTCGCAAAAGATGGGTTTGTGACGGCAAGTCAAACGTTAAGCGGCGATCAAGTCGTTTGCCGTGCTGCGAAAGCTGCAATTAATAAAGCGGGGCGTTTACCCGTTTCTTCTGAAGAAGATGTTTACAATAAAATGAAAGAAATTAATTTAACCGTATCACCGGAATTTAATTAAAGGAGTCACATGAAGATTTTGGCAAAATGGTTAACAGTTTTTGTATTTTTAACCAGTACCACGGCAAATGCAGCGCTAGATATTGTTATTACTGAAGGTGTTGATGCCGCAAGGCCCATTGCGGTTATGCCTTTTGTATGGCAAGGAACAGGGCCAGCGCCAACACAAATTAGTGATGTTGTTACAAGTGATTTAGCTCGTAGTGGTACATTTAGTCCATTGGATGCTCGCAGTCTACCGCAAGCGAATATCAGTACTGTTAACGAATTCATTGCAACAGGTTGGGAGCAAACGGCTTCAGATGCACTCTTAGTCGGTTCGATTAAACCTTATGGTACTAATCAGTACTTAGTGAGTTTTGACTTACTCGACTTAGTCAAAGCGCAGTTGCAGTCTGACAAAGGTCCAGTACCTGCAAGTGACTTATTATTGGAAAGCCGTGAAACGGTAATAAGTGAGTCGCAATTTAGACAGTATGGTCATCGCATCAGTGACATCGTGTATGAAAAGCTAACTGGAATACGTGGTGCCTTCTTAAGTCGTATTGCTTATGTGGTTGTGAAACAGGGGGAGAAATCACCGTATCACTTGATGATCGCTGATTATGACGGATATAACGAGCAAATGTTATTGCGTTCGCCTGAACCGTTAATGTCACCGACTTGGTCTCCTGACGGACGTCGTCTCGCTTATGTGAGTTTTGAGAATCGTAAAGCAGAAATATTTGTTCAAGATATCTATACTCAAGAACGTATTAAGGTGAGCTCCCATAAAGGTATTAATGGTGCACCAAGCTTTTCGCCTGATGGTAAAAAGTTAGCTGTTACATTATCAAAAGATGGACAACCTGAAATTTACGTGATTGATATAGCGACAAAGGCACTTAAACGTGTGACAAATCACTACGCTATTGATACAGAAGCATCTTGGATGCCTGATGGAGAGTCATTGATTTTTACTTCAGAACGTGGCGGCAGACCTCAAATTTATCAAGTTAAATTGAGTACTGGAAAAATCTCACGTGTGACGTTTGAAGGTGAGTGGAACCTAGGCGGTACTATCACTCCTGATGGACGTAGTATGATTTTTGTAAATCGTACTAATGGTAAATTTAATATTGCGAGAATGGATCTTCAAACTCGCTTTATGCAAGTGCTTACTTCAACTCAACTTGATGAGTCACCAAGTATTGCACCTAATGGAACCATGGTTATCTATGGTACAACCTATCGCGGTAAGCAAGTATTAGCAGCGGTATCTATGGATGGACGTTTTAAAGCAAGACTACCAGCAGGCCAAGGTGAAGTGAAATCGCCAGCCTGGTCTCCATTTCTATAAATTTTAATTAAGGATTACCCATGAATCTGAATAAGTTGTTTAAAGCTATGTTAGTTGTTGTACCTGTAATGGCATTAGGTGCATGTAGCACAACTTCAGAATCTGAAACTGACGCAAGTGGTTCAACTAGTGGTTCTACTACTACAACCACTGGCGGTGAATATGGTTCTGGTGGTGTTGAAACTGGTGGCGCAGCGCCAATCTTAACTCCAGAAGAGCAGCAACGTATTGAGCAAGAAGAATTACGTGCTCAAAATATTATTTATTTTGATTTTGACCGTAGTGAAGTACAAAGTGAAAATGCTGCAATTATTCAAGCTCACGGAAACTATTTAGTTGAGCACCCAAATGTACGTGTATTAATTGAAGGTCATGCTGATGAGCGTGGCACTCCTGAATACAATATTGCGTTAGGTGAACGTCGTGCTAAAGCTATTGCTAAATACTTACAAGGTATGGGTGTTCAAGCTAGCCAAATGAGTGTTGTTAGTTATGGTGAAGAAAAGCCATTAGATTTTTCACGCAGTGAAAGTGGTTTTGCAAAAAACCGCCGCGGTGTTTTAGTTTATTAATCGCGAAGAGTAAAAGCGATAACGGAAGGCCGGCTATGCCGGCCAGTTTAGGAGTTTATTGATGAAACATGCTGTTTTAGTTGCTGCGATGTTTGTAGCTGCAGGTGCTAACGCTGCCCCTGCACCTGTTCAAGATATTGCAGGCGGGTCAAATGATGATCGACTATCTCGTTTAGAACGTATTATTAAAGCAAAACAACAATCTGAATTTGAAGCGCAACAACGTTTAGATGCATTACAACGTGAAGTTCTTGAGTTACGTGGTATTACTGAACAGCAAGATTATCAAATTAGTCAAATGTTGCAGCGCCAACGCCAGCTTTATGAAGAAATTGCTAATTTATCAGCGAGTGCGGCGTCGACCACTGTCTCTGTCGCTGATACAGCTACATCTGCAGGCACTCAGTCTACTCTAGGGGAAACTGCAAGCTATGAGCAAGCCGTGAACCTTGTATTGAAAGAGCGTAAGTACGATGAAGCCATTCCGGCCTTTAGTGACTTCATTAAACAATACCCAGATTCCACATATGCTGCCAATGCCAACTATTGGTTAGGCCAGTTGTTATTCAATAAAGGTACTTTTGCTGAAGCTAAAGTTGCATTTAATACCGTGGTCAATAAATATCCTAACTCTAATAAACGTGGTGATAGTTTAGTTAAGTTAGGCATGATCGCTGAAAAAGAAGGTGACAGTGCGACAGCGAAGACATTCTATAACCGAGTGTTAAAAGAATACGCTAATAGTGCCTCTGCAAGACTTGCTCAACAACAATTGTCGGCTTTGTAAGCCTAATTTAACTAAAAAACAGCCTCTTAGTTTATTTTTAGTGCAAACGGCAAAAAAACCATAAATTGCACTTGCATGCGAAGATGAAAAAGGTATTATAGGCGCCCTCAGAACGGAGCGACGTTCTGAGGTCATTAAACAGGTTAGATTAACTTAGTTAGATGACAGATTGATTGAACTCTATTTATAGTCTTCACTTAATCTAAGAAGCAGAAATGGGTCGTTAGCTCAGTTGGTAGAGCAGTTGGCTTTTAACCAATTGGTCGAAGGTTCGAATCCTTCACGACCCACCACTTTTCTAAAAGTGTTGCCAGTTAGGCATAAATTTAGACGTAATGAATCGTTACGTAAATAGATAGGTTGTTAGCTCAGTTGTTTAGTTTAATTAGGCAGTTGGCTTTCTCTCCGATTAAAACATAGGTTTTAATGAAATACAGATGGGTCGTTAGCTCAGTTGGTAGAGCAGTTGGCTTTTAACCAATTGGTCGAAGGTTCGAATCCTTCACGACCCACCACTTTTCTAAAGGTGTTGCCAGTTAGGCATAAATTTAGACGTAATGAATCGTTACGTAAAACTAGATGGGTCGTTAGCTCAGTTGTTTAGTTTAATTAGGCAGTTGGCTTTCTTTCCAATTAAAACATAGGTTTTAATGAAATACAGATGGGTCGTTAGCTCAGTTGGTAGAGCAGTTGGCTTTTAACCAATTGGTCGAAGGTTCGAATCCTTCACGACCCACCACTTTTCTGAAAGTGTTGCCAGTTAGGCATAGATTTAGAAGCAAAACCTAGATGGGTCGTTAGCTCAGTTGTTTGTCCTCTTGTTAACAAGATTAGGCAGTTGGCTTTCTCTCCAATTAAAACATAGGTTTTAATGAAATACAGATGGGTCGTTAGCTCAGTTGGTAGAGCAGTTGGCTTTTAACCAATTGGTCGAAGGTTCGAATCCTTCACGACCCACCACTTTTCTGAAAGTGTTGCCAGTTAGGCATAGATTTAGAAGCAAAACCTAGATGGGTCGTTAGCTCAGTTGTTTAGTTTAATTAGGTAGTTGGCTTTCTCTCCAATTAAAACATAGGTTTTAATGAAATACAGATGGGTCGTTAGCTCAGTTGGTAGAGCAGTTGGCTTTTAACCAATTGGTCGAAGGTTCGAATCCTTCACGACCCACCACTTTTCTGAAAGTGAGATTGCCAGTTAGGCTTTAATTCAGACGTAATGAATCGTTACGTAAAACTAGATGGGTCGTTAGCTCAGTTGGTAGAGCAGTTGGCTTTTAACCAATTGGTCGAAGGTTCGAATCCTTCACGACCCACCACTTTTCTGAAAGTGAGATTGCCTGTTCGGCTTTAATTCAGTTCTTCTATTGTCCTACCGTTTTTAATCTATTCATATTCAAGCTTTTTTAATTTATTCAGCCTTACTATAAACTCAACTCTTGTATGTTGATGTTGTACTTTTTGTCAACTTTATCGCCTCATGAATAAGTATTCTTTTGTTCACAAGAATACTGCTTAGCTATTAATTTTACTGGGCAGTCTTAACGTATTCAAATTGCTAATGTTATATACCATTTAATTGCAAACCTGCTAATCATTTTAGCTTTCTCTCATCTACTTTTGTCTAATAGACCTATTGCTAATGTTGCTTATTTGTTAAGTGGGTCATATTGCTTTAGATGATAAGAACAGGGAGAGCATGATGAAACAAGCAAAATATGGTTTATTAATCGGTTGTTCAATGCTGGCATTAAGTAATGTTAGTTATGCAGATACTGATATGCAGTTTGGGGGCTACGTAAAAGCTGATGTGATGTTCAGTGACTATGGTAATGGCGCACCCGATTCAGGAAGTTTATCTCGTCAATTTTATGTGCCTGGTACTATTTATGGCGAAGAGGGTAATGGTAAACAAGTTGTCGATTTTCAGGCGCGAGAGACTCGTTTTAATTTTAAAACGGTTTCAGATTTTGATGGTCATAAGTTAACAGGTTTTATTGAATTAGATTTCATGACTCATACTGACGGTAATGAACGTGTATCTAACAGTTATTCACCACGTATCCGACAAGCTTTTATTAGTTATGATAACTGGACAGTCGGTCAAACATGGACAACGTTCCAAAATCCTGGCGCATTGCCTGAAAACTTAGATTTTGTTGGTGCTGCCGAAGGTACACCTTTTGTTAGACAAGCGATGATTCGCTATACCAATGGTGGATTTCAAATAGCAGTCGAAAACCCTGAAACGACTGTAAATAAATATGCTACGGCAACACGACTCACCAGTGGTAGTGGCATTGTGCCAGATGTCGTTGCTCGTTATAACTTTAAGACAGAAGGCGGGACTGCTATTTCTGTGGCTGGTATTTTACGTCAATTGAATGTTGAAGAAAATGTTGATGGGCAGGCGGTAGATTCAACTGAAATGGGTTACGGTGCGAGTATTGCCGGTATTATCCCGGTCGGAAACGATGACTTTAAATTCTCAGCAACCTACGGTGAAGGCCTAGGGCGTTATATGGCGTTGAATTATGCCAATGCTGGTAATCTTGATGCTAACGGTGAAATACAAGCGATAAGCTCTTACGGTGGCTATGCCGCTTACCGCCATTGGTGGAATGACAAGTGGCGTACGAGTGTCACTGTGTCAGCATTTAAAGCTGATAACGATACTATGCTATCGAGTAGCTTAGTAAATGCTGAGTCTTACTCAAGTTATATTAACTTATTGTATTCACCAACCAAGCCTTTGACCTTTGGTGTTGAATATATGTACGCGAAAAACGAACGTGAAAATGGAAGTGATGGTGACCTAAGCCGTATTTTGTTCTCTGCTAAATACGTGCTTTAAAAGCTAATAATTTTCTAAGGTAGCATTACGACATCAAAAAAGGGTTAATTCATTGAATTAACCCTTTTTTCATTTGTGCATAATTGATTTTTTAATCTAATTAGCCCAATAAGTTGTTTGAACGTACGTACTGTTCAAATTCAGTGTAACCACCAACATGCACTTCATCGACAAAGATTTGTGGCACTGTTTCAACAGGCTTGCCAACCGTTTTCTCTAAATCAGCTTTTGAAATGCCTTCAGCGTGAATGTCGACATACTTGAACTTAAATCCGTCACGCTGTTCAGTTAATTTTTCTGATAGTTCAACAGCACGAACACAATAAGGGCAGCCTGGACGGCCAAAAATTACAACAAACATAGTGACTCCTTTTTTTGATTTGACGATTTATACCATAAGTTTTATCGAATTGATAATTTCATTCAATTCAAACAAAACTGTTTTCATTAATGGTTTTAAATCGTCCTTTATAATCAAAAAACTTTTCCACTAATTCCCACTTATGCTTTTGTTTTTTTAGTAACAGCAAATCAGGCGTTTTAAAATGTTTCTGGTGTTCAAGAACTTGTTGGGGTGATGAGAATTGTGGATGTTTCATCCCAGGCGTGCGCGAGTGTGGAGCAATAAAAATTGCATATAAGGCGCGCCGCTGAGCAGGTGTTTCCATTCTAAAGCTTTCTTTAAATTCATTAGCGTCAATATCGAAATATTTCACTATCAGCTTTTTATCATCTTCGATGAGATGCATCTCTTGGCATTTGAATAAATGATGATGTTGAGAGGATAAAACTTGTTTTAATCGTTTATCTGGATCAATGAGAGTTGACTGGCATGTTTGGCAAATGCGCGCTGCAATATCATTTTCAGCGCCACAATCAGGGCAGGATTTAGAGCGAAACCTGAAATAACATTGCTGTTGTGTATCCTGTTTAGTATCGACTAATCCTTGGCAGCGTCGTCCGAAGTGTTCAACAATATCACCGTCAGAATCGACAATACCCCAAAAAGTATTAGCAAACTGGCAAACGGGGCAGTGTACTTGTACTGGGACAGATTTACTGTTGGGTTTGACTTGGCCAACTTCAGGAAAATAAAGATCATATCCATTAGCTGCATAATCAATGACTAGGCAATCCTCTTTGTCTTTTGCTAAGCGTAAGCCTCTGCCAATCATTTGCTGAAATAAGCTCACAGAGGCCGTAGGCCTTAAGATAGCAATTAAATCTACATGGGGAGCATCAAAGCCTGTAGTAAGTACCGCTACGTTGACAATGTATTTAAGACTTTGCTGCTTAAACCGAGAAATAATATCATCACGCACTGTATGAGGGGTGTCAGCGGTAATTAAAGCTGCACTATCATCGAGTAACTTCATTATTTCTTTTGCATGACGCACTGTTGCCGCAAATATGAGCACGCCTTTACGGTGTTCTGCTAGTTGCACAACCTGTTTAATAATTGCTGTGGTAGCTCGGCCTTGATGATCTAATAAATCATCGACTTCTTTTTGTGGATATTCGCCCGTCTCTGAAGGGGTTACCTGGCTAAAATCATATTGTGCGCTTAAGCCATCGAATATCTTAGGTGCTGTTAAATACCCGTGTTTAATAAGTGGCCGCATGGGCAATTCAAAAATACATTGTTCAAAAATAGGTTTTTCTGTGTTGCCGACTTTACCGTGATAATGATGGCGAAATATCCAGCCTAGTCCTAATCTGTATGGTGTTGCCGTTAACCCGAGTAATTTTAGTTGCTGATTATTTTTTTTCAGATGATTCAATAACTGCCAATACTGACTATTTTCATCGTTACTAACACGGTGACATTCATCAATAATAACCAAAGAGAAAGTTTGGTTAAATTTTTCAGGTGCCCTAGCAGCTGATTGAACGCTAGCCACAACCGTTTTACCTACCGCTTTCTTTTGGTTTAATCCAGCTGAATAGATACTGGCATCTTGAGTCAGTAATCCCACTTTTTCTGCATTTTGAGCGACTAGCTCTTTAACGTGAGTCAATATCAAAACATTGCCTCTAGCTATTCTTGCAAGTTCTGCTATCACGATACTTTTACCAGCACCTGTTGGTAATACTAATACAGCGGAGTCATTACTTTGCTTAAAGTGTTTTATAGCGGCATCAACAGAATCTTGTTGGTAATCACGAAGGGATATTACGGATGTCATAGGTTTTTATCGTTATTAAATAATGTTCAAAGTAATAATCAAATTCATCGCATTCACGGAGCATACATTGCTAGTGATATTGCTAGTGATATTGCTAGTGATATAAATGGTTACTCTAGCATGAAATAAAGCCCTTAATTTAGGCTGTATAAAAAATTGATATAAAAAGCCCCCTCAATTGAGGGGGCAACGAGAATCTGGTTAGGATTTCTCAAGGTGGGTAGGACAGTTAATTGATTAGGATATTATTCCGCTTTGTTTAAGCGTGATTCTATCAAGGTATCGATTACCGCAGGATCTGCAAGTGTTGAAGAATCACCTAAGTTTGTTACCTCGTTTGCTGCAATCTTACGCAAGAAACGGCGCATGATCTTGCCAGAGCGAGTCTTAGGTAAACCACCAGCCCATTGAATCAAATCTGGGGTCGCTAACGCGCCGATTTCTTTACGAACCCATTGTCGTAAGTTTTGACGAAGTTCTTCCGTTTCTTCAATACCTTTAGTTAAGGTCACATAAGCGTAGATACCTTGACCTTTGATGTCATGGGGGTAACCAACTACTGCGGCCTCAGCAACTAGCTCATGTGAAACAAGGGCACTTTCAACTTCGGCGGTACCTAAACGATGACCGGATACGTTAATAACGTCATCCACACGACCCGTGATCCAGTAATAACCGTCTTCGTCACGACGGGCACCATCACCAGTAAAGTACATGCCTCGGAAAGTTTTAAAATACGTTAATGCAAAACGGTCATGATCGCCATAAACCGTGCGCATTTGGCCTGGCCAAGAATCGAGAATGACCAAATTACCTTCAACTGCACCATCTAAAATATTACCCATGTTATCAACTAGGGCTGGCTGCACACCAAAGAATGGGCGAGTCGCAGAGCCTGGTTTAGCATCGGTTGCTCCAGGAAGTGGGCTAATTAAGATACCGCCAGTTTCTGTCTGCCACCATGTATCAACAATTGGGCAAGACTCATGGCCAATGACTTCGTGATACCAGCGCCAAGCTTCAGGGTTGATAGGTTCACCTACTGAGCCCATTACACGAAGCGAACTGCCATCAAAGCCGTCAAATTGCTCTTTGCCTTCAGCCATCAGTGCACGGATTAATGTCGGTGCGGTATAAAGAATATTCACTTTATGACGATCAATCATTTCACCTAAACGTGATGGACCTGGAGAATTAGGTACACCTTCATGAATAAGAATCGTTGCACCATTAGCCAGTGGGCCATAGACCATATAGGAATGGCCAGTAATCCAACCGACATCGGCAGTACACCAATAAACCTCGCCTTCTTTGTAATCAAATACATATTCGTGTGTCATTGATGCATAAACCATGTAACCACCGGTTGTGTGCAGCACACCTTTAGGGTTACCAGTTGAGCCTGACGTATAAAGCAGGAAAAGCGGGTCTTCAGCGCCCATTTCTTCGGCTTGGCAATGCTCTGAAGCTGTTGCCATTACATCGCTCCACCAAATATCACGACCTTCAACCCAATCGATATCTCCGCCTGTGCGGTTGAGTACGATAACTTTTTCGACGCAATCAACATCTGGATTATTCAGTGCGTCATCAATACTACGTTTAAGAGGAATTTTACGACCACCACGAATACCTTCGTCGGCAGTAATCAATACTTTTGATTTGCCATCAATAACACGAGATGCAATGGAGTCTGGAGAGAAACCTCCAAATACCACTGAGTGAATAGCACCAATGCGAGCACAAGCTAACATGGCTACAGCAGCTTCAGGCACCATTGGCATATAAATCGTGACGACATCGCCTTTACAAACGCCTTGGCTGCGAAGTGCATTGGCAAATTTACACACATCAGTATGTAACTCACGGTAAGTAATTTTACGCTGCTCATTTGCATCATCGCCTTCCCAGATAATGGCAACTCTATCGCCATTTTTTTCAAGGTGGCGATCTAAACAGTTTGCAGAGGCGTTTAATGTGCCATCATAAAACCAATTGATAGACAGGTTATGATCATCAAAAGAGGTCTTTTTGATTTTGGTGTAAGGCTTAATCCAATCGATACGCTTACCATGTTCTCTCCAAAACCCTTCTGGATTTACCACTGATTCTTGGTACATTTTTTTATATTTATCGTTATCTACCAGTGCATTGTTGGCGAAATCTGCTGGTACTTTATAGAGAGACTGCGAGCTCATAGGGCTTCCCTTTGTCAAAATTAGCGTTACGAGAGTATTGTCTGCAAGGTGAGGTTAACACTATTAGACCTTGGTCTAGTTTTAAAATATCCTTAATATTTAACCTGTTGCGCATGTTAGCATGACGTATTCGTGAAACGGTTTTATTGCACAAATATTAAGCATAAAAATAATTAAAGAGAATGCTATGAATTTGACCTTAGTCGTTGCTGTAATTGCAATTTGCTATGTTTCCTTGCTGTTTATCTTAGCGTGGGGAGCTGAACGCTGGTTTAGTAAAATCACCAAAAAGGTGCAAGTGTGGATATACGGCTTAAGTCTAGCGGTTTACTGTTCGTCGTGGAGCTTTTTAGGCACGGTGGGGCAGTCTGCTAATGATTTGTGGTCTTTTTTACCGATTTATTTAGGGCCTATTTTGGTTTTTACTTTAGGCTTTGGCATGCTTCGTAAGATAGTAGCCATATCAAAAGCGCAAAATATCACCTCTGTTGCAGATTTTATTGCCGCTCGCTATGGAAAATCTCAAACCCTTGCTGCAATTGTGACACTTATTGCTTTATTTGGGATCATGCCTTATATCGCTTTGCAGTTAAAAGCGATGGTCTTTAGCTTGAATTTATTTCAGCCTGAAAACATGCCATTAAATGATGTCAGCGTCCCCATGGTCATGACATTTATTTTAGCAATCTTTGCTATCTTATTTGGTACACGAAAGCTTGATGCAACAGAGCATAACCCTGGAATGATGGTCGCTATTGCATTCGAGTCATTAGTGAAGCTAGCTGCTTTTTT